>NZ_JAGTJK010000023.1:0-193639 GCF_028435265.1 Polyangium jinanense | reverse complement strand
ACTCGTCCACTGGAACCCCTTTCGTGTTGCTTTGAGCGGCTCACGAAGGGGGTTCCGCCTTTAGACCCCCGGAAATGTCAAACTTCGGCTGCCTCCCCGGCAGAGCCGGGGGATCTCCTAAGGTATTAGCGACACTCCAGGGGTCCCGCTCGACGGCTTTTTGGCGCGTCACCACGGCATGTGCCCCGCCAAGCGTTCGAGCCCCCTCGGTCCACGCTGACGCGCGCGTCTCCAACCCTTCGACCCCCCACGCGTCACGCTCTCTCCTCCCCCTTCGAAGCTTCGAACACCCTCGCGTCACGTTTGACGCGCGCGTCTCCGAGCCTTCGAAGAACCTCGGTCCACGCTGACGCGCGCGTCTTCAGCCGTTCGATCCCTCTCGCGTCACGTTCTCCCGTCCCCCATCGAACGTTCGGTCGCCCTCGCGTAACGGTGACCAACCACCGTTCAAACGTTCCACCCCCCTGGACACACGATTGACCGCCTCCCGCTCGTCACAACCCCCGGGTATCTTCGCGGGAACAACGGCCTTCGCGGGGCCTCACACCCGGTGAACAAAGGTCCCCTACCCCCGTCCATATCCTGCTCATGACGCCCCACCGCGCTCGCCTTGGCTCCGCCCTCACCGCCCTCGCCGCCCTCGCGGGGGCCTTTTTCGCCACCTCTCCCGCCGCCGCCGAAGGGTCGGCCGTGCGCGCCGCGCTCGTCGAAGCCAAGTCCATCAAGCTCGACGGCGTACCCAAGGAGTGGCCCTCGTTGATGGCGCTCTCGTACGCCACCAAGGGCAAGCCGTCGAAGACGGACCTCGAAGCCAAAGCCGCCCTCTCCTACGACGGCACGAGCCTTTTCGTCGCGGTCGACGTCAACGACGACGTCCTGCGCGGCGGCGGCGGCGACCACGTCGCCCTCACGCTCGGCTTCCCGGGCGGCGTCGTCCACGAAGTGCTGCTCTACCCCGGCGACCCGGGCAAAGCCCCCGGCGCGGCCAAGACGAAGGAAGGCAAGGCCATCACGGGCGCGAAGGTCATCGAGGCCCCGCGCAGCGGCGGCTGGACGCTCGAAGCAACGATCCCCTGGACCGCCTTCCCCCCCGCCGCCACGACCCGCGTCGGTCTGCGCGGCGCGATCCACGTGCACGACGCCGACACGGGCAGCACGATCGAGTCCGCAGTCGGTACGGCGCCCTCGACGAAGTACGAGTCGCTGCCGCCCGTGTCGATCGAGAGCGAGCAAGCGCTCGCCGAGGGGCTGCTCAAGGAGAAGAGCGTCCGCGGCGCGCCCAAGTTCAACCTGATCGCGGACGTCGCAGGTGACGCGCTGAAGGAGCGCGTGCTCGTGTGGGATCGGTACCTCGTGGTCCTCGGTCCGACGTTCCGCAAAGGCACCGAGTATTACTGGAACGACCTCGGCGTCGATGTCTCCGCAGGCATGTTGCCCTCGTTCGAGGCGCGGGATCTGACGGGCGACGGGCAGGCGGAGATCATCCTGCGCAAGCGTCTCGGGACGCCGAAGAAGTACCGCGAGTACCTGCAGGTGTTGCAGTTCGGCAAGTCCGACGTGCCGGCGACGCTGTTCCAGCACGAGATCGCGGTCGTGACGGAGAAGGGCGCAGTCGAGAACGAGGTTCGCTTCGACAGCGACGGCGCGAAGGTCGCGATCACGATCCTGTCCGGCAAAGCGAAGGAGTTCCACGCAGGCAACTACAACGAGTCACGCGAGACCTCGATGGATCCCGCGCTGCTGCCCTGGGAGACGATCGCTTCACGGACGTACAAATGGAACGGCAAGGCCTTCACAAAGGCCGGCGAGGCGACACAAGCCGCGACGCCTCCGCCCGCAGCCGCCTCCAAGCCGTCCAGCGAGACCGTGAAGCCCGAGGCGCCCAAGGGTCCGAGCGCCGGCGAGCTTCTGGAGCAGGTGTACGCGCTCTACAAGAAAGAGCGCAGCGTAGCGGGCAAGCCGCGGTTCAACGTGTCCGCAGACGTTTCAGGCGACAAACAAGCCGAGACGGTGCTGCTCCACGATCGGGACCTCGTGATCTTCGGCAAGGGCTTCAAGGGCGGCACGGGCTACTCGTTCCTGACGCTGTCGCAGTTCACGAAGGGCACGGACATCAGCGAGGTGAGCGCGATGGATCTGACCGGCGACGGCAAAGCCGAGATCATCGTGCAAGGCACGCTGCACTCGAACGCTACGCTCGAGGGGAGCAGCGGCACGGTCGATCGCGACGTGCTGCTCGTCTACAAGGTCGAAGGCGAGGGCCTGAAGCGCGTGTTCGCCGCAGAGATCGGGCGCTCGATCGGCAAGAAGAAGGTGAGCGGCACCCACCGATTCGTGAAGGCCGGCAAGCTCGTGGAGATCGAGCTCGCCCCAGGCAAAGCAACCGAATGGACCGCCGCAACCTACCCCTTCGCGCAGGAGACGAGCGCAGTCGGCGGCATCGAGCCGCTGCTGCTCCCCTGGAGCAACCTCGGCCCGGTGCGATATCGCTGGACGGGATCCGCGTTCGGGCGCTGAGCTGAGCCGCTGCGCCGGGGCGCTGCCCCGGACCCCGCGGGGGCTGTCCGCCCCTCGACCCGGACCAGGGCAAGCCCTGGACCTCTGGTGGAAGAACTGCGCTACGCGCAGTTCTTCCAACGGGCCCGTAACAAGACCACGGGGGCGTTGCCCGGCGAGACGTCAGCGCTGCAGTCTTGGTGGGCAGGGTCGTGGCGGGTCTTGCTTGCGGCTGTTCGATGAACTGCGCGGAGCGCAGTTCATCGACCCCGAGTCCAGCGCTTGCGCTGGTCCGGGTCCAGGGGTGGACAACCCCTGGTCGGGCCCGGGGTGAAACCCCGGCGACACGTTTCCCTACAGCGCGATCTTCTTCCAGTCGCCGCTGCGGAACTTGAAGACCATCACGCTTGCGAGGAGCACGGCGTAGACCACGCCGGCGGCCCAGATGCCCATCAGGCCTAGGTCGAGCGTGATGCCGAGTAGCCATGCGAGCGGGACGAGACAGAGGAAGTGGAGCACGAGCTCCACGATCATCACGAAGCGCGAGTTGCCGGCGCCGAAGAGTGCCTGCGTGAGGATCATTCCGATTGCGATGATCGGCGTGCAGATGCCCATGAGCCGCATCGGGCCGAGTGCGACGTCTCGCACGACGTCGCTGTGCGTGACGAACGAGAGGATCTGCGGCGCGAAGACGGCCTCGCAGAGACCCACGACGCCGAAGATCAGGAGACCCAGACGCACCGACGTCCAGCCGAATGTCTCGGCTTTGTCGCCGTTGCGCTCGCCGAGGGACTGCGCGACGAGCGTTGCCGTGGACGTGCCGAACGCGAGACATGCGGTGAACGTCAGCTTGAGGACGCCGACGATCACGGTCGTCGCTGCGCCGTTCACTGGCTCGGCCTTGCCGCCTGGGCACATCGCCGAGACGACGCCCATGGGGTGCACCTCGTCGAGCTTGCCTGCGATCATCGCGAAGAGTGCGAAGCCTGTCATCACTGCGATGGTCGCCACGCTGCTCGGGATCGAGAGCTTCAGGACCGACCAGGTGAGCCCTCGGTCCAGGTTCTTCCAGCGGAACGGGGCGTAGAGCTTCCGGAACTGCGGCAGGAGCGCGTAGCCGACCATGATCGCGAGGCCGACGTACGTGGAGACGAACCCTGCGATGCCCGCGCCTGCGATGCCCATCTTCTGGATGCCGAGCGCGGCGTTGCCGAAGATCAGCAAGAAGCAGAGCACGATGTTCAGCGCGTTCATCACGACGGCCGAGACGAGATGGATGTGCGTCTTGCCGATGCCGTCGAAGAAGGCCTTGAAGGCGAACGTCGTCGCCATCGAGGTGACGCCGAGCAGACGCCAGCGCAGATACTCGTCTGCGGCCGTGCGAGCGCCCTCGACCTTGATGATTGCGCCGAGGATGTGGGGCGTGGCGAGGTAGCCGATCGCGGAGAAGATGACGCCCGCGACGAGCGCGAAGAGCGCGGCGTTGAAGAGGACCGCGCCTGCGTCTTCGTGCTTCTTCTCGGCGAAGCGGCGGCCGACGAAGGCTTGCGTGCCGACGGAGATCGCGGAGAGCGAGCCGCCGAAGAGCCAGAGGACGATCAGCGACGGGAGGAGCGCGGCCTGCGCGTTCGACGACTCCGGGCAGGGCAGCCGGGCGAAGAAGACGATGTCGATCTCGTTGACGACGCTCTGCGTGAGCATCGCCCCGACCGTTGGCAGAGCGAGCTTGAGAATGGCTCGGTGCGGCGGGCCGGAGGTGACGACGTTTTCACCCACGGCGGGCGGAGCAATCTGGGCCATCGAGTGTGCGCGGTATACAACGTGACGGCGCGCGATCGAGCAAAATGAGCGCTGCCGGGGGAGCTTGACGGCTACTTGGTCTTGTTCGCCGGCTTCGCGCCTTGCCCGTCTTTCACGATCGGTGGCTCCGCTCGGCCAGGCCGAGCTGCGCCCCCGATACCCCCATCGGCCGGCTTGGAGGCCATGCGGGTCTTCTTCTTGCGCCTCAAACGAGCTTGCTCGTCCTTGTCCTTCGATGCCGGCTCGGCGTGTGAAGGTTCGGTCGGCTCGACGTGCGCGACGTCGTCGGCGTGGACGACCTTGTTCGCCCCTGCAGAAGCCTTGTCGCCCGAGGCGGGCGTGACGCTCGGCTTGTCCGCCTGCGCGACGGCCGCGACCATCTGGCTGCTCGCGGCGGCCTCCTTCTTGGACGCGCGGTTCGACGGGCGAGGACGCGCAGGCGCGGGCCGAGACGGCTCCGGATCGGCCGAGATCGGGACCTCGGCGAGCTGGAGCGGCTCGGGCGCGGCTGCAGGCTCGGGCGCGGGCGCAGGCTCAGGCGCGGAAGCGGGATCGGCCACGGGCGCGGCGGCCGCAGCGACGGCGGGCGCGGGATCGGTCGCAGGCGCGGCAGCGGGCGCGGGCTCCGCCACGACGGCCGGCGCGGGCGCGGTGACGGACTTCCACGCGACGGGGATCATCGCGCCGATGTCCCTGGCCTTGCCGGCGAGCAGGACGGTCGCGAACGCCATCGCGGCGGCGAGCGCGGCAAACCCTGCGGTCCTGCGGCGACGGCGCGCGCGCACGGGGGCGCCGAGGGCCAGCATCGCGGCCTCGCGCATCTCGGCGGCGCTCTGGAAACGCAGGCCGGGGTGGCGCGAGAGGGCGCGCATGACGAGCTCGTCGACGGCCTCGGGCAAGCGCTTGCCAGGCGCACGATCCCGCGGCCGCTCGGGGCTGCCCTTCATCTTCGCGTCGACGATCGCGGCGGCGCTCGCGCCCGTGAAGGGTAGCGAGCCGGTGAGCATCTCGTAGAGCACGCAGCCGAGCGCGTAGAGGTCGGCGCGACCGTCGACGCGGCCGCCCGCGGCCTGCTCGGGCGCCATGTACTCGGGCGTGCCGAAGAGCGTGAAGCCGGCCGCGACCGCGTTGTCACCGCTCGGCGCGCCGAGGACGGCCTCGCCGATGTCCTCGGGCGTGTGCGCGAGGCCGAAGTCGAGGACCTTCACGGTGCCGCTCTGGGTCAAGAAGACGTTCGCGGGTTTGACGTCGCGGTGGACGATGCCCGCGGTGTGCGCGACCTCGAGGGCGCCGAGCGCGCGGATCACGATGCGGAGCGCGCGTTGCCAATCGACCTCGCGCTCGCGGGAGATCAGGGCTTCGAGCGTCTCGCCTTCGAGAAGCTCCATGACGCAGAAGAGGCGGCCGTCGGCGGCGCGGCCGAAGTCGTAGAGGTCGACGAGCCCTTCGTGCGAGAGGCGCGACATGGCGCGGGCCTCGTGGCGGAAGCGCGCGGCGAACTCGGGCGAGGCGCCGTGCTCGGGGGCGAGGATCTTCACGGCGACGCGGCGGCCGAGATCCACGTGCTCGGCCTCGTGCACGACGCTCGTGGCGCCGCCGCCGATCTCGCGCACGAGCCGGAGACGCGTGCCGGGCAAGAGGCCCTCTTCCTCGGCAGGAAGAGCTTGCGGCGCTGCGGGGCGGACCTTCTCCTCGATCGTTGCCTCGAAGGTGGCGCGCGCGGCGGTGACGAGGCGCGCGAACTCGCGGCGGCTCTTCGCAGGCTCGCTCGGAAAGAGCGACTGCATGAGGTACTGCGTCCGCGCGCGCACGCCACGCTCGCCGCCGGGCAAGGGAGGCGCCGCGCCGAGGAGTTTGGCGAGGTCGCGCGCGGCGACGCGGGCGAGGCCGTAGCGCACCTCGCGATCGAAGGCCGTGAGCTTGGCGAGGATCGTGTCGAGCTCGGGCGGCGCACCGATCTGCGCGGCGATGGGCGGGAGGTTCTGCGCGTTCCGCGCGACGGCGGCCATGTGCACGGCCGCGTCGCCCTGCAAGAAGCGCCGGCCCGCGCAGAGCTCCCAGAGCATCACGCCGAGCGCGTAGACGTCGACGCGCGCGTCACCGGTGTCGCCGTTCGCGACCTCGGGCGCGACGTAGCCGGGTTTGGCGAAGACAACGCCGCTCACCGTGCGGCAGCGGCGGTTCATGCCGCGCGCGGTGCCGAAGTCGATGATCTTCACGTCGCCCGCGTAGCTGACCATCACGTTCTGCGGGGAGAGATCGCGGTGCACGATCGCGAGCGCGCGGCCCGCGGGATCCTTGCGCTCGTGCACGTGCGCGAGGGCCTCGGCGATCATCGTGGCGACCGCGACGGCCTCGGCCCAGCCGACGCGATATCCGAGCGCATGCGCGCGGCCGCGCACGTCGCCGAGGCTCTTGCCCTCGACGTGCTCGACGACCGCGTAGGGCTCGCCGGTCTCGTCGTCGAGCGAGGCCTCGAGGACCTGCGCGACGCCGGAGTGCTGGAGCTGCGCCTGCACGCGGGCCTCGTCGAGGAAGCGCGCGATGAAGCTCGGATCACTCGCGTGATCGCGGCGAATGACCTTCACGACGACGGGCCGCTCGGCGCCCTCGATGCCCATGGTCGACGCGAGGTAGACCTCGCCCATGCCCCCGCGCGCGATGCGGCGGAGCAAGAGGTACCGGCCAAGGACCCGCGGGAGCTCCTCGCCGGGCCCCGCGCCGGCGCGCTCGTCGTCGTGCGGAGCGGCGAGGTCCGAAGCTCGCGTCGCCTGCGCCGCGCCTTCCATGCCGGCGCGATCCATGTCGAGGGGGGCAGTCGCCATGCCCACACGCTAGGAATGTAAGACAAGGTGGGCCAATAATTCGGCATCTGGAAGGCGCGACGAGCGTGGAGGGCCACAGACAATTGCCGCAAGCCCTCCGGTCGGCTATGGATAGGTCGGTGTTGCGGTTCGCGGTTCTTCGTGCGCTGGCCATCGCGGCGGTATTCGCCGTGGTTTGGCTCGTGCCGCTCCGCGCATACGCAGCGATCGTACCTGCTTGCGAAGACGATGCGTCGTCGTCGCTCGGGCCTGCGCCGCGTGCAGCGCAGCCGGAGAGCGAGGACGCCGTGGACTGCACCGCGCCCCCCACGTCCATAGGGCCGAGCGACGAGGTGGATCCTCAGATCGCGGCGATGTGTGACGAGCGCGGCGCCACGGCGGTCGCGCCAGGGCGGATCCACCCGATGACCGACGCGCGCATCGACGCGGGAGTCTCGTGTGACGGGACGGACTTCGGTCCAGCCCTCGGTCCCTCCCACGGCGAACAGAACCCCATCGCGTCGTTCGTCGCGACCGTACCGGACGCCATGCTTTCGGCGTCCTTCGATCTCCGACCGGCGTTCGCCGTCGAGCTCCCGGCGTACCCGCCGGTGGAGGGCGCCCCGCTGAGGGGTGTTCGCCGAGAGATCGACAGGCCTCCTCGCGCCTGACGCTTGTCGTGGTCGCTCGCGCGCGGGATCGCACGCGAGCGACAGACGAATGCAAGCGATCCAGCGCGAAGAGGAAAAACTCGCGAATCGGTTTTGCGCCCTTTCTGGTTGAAGGCGGGGGGGCGCCGCCGATCCGCACGTGTCACGGCAGCGTCGATCGAAAGACGACGCTCGAGATCGTGGATTTTCGCCCCGAAGAACGTTCATCGGGGCGATCGGGGTGTCGGCTCTCGCAGCGCGATGAGGAGCGCCGCGCGGGCAGCACCGTCTCGTAAAGGAAGAGAAGAAACATGAACAAAGGAACCGCCATCGTCGGCTTCCTTCTCTGCTTCATGGCAGGGATGGCGCTGATGTGGGGCATCGATCGCGGCGCCGGGGGCCACACGGCCAGCGCCGAGGCGACGCAGGAGTACGTCGCCGGCGGGACGTGGGATCACAGCGACGCGTCGGTCCCCGTCTCGTCGAAGGATCCCACCTGGGGCAGCCCGAACGCGCCCGTCACGCTGGTGCTCTTCAGCGACTTCGAGTGCCCCTTCTGCAGCAAGGTCGAGGCGACGCTGACGCAGCTCCGCGAGCAGTACGGCCCGCAGAAGCTCCGCATCATCTGGAAGTCGAACCCCCTGCCCTTCCACAAGAACGCGCGTCCCGCGTCCGTCGCGGCCGAGACCGTGTTCCGCATCAAGGGCCCCGAGGCCTTCTGGAAGTTCCACGAGGTCGCGTTCCAGAACCAGCGCGCGCTCACGCCCGAGAACTTCGAGCAGTGGGCCGTGCAGGCGGGCGTGGACAAGGCCAAGTTCAAGGCCGCCTACGACAAGCAGGAGTTCGCCGCGAAGGTGGACGCCGACCTCGCCGCCGGTAAGGCCGCGGGCGTCTCCGGTACGCCGGCGTCGTTCATCAACGGCATCCTGCTCAGCGGCGCGCAGCCGATCGACAAGTTCAAGCAGGTGATCGACGAGCAGCTCAAGGCCGCCGACGCCGCGATCAAGGCGGGCACGAAGCCGGAGAAGGTCTACGCCAAGCTCTCGCAGGAGAACAAGGCGAAGGCGCCCCCGCCGGCGAACCGCGAGCAGGCGCAGCAAGAGGACAAGACCGTCTGGAAGGTGCCCGTCGGCACGTCGCCCGCGAAGGGCCCCGAGACGGCGCTCGTGACGATCGTCGAGTGGTCCGATTTCCAGTGCCCCTTCTGCAGCCGCGTGGTCCCGACGCTCGACGAGGTCGTGAAGACCTACGGCGACAAGGTCCGCATCGTCTGGAAGGACAACCCGCTGCCGATGCACCCGCGCGCCGAGCCGGCCGCGGAACTCGCGCGTGAAGCCCGCGCCCAGAAGGGCGAGGCGGGCTTCTGGGCCGCCTACGATCTGCTCTGGAAGAACCAGCAGAAGCTCACCGACGACGATCTGCTCGGCTACGCCAAGGAGCTCGGCCTGAACGTCGACAAGGTGAAGACCGCGATCCTCGACAAGAAGTACGGTGCCGAGATCACGGCCGATCAGGACCTCGCCGACGAGCTCCAGGCGAGCGGCACGCCGCACTTCTTCATCAACGGTCGCCGCCTCGTCGGCGCCCAGCCGATCGAGAAGTTCAAGACCGTCATCGACGAGGAGATCAAGAAGGCGCAGGACCTGCTCGCGAAGGGCGTGGCCGCGAAGGATCTCTACAACGAGATCATCAAGGACGGGAAGACGCCGCCCCCGCCCGAGAAGAAGACGGTCGACGTGGCCCCCGCCGAGTCCGCCTGGAAGGGCAGCGACAAGGCGAAGGTCGTGATGCAGATCTTCAGCGACTTCGAGTGCCCCTTCTGCAAGCGCGCAGAGGACACGGTCGCCCAGGTCGAGAAGGCCTACGGCGACAAGGTGAAGATCGTTTGGCGCCACAAGCCGCTGCCGTTCCACAAGAACGCGATGCCCGCAGCTCTCGCGGCCGAGGAGGCCAAGAAGCAGAAGGGCAACGAGGGCTTCTGGAAGATGCACACCGCGCTCTTCAAGGGCGCCGGTACGCCCGACGCGTTCGCCCGTACGACGCTCGAGAAGTACGCGGAGGAGCAGGGTCTCGACCTCGGGAAGTTCAAGGCCGCCCTCGACAGCGAGGCGCACAAGAAGTTCATCGAGAGCGAGAGCGGCGTGGCAGACAAGGCGGGCATCAGCGGTACGCCCGGCTTCCACATCGCAGCCGCGGGCAAGACGGAGGGCTACTTCATCAGCGGTGCCCAGCCGTTCCCGAAGTTCAAGAAGATGATCGATCTCGTCATCAAGGAGTCCGGCGCCGCGAAGAAGTGAGCGGTGACCGTTCCTGACAATCGATGAAAACACCACGAGGGGGCCTCAAGCCCCCTCGTGGCTTTTTGTCGCAAGCCGCCGCGCCGGGGCGCCGCCCCGGACCCCGCGGGGGCTGTTCGCCCCTCGACCCGAACCAGGGCAAGCCCTGGACCTCAGGGGGAAGAACTGCGCGATGCGCAGTTCTTCCCAAAGGGCAGTGGCAAGACCACGAGGGGGCGTTTCACGCTGGCGACGGGCACGTTGCCCGCTGGCAAGCCCGTCGCCGGTCTTGACCTGGCCTGTTCGATGAACTGCGCGTTGCGCAGTTCATCGACCCCGGGTCCAGCGCTTGCGCTGGTCCGGGTCCAGGGGTGGACAACCCCTGGTGGGGCCTGGGGCAACGCCCCAGCGAAACGCCCCCCGATGAGACCAGCGCGGTTCAACTGCGCTTCTTGTGGCGGCCTTCTTGCTCCCACCAGAGGACGTAGCGGACCTGCGCGGCCTCGCGTTCGTCCTCGGGTAGATCGTCGTAGTAGCCGAGATCTCGGCCGACGATCGGTGCGAGCTCCTCTGCGGCGGCGCGACGGAGCGTGGGCGATTCCGAGAGAAGCGCGTCGATGAGCCACTCGACGCGACCTCGCGCGCCGTTCGTCGTCCAGAAGGCGTTCCACTTGCGTACGTCGCGGCCGAAGTCGTGCCGCGTGACGTGCACGAGCGCGCGATGTGCCGCTTCCGCGAGCTCCACGGTCGTCTCGCCGAGCGTTGCGATGAGCACCGGAACCGACTTGGGGACGGCGAGCTCGCCGAGGGTCTCGATTGCGAGCAGGCGCCGGCCGGCACGCTCAGTCGAGGTCCGCGCGAGACGTTCGAGCGTCGGGAGGATCGGCGCTTCAGTCACGGGACTCGCGGCGATGAGCATCGCAGCGGCGCGACGCGCGACACGACGAACCGGAGCGGCGTCGTCGAAGAGGCGCACGAAGATGGCATGCGCGCTCTCCGGATACATGAGCTCGCCGAGCAGGTGCGTCGCCCAGAACCGGACGTCGGGATCACCCGCGGTGCTGCGCACGGCGAGGAACGGCACGGCAGGACGGCCGATCGCGACGATGAGGCCGAGCAGAGGGCCGCTGCGCGAGGCGAGCGGGAGCTCGGCGCCACGCGAGAGGACACGCGGGTCGATGCGAAGCGGGCCGGGGAAGCGGGCCATGATGGCCTGCATCGCGGCCTCGCCGAGGCGAACGAGCTCTTTGTGGGCCTCGCCGTCCTCCGCGCCGGATTCGAGGAAGCGCTGCACGAGGGTGATGGGATCGGAGCCCGCGGCGCGCGCGCGGTTCGGGAGCGTGCTGCCCACGGGCACGGCGCTGGGTTCGTCCTTGGCCGCGCGGGGGGCCCAGGTCTCGACTGGCGGGCCGGGGAGCGTTTCCGGAGGCAAGGGCGAGTTCATCTCCCCCGGGGGCGGCACACGCACGGGCGGTGCGGGCGCGGGTGGGGTCGCGGGGACCTCGGGCGGGGGCGCGAAGGCGTCGGGCGGGGGCGCGGGTGCCGTGGGCACGACGGGGCGCACGGGAGGCACGGGAGGCGTCGGCGGCGCGGCGATGGCGTTGGGCGGCGGCTCGGGAGGCAAGGGCTGGGCGCCGAGGCCCAGGGAGGCCTTGCTGCGACCGCCGAAGCTCGGCGCGATGGCCCGGCGCGCGGCACGCGGGGGCTGGGCTGGAGCGGGGCCGGCCTCCGGCGGCCGGGAGACGGCCGTGATGGGGGGAGGCGGGGGCGTGGTGGGTCCGAGGCGCATGCGGCCCGTCGCGACGACGCCGAGGGGCGTGCGGCGGCGACGGGACATGGGGCCGCCGCGGCGGCCGCTGAGCTCCCAGGCGTTGTCGGAGTCGGGGGAGCGCAGGGCGCGGGGCTCGGCACGCGGGACGACGGAGTCCGGCGCGGGCGTGGGGCTCTGGAGCGTCTCCGTGAACGCAGGGGCCGGGGGAGCCGCGGCCGGGGGCGCGGGGGCCGGAGGGGCCACGCGCGGCGGCTCGGGGGCCGGCCGGGGCGCGGCGCTCGGCTGGCTCGAGGTGATGCCCGCGAAGGAGATCTCGTCCGCAGGGGACGCGGCCGGCTTGGGGCTCGCCTCGAGCATGGCCGGCGCCATCGCGGAGGCGGACGGCAAGGTGACGGCGATCGACGAGATGGCCGCCGGCGGCGATTTCGGTTCGGCTGCAGGCGGCGCAGGCTCGGCGCCGTCCGCGGGGCGCGCAGGCAGCTCGAAGGCACGGGCGAGCGCGACGAGGCCGACCTGGCGCGCTGCGCCCGGGGCCTGCGGCGGAGGCGCGGGCTTGGGAGGGCGTTTCGCCGGGGCACCATCGCCCGCCGCGCCGCCGCGCTTTTTGCGCAGGATGGCGCGTTCGATCGCCTCGGCCGTGAGGCCCGCGATGGCGATGACGTCGCCGAGCGCGGAGAGCTCCACGTCGACGGAGCCGTCGTCGCCGTAGAGCAGCGCGACGGTCCGGTTTCGTACGACGATCGGCAGGACGAGCACGGCAGCGGCGCGCGTCCCTGCCTCGGTGCGGCCCGATCGGCCGAGCTCGGAGGCGATCTGGACGTCGAGGTCACCCACGGCGGGCGGCATGATCACGGGCGCCCTGCGTTCGCGGGCGAGAGCGAGCACGCTCGGGCGGTCGAGGGGCACGGAGAGCGACATGAGCCGCGCCGCGCCTGCGCCGGGGCCCGAGGCGTCGCGTCCATCCGCGACGTCGCCGTGCACGACGAAGAGCGCCGTGTACTCGAAGAACTGGTGGGCAAACGCGAAGAAGATGTCGAGGACCGCGTCGGTCGTGGTCGCCTCGCCGAGCTCGTCTTCCGCCATCGCCGTGGTGAACGGGCCCTTGCGGCGAGGACGCGCGGTGCGGCGATCCGGAGCCTCGGCGACGCGTGTCTTGCGATCACCCGTGACCGCGCGGCGGAGCACGCTGGTGCTCGTGCGGGTGCGATTCGACTCGCGTCGCACGGAACGCTCGGGCCTTCGCGAGACGGGCGCTTCTTCCTCGTCGGCCGTGTCCGCGATCGACGCGGACCCCGGCGGCGCGGCGACGGTCTCGGGCAACTCGTCGCTGGTGAGCGGACGCCGCGGAGGTGCAGGGATCGCGGCGGGCGCGGAGATGGGCTTCGGCTCGACGACCGCGACCGTCGGCGCGGGCTTGGGGTGGTCCGAACGAGCCGCGCGCGCCGCGATGGGCGTGGCCGAGAGCTTCGTGCGAGTCGGAGCGATCGGCGGCGCCGCGCCCGCGACGAGCGTGTCCGGCGTCTGCGTCGGCGGCATCTGCGTGGGCGGCAGCGGCGTCGCGACGGGAAGCTCCGGAAGGCGCGGGGGCGGCGGACGCGAGGACCCGATGCTCCGCGGCGGTGGCATGACCGTCGGGCTCGGATCGGGGCGGCTCTCGAGCTTGGCGACGAGCCGGAGAAAGCGACGCTCGAGCGGGATCTGGTAGGCCTCGGCGATCGCCTGACGGATGCGCACGAGCGGCGCGACACTCTGCCGGATCTCGACGGCGAGCGCGAACGCGAGGTCACCTTCGACGGCCGGCGAGAGGGGCTCGGCGGTGGCGATCGTGAGGATGCGCCGCGTGAGCGCGAGCGGGAAGATGCCGTGCCTGATCGCGAGATCCCCGGGCACGAGGCGCAGCACCGGCGCGGGCGGCAGCGGGAGTTTGCCCGAGGGCGCCTCTTCGAGGCCGAGCACCTCGGCGAGCAGAGGCACGAGCATCTCCTCGCGGGCGCCGCCGACCTCGAGCAGGTTCGTCACGAGGTCACCGCCGTGCACGACTTGCCGCGCGATCGCCTCTTCGAGGGAACGCATCGACACGCCACGCTCGGCGAGCGCAGAGCTCAACATCGATGAAGGGGCTCGGTCAGCCAAGGCGTTTCCATCGATGGTAAACGAAGTTCGCCCGGGAGGCACAGGGGCGAAAGGGGATTCGCGCGCGAGAGCACGGCTCGTCCGAACGAAGCCCCTCCACGCTTCCCGACGCGCTACGGCAACGGCAAGAGCGACACGGGCGGAAGTCGTTCGGGCGCGAGGGTGCCGACCTCACGTCCCGTCACGCGCTCGAAGATGTGGATCGCAGGCGCGCCGTGGGCTTTGTCGCCGAGCAGGACGTGGCGGCCGACCACCGCGAGGCCCCCGTAGTCGTAGTTACCGCCCTGGCCACCTTCCCGCGTATCGGCCAGAACGATCGGCGCGGTTTTTCCGGACGGATCGAACCGAACGAGCCGCGTGGCGTTTTCGAGCCCTGTGCCCGCGACGATCGCATACGCCTCGTCCGGCGCCGCAAGCTCGACCTCCACGAGGGAGCCCTCGAACGCGCTCTCCTCGGCGATGCCTGTCACCACGAGGGTGTCGAGATCCACGATCGCGGCCGCGTGGCCCTCGTCGATCGCGTAGAAGTCGCCCGGCATCGCCAGCACGACGGTCTTGCCCGCAGGATCCCACGGCACCGGCCTCATGCGGCCGAACGGGTTTTTCCCCCCGAGGTCCACGGAGCCGACGACACTGCGCGAGGCGAGGTCGATCGCCACGAGCGCGCCGTTCTCCGCGGACTTCCACGTGCGACGATCGAGGCGCTGCACGGACGCGAAGACGCGATCCCCGACGACACGCACCGCCTCGACCTCGGGCAGGCCGTCGACGTCGGCGAACATCGAGAGATCGACCGTGCCGCCGAAGCTCCCGTCGGGCTCGATCACCGCGACGCCGGGCTGCTCGTACCGCGCGACCCAGAGCCTGCCTTCCGCGTCGAGATCCGCGTCGTGTGGGTTGTGCGGCCCGCCCGCCTTGCCGCCCGTCGCGAGCTCGAACGTCGTCTCGGATTCGCCGAACGCGACCCACGTGCGCGTGAGCGCGAGCGAATCCGGATCGACGGCGCGCACGAGCCCCTGATCACGCACGCACACGAACGGCCCGCCGAAGCCGGTGGAGAGCAGCGGATCGACGCCGAGCGCGATGTCCGGGATCTCGGTCAAACAGCCGGTCTCGTCGATGCGCCCGAGGCCGCTCGCCTGCAGGTTCGTGGCGAGCATCAAGAGCGCTCCGTCGAGCGCGACGCCGCTGCACGTGCGCGCGGCGCCGGCCGGCTCGGAGCAGCCCCCGAGGAGCGTGAGCGCAACACCCAGGAAGACGATGTTCACGCGTGCCATGGGAGGCGAGCGGAGCATGCCCGCCCGGTCGTCGCAAGACACCGGCTATCCGGACGCGGCGCGCGCCTTCTCGGGCTCGACCGGGATCTCGGAGGCCTTGCGCAAGGAGATCACGCCCCGGAGCGTGAGCCCCGTGTCGCTCGGATCCACGACGAGCGAGCCGCCGTGCGCTTCGAAGATCGCCCGCGCGATCGGCAGGCCGATCCCGAGCCTGAGCTTGCGCCGGCCATGCGTCTCGCGCGGCACGATCTCCCGCTCGACGAAGGGCTCGAACAGGCGCGCGAGCACGTCCTTGGGCACGGCCTCGCCCTCGTCCCGCACCCGCACGATCGGCGCGCCGTCTCGGGTCTCGGCCGTGACGTGCACCGTGCCCGAAGGCGCGCGCAAGGTGGCGAGATCGACGATCGAGGTGAGCGCCGTGGCGAGCAGATCCACATCGCCGACGAGCTCGGCCGCCGCGTCGGCGTCGGTCTGTTCGAGGACGAGCCGGATGCCACGCGTCTTCACCGTGGGCTCGATGCGCGTCATCACCTCGTCGACGAGATCGCCGAAGCGGAGGGACGCGAGCACGAGCGGCTTGTGGGTGTCGAGCAGCCAGACGGCGTCGTCGAGCTCCGCGAGCATGCGCGTGAGCCGCTCGCCCGCGCCGCTCACCCGTTCGAGCATCTCGCGCGTCGGAGGCGAGAGATCCCGGCCGAACCGGAGCAAGTAGTGGACGCCGGCGAGCATCGTCGAGAGCTCGCCACGCAGGTCGTGGGCCACTCGGTCGAAGAAAACCTCGTCGACACTCATGAGGCACACTCTAGAGCCCGAAAAGGGGCGCGGTAAGCGTTGAACGAGCACACGACGCACACTGCGTAGCACGCAGGAAACGCCGAGGATCGTGGAGTTCGTGAAGAGAGCCGCCGGACGGATCCGGCGTCTCGCGAGGACGAAGTTCGCAGAGACCGCGCCGCCGCATTGCGCATCGCGCGCGCTGGTCCAAGACATGGGGGAGCGAAACGTCTCGTCGCGCGTGTTCTCGCGCGGACGGCGATCTGCACGCAGTCGGAGGGGGCGGGATGGCGGAGACGATGGGCGGAGCCGGCGAGATGGAGCAGACGAGCGTGTTCCGCCCGCGCGTGCTCATCGTCGACGACGATCCCGACTTCCTCGCGATCGCCGAGGCCTCGCTCGAAGCCCACGGCTTCCAGGTCGAGCGCGCCAAAGGCGGCCTGCGCGGCGTCTTCCTCGCCACGCAGGACGTGCCGGATGCCGTCCTGTGTGATCTGCGCATGCCCGGCATCGACGGGTTCGTCGTTGCCGAAGCGCTGCGCTCCGATCCCGCGACGCAACGGATGGCGCTCTTCGCGTGCACGGGTCGGCGCGATCTCTCCGCGCGCGCCAAGCTCGCGAACAGCGCGTTCGACGCGGTCCTGGTCAAGCCCGTCGACTGGGACGAAGCTGCCCGCCTCTTGCGTGACGCCATCCGCGCGCACGCCCACCCGTGAGCCCACGGATGCTCTCATGTTCCCCCCCCTCTGTAATGAACGTCGTCGGTGCGCGTCGCTAGCGAGCGCGCGCGCCGAGGACCCGCTTGATCTCGGTCACCAGCGCGTCGGGCAGGCACGGCTTCGTCAAGAACGAGTCGCAACCTGCTTCCTTGGCGTCCTTCGAGTGACCCGCGAGCGCGTGTCCCGTCAGCGCCACGATCGGGATGCGCTTGGTCCGCTCGTCGCTCTTCAGGAACCGCGTCGCTTCGAGCCCGTCGAGCTCGGGCAGCGATAGATCCATGAGGATCAGATCGGGCAAGAGGGAGAACGCCTGTGTCAGCGCCTCTCGCCCGGTTGCAGCCTGCGCCACGCGGAACCCGGAGAACGAAAGAAACTCCGTGAACATCTCGCGGTTGTCGTCGAAGTCGTCGACCACGAGGACGAGCGGCGAGAGGCCGCCGTGTTGTTGCCCGAGCCCAGTTTCGTCTGTCGTCTTCACGACGTAAAACCCCCGGTCATCAATGGAGCGCGCGTCGCCGCCTACCCCTCACCCGAGGCGCAGCGTGCGTCGCGGGCAAGGGTCGATGATAGCCGCAGGCAGGGAACCTCAGGCACGGATTTGTGCCCTTCTTGGGCCGTGGAGACGCGCCTGAGCGGCCTATCGGGAGAAACCCGACGCGGGCGCTTCCGGACATCGCAGCACGGATGGCGGAGTGAGGCGATCTCCGACTGCATCCGCCGCGCGATGTCGCGTTACCCTGCCAATCAAAGAGGCGATCGTGGCCGAAGCGAGGAAACGCAAACAAGCAAGCAAGCCGGCAAATGGGCCGTCGCGAAGCACGACGCGCCCCGCGACGAAGCGCGCTCGCATGCCAGCCGTGCAAACGAAAGACGCGCGTTACGTGGCCGAGCTCGAGCGGCGATGTCGAGAGCTCGAGCGGCGCGCCAAAGGCGCCGAAGCGCAGCGCGCGGAGCTGCTCACCATCGTCTCGCACGACCTGCGCAACCCGCTCGGCGTGGTGATGGTGACGACGACGCTGCTCGCGCGCGAACTCGGCGGGGATCCAGCGCACGATCGTCAGCTCCAGACGATCAAGCGTGCCGCGCTGGAGATGAACCAGATCGTCGAAGACCTCGTCGACGCAGCAAACATCGACGCGGGGAAGTTGCCGATCGGACAGGAGGTGCACGACGCGGCGTCGATCGTGGAGGCCGCCGCGCTGGCCGCGGCCCTCGCCACGGCGCAGCGCCCGATCGCGGTCGCGAAAGAGGTCTCGCCGCACCTGCCGGCGCTCTACGTCGATCGTGCCCGCGTGCTGCAGGTCCTCTCGCGGCTCGTGAGCAACGCCGCGCGCTTCATGCAGAAGGGCGGCTCGATCACGATCCGCGCCGAGCCCGCACCGTCGGGCGCGCGCTTCTCCGTGACCGACACGGGTCCGGGCATCGCCGAGCTCGATCGGCCGATGCTGTTCTCGCGCAGGCCGCCGGAGGGGCGTCGCGCGTGTCAGGGCATGGGCCTCGGCGTCTACGTCGCCAAGGGCATCGTCGAGGCGCACGGCGGGCACATCGGCGCGCAGAGCGAGGTGGGGCGTGGGAGCACGATCCACTTCACGCTGCCCGCGGCCGACGGCGCAGCGCTCTCGAATCATCACGATCGAAGGGATTGAGCGAACCGCGAGGGGCGCGCGCACGGCGCGCCTTCGCGAGGGACGCGAGACATCGAGCGGGCGCCGAGAGAGGCGCCCGCTCGATTCGTTTTGTCAGCCGGGGTTCTGCGCGAAGCAGCAGCGGAAGCCGAGGTCGAAGAGCTTGAACGTCGGATCGACCGTGTAGAACTGGAACGAGCACGTCGCGCCGCCGGGGTCGCCGGTGTTGAACGCGCCGCCCATGAGCGGATACGTGTTCGTCGCGCTCTTCGTGATCTCACGGAGGTTGCCCGTGATGTCGTAGAGCTTGCCCGTCGTGGCGTTGTTGCCCTGCAGGTTCAACCAGTCCGCCCAGCAGTTCTGCAGGCTGGTCGAGCCCGTGAAGAGCAAGCCGTCCTGATCCCCCGCGATCGACGAGCTGAAGTCGAACGAGGGTCCGATGTTGCAGAACTTCGTGGCGTCGTACGTCGACGTGCACGCCGCGCCGCGCGGGTTGTAGCCCCAGGAGCAGCCGAGCGTCGCCTGGCACGAGGTCGTCCAGTCGGCCGTCGAGCAGATGGACCCGCCCATCGCGTTGCACGTCTGCTCGACCTCGGCCGGCGTCACGTTGAACCACGGCAGCTTGCCTGGCACCGAGCACGCGAGCGTCTTGTCGAGCGTCGTGCCCGCAGGCGCGGTCACGTGGTAGCCGTTGCCGTTGCCGGGCGTGATGACGTTGTTCGCGACATCCGTGACGGCGTTCGGCCGGCTCGCCTCGTAGCTGTAGATCCAGAGGCTCGTCGCGATGCGCGTGACCGCGGGTTTGACGTAGTACGTCGCGTTCGAGCCCTTCGAGACGTACGTCTCGTCGACGAGCCCGTCGCAATCGTTGTCCACGCCGTCGCACTGCTCGGTGCAGCCGCCGGGCAAGGTCGCGCAGTCGGCCTTGACCGCGTTGCACGTCGTCGCGTTCGCGCCGCTGCACACGAACGTGCCGGTCTTGCGGCAGGCGCCGTGTCCGGGCGCCGGAAGGCCGTCGTCGCTCGCGCAGGCCTTGCCGTAGTTCGGCACGTTCTCGTTGAGGATGCCGTCGCAGTCGTTGTCGAGGTTGTCGCAGACCTCCGTGGCGCCCGAGCAGTAGTTCGGGGCCGCGCCGTTGCACACGCCCGCCGGGAACGTGCACTTCCACGCGCCCTGCGTGCATGCGACCGTCACCTGCGACGTGCACTCCGGCCGCATGGCCGTGACGCTCACGCCGCAGACCTGCACCGGCGTCGGGGCCACGACGCCCTCGTCGATCTGCCCGTCGCAATCGTCATCCTCGCCGTTGCAGATCTCCTGCGCCTGCTTGTACTGGCAGCTGTACTCGCACTTCTTGTCGTTGTTGAGATCGTAGTAGCCGTTCTCGCAACCCTGGAAGGCGCACATGCCCGACGTGCACGACCAGATCGCGTGCACCGCGTTCGCGTAGCAGTTGTTGCCGCACGCGCCGCAGTTCGCGACGTCGGTCTGCAGGTTCGGCTGACCGGTCAGCGTGCCGTCGCAGTTCGAGTCCACGCCGCAGCTGTCGACGCTGCTCGACGGTCCGACCGAATTCTGGCACGTCAGAACGCCGCCCACGCACGACTGCTGGCCCGCCTTGCACGGCGACGTCGCGCCCGCGGGGGGCGCAGGCGGCACGTTGCAAGCGCCGAGGTTCAGGTTGTTGTCGACGATGCCGTCGCAGTCGTCGTCGAGGCTGTTGCACGTCTCCGCGCTCGGCCCGATGTAACCCGTGCACGCGCCGCCGCACGTCTGCGTGCCCTTCACGCACTTGCTCAGGCCGCCGTACACGAGGTTCGGCGGCGCGCCGACGGGCACGCATTGCTGGGTCGGGATGCCCTCGTCGACCTGACCATCGCAGTCGTCGTCGATCGAGTTGCAGGTCTCGGCCTTCGGGTCGATGTTCCCGACGCACGTGAGCGTCTGCCCCATGCACTGCAGCGTGCCGAGCTTGCAAGGCGACGTGCTGCTCTGCCCGCACGCCGAGCCGGTGCCCGCGACGTCGTCGACGAGCCCGTTGCAGTCGTCGTCCTGGGCGTTGCACGTCTCGGTCTTCGGCGCGATCTCACCGACGCACGTCTTCTGGCCGCCGGGCAGGCATTGCTCCACGCCCTTCTGGCAGGGACCGACGTCGGTCAAACCGCACGTCGCGCCCACGTCGACGGGCATGTCGTCGATCGCGCCGTTGCAGTTGTCGTCCTGGCCGTTGCAGAGCTCGGCCGAGGGGTTCACCGCGCCGACGCAGACGAGCTGACCGTTCTGGCACTGCTGCTTGCCGAACTGACAGGGGAAGATGTTGCTCTGGCCGCAGGAGTTGCCGGCGTCCGTGGGGCTGTCGTCGACCTGGCCGTCGCAGTCGTCGTCGAGGCCGTTGCAGATCTCCTGGATCTGCCCCTCGACGACGACGTTCGGACCGGCGCAGACGACCTTGTTCCCGACGCACGCCGTCTTGCCGGCGGCGGCGAGCAGACCGCAGATGCCGTCCGGATCGCCGAAGCAGTTCTTGCCGATCTGCGGATCCATCGAGAGGTCGTCGGCCTCGTCGATCTTGCCGTCGCAGTCGTTGTCGACGCTGTCACCACACTTCTCGACGCCGCCGTTCGACGGGGTGCACTGGTACTCGCAGCCCGTCGCGACGGAGTTGTCGAGGTCGTAGAAGCCCACGTCGCACTGCTTGATCTTGCACTGCGTGTTCGCCGGGGAGCACGCCTCGCCGGCGCCCGCGGTCGTCGCACACTCGGACGTGCCGTTGATGACGACGCAGTTGTTCCCGCACTTGCCGCAGTCCGTCGTGCTCGTGCAGAGGTTGACGTCCTCGTCTTTCACGCCGTCGCAGTCGTCGTCCTTGTTGTTGCACGACGCGTCGTCCGGCGTGTTCTTGATGCAGTAGTACTCGCAGGCCTTGTCGCCATCGAGGTCGTAGTAGCCCGACACGCACGTGCCCGTGCACTCGCCCGGCTCCGTGCCCGGGTTCGGGCTCGGCACGCAGGTGATGGTCGTGGGATCGGTGTTGAGCAGCTTCGTGTAGCAGTTGTTGTCACACGTTCCGCACGTCGTCTTGCTCTCGAGGTTGATGTTCGGGCCGTCGTCGACCGCGCCGTTGCAGTCGTTGTCGAGGCCGTCGCACTTCTCGACGCCGCCGTTCGTCGGGACGCACGGGCCGCCGCCGCCGCCGCCGCCCCCACCCGGACCACCGTCGGTGCCGCAGAACGGGAAGCAGTTGTCGCCGCCTTCGCCGCCCTGACCGCCCGATCCGCCCGAGCCCGAGCCGGAGCCCGAGCCCGAGGGCGTGTCGCCGGCGCATTTGTCGAAGCAGAACGCGTCCGTCGTGCACCCCGCGGCCCCGAGCGCGAGCGCCGAGACCACGAGGGACGAGAGGACCAGCCCGAAGGGGTTTGGGGCGTAGCTCGGCTTGGCCGAGCGCAGCCCCAAGCGTCGGAACGCCTTGCCTAGCGAGCTCATCGCGACACCTCCGTAACGCCGCGGCGCCCGGAAGACCGCCTGCGTGCGATGCCAAGCGCGAGCGCAGCGAGCGCCAGCGCGAAGCCACTGTTCCGATCCTGCGCGCCGACGTCGCATGCGCATCCGCCGCCGCCCGTTGCGAGGCCCCAGACGCTGTCGTCCGGAGGCGCGCCGCCCGTGCCCGTGCCCGTCGACGTCGTCGGGTTCGTGCCGCCCGCGCCGCCCTCGCCGCCCGCGCCGCCCGCGCCGCCCGCGCCGCCGCTGCCGCCCTGACCCTGCAAGCAATCGCCGTTCTGGCAGACCTGGCCCATCGGGCAGATCACGCCTTCGCACGGATCGTTGCCGCAGCTGCCCGTCACCGGGTTGCAGTACGAGCCGTCGGGGCACGGCGTGGTGCACTTGCTGTCCACGCACACCGGAGGCGACTGCGACAGGTCGCAGACCTGCGCCCCGACGCACGCCGGATCGCAGCCCGCGACGCACTGGCCGTCCTTGCACACCTCACTCGCGCCGCAGCTCTTGTCCGCGCAGGAGTCGACGCAGGTGAAGCCGGTGAACGTATCGTTCGGCTTGCAGACCTGGCCCGTCGGGCAGCTGTCGGGCTTGCACGGGTTGTCCACGCAGGAGCCGCCGTTGCAGACCTTGCCGCAGCCCACGCAGGGCACGTTGAAGCAGTTGTTCTGCACGCACTTGCCAGCGTTCGGGCCGTAGTTCGTGCAGACCTCGCCCGCGCCGCAGGTCACGCCGTCGCAAGGCTCCTTGCAGCCGGCGATGCCCTTGCAGAGGCAGACCGGAGGCACCATGCAGTCCGCGTCCGCAGGCGTGCCCGCGGGCGCGCAGAGCACCTTGCCCGCCGCGTCCTTCACCGTCTTCGTCGCGCAGTCGCCGCAGTTGTTCGCGATGCAGAAGTTGCCGAGCGGCTGGCCGGTCTCGCTGGAGATGACCTCCTCGCAAGCCTGACCCGGCGGGCACGGGAACTCGCCGCCCTGGCAGGGCGTCGCGCAGGTGCACGCGCTTCCGCTCTTCACGCACGAGTTGCCAGGCGCGCAGATCGCGGGGCCGTTCGGGTCCTGCTCGTCGGTCGTGCCGTCACAGTCGTTGTCCTGGCAATCGCACGCCTCGTCCGTCTGACCCTGGCTACCGAGGCAAGCGAAGATGCCGTTGAGGCACGCCCACTGGCCCTGCTGGCAAGCGCCGGTGTCGATACCGCAAGCGCCACCGATCACCTGCGTCGAATCTACCGGGTTTGCCGTGCCGTCGATGCCGTCCGGCGCGGGACCCGTCTCGTCGATCGAACCGTCGCAGTCGTTGTCCACGCCGTCGCAGATCTCAGGCTGCGGGCCGGTACCGCCGATGCACGTCTCGCCGCCCATGCCGTCGCACTGCAGGGTGCCCGGCTGGCAGGCGCCCTTGTCGCGCGGGCCCGGGTAGAGCGTCGTGTCGTAGGCCGGCGTGCACGAGCCGCCGACGACGATGCCGTTGTCGACCGTGCCGTCGCAGTCGTCGTCGAGACCGTTGCAAGCCTCGGGGCTGGGGGACACGTCGCCCACGCAGTCGAGGATGCCGCCGGCGCAGTCGATGACGCCCGGCGAGCACTGGCCCGTGTCGGTGCCGCAGGCCGCGCCTTCACCCATGAACGTGCCGTCGTCGATCGTGCCGTCGCAGTTGTTGTCGAGGCCGTCGCACGCCTCGGCCTGCGGGCCCTTCGCGTTCACGCAGACCCAGCCGAGCGCGCCCTGGCACGAGAGCGAGCCCTTGTTGCAGGGCGGCGCGAGCATGCCGTTGTCGGAGCAGGACGCGCCGGGCGGCGGGCACCACTGCAGATTCCCGTGCTGGCAGCAGTTGCCCGGCAGAGCCCAGCAGCCGTTCTGTCCGGCGTTGGGTGCGTCGAAGAGCGGCGCGTCGTCGATCGCGCCGTCGCAGTCGTTGTCCACGCCGTCGCAGGTCTCGGCCTGCGCCTGGATGCCGCCCTGGCAAACGATCGCGCCGTTCACGCACGCCGTTTGTCCGAGCGAGCAGGGCGGCTGGTTGATGCCGCAGGGCTTGCCGAGGCCACCGACGTTGTCGTCGACGAGGCCGTCGCAGTCGTTGTCCTTGCCGTCGCAGATCTCGGTCGAGGGACCGACCTGGCCGACGCACTGCACGCCGTTCGCCCCGCACTGCTGCACGCCCGCGACGCACTCGCCCACGTCCGAGCCGCAGGGCCCGCCCGTGCCGGGCACGTCGTCGATCATGCCGTCGCAGTCGTTGTCCGCGCTGTCGCACTGCTCGGTCGAGGGACCGACGGGGCCCTGGCAGGACCAGGCGCCGTTGGTGCAGACGAGCGTGCCCTTGTTGCACGGCGACACCAGCGTGCCGTTGCCGTTGCAGGTGGCGCCGGCAGGCGGGCACCACTGCAGGTTCTTGAAGACGCAGCAGTTGCCGACGTTCTGCCAGCAGCCGTTCGCCCCGGCGGCCGGACCGTCGGAGAGCGGCGCCTCGTCCACGATGCCGTTGCAGTTGTTGTCGACGTTGTCGCAGACCTCGGGCTGCGGCCCCGTTCCGCCCTGGCAAACCAGCGCGCCGTTCACGCAGGCGAGCGTGCCGGGCGTGCACGGCGGCAGCGCCTGGCCACACGAGGTGCCCACACCCACCGCTTGCTCGTCCACCTGGCCGTCGCAGTCGTTGTCGATGCCGTCGCAAACTTCGGCCGACGGACCGACGAAGCCCGTGCACGTGCTGCTGCCGCACGGCTTCTGGCCCTGCTTGCACTGGCTCGTGCCGCCGTAGACGATGCCGCCTGGCGTCCCTGCGGGCACACACGCAGTCGGCGGCACCGAATCGTCCACGATGCCGTCGCAGTCGTTGTCGATGTTGTCGCAGGTCTCGGCGATCGGGTTGTTCTGGCAAGCCGCGAGGCCGCCGCCCGCCACGCACTGGCCCGGCTGCGGCACGGGCTGCGCGGGCTTGCACGCCTGCGTGCCCTGGCAGTTCATCGGGGTCGACTGGCCACACGGCACGGCGGCGATGTTGTCGTCCGCGATGCCGTCGCAGTCGTTGTCGCAGCCGTCGCAGACCTCGGGCGAGGGCACGCAGTTCGGGCAAACGCCCTCGTCGGTCACGCCGTCGCAGTCGTTGTCCTGGCCGTCACAGGTCTCGGTCGAGGGGCACTTCGCGGGGTTGCCGCACTTGTTGAAGCCCTCGTCGACGAGGTTCGTCTTGCCCGGCCCATTGCCGTCGCAGTTGTTGTCGGCCTCGTCGCAGATCTCCTTCGGGTCGTAGCAGAGCCACGTCGCGGGAGCGGCCTGCTGCGCGTCGGTCGTACACGGCAGGAGTTGCTCGTTGCCGTCCGGATCCGCGACCGTGATCGAGTTGGTGTAGTTGGTGAGGCACGTCGCGCGTTGCGCGGGCGTCGACCAGCTACAGCACACCTTCGCCGGTGCGCCCTTGTTGCAGTAGTGCTTGTACCCTTCGTCGGTACAGCCGTTGCAGTTGTCGTCGCCGTTGTTGCAGACCTCGGGTTTGGCCGCGGAGCCGACGATCTGCGCGAGTGCCTTGGCGAGCGAGACCTCGTCGTTCGCCGAGTACGACGCCACGGTGCCGCCGGCGGCCGCGATCGCGTCCGTATTCGACGTCGAGCCGCCCGCGAAGTTGACGACGTAGACCGGGACCTTCCAGGTCTTCTGGTTGGGGGCGGTCCCGAGCGTGACGCCGTTCTGCCAGAGATCCTGCGCGGCGCTCACCGCGGCAGCCTGCGTGTCACACGTCTCGTCGCCGTCGGTCACCAGGATGACGTTCACGCTGCGGCACAGCCGATCCATCGCGTCGATCGGCGTGCCGAGGTTCGAACCGAAGGCGAAGCCGGTCTGGCAGTAGTTCGACGCGCTCCAGCTCACGTTCCAGCCGGATCGCAGGTACTGGGTGACGGTGCGTAGCGAGCCCGCGATCGGCGTGGCGCCCTCGGCGAAGAGCTCTTTGTTGTCGTTGCACAGGCCGTCGAACCACTGGAGCAGCTCCGGCACGTTCGAGGCGGGCGCGGCCGGCCCCCACCAGGGATCTTTCGGCAAGGGCACGACGACGTTGCCGCCGTTGCGCCACGAGCCCTCCGCCAGGTTCGGCAACGCGGGCCCGGTCCCGTTTCCGGTGGTGCATGCGGGCAGGTTGCCGCAGTTGTCGAACTGGCCCATGCTATCGCCACCCGGGAGCGGGTCGATGGTGCAGCCGTAGTTGTCCGGGTTGCACGTGGTCCCGTTCGGCACGCCGCAATCGCTCACGCAAGCGCCGCCTGCGCCGAACGTGCAGTTCTTCATGACGCCGGCGTACGTCGAGAGCCCGAAGTTCACCTCGCCGCCGAATGCCTGCACGGTTTGCCGGAGCGCGCACTTGGCGTCGTTCAGCCGGCTCGGAATCATGCCGCAGGAGTTCAGTTTGTACCCAGCGAGGGACGAGTCGCACTCGACCGTCGTGGCCGAGGGCGGCGTCGTACACGTCGTCATCGAGCCCGACGTGTCGGCGATGATCATGAAGTAAGGCCGCGAGGGCGCGGGCCAGTCCGCGGGGTTTTGGGAGAGGCACGCGGCCGCCTCCTGCGCGTCGGCCGGCGCGGTGAACGCGGCGGCCGCGGCGACCCCTGTGAGCGCGGCAAACGAGGTAAGGATCCCTTTCGAGGGCTGCCGGAACAAAGCCATGGGTAGCTCCGAGAGGCGCACCGACGTGCACCCGTTCCACACGCGCCTTCCCGTCGAAGATTCGACGTAGGCGTGCATTGTCGATCAGGATCTCAGAGCGCTCGCCGCACCACAAGCCCCGGAGAAGCCCCCGGCGCGCCCGCAACCTGCCCTCTCTGCCCAGGGCTCATCGCGTCGCACGTGTTGGACGGTTGGCGGCGGCTTCGTTGCCGCGACGTGTCACACGAACGCACCCCGGAAATCAGCCCCGGGGCGGGTGTAACCCTCGTTTCAGGGCTTGACAGCGAAGAGGAAAGCGTCGTCACCGGCCGCGGACACCGGGCCAAGGCCAAAGTCGACCGTGCCGCCGAAGCTGCCCGTGAGCACCACGTTGCCGGACGCCGGATCGAAGACGAGCGACTGCGGCGACTGCACGAGCGGCCCGCCGTAGCCGCGGCCCCACTCGAGGCAGCCGTCCTTCGCGGCGAAGCGGCCGAGGAACATGTCGAACCCTTCCGCGCTCGGAATGGCCCCGCCGCCAAGATCGATCGAACCCGTGAACGCGCCCGCCAGAAGCAGGTCCCCGTTCGGCGCGAACGCCACGCCGTCGGCGCGCTGGAACGTCTCGTCGCCGAACCTGAGCGTGTACGTCTGCGCGCCGCCCGCGGTGAGCACCGAGACGAACGCGTCGTCGAGGTCGGGGTTCGTCATGGGCTTGCCGCCGAGATCGAACGTGCCCTGGAACTGCCCGGCCACGGCCACCGCGCCCGTGGGCGACACCGCGACCGCGTTCGCCGAAGCCTTGCCCGCGCCCGCGCTGATCTTCGCCCAGATCGGCGCGCCTTGCGAATCGAGCTTCGCGACGAACGCGCTCGGGTTGCCCGCGGCCGTGAGCGGCCCTGTGCCGAAATCGATCGATCCCGACGCCTCGCCCGCGACGTACACGTTGCCCGAGCCGTCGACGGCGAGGCTCTTCGCCGACTGATCCGCCTCGTTGCCGTACGTCCGGCTCCAGAGGTGTTGCCCCGTGGCGTTGAACTTGGCGAGGAACACGTCGAAGGCCGATCCCGACGCGGTGAGGACACCGCCGCCGAAGTCGACCTGCTGCTGGAAGTAGCCCGAGATGACGACGTTGCCGATGCCGTCGACCGCGAGCGCGCGCGCGTACTGGATGTTCGAATCGCCGAACTTCTTGCTCCACTGATGGGTGCCGTCGGGCGCGAACTTCACGAGGAAGACGTCCTGGAAGAAGTTCGTATCGCTCGTGAGGTTCTGGCCGCCGAAATTGACGGTGCCGATGAAGATGCCCGTCACGTAGACGTTGCCCTCGGCGTCGGCGCCGATGCCCGTCGCGCTCTGGTTCTGCGCGTCGCCGAAGCGCTTCGCCCAGAGCACCTGGCCGTTCGGGGAGAGCTTCGCGATGAACGCGTCCTCCTTGCCGCCGCTCGTGAGCATGGTCCCGCCGAGGTTCATCGCGCCCTGGAAGGCGCCGGCGAGGAGGATGTTGCCCATCTTGTCGGTCGAGACGGACACGCCGCTTTGGGTCTGCGAATCCCCGTAGGCGGCGGCGAACACGGACGTGCCGCCCACGGGGTTCGGCGGGTCGCACGTCGGCCCGGCGTCCTGCCCGCCGGCCCCGGAGGAGCTCGACGACGAGCTGCTCGACGCGCTCGTCACGAAGTCTTGGAGCCCGTCGCCGCCCTGGCCGCCCGTCGCGCCTGCGCCGCCCTGGCCGCCCGAGCCCCCCGAGCCGTTGCTGCTCCCGTCCCCGCACGCCGACACGAGCGCCACGAGGGCGCCTGCACAGACGAACGAGGCGAGCACGGTGCCCGTGCCGAGGAGCTTACCGGCGCCCGTGGACGCCTTGGGGGTATTGAGGTGCGCGCGACGTGTCCGCATGAAGCCATTCCTCCCGCGAAAGGAAATTTCCGAGCCTTCGTTGATATCAACGGTCGGCGCGCGCGTGTAGAGGGGGCGGGAGGAAAAGGCGGGGATGTGGGGGCTAGCCCCCGAAGAGCTGCTTCGCGATCACGATCCGTTGGATCTGGCTCGTGCCCTCGTAAATCTGCAGGACCTTCGCGTCGCGCATGAGCTTCTCGACGGGGTACTCCTTCACGTACCCATTGCCGCCGAAGACCTGCACGGCGTCGACGGCCGTCTGCATCGCGCTGTCCGCGCCGTAGGCCTTGGCGAAGCTCGAGACGATCGGATCGCGCACGCCGTGATCGAGGTTCCACGCGGCCTTCTGGTAGAGGAGCCGCGTCGCCTCCACGCGGATGGCCATCTCCGCGATCATCCACTGCACGAGCTGGTGGTTCGCGATCGGCGTCCCGAAGGTCTTGCGCTCCTTCGCGTACGCCACGCACTCGTCGAGGCAACGACGCATCAGGCCCGTCGCGCCCGCGCCGATGTCGGGACGCGTCTGGTTGAACGTCTCCATCGCGAGCTTGAAGCCCTTGCCCTCGGGCGCGAGCAGGTTCGCCTTCGGCACGACCACGTCCTCGAGGAAGATCTGCGCCGTGTCGCTCGCGCGTTGCCCGAGTTTGTCCTCCTTCTTGCCCACGCGGAGCCCCGGCGTGTCGCGATCGACGATGAACGCCGCGATGCCCTTGTGCCGGAGGTCGGGATTGCTCGTCGCGAAGATCACGTAGAACCGCGCGTAACTCGCGTTCGTGATCCAGCACTTCTGCCCGTTCAGCACGTAGTCGTCGCCGTGCTGCGCGAAGCGCGTCTTGATGCCGGCCACATCGCTGCCCGCGTCGGGCTCGCTCGTCGCGTAGCTCGCCATCACCGGCTCGCTCGTCAGCAGGCCGAGATACTTCTTCTTTTGCTCCTCGCTCCCGCCGAGCTTGATCGGCGTCAGCGCGAGGCCGTTCGCGAGCAGGCTCGTCTGGATGCCCGTGCACCCGTACGCGAGCTCCTCCGTGATGATCGCGTTCTCGAGCTCGCCCATGCCCGACCCGCCGTACTCGGCCGGGACCGTCGGGTTGACGAGGCCGATCTCCCACGCCTCCTTGAACACCTCCATCGGGAAGCGGGACTCGTGATCACACGCGGCCGCGATCGGGGTGATCCGCTCCTTCGTGAAGCGGCGGGCGGTCTCGATGAGACCCTTGTGCTCTTCGGACAGCGAGAAATCCACCACGGGCTCCTACTCCTTCATCCTGCGCT
This sequence comes from Polyangium jinanense, assembly GCF_028435265.1. Lineage (GTDB taxonomy): Bacteria > Myxococcota_A > Polyangia > Polyangiales > Polyangiaceae > Polyangium > Polyangium jinanense. The sequence continues at coordinate 164,014 of NZ_JAGTJK010000023.1, read as the reverse complement.
TGCGCTTCTCGAGCTCTGCGCGCACGGCGCGCGCGCCCAGGGTGTATCCGACCACGAGCCCGAGGAGAAGAACGCTCGGGATGTAGATCACGTGCTGGGGCGTGATCTGACCGAAGTCCGGCACGTCAGTCGCCCCCGCTCTTCGCGCGCGCCTTCTGGAGCGCCGCCTCCAGCGTCTCGACCCGCCGGTCGAGCCGACGCTGCCGTCGGAACATCGACGCGACGAACACGAGGACGACGATCCAGATGAACGCGTACGCCTCGACGAGCAGCTTCTCGCCGCTCTGCATCTGGTTGCCGCCCTCGACCGCGCGGAACGTCGTCGAGCGATCGTCGGCCGTCCCCTGCCCTGCCGCGCCGGGCGCTTGCTGTGCTGCTTGATCCGCCGACATCGTCGTCTACTCCTCGCCCACGCCGAGCTCGAGCGCTTCTTCCTCGGCCTCACTCAGCCGCGCCGCCGCGAGCTCGATCCGCACGCGGGTCCAAATCAACACCACCGCGAGCAGCGTGAACGTCAAGAACCCGAGCATGAGCGCGAGCTTCATGTCCGGGTGCTTGAGCCCGCCGCCGCCCGACGAGATCACCTTCGGGTGGTTGCCGCCCCACTTCTGCACCGAGTAGTGGATGATCGGCAGGTTTGCCGCGCCAAGCACCCCGAGCGCCGCCGCGAACTTCCGCTCCGAGTCCCCGTCACCCGCGAACGCCCGGAGGACCACGTACGCCACGTAAATCAGCACCGAGAGCAGCGCCGTCGTGAGCCGCGGATCCCAGGTCCAGTACACGCCCCACGCCTTCGCGCCCCAGAGCGCCCCGGTCACGAGCACGAGCACGCCCATCGCCACGGAGCACTCCGCGCCTGCGCGCGCGAGTGCGTCCCAGCCGCGCGTGCCGCGCGCGAGGTAGCCCGCCGAACCCACGAAACACACCGCGGCCCCGACGTACATCGAGTACGCGATGGGCACGTGGAAGTAGAAGATCTTCTGGACGATGCCCATCGTCGACTCGACGGGCGCCTTGAAGAAGATCACGTGGATCGTGATCAGGAACGCCGCGGCGCAGAGAGCGAGCACCGTGTAGAAGACAACGTCCCCGCGGGAGCGGGAGCCTGCCGTCTCGACTTTCGTTGCGGCTGCCAGAGCCTCGCTCGTCGCCATGGTGAGCGGCCACGGTAGTGCCAAGGTCGTGGGTGTTCAAGGACCCAAGCCGCCGCGTCGCTCCTCCCCCTCCTGGAAAGTATCCCTCAGCGACGAGCTGATCTAGACTCGCGTCCGAGCCGCTATCCCCATGGCCCCCATTCGCCCCGAGCAAGCTCCGGCAGATGTACAGGCCGACGTTCCCGCCTTCCGTCCCGGTACCATCGTCGATGGTCGCTACCGCGTACTCCGGCTCATCGGAGGCGGCGGCAACGGCCTCGTCCACGAGGTCGAGCACGTCCGCACCGGCCAGCGCCTGGCCCTGAAGTCCCTGCTCGATCCGACGACGTACCAGCGCCTCGAACAAGAGGCGCGCGCGACGAGCCTCTTGAAGAGCCCGCGCGCCGTGAAGATCGTCGACATGGGCATGAGCCAGACCGAGGGCCCGTACCTCGTGATGGAGCTGCTCGCCGGCCAGAGCCTGCGCGAGCTCTTGCACGAGGCAGGGCAGCTCCCGCTCGAGCTCACGGTGAACGTCGCGCTGCAGGTCGGCGAGTGCCTCGCCGAGGCACATACGCACGGCATCGTCCACCGCGATCTCAAGCCCGACAACATTCACCTCGGCCCGGGCCCGAGCCCCGGCGTCTACGACGTCAAGCTCCTCGACTTCGGCATCGTCAAGATCGCGAGCGACGCGCCCGTCCCCGGCGGCTCGCTCACGCGCACCGGCTCCACGGTCGGCACGCCGTACTACATGAGCCTGGAGCAGCTCCGAAACCCCTCGGGCGTCGACGGACGCAGCGATCTCTACTCGCTCGGCGTCGTGCTCTACGAGTGCTTGACCGGCCGCAAGCCGTACGACGCCGACACCATCGGCGACCTCGTCTTCGCGCTCTGCTCAGGCCCGCCGACGGACATCGCACGCCTTCGTCCCGACCTGCCGCAGCCCGTGTGCAAGGCGATCATGCGCGCGCTCGCGCCCGACCGCGACGATCGGCAAGGCAGCGTGCTCGAGCTCTGCCGCGATCTCGCGCCCTTCGGCGATCGTTCCCTCTCCGCATGGATGAGCGAGCCCCAGCGACCCGCCGCGCCCGAGCCGCCGCGCCCGTCGCATGCGGGTCCGTTCCAGGGCGCGCCGACGCCCTCAGGCGTTCGTCCGATCCACAACAGCGAGGCGACGCAAGCGTTCCCGCTGCCCGAAGGCCACGTGCTGCCGCCGATCGACGAGCTCACGCCCTCGCTCCCGTCGAGCCCAGGCCACGCGCCCGACGACGACGACGCGCCCGCCGAGCGGCGCGACACCCCCACGACGTTCTACGTCAAACCCGAACTGCCCGAGCGCGTGCCCGACAGCGAGAAGACGCGCATGCTCGAGCCGAGCCGCGGGCAACACCAGTACGCGATTCCGTCGGCAAACCTCGACGATCCGCCGACGGCGCCGGTCAAGCCGGAAGACCTCGCAGCCGCGCAAGGCATGTTCGGTCCGGGCAACAAGTACGCGAAGACGACGCCGCTCGACACGAGCCAGTTCCCCGAGCTGCAGAACCTGCCGCCGCCGGGCCAGTTTGGCCCTCCAAACCCGGGCGGGTTCGGCGCGCCCCCGTCGACGGCATCCGGCGTGTACGCGGCGCCGCCTCCCGGCATGATGGGTCAGCCCGGGATGCCGCCGGGCATGTTCCGTCCGCCGCCCATGCCGGGCCAGCTCATGACCTCGCAGAACAACCTGCCGGGCGTGAACATCCCCGGCACGACGGGCCCCTTGCCGATGGGCCCCGGCGCGCCTCCCGCATGGATGGCGCGTCCCGGTCAGCCCACGCATGCGCCCCCGCCCGCAGGCGGCGGCCTCGCAGCGCTCGCGAACTTCTGGCAAAACGCGCCGCCGCGCACGCAACTCGCCATCGCAGTCGGCAGCGCGAGCGGCCTCGTCGCGCTCCTGCTCATCCTGCTCTGGATCGTGGTCCGATAAGTTCTTGGGGTCGCCGCGCCGGGGCGCTGCCCCGGGCCCCGCGGGGGCAGTTCGCCCCTCGACCCGAACCAGGGCAAGCCCTGGACTCGGGTTGGAAGAACCGCGCGATGCGCGGTTCTTCCACGAGCCGGTGGCAAGACCAGGAACAACGTTGCCGGTCGAAATGGCAGCGCGGCTGTCTCGATTGGCAGCGTCGCTCGCCAGTCTTGACTCGGCCTGTTCGATGAACTGCGCATCGCGCAGTTCATCGACCCCGGGTCCAGCGCTTGCGCTGGTCCGGGTCCAGGGGCGGATAGCCCCTGGTGGGGCCTGGGGCAACGCCCCAGCTCAGCGCCTCCCAGCGCCTACTTCGCCGGACCGGCGTGCGCCTGGATCACGGCTTCCACGAGGTCCACCACGATTCGCGTGTCCTCTGCGCGCAGCGCTTCATCGTCGCCCGCGCAGGCAGCCTCGACTCGCCCCCGGAGGTCTGCTCGAAGCACGAGCCGCGCCCCGCCGCAAGCGCGACAGACGAGCCCGCCGGCGAGTGCATCCAGACACGCAGGTGCCTCCGCTGGGCAAACGCGACTGCAACGCACGCATCGATCGAGCACCAGGCCGAAGCCCATATCCGCGAGCAAACGCAGCCCTGACGTCGCGAGCTCCGCCTCGGACGAGCGCGCGGGCGTGGGCGCGTCGAGCGCGTCGAGCAGCTCGTTCACCGTGGCGAAAAGGCCCGGCTCGCGTGTGCCGGGCGGCGCGACCGAGCGGACCCAGCGCAGCGCTCTTCCTGCGGCTTCCAGGCGATCCAGCGCGGAGACGAGCTGCATGCGTGGGTGCGCGATCGCCGCCTCGCCGAGCACGGCCAGATCTTTTTGCTCGCGCTCTTCGAGCGTCACGCGGAGCAGATGCATTGGCTCCAGCGCGACGAGCCGCTTGTTCGATCGACGCGCCGATCGCGCGACGGCCGAGATGATCCCCCGCGCCTCGGTGAACAATGTGACGATGAGATCGGCCTCGCCCACGGGGACCCGCCGGACGAGCAGCGCTTCGGTGCGCAAGCGGGTCGAGCTGGTCCGGGGGGGGCGGGGCATGCGCCTTCTCTAGAGCATCGACCGGTTCGATGCTCGGAAGATCGCGAAGCGAGCTTCCCTCGGGGGGTGAATCGTCCGGGCTTTGCCCGGACGAGAGGGGGACGCGAGGCGTCCCCCTCGGGACAAAAGAGCTAGAACATCGAGCGGTTGCAAACCGATCGATGTTCTAGCGTCCTACGCGCGAGCGTCGAGACGGTTTCAGCGGCGGCTTCGATCTCGATCCGTCGCACGGCGATGGCGGGCCCGGAGCGCGGGAGGAGCCCTCCTCCCGGGGTCCCCCCATTGACGTCCCGGTCTGCCGGAGAATGTTCGGCGGGAGCTGGGAGGGAACTACATGGCAGAGCAGCGCAAAGACGAACCAGGCAAAGGTCAGATGACCGTCGAAGAGGCCGGCCGGAAGGGCGGGCACATCGGCGGCGAACACACGCGGGACAAGTACGGACCCGAGTTCTACTCCGAAATAGGCCACAAGGGCGGCCAGCGCGTCCGCGAGCTCATCGAGGAAGGCAAACAGAGCGAGGGCGAGGGCGGCGGCGGCCAAGGCCAGAAACGCTGAGCCAGTAGCGACGAGCGCGGGCTCGCCGCGCGTTGCCAAAAGAAGAGGAGACGACCATGGCGGAGAAAAAAGAGCAATCCGGTAAGGGTCAGATGACCGTCGAGGAGGCCGGACGGCTGGGCGGTGAGGCCCGCAAGGAAGAGCTCGGCTCCGAAGGTTACGCCGAGATCGGGCGCAAGGGCGGCGAGACCGTGCGCGAGAAGTACGGCCCCGAGTTCTACTCCGAGATCGGACACAAGGGCGGGCAGAAGGGCGGCGAGACCGTTCGCGACAAGTACGGCCCCGAGTTCTACTCCGAGATCGGACACAAGGGCGGTCAGCGCGTGAAGGAGCTGATCGAGGAAGGCAAGCAGTCCGAGGGCGAGGGCGGAGGCGAGAAGAAGTAAATCTTCGTGCGTCGCGGTGCGGCGCATCGAAACATGAATGCCCGAGGGCCGGGGCGGATAAAGGAACTTCCCCCCGGTCCTCTTTTCATTTTGTGTAGCGTTTGTCTCGACGAGCGGCATCGCTCGGGCTGCCGAACTCGACGAGGTAACGCTCGAGGTCGATCTTCTTCAGCGTGTTCGCCGAGCTCATGTAGCGGACCGTGCCGTAAACAGGCCTTTCGGGGGCCCAGGGGCGGTCGTAGCGGCCGAACGTCCAGAGGATGCCCGAGTACGAGTTCGGGTCGCGGCCGTCGAGCGCGTATTTGTCGTTGAGATGGATCAGGACGGAAAGGGCCTCGCGCGGGGAGCGAGACCATTCGAGGACACGTTTGCCCCAGAGCATGCGGAGGTAGTTGTGGATGCGGCCGTCGCGGAGGAGCTCGCGTTGCGCCGCGTTCCAGAGGGGATCGGCCGTGCGTGCGCCCTCGAGCTCGGCGAGGGTGTAGAGGGCCGGGCGAGGATCGGATTCGTGATCGGCGAGGGTTTTCAGGGCCCAGTCCGGGAGGGAATCGAAGCTTTGCGCGTCGTCGGGCCGAAGGGCGCAGAGGTTCAGGCCGATCTCGCGCCAGGTGACGAGCTCGTCGAGGAAGGACTCGACGGGCGCGCTCATGCCCCAGAAGCCCTCGCGCTTGCCGCCCGCGGGTTTGGTTTTCTTTTCGGACCAGTGTTCGAGGCGCTCGAGCTCGGCGAAGATTTCGTGCGTGGAGATGTGACCGAAATGCAGATAAGGCGAGAGGCCGCTCGTGGCGCGGGCGTCGGGGTCGTTTCGCTCGGTCTCGTAGCGGATGAGGTTCGATTGCAGGAAACGCGCGAGCGCGGCGCGGGCGGCCTCGGGGCCACCCGGAATGCGGGTGACGATGGGGACCGTGTGGTCGATCGGGAGCGCGGCGAGCGCCGCGGGTGAGGCGGCGAGGAGATCGGGCGAGGCGGCGGGCCAGCGCGAGAGGAGATCCGGCGCGAGGAGGTTTTTCGGAGGAACCGGCAAACCCGCGGCGAGGGGATCGGCGAGTGGCCTTCGGCGGAGGTGCGGGAGGAGGTTTTTCTGGAGATACCCGCGGAACGAGAACGCCGTGGTGAAGACGCGTTCGGGCGCGTGGATCGGGAGGAGGCCATTGGAGTCGACCTGCTCGAAGCGGACGGGAACTTGTTTCGCGGCCGCGGCGATCATGCGCGGGAGGAAAAATGTGGGGTCATCGTCGGTGACGACGACACACGCGCGGCCGGCGAGCGCAGCGACGAGGCCCTTGCCCGCCCCGGGGCGCGGTTCGACGTAGGCGTGATGCGTGACGCGGGCCTCCGCGAGGCGGCGGGCATTGTCGGCCATGCCGCGGAGGACGAAGGCGTGAAGGCGATCACTCGCGTAGAGATAACCGGCGCGGAGAGCTTCGAGGACGACGAGGGGCCGGCCGAGGGCGCGCGCCCATTCGGCGGCACGTTCGAGGCCGAAGTTGAAATGGGTGCGCCGCGACGCCGTCATCCAGTAGAGGACGAAGGCCCCGTCCGGCCGGAGTTCCCGGTCGTTCGCCAGGCGCACGCGGTCCGAGGGGACGCGGCTGTCGGGGAGGAGCGTGTCAGGGTTCGTCATGGCCATGTCCGGACGCGGTTCCCCTAAGCCAGGGACACCCACCCGCAAGGGGCGAGGTTCGGAAGAGGGTCGCAAAAGCGCCGGACGGTGAAATATACAACATGTGCGGACTACACTTTTTTCGCACGACGCTCGGGACGCCCGGCCGACTCTTGGAGTATGAAGGCGTCCGTCACACGCACCGGTGGGGAGCGTCCACCTCCGGGTACGCATGAGGGAGGTTTGCCCGATGGCACTCGCGAAGAAGATCGGCCTGTCATTCGTCCTGTCGCTGCTCGTCGGCGTCGCAGCTTGCGCCGAGACGACGGAATTTCCGCCGCCCGTGACGCCGCCGCCCCCGCCGCCCGCGCGCACGGCCGACGCGACGCCGCCGCCCGCCGCCGCCGCCGTGAAGGGCCCGGCCGCGCCGCGGGTCGATTCGTCGCTCATCGCGCGCGACGTGCTCTTCGGCAACCCCGACCGCTCGAGCCCGATGCTCAGCCACGACGGCAAGCAGATCTCGTTCCTCGCGCCCATGGACGGGGTGATGAACGTGTGGGTCGGCCCCGCGGAGGATCCGTCGAAGGCCAAGCCCGTGACGTCCGAGAAGGTGCGCGCGATCCGCCAATACTTCTGGGCCTACACGAACGACCACGCGCTCTACGTGCAGGACAAGGGCGGCGACGAGAACTGGCACCTCTACGCGGTCGATCTGAAGAAGGGCGAGACGAAGGATCTCACGCCGATCGACGGGATCGCGGCGCGGCTCGAGGGTACGTCGCAGAAGATCCCCGGCGAGGTGCTGGTCGGGATCAACGACCGCGACAAGAAGGTGCACGACCTCTACCGGATCGACATCAAGACCGGCGAGAGGAAGCTCGTCTTCAAGAACGAGGGCAACTACGCGGGCTTCGTGACGGACGACGATTTCAAGGTCCGTCTCGCGATGCGAAAGGGTCCCGACGGCGGCGACGTGTTCATCGACCCGACGGCGAAGCCGAAGGAGAAGGGCAAGGAGCCCGAGCCGTACATGACGGTGCCCTTCGAGGACGCCGAGACGACGAACCCCGTGGGCTTCGACGCGGCCGGCAAGACGCTCTACATGCTCGACAGCCGCGGCCGGAACACGGCGGCGCTCTTCGAGCTCGATTTCGCGACGAAGAAGGCGAAGCTGCTCGTCGAGGACGCGAAGGCCGACGTGCAGCGCTTCATCGGTCACCCGAAGACCGGCAAGGTGCAGGCGGCGGCGGCGGTGTTCGACAAGCCGACGTGGCAGACGATCGACAAGTCGATCCAGCCGGACCTGGAGCTGCTCTCGAAGCTGGGCGAGGGTGACGTGATTATCCGGAGCCGGTCTCTCGACGACAAGCGCTGGCTCGTGGCGCTCGTGCCCTCGGACGGGCCGGTGAAGTATTACCGGTACGATCGCGACAAGAAGAAGACGGAATTCCTGTTCACGAATCTGAAGGCGCTCGAAGGCAAGCCGCTCGCGAAGATGCACCCGGTGGTGATCAAGTCGCGCGATGGGCTCGATCTGGTCAGCTATTTGACGCTGCCGAAGGCGTCGGATCCGGAGGTCGATGGTCGTCCGGACAAGCCGCTTCCGATGGTGCTCCTGGTGCACGGCGGGCCGTGGGCGCGCGATAGCTGGGGGCTGAACTCGACGCACCAGTGGCTGGCGAACCGCGGGTATGCGGTGCTTTCGGTGAACTACCGCGGCTCGACCGGGTTCGGGAAGAAGTTCCTGAACGCGGGGAACAACGAGTGGGCCGGCAAGATGCACGACGACCTGATCGACGCGGTGAAATGGGCCGTGGACACGAAGGTCGCGGACGGCGCGAAGGTGGCGATCATGGGCGGGAGCTACGGCGGGTACGCGACGCTCGTGGGGCTGACGTTCACGCCGGATCAGTTCGCGTGCGGCGTCGATATCGTGGGGCCGTCGAACCTGAAGACGCTGCTCGCGACGATTCCGCCGTACTGGGCGCCGATGGTGGCGACGTTCCACAAGCGAATGGGTGATCCCGGGACGCCCGAGGGGTCGAAGCTTTTGGAGGATCGGAGCCCGCTGTCGCACGTGGACAAGATCAAGAAGCCGCTGCTCATCGGGCAGGGCGCGAACGATCCGCGCGTGAAGCAGGCCGAGAGTGATCAGATCGTGAAGGCGATGCAGGCGAAGAACATCCCGGTGACGTACGTGCTGTACCCGGACGAGGGGCACGGGTTCGCGCGGCCGGAGAACCGGATGAGCTTCAATGCCGTGGCGGAGACGTTCCTGGCGCAATGCCTGGGCGGGCCGGTCGAGCCGGTGGGCGATGACTTCAAGGGGTCGAGCCTGCAGGTGCCGGCAGGTGTGGAGCAGGTGTATGGGATCAGTGAGGCGTTGCCGAAGAAGTAGAACGGCCTCAGTCTCTCCCACCTGAAAGACCCTCACCCCCAAGCCCCCTCTCCCGCCCGCGGGAGAGGGGGTTTTGTTTTCAGCGAGGGACGACCGAGATTTCGACGCGCTCCTGGCCCGCGGTGGGGCGGACGAGCAAGAGGCCCGGGTGCGTGGCGTCGACGCAGCCGTTCGAGAGCTCGACGCGATATCCAGTCGGGTAATTTCGCTCCGGGACGACGATCTCGGTGACGCCGTTTTCGGCGGGCGCATCGTAGGTGAGGGCGAATCTGCGGGCGGCGGCGTCGTAACGGAATGCGGGAGCTTCGCCGGCGACGGCGCGTGCGTAGGGGCGGGCGACGGCGGAGGTGATCGCCGTCGCTTCCTGGCCCTCGTAATCGATGAGGGAGAGGTCCTCGAAGTTCCAGGTCTCCTTCGAATCGCTGTACTCCCAGTAGGTGAAATGGAGAGCATTGTCGTCCATGGCGTCGTAGACGGCCGTGACGTACTCGCCGGCGGTCTCGAGGTCCCGCGGGACGCCCGATTCGCCGATGAGGACGGGTATGTTCCATTCGCGGCCCTTGTCCGCCCACCTCGAGAGGTACGTGGACGCATTCGAAGGAGCCGGGGTGCCGCCGAAAAGAGCGAGGGAGTCGTACCAGTGGGGCGCGAAGACGAGGCCCTCGCCCTCGGGTTTGTCGAGGTACGTGAACGCGCCGATCCCGTCGGTGCCGGTGGCGTCGAAGAAGACGAGCGCCGTGGGATCCTTCGCGTGGATGAGGGCCGCCATTTCGGTGTAGAAGGGCGTGAGGACGGTTTGCTCCCACGTCTTCAGGTCGGCCGTTCCCTGGTGCGGTTCGTTGATGGGCTCGTAGCCGAGGACGCCGGGGCGATTGGCGTGGCGGGCCGCGATGCGCTCCCAGAGGGCGCGGAACGCGGTGCGAGCGCCGTGTTCGTCGGACCAGAATTTGTCGAAGGCGGCGCGGACGTCCTCGTCCTGGGAGTAGCGGACGAACCAGTTGTGGCAATCGTGGTGCGGCTCGGGCGTCGGGAATGGGAGGGTCCAGGCAGGAAAACCGTCGCCGCAATAGACGTCGGAATAGATGTCCTGGTGGAAGTCGACGATCGTCCAGATGCGGCGCTTCCAGGCTCCGTCGAGGAGGGCGTCGTATCGAGCGAGGAAGGTTTCGTCGTCCATGCCCTGCGAAGGCTCGACGGCGGCCCAGACGAACGGGACGCGGAGCGCGGAGACACCCCAGGAAGCGGCACGATCGAGGTATCGATCGAGCGCGTCCTGGAAGTCAGCCTCGGACGCGAAATCGAAGGGGACGAAGGGCGCGAACTTGCTGCGGCCACCGGCGTTGACGCCGCGGAGGAAGACGATGCGGCCGAGGGCGTCGCGAAGCGTGGTGCCAGAGGCCACGAGGCGGTGATCCGGAGGCGCAGGGAGCGCGATTTCGCAGCGCGGTGCGTCCGGGAGGGCGGCCGGTTCATCGGTGGGGCCACACGCGAGGAGAGGGAGGGAAGTGGTGAGGGCGAGGAGAAGGCGAAGACGTTGCACGCGGCGGATGGTAACGGCACCGCGTGGGCGCTGTCACGGCGCGTGATGGGCAGAGATAGGGTGGCTCTGCTAAGCTCGCGGGGTATGCGTCTCCTCGGTTCGATCGCGGCGGTCCTGCTTCTCTCGGCCTGCAATGGCGGCGCGCAGCCACCCGGTTCTCCAGAGGCGACGGGCAGCGCGCCGACGGAGACGGCGCCAGGCGGTTCGACGACGGCCGTCCCGCCGATCGCTCCGACCCCGACGACGACCGTGGTGGTGCCGGTCCCGGACAACACCACGGGAAGCACCCCGATGCCGACGGTCAGCGCGACGAGCACGCCGGACGCGGCCGCGCCGACGAACGGGTCGTGCGGGGGAAGGACGTGCGGAGCCGGCGAGACGTGCGCGTCGTATTACGGGATCGCCGGGCCGCGCGGGCCGATGTTCCACGAGTGCGTCATCCGCTGCCGGCGCGGCGCGCCGAACGACGGGTGCCCGTCGGGCAGGAGGTGTTACACGGTCGCGGATGGTCCAGGCGACGTTTGTCGCTGAATACCATTACGTCGAGGTGAATGCGGTCAATCCTCGATCGCGCCGAGGAGCGTGCGGAGTACCTCGGCCTGCGTGCTGAGCGCGGGGTCGTGGTTCGTGCGGGAGAGCGCGGCGAGCGAGTCGGCCTGGAGCGTGACGACGGGGCGGAGGCCGCCGAGGTCGTCGAAGCGGCTGCCCTGGAAGATGCGGCCGAGGCGCCGGACCATGGCAAGCGCGGAGGCATACGCGATGACGTCGCCGTGCCGAGCGCTGGCGATGCGCTCGACGTTGTCGTCGTACCGGGCGTCGATGGTGCGCGTGGCCGTGTGCCAGGTGCCGGTGGCGGCGTCGCGATACCGCGCCGAGACGGTGATCTCGCAGGGTTCGCCCGGTACCCACACGGGCATGGCGATGCGGGCAATCTCGGTGCGCGCTTCGCCCGCGTAGAGGTCGCCGAGGAGGAGGCGGTCGTGGTCCAGCGAAAGCGCGGCGAGGCCGCCCGAGACCTCGAGCACGCGGACGGGCGCAGGGACGGAGTGCACCGTGAGCTCGACGTCTTCGAGGACGACGTCCCCAGGCGGAGGGACGATCCGAGCGACGGCGTCCTCGCGATCGGCGAAGGATCCGCCAGCGAAGACATCGTCGCCGAGGGGCGCGAGGTGCGCGACGTCGAGGCGATCGGGCGTGCCGACAGCGGAGATCTGCACGCTGTCGCGGCGCAGGGAGGCGACCTCGTTCGCGAGCCGGAGGCCGGCCTGCGCGATGCCGATGCCGTCACTGAGGACGAGGACCTGTCCCGCGGAAGGGAGCGCCCCGCCGTCGGCGACCTTCACCCCGACGAACCCTCGCGCGAGGGCGAGGGCGCCCGCGAGGTCGCGCGTGCTCGCGACGGCAGCGCCGCCGCGCGGTCGTTCGAGGACACGCGTGATCGCGCCGTCGAGCAAGGTGCGATGCGAGCCCGGCAAGGCAGGGACGACGACACGCGGGCCCGAGGCGTCGATGATGGCGACGCGGTCGCGATCGCCGAGGTCGTCGAGGGCGATGCGAGCGAGGGGCGCGGTGTTCGGGTTGCGACCGTCGAGCACGATGGCAAGGCGGCGCGGCTCGCGGACGGAGGGTTTGGCGGCGGGGAACGCGTCGGCCGGGGCGATGGCGTCGATGCGGAGGAGGACCTCGCCGCCCCAGCTCGGGATGAGGGCGTCGCTCGATCGAACGACGACGGCGAGGCCACGGCCCGAGAGCGCGACGGGGCTCGAGGTCTTGCGCCAGATGCCGTCCTTGGGGACGAGGAAGCCGGTGGGCGGGGTCCAAGGGTCGTTCGGGCTGCGGCGAACGACGGGCTTGGGGATGTCCGTGACGTCCATGAACTCGACGCCGTTCGCGGTGATGACAGAGGCGCCGCTGCGGCCGCCGGAAGGCGCGAAGACGACCTTGCCGTCGCGGGTGAGCGCCGGCGGCGCGCAAGCCGACAAACCCACCGTGGAGGCCACCACGAAGGCACCCAGGAACCGGCCCGCTCGCCCGCCCGTGCTCATCAGGGTTCCCGTAGGATACGCCAATCGCGTCGGAAAGGGGCGATCGAGCGCGTCGTGACCGCGATGACGCGGGCGTCCGTTCATGGCACAAGCTCGACGCGATGGAGAAGGCGACGGCGGGCTTCCGCATCGGCGCGGATGAAAACGGCCTGGGACCTCGGCTCGGGCCGATGCTGGTGACGGCGGTGATGGCGCGCGTGACCGAGGAGGGCGCGGCGCTCGTGGGGCGAAAGCCACGCGGAGGCCTGGCCGAGCGGCTCGGGGACTCGAAGGCGATGGTGGCCTACGGGGACGTGGGTCTCGCGGAGGCGTGGGCACGCGCGCTGGTGGAGCGAGGCGGAGGGCGCGCAGCGGCGGCACGGACGCCAGACGAGCTCGCGCACGCGATCGCGAGCGAGGATCGAGCGGAGCTGCGCGCGGCGTGTCCGCCCCACGTGGAGGCGCAGTGCTGGGGCGCGGAGGGGGAGGCGTTCACGGCGCCCGCGGAGCTGGTTCGGACGATCCACGGGGATCTCGATCGGCTGGAGAAGAAGGGCGTGACGATCGTGGCGGTGCGGAGCGAGGTGCTCTGCGCGAAGCGGCTGAACGAGGGGCTCGCGGCGGGGAAGAATCGGTTTCAGATGGATCTGCACGCGATGGAGCGGCTGATCCTGTCGATGCGGAAGGACGCAGGGCAGGACGTGCAAGCGGTCTGCGGGAAGGTGGGCGGGTTCGGGAAGTACGGCAGCGCGTTCGGGCCGCTCGGCGGGCGGATGCACATGGTGCTGGAGGAGACGCGGGCGCGGAGCGCGTACATGTTCCCGGGGGTCGGCGAGATCGCGTTCGTGCGGGATGGGGACGCGACGGATCTTTTGGTCGCGCTTTCGTCGATGGTGGGCAAGTGGATGCGCGAGATCCTGATGGGGAGGATCGTGCGGCACTACCAGGCGATCGTGCCGGATCTGCGCGGGGCGAGTGGGTACCACGATCCGGTGACGGCGGCGTTCGTGGAGGCGACGCGCGTCACGCGGAAGAAGCAGCGCGTGCCGGAGGAGTGCTTCGAGCGGAAGGGGGCGGAGTGAGGATCAGGAAAGGGCCGCGCTCGCGTCGGGCGCGGTGACGGCGGCGCGGTGCCAGCGGCGGAGGACGGCGGGGTCGCTGCACTGATCGATCTGCGCTTCGTGGTCGGGGCTGAGCCGGAGGCCACGCGCGGAGAAGACTTCCCGCACGGAGGCGCGGAGCGTGTGGAGCTCGCCTTCTTCGCGCGCCTTTCGCTGGAGGAGGTTCTTGAGCGTCACGCGGTGGGCGACATTGCGGTCGTAGAGCGCCTCGACCGGGATCGGATTCGCCAGGATGTTTGACGCGGAGAGCATCTCGCCCGGCAGCAAGGTGCGTGCGCGCGCGCCGGGTTCGTAGACCTCCACCCTGCGTGGACTGAATAGCCGTACGACCCAGATGATCTTCGTGCCGGCTTCGAGCAGCTCGGCGACCTTCATCTGAAGCTCGTCTTCGTCGTGACCCGTGTCCACGTACTCGACAGCGAGCAGAGGCGCGCTCTTCAACCAGCCGGGCGCGTCCGGAATGTCGCCGACTGCGATGTCGAGGGCGCGCATCGTACCCGGGTCGGGCGAGAAGCCGGTGTCCACGCTCGCAGATCGGACAGCAGGGTCGCTGTTGAGCACGGCCGCACCAACGAGTTTGGCCCGTCCACCCCGACCGCCGGCAGGGAGGCGCTCGATGATGTGTCCGCGCGAGAGCTCGTAGGGATCTCCCGCGCGGACCTGCTCGGCCTTGAACGGCCCGCTCTCCGTAACCTGAGGGGCCATGCGCTTCATGGCTATGATCGTACCACGAGCGCGACGTGCGTTCGGTCAGGAAAAACCCCGACCAAGGCTCGCTCAGCGATTCACGATGTGAACCGCCGCGCCCATCGCGTGCGCCGCGGCTTCCATGAACGCCTCGCCGAGCGTCGGGTGCGGGTGGATCGTCAGCGCGATGTCCTCGGCGAACGCGGCCATCTCGAGCGCGAGCGCGCCTTCGCTGATCATCGTGCTCGCCTCGGGGCCGACGATGTGCACGCCGAGCACCTGCTTCGTCTTCTTGTCGGTCACGATCTTCACGAAGCCGTCGGTCTCCATCATCGCCATCGCCTTGCCGAGCGCCGCGAACGGGAACTTGCCGACCGCGACCTCGATGCCCTTCGCCTGCGCCTCCTCGGCCGTCAGGCCCGCCGTCGCGATCTCCGGATCCGTGAAGATCGCGCCCGGGATGCACGCCCAGTCCTTCGCCGCCTTGTGGCCCGCGATGACCTCCGCGATGATCTCGCCTTCCTTCGAGGCCTTGTGCGCGAGCATGGGCGGGCCCGAGACGTCACCGATCGAGTAGATCGTCGGGACGTTCGTCCGGCCGAACTCGTCCGCAGGCACGAACCCGCGCTTGTCGATGTTCACGCCCACGTTCTCGAGGCCGATGCCGCGCGAGTTCGGGCGCATGCCGACCGCGACGAGGACCACGTCCGTGACGACCGTCTCGGGCTTGCCCTCGACGTCGAGCTTCACGGCGACCGAGCCGTCGGCCTGCTTCTCGTAGCCCATGGCCTTGGCGTTCTTGAAGATCTTGCCGCCGCGCTTCTGGATGCGGCGCTCGACGACCTTCACGCAGTCCTGGTCGACGCCCGTGAGCAGCGTGGGCAGCGCCTCGACGACCACGAGCTCGGCACCGAAGGCCTGGTAGACCATGCCGAGCTCGAGCCCGATCACGCCGCCGCCGATGACGAGCAGACGCTTCGGGACCTCGCGCAGGCTGACCGCTTCCTTCGCGCCGATGATCTGCTTGCCGTCGAACTTGAAGCTCGGGATCTCGATGGTCGACGAGCCCGTCGCCAGGACGATGCCCTTCGTCGCCTCGATCGTCTCGACCGAGCCGTCCGCCTTCTTCACCTCGACGCGGTTCGGCGAGACGATCGTCGCCGTGCCCGCCATGAGGTCGGCGCCGTTCGACTTGAGGAGACCTCGCACGCCGCCCGTGAGGCGCTTGACGATGCCTTCCTTCCAGTCCTGCATCGCGTTCGGGTCGTGCTCGATGGAGCCGAGCTTGATGCCCATCGTCGCCATCGACGAGTGCGCCTTCTCGTAGGTGTGCGCCGCGTTGATGAGCGCCTTCGACGGGATGCAGCCCCAGTTGAGGCACACGCCGCCCACCTCTTCCTTCTCGATGCACAGCGTCTTCTGCTTCAGCTGGCCGAGCCGAATCGCGCAGACGTAGCCGCCGGGGCCGCTGCCGATGACGATCGCGTCGTAGGTCTTCATCCGATTCTCCAAGGTGGAACGCGGGCCGACAGCCCCTTTTGGGCGCGGATTACCATGTCGAGGGAAAGGTGGGGGCGGAAAAAGCGGTCGACCAGGGGCGAATCAGTGCCCGCCGCCGCCCTGCGAGCCCCCATAAGGCCGGTTCCCGAGGACCTCGGCGCGTTGCTCCGCGAGGTGCCACGGTAGCTCCGCGTAGACGTCGTCGAAAAGCGTCTCGCGCGCCGGCGGGCCGAGCGCCTCGACCTCCTGGATCGCCGCGCCGATCTCGGCCATGAGCCCGTCCTCGAGCGCGCCCTCCTCCGCCTCGTCGAGCAGGCCGCGATGGACGAGGTGCCGGCGCAGACGCACGATCGGGTCGCGCTGCGCCCACGTGTCGACCTCCTCCTGCGAGCGATACCGCGTGGGATCGTCGCTCGAAGAGTGCGCGCCCATGCGGTAGGTCACGGCCTCGATGAACGTGGGCCCGCCGCCGCTCCGCGCCCGCGCCACGGCGTCGCCGACGACACGGTGGACCGCGAGGACGTCGTTGCCGTCGACGCGCACCGAGGGGACGCCGTACGCGCGGCCCTTCACCGCGAACGTGGGCGACGCCGTCTGCTTGGCCGCGGGGACGCTGATCGCCCAGTGGTTGTTTTGACAAACCAGGACGCAGGGGACCTTGAAGACGCCCGCGAAGTTCAGGGCGTTGTGGAAGTCGGGCTCGCTCGTGCCGCCGTCGCCGACGAAGCCGACGACGACACTGCGATCTTTGCGCATCTTCGCAGCCCAGGCGGCGCCGACGGCGTGCGGGAGCTGCGTGGCCATACAGCTCGACCACGCGACCTGGTTCACGGCGCGGCCGCTCATGTGCGAGGGCATCTGCCGGCCCTTGAGGACGTCGCCCGCGTTGCCGAAGTACTGCGCGATGTAGCTCTTCAGCGGGAAGCCTCGCACGAGCATGATCGCGCTCTCGCGCAGGGCCGGGAACACCCAGTCGTCGCGCTCGAGCACGAGGCCCGTCGCGATCGGCGTCGCCTCCTGGCCGCGGCACTCGCCAGCGAAGTGGATGCGGCCCTGGCGCTGCAGGAGCATCATGCGCGTGTCGATGAGGCGCACGCGCTTCATCTCGCGGTAGGCGCGGAGGAGCACGTGCGGGGACAGGCCGGGATCGGTCGCGGGATCGGCGCTGCCGTCGTCGCGGAGCACGCGGAGGAGCCCCAGATCCGGGGCGTCGGCGGCGCGAGGAGCCGGCGTCGCGGGCGCCTCGTGCGCTTGCCCGTGCGCCTCAACGTCGTGTTCGTGCATGCGGGCGAACCTAGCGCGAATCCGCCCGGCTGTAGAGGGTGAAGCGCTCGCTCAGGGGACGCAGACGCCGTAGGTCGCCGTCTCGGGAGTGCACGTCTGGCCCGCGGGGCAACCGCCCGCCTCCGGCTCCAGGTTCTGCCACCCCGTGTTCAGGCAGCTGTACCGGCAGATGCTGTTGAAGCAGCGCTGGTTTGCGGCGCAGTCGTTGAGGTCTTTGCACGCCCCGCCCTCGGGGGCGGGCGTGGCCGACATGGGGACGCAGAGCGAGAGCTCGTCCTCGAGCACGGTCAGACGGCAGGGGTAGCCGTCCGTGCACTCCTTGCCGTCGAAGAGCGTGCAGGATTTGGCGAAGTTGCAGAGCCAGACCCGCTTCTCGCCGTAGCGGTTGTAGACGTTGCACTGGGCGCTGCCGCAGAAGGACGCGGGCTGGCTTCTGCAGCAGATGGGCGAGCAATAACCAAAGACGCACGTGAGGCCGACCGCGCACTCGCCGTTGGCCAAGGTGCAGGGCGCGCCCACCCCCTTGATGCCCGCGCCCCCCTCGCAGACCGTGCCCGTGCCGAGGCCATTCGACCGGCAGGACTCGTTGGGGCCTTTGCAGTCCTGCGCGAGCAGGTTGCAGTCTGTCTGCTCGACGTCGGTGTAATCGGTGCACATGGGCGTGCCGCCCGTGCCCGACGAGGACGTCGTCATGCCGCCCGCGCCGCCCTCGCCGCCCGTACCACCGATGCCGCCCGTGCCTCCCGTGCCCGCGGAGCCGCTCGGAGTGTTTTCGCCATCGGTGCCCGGACAACCGACGAGGAGCCCAGCCGAAAGCGAGACGAGGACCACAGAAGCCAAGCGGATCGGCGACATGCGGCGACGATACCATGAGCCGCCTCGAGGCTCCGAAAAGGAAGAGGCCGCAGCGAGCCCGCCGCGGCCTCTTCGAGATGCGTCAGCGTTCGCGAAGGCTCAGGGCATGCCGCCCGCGCCGCCCGCGCCGCCCGCAGCGCCGGCACCGCCAGCACCACCGGCGCCGCCAGCACCACCGGCGCCACCGGCACCGCCAGCGCCACCGGCACCGCCAGCGCCACCGGCACCACCCATGCCGCCATCGGGCGAAAGCGCGCCGAGCGGGTACGTTTGGTCGACGCAGTACTTGCCGTGCACGGTGTCGGTGCAGGTCAGGCCGTTCGCCGCATTGCCGCAGGCCGCCTGGCCCTGGTCGCACTTCGGCATCGGCAAGCAGTAGCCGACGTTGGCCGGGTTGCCCTGGATGATGCCCCAGCACCAGTTATCCGGGGCGATGCAGTCTTCGTGCTTCGTGCAGCTATTCGTGCAGAAGCCGATGTCGCCGGGGCCCGTGCAGTCCTGGTCCGCCGACGGGGTGCAGCCCATGATGACCGGCGAGAAGACGCAAAGGCCCTTCGCGAGACCGCCGCAATCGCCGTAGCCGATGTCCCCGTCCTGCGTGCAGAGGCCGGAGCAGAAGCCCTTGCCGTCCGAAAGGCCGCCGATGCACAAGCCGTTGCCGCACTCGTCCGCGGCCGCCTTGGGATCACAAAGCGCCCCGAGATCCTTGCCCTGCGGGGCGGCGCTCACGCAGATCCCACTGCCGAGGTCGCAGACGCGACCCGAACCGCACGCCTCGTCGTTCGCGCAAGTCGGGAGGCAGACGTCGCCGGCCGTGAGCCGGATGCACGCGACGTCCTCGCGCCCGTGGCACTTGAACTCATCGAGCGGGTCGTTGATGTACATGCCCGTGGGATTGTTGATCTCGCACGACGCGAGGCACCGTCCCTCGGATGCGCTGTTGTCCGCGCCCTTGTAGCAAATGCTGCCGACGCCCGGACAATCGCCGCTCGTCTTGCAGGTCTTGCTGCAGTAGCCGCCCTGCGGGCCGCCCTGGAAGACCGTGTCGTCCTTGTCCGCCACGATGCAGGTCCCGGGAGCACACTCGGCGTCGGTCGTGCAAGGCAGGGCGAGCCAATCGCCCGGATCCACCGTGCCACCCGTGCCGCCGCCGCCCACAGCGCCGGTGCCACCGGTGCCGCCGCCGGCGCCGCCCTCGCCACCGGTGCCGCCGTTACCGCCGTTGCCGGTGTTGTCTCCACAGCCCGTGCTGTTCATCGCGAGCCCGAGGCTCAACCCAAGGGTCGCGAGGACCCACCATGCGCTCTTCAATTTCATCGGCCGCCTCCACGCGAACGAAAAGAAAGACCAGGCCACCCGCGTGACGGGCAGCAAACCTCGCCTTCCGGAAGCCCGAAGCATACCTGCTGAGACGCACGAGGGCCAGCCGCTCGGCCCGTCCGGAGCGGTGCGTCAGTCGTCGCGCGGGCCTGGCGGCAAGGGCGCGACCGCCTCTTCGTCGTCTTCCTCGTCGTCCGGCCTTCGCGGCTGGATGGTGAAGATGGTGAGCGCGACGAGACCAAGCGCCATGCCCATGCCGATCTTGCCGAAGAGCTCCGCGCGCTTGTGCACGGCTTCGAGAAGCTGGCCCTGCGGCGTGTCGTCGCGCTGCACACCCTGCCGGTGCAGCTCGCTGATGCGAGGCGAGAGCGAGAGGGCGACGTAGGCCGCGGAGACGGCCATGAAGAGCGTGCACGAGCGGCGCAGGCGCGAGAGGATCGTGCGGCCGCGGCGGCGCGTGGCGAGGGTGCGCGTGACCTCGGCGGCGAGCGCCGCGAGGGCCGCGCCGAGGGCGATCGTGTCGAAGCGCGCGAAGATCGTGCCCATCACGTCACCCGCGATCGGCCGCGGGAGCATGCTGAAGACGATGGGCGCGGCGTTGGCGCCGAGCGCGACCATGCCGCCGATGTACACGCCGCCCGCGAGGACGGCGACGAGGGCCGCGACGCGATCGACGACGGCGAGGATACGGTCCCGCTTTTCCTGCGGATCGGGGGCCAGATCGGCCTCGGTGAAGGTGTCGTTCATACGTGCATCCTCACGCCGTGGTCGGCGTCGCGCGTGCCGATCTCGAGCGCAGCGGCGCGGCTCTTCACGACGACGGGCGGCCTGCCCGACGCCTCGAAGCGCACGTGCGCGCGCGAGAGCTTGCTGTTCAAACAGTACGTCATGGGGCCGTCTGGGTTCGGGTAGTAGAGGCCGACCATGTCGTCCGTGTCCGCCTCGAACGAGCCCTCGATGCGCGCGGCGCGGCCCTCGGCGGAGAAGCTGTAGCGGCGCAAGCCGACGTCGCCATGCGCGCGCGCGATTTCGAGCACCGCGTTCCAGGTGTAGGTCACGCCGCGGAAACGCGCGCAAACGAGCGTGACGAGCGGCGTGAGCACGGGGCCCACGCGGACGCGGCCGGAGAGAGCTTCCACGACGAGATCGGCTTCGCTCTCCCAAGTGTTGACGTGGCACCAGGCATAAAGATCCGCGTGCCCGCGGCCCCAGTTGTGCCCCTGCATGCCGCGCCAGTTGGAGAGATCCCAGCGCTCGCCGTCGACCTCGACCTCACCGGAGAACACGAGGTCGGGGTACGGGGTGAGGGTCTTCGATTTGGGAAATTTGCCGCGGTACATCGAGGCGTGCGGGAACGGGACGAACGGGCTTGCCTCGCCCTCGAAACGAAGGTCCCAGCGAATCGAATGCTCACGCCGCGCGATGCGGCCATGGGTCTCGCCGGGCCGGATGCGCATGCGCTCCTCGGAGGAGCCGCCGGTCGCGGGAAGGCTCCAGGCGACGTCGAGGCCTTCCTTGCCAAAGATCGCGTCGGCATAGGGGAGCACGTGCTTGACCGCGACGTGCTTGCTCTGCCCGCCGCGGCGATCGAAGGCGATCGCCCAGCCCTCGGCGAGGGTACGGCCGGGCTCGCGCGCGGAGGCGAAGATCGTGGCCTTGATCCAGAGCGCGCGGTCGCCCGCGGGGTCGTTCGCTTTGAGGAAGTAGCTCTCGACGTGATCGCGGACGGTCGCGGGATCGAAGCGGACGGCGTTCGGATCTTTCGGTTCGTTCATGCCGGTTCGTCCTCCGCGAGCGCGACGAGCGCCTCGTTCACGGCGTGCGGGTCGGCCCGCGAGGGATCCCCTTCCATCGCCGCGATGATCGTGCGGGCCGATCGAATGCGCGCGCGACCGACGGCGGCGACCGCGAGCGTGCGCTTGTTACGATCCCACGAGCCGAGCTCGCTGACGATCTCGCGCGTGGCGCGCGCGTGGCCCATGGTCGCCAGCGCGACGCGCGCGTGCCAGGAAAAACGGTCGCGACCGAAGCCGAGCGCGCCGCCGAACGCCCGCCTCTCGAGCCCCACGCGCGCCTCCGAAAGCCCGAGTGATCCCGCGATCTCGATCGCGGCAGCCTCGTCCTCGGCGTCCTCCGTCTTGATCGCTCCATTCACGACCGACACGAGCACCTTCGCTCCCGCCGGATCCCCGGCGCGGCCGAGCACCACGGCCGCGGCGACGCGCACCGTGGGAGAATCGTGATCCACGAGCGCGCGCGCCCTCGCCGCGAGGATGGGATCGACCACGTGCTCGCCCTCCTCGCCGCCGATCTCCTCGGCCATGCGGAGCGCGATGTGGCAGACGAGCGGGTCGGCGTCGCGCGTGCGGGCGGCGAGCGCCTCCACGACGGACGCGCGATCCTTGCAGACGCGGGCGTACGCGATGACCGCCTGGAAGCGCACTTCCGCGCGAGAATCTTCGAGCGCGCGGGCGAGCCTCTGGGCTGCGCGGCTGTCGCCGATCTCGCCGAGCGCGGTGAGGGCCATCTGCCGCACGTGGACGTCGTCGTCCTCGATGGCGACGAGCAGGGCGGGCAGCGCTTCGTTTGCGCCCACGTCGGCGAGCCCGAGCGCGGCGGCCGAGCGGACGGGCGCGGCTTCGTCGGAGAGTGCGCGTTCGAGAGCGCGCACGACCTGGCTGCGAGCTTCCTCGGCGTGGCGGACGAGGTCACGCACGGCGTCCTCGCGCACGGAGGCTTTGGACGAGCCCACGTCGCGGAGGGCGGCGTCGAGGGTGCGGGGAAGCGCAGGCGCCCGGAACATGCGCGGCGAGGCTAGCACGGCGGGTGCCGGATCACTTCCCGCGGATGGCCCGGAAAGACCTCAGGGACCGCCGCCCGCGCCTCCAGCGCCGCCGGCTCCTCCTGCGCCTCCAGCGCCACCCGCACCGCCTGCACCGCCGGCTCCTCCTGCGCCTCCCGCACCACCTGCGCCGCCGGCTCCTCCTGCTCCGCCTGCACCTCCGGCTCCGCCTGCACCTCCGGCGCCCGTCGGAACCCAGGGCGCAGGCGGCGCGGGCGTCTCCGAGGGCAGACAGATCTGCGGCACCTCGGTCGAGACCGCCGGCGGCGCGATCTTCACCACGCAGATGCGCTCCGCGATCGGCTCGAAGTCGATGATCCGCGCGGCGTGCTCCGATGGACGGGCGCACTCGTAGCCGTTGCGGCAATCGTCGTTGTCTTCGCAGCCGGCCATGCAGAACGTTCGACCGAAGCGACCCCAGCTCGCGTCGTCGGCGGGGCCACAGGCCGGATCGAGCTCGGCCGAGAAGGCGACGCAGACCCCGTCGTCCTCCGGGCATTTGTCGGGATCGCACCCGAAAATCGTGCAGTAGCCGCCCGGCTGCGTGGTGTCGCAGAGGCGGTCGCCCAGTTGCGAGCAGTCGGTCGAGGTCGTGCAGTCCTCCCCGATCTTCGGCGTACAGCCGACGAGCGCAACGACGAGGGCGGCGAGGAAGAGCGTGATCACGCGGGGTCGGGGCATCGCAGGGCAAGCGTACTAACGGGCCTCGGGCCGGCGTGCAACCGGGCGCCGCGGACGGCGCGGAGAGGCCGGGATCCGACGGCCGATCGGAGTCGACCGTGGCGCGTGGGATCACGTTTGCGGCGTTGCTCTGGACGGATGGCCCGGGGCACTGCAGGATGGGGACGCCGCTCCCTGCCCGCCCATGTCCTGGAGGGCGCGCGGCGCAAAGCCCGGGCCTCATCAAACGTGCGGAACGCTCGAATTGACAGCCGGGGCGCCGCCCTTTAGATACCGGGAAATTCCGGACCGCACCCCCGGAGGACGAAGCAACCCCATGGCCACCTACATCACCGAAGATTGCATCAACTGCGGAGCTTGCGAGCCGGAGTGCCCCAACGAGGCGATCAGCGAGGGCGACGAGATCTACGTGATCGACCCCGAGCTCTGCACCGAGTGCGTGGGCTTCTACGACCACGAGGCTTGCCAGGCGGTTTGTCCGGTGGAGTGCTGCTTGCCCGACCCGCAGCGCGTGGAGACCGAGAACGATCTCATCGCCCGGGCCTCCCGCCTGCACCCGGACGACGGCGAGCTCAAGAAGAAGGTCGCCGCCAACGACTACCCCTCCCGCTTCCGCAAGTAGCCACGAGGAGCGCCGCCCCCGAGGTGCATCCGCCCACGGCCCGCCCAACGTTCCGGCCGCTCGCCCTCGCGCTTTGCGCGCTGGGTTTGGCTGGTTGCGGCGGTGGCGTTCCCCTCCTGCATCCCGCACACGTCCTCTCGCCTGGCAAGGTCACGCTGGGCGCGGGTTTGTCCGGCCGGCCCGTCCTCGGCGCGCTCCCGAGCGCGCGCGGAACGGACGCGGAGCCGATCGAGCGTGCCCTCCAGGATCTGGCGATCGCTCCGGCCGTCGCGCCGTGGGTGGGCGGCCGCATCGGCATCACCGGCTCGAACGAGGCGGGCCTGACGTACTCCGGACGGTCGGTTCGTCTGGACGGACGACACGCGTTCACCTTGAGCAAGAGCGTCTCGCTCTCGATGGGGCTCGGCGGCGAGGTGATCCTGGCGAGGTCGGGCGTCGACGGCGGGGCCGGCGGGGGGACGGGCGGGGGGCTCGACGTCCCGCTGCTGCTCGGCTGGAAGAGCACGGGGGAGCTTTATTCGGGCTGGATCGGCCCGCGGGCGGGGATCTCCTGGGTGCGCGGGAGCGTCGTTCCGGCCGTCGCGACGAAGCCCTTGACGCTCGCGGGCGAGCACGTCCGGGTCGGGATGGTGGCGGGGCTCCGGCTCGGGTTCCGTCACGTGCACGTGGCCCTGGAGATCGGGGGCGACTGGCACACGGTCTCGGGCAGCCTGGGCGCCACGGACGTCTCGTTCGATCAGTTCTCGCTGACCCCGGCGGGCGCCCTGGTCGTCAGCTTCTGAGCCATTCGCGCGATTTTCGGCCGAGATTCCGGGACAGCAGGGCGACCTCGGGCGAGGTGCTTGCCCGCCCCGAGGACCCGCCATAGACTGGCGATCATGCGCTCCTCGAACGTCCCGCTGCCTGCGCTCCTCGCCTCTCTCGGCGTTGTCGTGGGCGGTTGCTCGGCGCCCGTCGCCGAGGCCGACGACATCACGAGCGCGACCGGGTCCACGACCGAGGCGATCGTCCTCGTCGAACGCAGCGCCGCCGAGGGAGAGTTCGTCCAGACGAACGTCTCGGCGAAGTTCATGCGCCTCGCGTCGGGCGCGGATCCCGAGGTGGCCGAGCGCGTGGTCGGTGGATCGTGGCTCGAGCTGCCGGCCGCGGGCGAGTGCGTGGCGCTCGCGCCGTTTGCCGCGGCGGAAGAGGCGGACGCGCTCTCCGCGCTCGGCTCGATCGAGCTGCTCGACGTGGGCGACCTGTCGATCCAGGCCGGGACGACACGCATGCCGCTCGCGACGCGTGCGTTCCCGGACGTGGGCGCGTTTGTCTCGGGCGTGTTCTACACGTCGCGCGACGCGCAGAGTGATCTGCCGGCGCCCGCGCGGTACGTGCTCGAAAGCACGGGCTCGGGGACGCTGAATCCGTTCTCGATCGAGGCTGAGGCGCCGAGCGCGCCGGAGCGGGTTCGTCTCGGTGAAACCGCGCTCGCCGAGGGCGCGGTCTTCGAGGAAGGGACGGCGGCGACGCTGCGGTGGAACGCGAGCGAAGCGCCCACGGTGGGTGATCTCGTCTACGTGGATCTGACGGCGCCGAGCGGCACGGGCATTCGTTGCACCTTCAACGATTCGGGCGAAGGCGTGATCCCGGCGTCGGCGCTCGACAAGAAGACCTGGGGCGCGCTGCCCGCGACGGTCGCGCTCTCGGTGCATCGGCTCCGCCAGGGTGGCTTTGCGGCCGCGGGGATCGACGCGGGTGAGCTTCGGTTCGACCTGTCCGTCGTCGGTCGCGCGACGATCGTGTCGACATCGCCCTGACGAACGTTCGTCCGGTAAAACCAGCGGGGACCTTTTGATGAACCCCGACGAGCGCGAGACGGCAGAGCGTTCCCGGACGCACGCGGAGGCCTCGCGCAGGCTGGAGGAGGCGTGTGATTTCACGGGGGCGGCGCGGGAGGCGCTGCTCGCGGGGGACGCGCGGCGTGCGGCGAGGCTCGGCGCGCTCGGGGGCGACGACGCGACGGCGCGGGAGGCGATCGCGCGGATCGCGGAGCGGCTGCCGAGGGAGGTCGCGCTCGCGGCGGCGTCGGATCTCGGATCGCGAGGGTTTGGCAAGTACGCAGCGGCGCTCTACGCGCTTCTCGGCGAGCACGCGGAGGCGGCGAGCGCGTTCGTCGCGGCCGGCGAGGTACTGCTCGCGGCCGAGAGCTTCGAGCGCGCGGGGCAACCGGCCGAGGCGGCGCGCGCGCTCGAGAGTGCGCTGCGGCAACGGCCGGATCAGGCGGCGCCGCGGCTCGCGCTGGGCGCGCTTTTGGCGCGGCACGGGCGAACCGAGGGGGCGATCAAGGCGCTGCAGCAGATCGACGTGGCCGCGCCGGAGCGGGCCGCGGCGCTGCCGCTGCTCGCGCGGTGCTTCGAGGAGGTCGGGCTCGCCGAGGCAGCACGAGAGACGCGCGCGGAGATGGCGCGGCTCGGGGTTCGGGAGGAGCCACCCGCGAAGGATGCGCCAAGGGAGGCGGCCCGGAAAAACGAGCGGCGCGGCGGGGGTGTTGTTCTTTTCGGGCGGTACGAGACGACGCGGGAGATCGCGTCGTCGGCGCATGCGCGTCTCGTCGAGGCGATCGATCGAATCAGCGGTGAGCGCGTGGCGGTGAAGATCTTCAGCGGGCTCGTCGAGGGCGCGGGGCGCGACGCGCTGCAACGCTTCGAGCGAGAAGCGCGCGCGCTCGAACGGCTACGCCATCCAAACGTGGTGCCGCTCCACCAGTACGTGCCGGAGGGGCCGGCGATGGTGCTCGCGTTCATGCGAGGCGGGTCGCTCGCGGACAAGATGCGCGAAGGGCCGATGGCGCCGGCGCGTGCTGTGGAGATCGCCTGTCTTCTGCTTTCGGCGCTCGGCGAGGCGCACCGGCTCGGGATTCTGCACCGCGACGTGAAGCCCGCGAACGTGCTGTTCGACGACGCGGGGACAGCGATGCTGTCGGACTTCGGCGCGGCGCACCTCGGGGACCTGTCGAGCACGGCGACGGCCGGCGCGATCGGCACATACGCGTACATGTCGCCCGAGCAGAGGCTCGGTCGTCCGGCGGGGATCGCGAGTGATCTCTACGCGGTGGGCGCCGTGCTTTACGAGCTGCTCACGGGGGAGGCGGCCGAGCCGATGCGCGGGCGTTTCCACGGGGGAGCGCCGAGCGAGAAGAACCCGGAGCTCGGGCCGGAGCACGACGCGGCCGTGGCCGCATTGCTCGCGGAAGAGCCGGATCGCCGGCCGGAAGATGCATTCCAAGCGCGGCGCGCGCTGTCGGCGCTGCGCTGGCCGGAGGCGCTGCCGAAACAATGGACCGCGACGAACGGGAGCGAGCGGCCGGCCGCGCCGAGAGAAGGTGAACGCCTGGGGCCGCCGCTCGCGCTGGGCGATGGTCGCGACATGGCGAGCCTGCGCCACGACGCGTGGCTCGATCGCGAGGTGCTCGTGCTCCCGATGGACGAGGCGTCCCTCGCGCGGGCCCGCGCGTTCGCGCGGACCGGGCATCCAGCGCTGCCGACGGTGCTCCGCGTGGATCGTGCAGCCGGCGAGATCTGGGTGGCGCCGCCGCTCGGCAAGGCGCTTGCCGATGCGCCGCGCACGCTCGACGCGGCAGCGATCGAGCGGCTCCGGCAGGCGCTCGCGGCGCTCGCGGCCGTGGGCGGCGCGCACGGCTACGTCGACGCGCAGCACCTCTACTGGTTCGACGGCGAGCTCGAGCTCGCCTGGCCGCGCAAGCCCGCGACGCCCGATGCGGTCGAGAAAGACCTCGCCGCGATCGACGCGCTCGCGCGTGGCATGCCGCCGGCGCGCTGATCCGCGCGCGTTTCCTGCATCCACGTCCCGCACGGGCGCTCTGCGCCCACGCGGACCATGGAGCAGATCCCGATCCTGCGAGACCTCGCGATCATCTCGATCGTCGGCGTCCTCGTCGTGCTCGTGCTCGGCCGCGTGCGCTTGCCCGTCGTTGCCGGTCTCCTCCTCGCGGGCGCGTTCATCGGCCCCACGGGCTTCGGGCTGCTCAGCGACGCGCACCGCATCCAGTCGCTCGCCGAGATCGGCGTCGTGCTCCTGCTCTTCGGCATCGGCCTCGAGTTCTCCCTCGAACGGCTGCGCCAGATCGCCAAGACCGTCACGATCGGCGGCTCGCTCCAGGTCGGTCTCACGATCCTCGCGTCGGCCCTCTGCGCGCGCCTCGCGGGGCAGCCGCTCTCCCGTGGGATCCTCTTCGGCTTCTTGTTCGCGCTCTCCAGCACCGCCCTCGTGCTGCGCACGCTCGCCGAGCGTGGCGAGGTCGACGCGCCACACGGACGCTTCATCGTCGGCGCACTGATCTTCCAGGACCTCTGCGTCGTGCCGATGGTGCTCGTGATCCCGATCCTCGCCGGCAAATCCGGCGGGGATCCGGCGCGCGATCTCCTGCTCGCGCTGGGCAAGGCGGCGCTGCTCGTGCTCGTCACGGTGGTCGTGGCTCGCTCGCTCGTGCCGCGCTTCTTCGCGCTCGTGGACCGCGCGCGGAGCCGCGAGCTCTTCCTCATGGCCGTGCTCGGCATCTGCCTCGCGACCGCGTTCTTCACGTCGCTCGCCGGCCTCTCGCTCGCGCTCGGCGCGTTCCTCGCGGGCATCCTGCTCGCGGGCAGCGAGTACGCGCACCGCGCGATCGGCGACGTCCTGCCGCTGCGCCACGCGTTCACGAGCCTGTTCTTCGTGTCGCTCGGCATGCTGCTCGACGCGCGCGTGCTGATCGAAAAACCGCTCTCGGTCGGGCTGTATCTCGCCGCGTTCGTCCTTGGAAAGGGGTTCATCGCGACGCTCTCGGCCCTGTCGATGCGTTTCCCCGCGCGCGTCGCGTGGCTCGCCGGCGTGGGGCTCGCGCAGTTCGGCGAGTTCGGCTTCGTGCTCGCGACGCTCGCCGAGCGGAACGGGCTCATCACGCCGAGCGAAGATCGGGCGCTCCTCGCGGCCGGCGTGCTCAGCATGATGATCACGCCGCTCGCGATGCACCTCGCGCCGCGCGTGCGCGCCGGCGAGAAGATCCTGAAGCCGCTCGAACGCTTGCTCGGGGCGCGTGGCATCGACGAGCCCATGCCCGAGCACTCCGCGCTCTCGGAGCACGTGATCATCGTGGGATACGGCGTCGCCGGAAAGATGCTGGGGCGCGCGCTGGCCGAGACGTCGGTGCCGTACCTCGTGCTCGAGCTGAACGCGGAAACCGTTCGCGCCGCGCGTGAAGCCGGCGAGCCGGTGTATTACGCGGACGTCACGAGCCCCGAGGCGCTCGCGAGCGCGCGCGTCGAGCACGCCGCCGCGCTCGTCCTGCTCATCAACGACCCCGAGGCCACGCGCCGCGCCGTAGCCGCCGCGAAGCAGAGCGCGCCGAAGATCCCCGTGCTCGTACGCGCGCACTACATCGCCGCGGACCGCGCGCTCACCGAGCTCGGCGCCGAGGAGGTGGTGTTCGAGGAGCTCGAAGCGGGGCTCGAGATGATCGCGCGCGTGCTGCGCCGGCGCGGCATCCCGCGGAACGTGATCATCGAGCGCGTGAACGTCGCGCGCCGCGAGAGCAAAGGTCTCTTCGTCCGAAAGCAGACGCTGCAGCGGCCCACGCTCGCGGACCTGCCCGAGCTCGGCGAGCTCAAGGTGGAGACGTTCCTCGTGCGGCGCGGATCCTTCGCGTACGGCAGGAGCCCGCTCGAGCTCGATCTGCGCCGCAAGACCGGCGCGAGCCTCGTGGCGATACGCAGAGGCGGTTCCCTCTGCGAGGATGTCACCGCGAGCGCGCCGTTCCGCGAGGACGACGTGCTCTACCTCGTCGGAAAGCTCGTCGCGATCGAGAGCGCGGTGCGGCTGCTCGACGAGGGCGACTGATCGGAACGCTCAGGCAGCCTTGCGCCGGCGACGCGCACGCACGAGGCGCACGAGCGCGCGCACGCCGAGGCCCGCGCCGAACAACAAGCCGAGCGACGAGGGGACACCGGCCGCCCACACGACGATCGGGATCGACGGCCGCGTCGGGCACGTCGAGCGCATCGCGAAGCGGCACGCGTTCATCTGGTCGATCTCGTCCCGCGCCGCCGTGGTCTCGGGCGTCTCCGGCAGCGCGCGCATCGCCGCCGACGAGAGCATCCACGCCGCGAGCGCTTCCCGATCGGCCGAAGCATCCTGCGGCAGGTTCTTCATCACCGCCGCGAGCGCGCGCGCCCGGGCCGTGGGCTCGATCTCCGCGAACGCCCCCGCGTACGCCGACGCAACCTTGCTCGAGACGCGCCCGAGGCAACTCAGGGCCCGATCCTCGGACGGCCGCAGGTACACCGTGCTCCCCTCGGGCGTCACGTGGGGGATCGATCCCGTGACGGGCTCCTCGTGCATGAGCATGCGCCGCGCGCCCGGCACGCACGGCGGCAAACGCGGCGGCGGGCGTAGCCACACCGCGGCGTACTGCCGGTACGATACGAGCGCGGCCGCGAGGCCGAGCGCGGAAATCACGAGGAGCGCGGCGACCACGATGCGCGTGCGACGCCCCCGCGCAGGCTCGGCCGAAGAGGAATCGGTCGCGCTCATGGGAAACGCTTTTGATCGGCCGTCCCCGGCCTGTCAACCGCGGAGCGCCTCGCCGGGGGTCTGCGCGACCCTGGCCCAGACCGAAGCTGCTTGCGGCTGGCCCATCGCCGCCGACAGGTACGCGAGAAAGCGCGCGGAGGCTTGCTCGGCCTGCCGATCGGACGCCTCGCGCGCCCGCGCGAGCGCCGTCAGCGTCTCGAGGAGCGCCCGATCCACATCGCCCGCCGACGCGAGCGCGATGCCGTACGACAGCAGCGCCCGCGCATGCGCCCGCGGCGAGCTCGCCCCCGCCACCGCTTCCTTCAGCTTGCGCAGGCCCTCGCCGGGCTCGCCGCGAACGAGCTGCACGAACGCGCTCATCCGCTCGACGAGCGCGTCGTGCTCTCCCGTCACCCGGAGCCGCACGAGGATGTCCTCCAGCGTCTCGACGTCGCCCTCGACGAGCGCCTGGCGCAGGAGCTTCGACAGTCGCTCCGCCATCACCACGGGATCCTCGACCGCGTCGGGATCCGCGCCGAGCGCCGCGACCGCGTCCGCCACCGAGGCCTTGCCCGGCGACCCGAACGCCGCGACGCCCGCGCTTTCCGCGCCGAGGCTGTCGGGCGAGAGCGAGCCGATCGACGACGGCGGGTGAGGCTCGGAGCGGATCTGTCCCCCCTCCCCCATCGCCGCCTCGATGAGCGACGCGATCGAGATCTCCTCGGCGCGCGGGTCGACGAGCAGCTCGCCCTCGTCCGAGAGCTCGGGCACTTGCACGTCCGGATCGAGGCTGCGCGCCTCGTCGATCAGCGCCGCCGCCGCCTTCCGCAGGCCCGCGCCTGCCGCCGCGAGCGCCGCCTCCGCCGCGAGCACCGCCGCCGACGCCCGCTCTCCCGCGACGGCCGCGTGATAGGCCGGCTCCGCGAGCCCGAGCGGTCCCACGTTCTGCTCGAGCACGCGACCGGCCATGCGATGCCAGAGCTCGCGTGTCCCCGCGTCGAGCAGCCCGATGAGCGCGCGCGTCGTCGTCCTCGACGCGATCGCGAGCCATCCTTCTTCCGGCCGGTACGCCCATCCCGCGCCGCAGAGCGCGTCCTCCACGACGGCCACGCGCGCGCCCGCGCCCGCCATCAGCGTCGACACCGCGTCCACGATCTCGTTCGGCGCATCGGCGCCGAGCAGCGCGACGCCCACGAGCGCCGCGCGTTCCCCGGGTTCGAGCCACGTTGCGCGCCGCGTGATCCACTCGTGCGCCGGCGCCGATGCGCCTCGACCGCTCGTCCGATCCCGCGGCTCGGCCACATCGCCGACCCACCTGAGCTCACCCGTCGAGAGCCCCTCCGCGAGCGCCTCGCGAATCCCGAGCGGCATCCCTTGCCCACGACGCGCCCATCGCTCCGCCGCTTCCTGCGTGATCGCGCCGCCGCAGAACGCACGCGCGAGCTCCACCGCCGCCTTTTTCGGCAGCGGACCGAGCGTCACCTCCGCGGCGACCGGGATCGACGAGAGCACCTCGGGCAGCGTCTCCTCGACGTCGATCCGCACGACCGACCGGAAAAACCCCGGCGGCGGGATCGCCTGCGACACCACCTCCAGCGTCGCGAGGTCGATCAACGTCACGTCGTCGACCGTGAGCAGCCCCGATCGACCATCCACCGGCGCGAGCCACGCATCCACGAGCTCCGCGGCGTTCCGCGTGCTGATGCCTTCGCCCGCCAGGAGCTTGTCGAGCGCCGCGGCGAGCGCCTCCGGCAGCTCGGGCGGCGCTTCCCGCGCGAGCGACCGCGCGAACGCGTTGCGCAGCGCCCCGAGCGGCTCGCGTGGCAAGAACGTCGGCGCGATCCGGAGCGACCGCGGCGGCGCGAGCCTGTGCACGAGCTCCTGGAGCAAACGCGTCCCGCCCGCGCCCGGCGCGGCTCGCAAGAGACCTGCACATCCGAGCGGCACCGACAGCTTGCCGAGCTCCTCCTCACGCCCGACGAGCTCCGGCGCGGCCACGAGCTTGTGCACGTTCGCCAGCGTGTCGCCCCGCAGCGGCGCGTAGATGTCGAGCCGCAGGCCCCGCACGATCGATCCATCCGCGGCGCGCCCTCGGCGCAGCCCCGCGGTTACGAGATCGCCGGACTGCACCGCTGCGAGATCCGGATCGAGCAGCACGTCACCGGGACGCGCGATCGCCGCGAGCCGCTCCGCACGCAGAAGCGCCTTGCCCCACGCGAGCCCCTCCGGCGTGCCGAGCGCTTGCATCTCGCCCTGCGCAATGCCGATCCGCAAGGGCTCGGTGTCCTGCGCTTCGGCCACCTGTTCGAGCGTGAACCCGAGCGCCTCGTCGAGCGCTTCGGCGGCGAAGTCGACGCTGAACGCCTCGCCGCTCCACGCGCAAAGCGCGCCGCCATGAGCCTCCGCGCGCTTCCGGATCGACAGCGATCTCTCGAGATACCCCGATCCGGAGCCTGCTTCCGGGCCACTCGGCCCGTGGAAGCTCACCACGATACGTTCCGCCACGCGCGCATCGTCTCTCATCGCGCGCAGCAGTCAAAGGGGTTCTCAGCCGAAAATGATGAACCCGAGCTTCGTCAGCACGAAGTCCGCAACGAGGATCGAGATCGAAACGCCCACTACGGCCCGCGTCGTCGACTGCCCCACGCCCTCGGTGCCGCCGCGCGTGATCATCCCGAAGTGACAGCCCACGAGCGCGATGATCGCTCCGAAGAACGGGCACTTCATGAGGCCCATCCAGAAGTCGCGAAAGTTCATCGAGCCGAGCGCGGAGCGAAGGAAAAACCCCCACGGGATGCCGAACTGCCAGTCGCAGATGATCATCGCGCCCGAGAAGCCGATCACGAGCGCCAGCGCCCCGAGCACCGGCATCACGATGACGCAGGAGATCAGCCGCGGCACCACGAGCTTCTTCATCGGGTCGGCGCCGAGCGCGCGGATCGCGTCGATCTGTTCCGTCACGGCCATCGAACCCACCTCGGCCGCGATGCCCGATCCGATCCGCCCTCCCACGATCACCGCCGTCAGCGTCGGCGCGAGCTCGCGCGAGAACGACAGGCCGATCACGCGGCCCGTGTACTCCATGCCGCCGAACTTCTGCAGGCCGAAGGCGAACTGCACCGCCATGACCATGCCCGTGAAGAGCGCCGTCGCGCACGCGATCCCGAGCGATCGGATGCCGAGCTGCTCCATCTGGTGCATCGTCGATTGGAACTCGAACGGACGCTGAAACATCGCCACGAACGTCTCGCGCGTCATCCGCCCGAGCTGCCCGAGGTGCACGAGGAAGTTCATCCCCCGCTGCGCGAGCCGCTCGTAGAACGGCGGCTCCGGCGGCAGCCCCGGCAGCGACTTCGGCTTCTGCGACTCCACGCCCGCGGTCTGGCTACTCATCGGCCGGCACCGTGGCGAACCCCTTGACGAACTCCCGGAACGGCCCGACCGCGGCCGAAAACCCCGCGGGGTCCGCGATGCAGTAGAGGTCGTAGACGCAGCCGTCCTTCTTCAGGACCCACACGTCGAACTGCCGCGGCACGCCGTCGAGCTTCGCCGTCACCACCGTGTGCAGCGCCTCGCGCCCGTCGAACGGCACGACCTCCTCCGTCACCACCTCGCGCTCCGTGAACTGCAAGAAGAGGTGCTGCACGAGCGAGCGCAGCGGCACGTCCTCGCCGTCCACCTTGCAACGGCCCGAAGCCGCGATCATCGCTTCGTTCGCCGTGTCCTCGAACGCCAGCGCCTCGCCGTCGAGCTCGATCCGTTTCCACGTCGAGGGCGGCGTCGGCACACGGAACGCGTAGCCGCGCCCTCGGTACACCGAGCCCGTGAAATTCGGCCCTCCGCACGCGCCAATTCCGAAGAGTGCGAGGCAGAGGCCGAGCACGAGCGCTCGGGGGCGACGAAAGGGTATTCCCATCGCGCGGGCGAACCTAACACGCCGAAGGGAGCGTCTCCGGCGGAAACCGACGACCTGACCATGCTGTGACAGACTGCGTAGTCCGTTTCTCACCAGCCCCACGGGTCGCGGCCCTGGGGCCGTCGCGGCGGCGGCGGGGCGCCGTAGGGCGAGCCGTAGGGGGATTTTGGCTTCGGGGCGGGCGGGCGGAACCGGTCCCAGCGGTCGTGTTCGCGGGCGGGCTTGCCGCGCATGAACAGGCGGACGAGCAGCGCGCCCGCGACGAACCCGCCGAGGTGGGCGAAAAACGCGACCCCGCCGCCCGTGCCGCCGATCGAGCCGATCCCGCTGAAGAGGTTCAGCACGAAGTACTCGAGGATGATCACCCAGGCCGGCAGCTCGAAGAAGATCCCGAAGAAGAGCCAAAGCGGGAGGATCGGGTTCAACACCGTGATCGGCGAGCGCGGGTAGAGCGACCCGTACGCCGCGAGCACACCCGAGATCGCGCCCGAAGCGCCCACCATGGGCACGACCGACGAGGGGTTCACGACCACCTGCGCGAAGGCCGCGGCCATGCCGCAGAGGACGTAGAAGAACGCGTACCTGCGGCTCCCCATGGCGTCCTCGACGTTGTCGCCGAAGATCCAGAGGTAGAGCATGTTGCCGCCGAGGTGCGCCCACCCGGACGGGTCGTGCATGAACATGCTCGAGAACAACGTCGGCAGGGCGGCGATCGGCTCGTGCACGAGGCGCGCGGGCACGAGGCCGTGCTCCATGAGGAGCTCATAGGCCCTCGCCTCGGTTCCGCGGGGACCGGCCACCGAGATCAGCGCCTGCGTCCACACGAAGACGCAGATGTTCACGATGATGATCAGCCAGTTGACGTACGGCGGGCGCCGAGCCGGCAGGCGGTCTCGAAGGGGCAACATGACGGGACCGCCTTACCATGCGCATCCCATGCCGGCCCTTCAAGGACACGAGGCTCCGCCTTCCCCCTCGTGACAGGCGTGGACCGTGCTGGTAGACGGTGAACGCGATGCCTCCGATCGGCCTACGCCTCCAAGACACGATGACCGGCAAGCTGACCCAGCTGGTCCCGAAAAGGGCCGGCGAGGTACGCGTCTACTGCTGCGGACCCACCGTCTACGACGTCGCCCACGTCGGCCACGCACGCGCCGCGCTCGCTCCGGACGTGCTCGTCAGGCACCTGCGCAGCCAGGGCGTGCGCGTCATCTACACGCGCAACGTCACGGACGTCGACGACAAGATCCTCGCGCGTTCCCGGGAAAACGGCGAGACGCCGCTCGATCTCTCGGCCCGCATGACGGCGCTCTACCAGGAGGACATCCGCGCGCTCGGCTGCCAGGACCCGGACCACGAGCCGCGCGTCTCCGACTCGATCGCGGACATCATCCGCATCATCGAGACGCTGATCCAGAACGGAAACGCGTACGTCGTCGACATGCCGAACGGCTCGAAGGACGTCTACTACGCGGTCCGCTCCTTCGCGGAGTACGGCAAGCTCTCGCACCGGCACATCGAGGATCTCTGCTCGGGCGCGCGCGTCGAGGTCTCCGAGCAGAAGCACGATCCGCTCGATTTCGCGCTCTGGAAGGGCGCGGGCGACTGCACGTGGGGCTGGGAGAGCCCGTGGGGGAAGGGCCGACCCGGCTGGCACATCGAGTGCTCGGCGATGAGCGAGCGCTACCTCGGCTACGGCTTCGACGTGCACTGCGGCGGGATGGACCTCATCTTCCCGCACCACGAGAACGAGATCGCGCAGAGCGAAGCCGCGCATCCGGGCGAAGGGCCGTTCTGCTCGCTCTGGATCCACAACGGCTTCGTCAACGTCGACAAGGAGAAGATGGCGAAGTCGCTCGGCAACTTCGTCACGATCCGCGACGTCTACCAGCGCAACGACCCCGAGGCGCTCCGGTACTTCCTGCTCACGGTGCACTACCGCGGCCCGATCGCGTTCGAGACGGAGAAGCGCGCCGACGGTCGGGTGGTCTTCCCGGGCATCCTGGAGGCGGAGCGGCGGGTCGACTACCTCTACCACACGCTCGGCCGGCTCGGCTCGCTCGCCGAGCTCGCGAAGGGCGCCACGGGCGGTGACGACGCGCCGGCGCCGACGATGCGTTTGCCGAAGGAGATGGCGCCGATGATGGACCTCGCCTCGGCGGCGCGTGGCAAGGTCGACACGGCGCTCGACGACGACCTCAACACACCCGTCGCGCTGGCGGTCGTGGGCGAGCTCGCGCGCGCGGGCAACGAGCTCGTCGACCTCGCGCAGAAGCGCCGCAAGGACCCGGAGATCGCGAAGGCGGCGCCGCTCGTGGCGAAGATGCTGGCGCGCGCGCTCTGGTCCACGGTCGAGCCGCTCGGCATCTTGCAGACGCCGATGGACGTCTACCGCGCGCGCACGCAAGCGCGGCGGCTGTCGATCCTGGGCAAGACGGCGGAGGAGATCACGGCGCGCGTCGAGGAGCGGCGGCAGGCGCGGCAGGCGAAGGACTTCGCGCTGGGGGATGCGATCCGCAAGGAGCTCGAGGAGCTCGGGATCGAGGTAGCGGACAACCCGACGGGCACGACCTGGCGCCTCGGCGTGTAGGTAGGAACGACTCCCTCACCCCCGACCCCTCTCCCTCGCGGGCTGAGCGCTTCGCCGGGGCGCTGCCCCGGACCCCGCGGGGGCTATCCGCCCCTCGACCCGGACCAGGCACGGCCTGGACCGAGGGTGGAAGAACTGCGCTCCGCGCAGTTCTTCCAACGGGCCCGTTGGCAATCGAAAGGGCAGCGCGTCTGTCTTGAGGGGCAGGGTCGCCGCCGGTCTTGACTCGGCCTGTTCGATGAACTGCGCGGAGCGCAGTTCATCGACCTTGGGTCCAGCGCTTGCGCTGGTCCGGGTCCAGGGGCGGATAGCCCCGGTGGGGCCTGGGGCAACGCCCCAGCGAAGCGGCTCCCAGATGAGACCGATGCTCAGCCCTCGCGGGAGAGGGGAGAAGAGGCTGTTCGATCGCCTCCCCCCGTGACGTAGCCAGATCCGGGAATTACCCTTCCCCCGGCCCATGGCTCGCGACCTTTATTCTGTGCTCGGCGTCGCCCGGGACGCTGACGAAGACACCATCAAGAAAGCTTTCCGCAAGCTCGCCGTCCAGTACCACCCGGACAAGGCGCCGGGGAAGGCGAACGAGGCGAAGTTCAAGGAGATCAACCGCGCTCACGAGGTCCTGTCGGACAAGCAGAAGCGAGCGCTCTACGACGAGTTTGGCGAGGAAGCCTTGCAGCAGGGCTTCGACGCGGACCGAGCGCGCTTCGTGCGCCAGTACGGCGGAGGCCGCGGCCGAGGCGGCGCGCCCGGCGGGGCCGGCGGCGTTCCGTTCAACGTCGAGGAGATCTTCGGCGGGGGCGGAGGAGGCGGCGATTTCGGCGACCTCTTCGGCAACATCGGCGACATGTTCGGGCGGGGCCGCGGCGGGGTGCGCGGCGGCGGCGCGCGTGCGGCGCGAAAGGGGCAGGACGTCGAGAGCGAGGTGACGATCGAGTTCGTGTCGGCGGTGAAGGGCACCACGGTGCAGCTCCAGCGCGAGGGCGAGGAGCCGATGACGGTGCGCATCCCGCCGGGCGCGAACGAAGGCAGTCGCATTCGTGTCCCTGGGCAGGGCGGGCCTGGAATGGGCGGCGGACCTCCGGGGGATTTGATTTTGACGATCCACGTCACGCCGCACCCCTTGTTCAAGCGCGAGGGCGACGATTTGCGCGTCGACGTGCCGGTGAGCCTCGGGGAGGCGTATTTCGGCACGAAGATCAAGGTGCCGACGCCGGACGGCGAGGTGACGCTGAAGGTCCCGGCGCATACGCAGAGCGGGCAGGTGCTCCGGCTCAAAGGGAAAGGCGTGGCGCGAAAAGGGAAGGAGCCGGGGGATCTTTACGTGCGGTTCCTGATCCATGTCCGTACGGAGGAGGATCCGCGCGTGGCCGAGGCGGTGAAGGAGCTGGATTTGCCGGGGGAGGAATTGCGGAAGGAATTGCGGTTCTAGCCCGACGCTTCGGTTTACCGATACATAAGGGGCGCGTTCGCCCCCGGGTTCTGCGACGGGACGCATGGGACGTTCACCGGGTTGCCGTCGTAATCGACGCCCACCATCCGGAACGCGCCCCACGTGTGAACGACGGTGTAGCTGTCGCGTTCCCCGGAGCCGGCGTACGAGAGCGTGAACCCCTCGGAGTTGGTCTCCAGGTGCAGCGACTTGCGACCGCCGCCGGTCGAGCAATAGGCGAGCTCGAATCGAGAGGTCGTGGTTGGAACCCCGAGAATGGTGAGCTTCTCGTCGCCGACATAGGTGATCATTTGATCGCCACACACGGCGACGACTCTTCCGAAGATGGGACGGGGATGCGCGCACGCGTCTGCGGCGGGCGCGCGCGCACTCTCGCTCGCGTCGGGGTTCTCCTCGATGGGTTCACCCGTCACGACGCGCCCCCCGAGCGCCACGACGATCCCCACGCTCGCGGCGAGAAGGATGGCGGGCTTCTGTGAACATTTCATGCGGCTCTCCTTGCCGGATGCGTTGCTGCCCATTCTACGCCAGCAACACGCGTGCCCGGAGCGTCGGCGAATCGCCAGAAGACAGGACGAAAAGTCGCCTTCTCGCATTGCCGCGCCGAGGAAGGTGCCAGGAATGCAGGAAGCCGCGGCGTGCAATGACAGTCCGCGACGAGAGAAGCCCGGAACATCGAGCCTTTGTCCAGCGCTCGATGTTCCGGGAGGCTCGGAGGAGCGGCGGCGCGGCCTTCTCCCTCGATCAGACGTATTGCGACCAGAATTGGAAGTTGCGCTTCGGCCCCCCGCACTTCGGACAGACCCAGGTGTCGGGGAGCTTCTCGAACAACGTACCGGGTGGGATGTTCGTCTCGGGATGGCCGAAGCGCTCTTCGTACATGAAGGAGCAGCGCTGGCCCTGGCACTCGAAGCGGTTGTACCTGTACTCCATGGGCACGAAGGCTAGCATGGCTTCGGCCCCTTCCGCTTCCTGCGGATCGTCGTGTAACGTACGTGTCCGTGCGAGTTGCGCGGAACCTGACCTGGATCCACCTCTCCGATCTGCATTTCGGTCATGGCAAGGAGGCGACGACGCGCTTCGATCAGAAGCTCGTGGCCGACGCGATCATCCACGACGCCGTGACGGTGGCAGGCGAGCTTGGCCCGCCCGACGTCGTGTTCGTGACGGGGGACATCGCTTTTTCCGCCTCGGCCGACAAGGAGTATCCGACCGCGAAGGAGTGGCTCGACAAGCTGCTGGCGGCGCTGAAGCTCGGCCCGGAGCGCGTGTTGCTCGTGCCGGGCAACCATGACGTCGATCGCAAAAAGGCCCAGGAAGGACCGAGTCGGCTCGTCCACAAAGGGCTTCGGTCGAACCCGGACGAAGTGAACGGGCTCCTCGAGAAGGCCGACGAGATGGAGGTGGTCTGGCCCAAGCTCGCCGCTTACCAGAACTTCGCGAAGGCCTTTGGCGCCCCTGAAATAACCCCCGCGATCCCCTTCTGGACCAAGCAGCTATCCAGTGATCTCGGTCCGGTGGAGGCCATCGGTCTGAACACGGCGCTCCTGAGCTTCGACAACGGGGACAGCCGAGAAAACCTTGCCCTCGGCCTCGGCCAGCTTTTGCGTGCCCTCGAAGGGGTGAAGTCCGACGCTCTCCTGTTCGTTCTCCAGCACCATCCGCCGGGGTGGCTGCGGGATGGCAAGGACCTCCTCGCGCTGCTCAAAGGCAGGCCGCATCTCTTGCTCTATGGTCACGTCCACGATCAGCATGGCTTCGTCACCCTTCCGTTGGACAGCCGCGCCAATCTAGAGCTGGTGGCGGGAGCGGGGCACCAGGACGCGAAAGAGGAAGGGAATCACGCCTACGCGTGGGGGCGGCTGAATCGCGACGGCCTCGAGTATTACCCTCGTGCTTGGCTGAAGCGGGAGCTGAAGCTCTGGGCCCAGCAGATCCTTCCGCCCGAGGATCAGAAAGGCTACAGCCTGAAGCTCGGCGAGTTTGTTCGTTTCCCGCGGGCGAAGCTCCCCGACGCGCTCGACCGATGGCTGGCGAACAGCACGGCGCACGCTCCTTCTGCTTCGACCGCCGATTCGATTACCGGACCGGCAGCTTTCAGCGGGGCCATCGCAGAGCCTGCACCTGCCCCTGCTGCTCCGGTGGTCGCCACGTTTGATCCCGCGAACGCATACGTCTCCATTCCCTTCCGAGCCAAGGGCGATCAGGTCGTCGGGCGCGCGGACGCCTTGAAGAAAGTGCGCGAGCAACTGGTGAAGGGGCGGCGGACGGCGATCGGCCAGACGGCGGCGTTCGTCGGGCTGGGCGGTCTGGGGAAGACCCAGCTCGCAGTCGAGTATGCCCATACGTACAAGGATCAGTATCCGGGCGGTGTGTACTGGTTCAATGCGGATGCGGATCTGCATGCGCAGCTCACGCGTCTGGCGTGGGCTGCTCGCTGGGTAAGCCCGGCAGCGGAACCGCGGGTGGTATTGGAAATCGCGACTCACCAGATCCGGAACCGCTCGAACTGCCTCATCGTGTTCGACAATGTGGAGAATCTCGCAGCGATCGAGTTTTTGCTGCCCGAGGGCTCTGCGACCCCCCACCTGCTCATCACGAGTCGCGTCTCCCAGGTCGGCTTCGATCCAGTGCCAATTGATCCCTTGACCGAGGTGGAGTCACTGGAAATGCTTCGACGTGAGTCCGGGCGCAGCCTGGACAAGCCGAGCGACCACGAAGCAGCGCTCCGCATCGTGAAGCAGCTCGAAGGGTTACCCCTCGCGCTGGAGCTTGCAGGTGCATACCTGCGGCGAGCCCATGGTGTTTCTTGGATGTCCTACGCGGATCTCCTGGAGAGCGAGGGCGTCAAGGCGCGTGGGCTTCGGGATGGCCCGTTGTCGAGCTTCACCAAGCACAATGCGGATCTGTACGCGACGCTGCGTATTCACAAATCCATCCTCGATGATTCGCCTCTACTTGGTGAGGCCCTCGATCTGCTGGCATGGAGCGGGGCAACGTCGATGGGCAGGGAGCTCCTCGGATACCTCCTCGGCCGTGAATCAGCGGCGCTCGATGTAGCGCTCGGTGAGGCGGAGACGCTGCGGATCCTGAAGCAGGAGCAGGGAAGCGTTGACCCATCAAACGCTCGCTTCCAGATGCATAGGCTGGTGCGAGAGGTGCGACAGGCAGAAGTTCCCCTGGCGCGGGAACCTGCACGATGGCTCGGTGTGCTGGAAAGGCTTGGGAATTGGTTTCAAGATCGCCGGGACAATTTTGCTCACCTCTCCTTCTACGAGGCAGAGCTCGATCACCTCGAAGTATGGCAGAAGCACGCAGCTCGCATGGGCTATATGCGCGATGCGGTGCGACTCTTGTGGTTGCGCGCATATCCGCCTTATTATCGAGGACAATATCGACAGGCTCACGACACGGTGAAGAGTGCACTCGCCTTGTTTGAGGGTTCCGCTGTCATTGACCCTAAATTGGAAGCGTATCTGCGCAATGATTGGGGCCGCACGCTTAACGAACTCGGCGATCATCGAAAGGCGCTAGAGTACCACCAGCAAGCCCTCGACATCCGCCGTGACGTTCTTGGCGAAACCCATCCCGATACCGCAGAATCGCTTAACAATGTAGGACATTCCCTTGGCGAAACCGGAAATCATCGAACGGCGCTTGAATATCAGAAGAAGGCTCTCGAAATCTACCGTAAAGTCCTTGGGGAAACACATCCCAACACGGCAACCTCGCTGAGCAATATAGGTGGTTGGCTCGGCAAGTGTGGGGAGCACGAAGAAGCACTCGAATACCAACTGCGAGCTCTCGATATTCACCGTGAAGTTCACGGCGAGGCACATCCAGACACCGCCCTGTCGCTCAATAATGTGGGCGGTTCCTTCGGAGAGCTCAGGGAATATCAAAACGCGATCGACTACCATCAGAAAGGTCTGAGCATCCAACTTCAAGTTCTCGGGGAGAACCACCCCGACACCGCCACCTCGCTCCTCAACGTAGGAATGACTCTCCAGAAGCTGGGAAATCCCGTCCAGGCGCTAAAGCACTTGAAGATGGGGCTTTCGATACGCCAGGAGACCCTCGGCGACAGGCACCCCGATACGCAGCATTCATGGGAGAATGTCGTTCGGCTTCTGCTGCGTCAGCGTAAGAAGGCAGACGCATTGGCGTTGGTCGAAAACGACCTGAAGAAGTTTCCGCACAACCCAACACTCAAACGCCTCAAGCAAGAGATTCTCGGCAGGCGCTCTGCAAAGGTCCACGGCAAAACTCCGGGCCCGACCAAGAAGGCCAAATCTCCGAAACGATAGGACTCTGCTTGGCCTGCATCGGCCGCAAAGGGTGTAGGCCGTGGCAGCCTATGAGAGCACTGCACCCAACCACACGCGGCGCTCGTCGATACCTGCGTTGAGTTCCTCAACGATTTGGTGGTACCGTCACGTGATGATGTGTTCGCCGGACATTCGGGGACAGACGGGCGATCCAGAAGGAAGGCCATGAAGAACATCATTGGGTACCACAACACCGAGAAGATGGGCTACTCCCTCATCGACGGGAAGGGGCCGTTCACGTTCTACACGAGGAAACCCGTCCAGCACCTCCTCGGCGCGAGGGTATGGGCGATTGCTGGGGAAGGCCAACCGAGGAGGTACTTCCTCGGGGGCTGGTTCATCGTCAACGAGGCTCGCCCAACAGATCGTGATGAATTCACCAACCTCGTTCGAGGGACGGAGGGCAAGACGTTCAAGCCCATGATTCGCCTGGACCAGCACGCGTGGTTCGCGGACTTCCGAAAAAGTCAGAGCAATTTCAGCCTGGGACTTCTGGCGGCAAAGGACGAGTTCGTGAGGCACCTCGAGGCCCTCGCCGCGCAGGCGACGGCCACGAAAGGACGAGGCTGAAGGCCTCCGAGGCGAGTCTGCCGAGGCTTGGTCGACAACGACCGAGGACCTTGTCGACAACGACCACGACCTCGTCGACAACGACCGGGCACCTCGTCCACGACCATCACGGCTTCGTCGACAACGACCGGGCACCTCGTCGACAACGACCGGGCACCTTGTCCACGACCACCACGGCTTCGTCGACAACGACCGGGCACCTTGTCGACAACGACCGGGCACCTCGTCGACAGGTACTGGTCAAAGTTGACCAGCCGGTCCCGAAAGCTGACCTGTCGACGCAGACCTCCTCACGGCATGTGTGTCATGTAAGCAATGTTGCGCACTGGTCGTTCCCTACCACTTGAACGTACTTTGTTACCCTGGCCGTCCGGCGCCTGGGCGCCGCATCAGGGTTGTCGGACCATCCCTCGTCGGGCTAGGCTGCCTCGCGCCGGGTACACGGTTGGCACTTCGCCCGCTCCACACTGGACTGAGTTGCAGTCCGCCTCAATACCGACCCAGGTTCGGAAATAATCATGACGCCGTACAAGGAATTCACAACTCGTCTTACGCTGCTAATCAGCAAGAATCCGCATCTGATCACGACGACGTTGAGTAATATCTTTACAATGCGGCTCATCGGCAACAAAACCCATGGCGACTTGGCCGAGATTGCCATAGCCGAATTCATCAACCAGTACATGTACGACTTCAAATCCGTACACGTCGGGAAGGACTTGTATAGAGCAAAAGAACACGAAGAGGACATCAAAATCATAAACGAAATCACCAAGGCTGAGTTCCCGGTGAGCCTCAAGGCATATGGCGACGGTCCTCTCCAGCTATCAACCGACAAGAACTTTCTGATGTATCCAAAATTGCAACAAATGAAATCGCCAATTCAGGGGGCGCAACTCTCAGCATTGTGGAGGGATCCGGTATTTGCTGACTTTAGTGCACTCAATGTGCTACCTCTAATCTACGACGAAAGGAGGCAACGGTGTAACATTCTGGTATTTGATCAGGAGAAAGCGAAGGAGCAGATAGCGAAGATCGTTCACGAAGAAGAAGGCAAGGGTCGAAAACATCCGGTGTATCGTTTTTATGATCGAACCGGGGATTATGTATGCGAAGTCCGTTACGGGAGCGGGACAGCCAATGCCCTGCAGAGAGGTCTGTGGACCAATACAAAAAAAGGATTAAAGTATTTTGATAGTGTCACGGGTGGCTGGATTACGTATTCACGCAACCAAATCCTGGTAAAGTTGTTCTCGCATGCGCTTCTTGCTACATCGAGCGGCCATGAAGCGGCATTGGAAGAGTTAAAAAAGGACATCGAAACGCAAAAGAAGATGTCCGCATTGGGATGACATGA
Source organism: Polyangium jinanense (assembly GCF_028435265.1). GTDB lineage: Bacteria > Myxococcota_A > Polyangia > Polyangiales > Polyangiaceae > Polyangium > Polyangium jinanense. Next base: position 119,666 of record NZ_JAGTJK010000023.1, on the reverse strand, counting down.
ATACGCTGGCTCTATTCGACGACATAATAGTCGAGGCTCCGAAAACCGAGGGCATCAAATATGCTGGTTCCAAGCAAAAGCTGTTGCCACACATCATTGCTTTGGCGAAGAAGGTTCGTCCCAGAACCGTTCTCGACGGCTTTGCTGGGACAACTCGCGTTTCTCAGGCTTTCGCGCAAAACGGCTACTTGGTAATTGCAAACGACGTGTCGGTGTGGTCCGAGGTGTTCGGACAATGCTACTTGCTCAATGAGCGTCCCCAATCGCACTATGTGCCACTGATAGAACACCTTAACAACCTACCTCCCGAAGATGGGTGGTTTACTGAAAATTACGGCGGTGACCCAGGGGACGGGACGTCGGTGGGGGTAGATGGTCTGAAGAAGCCATGGCAGCGACACAACACCCGTCGACTCGATGCAATTCGAAATGAAATTGACCGCTTGAGCTTGACGCCAGTTGAAAGGGCCGTCCTCCTAACGAGCCTGATATACGCGCTGGATGAAGTCGACAGTACACTCGGGCATTTTGCCTCCTATCTCCATGATTGGTCGCCACGGTCATACAAGACAATGCAGCTAAGGACTCCAGCCTTATTGCAGAGACGCGCCTCCCATCAGGTGTATAGAAAGGATATCTTCGAACTCCTTCCAGACGTTAAGGTCGATCTGGCATACCTCGATCCGCCCTACGGATCCAATAATGAGAAAATGCCGGCCTCAAGAATCCGTTATGCTGCTTACTACCACCTGTGGACAAGTGTATGCCTGAACGATCGCCCCAGCGTCTTTGGAAAGGCCAGGCGACGATCGGACACATCGGACGTTGTTGCAACCTCGGTCTTCGAGGAATTTAGAAGCGACAGTCAAGGCCGTCTGATAGCAGTTGACGCAATCAGGAGAGTTCTGCACGCCACCAAAGCTAGGCATATCATTCTCTCCTACAGTTCGGGCGGTCGTGCGACTGCAGAGCAGCTCAACGATGCGATTGCACAGATTGGGCGACTACTCGAAGTCGTAGAGCTCGACCACCGAAAGAACGTGATGGCTGGCATGCGGTGGACGAATGAGTGGGTACGCGATGCAGAACGGCCCAACAGGGAGTTTCTGTTTCTTGTGGAAAAGACAACGACCTGAGCTCTCGCTTCAGAAACCGCCGAGATTTCGCAAACTTGACCACTTGAAGGGAAAGTTGACCAGTACCCGTCGACAACGACCGGGCACCTCGTCCACGACCATCACGGCTTCGTCGACAACGACCGGTGACCTTGTCGACGAAGACCGGGTAGAATGCCCACCATGCTTCGCCCCCTCCTCGCTTCGGCCTCGCTCCTCTCCTTGCTCACCCTCGCCGGCTGCGACGAATGCGACGAGATCGATTGCGCTTGCCTGCATGGCTCCATCGTCGTGACCGCCGTCGACGCGACCACGAAAGAGGCGCTCTTCGACGCCAAGGTCGCCATCGGCAACGACCCCTGCCCGGAGCATGCATCGGAGCACTACTGCTTTGTCGCCGCCGGGACCTATTCGGTTCAGGTCTCCGCGACGGGGTATGCTCCGAAGACGGTCTCGATCGTATTGCCCGAACCGCAGGGGGAGGGCTGCTGCATCTGCGGGGAACGCGTCGAGCAGACCGTCGAGCTCACGCCGATGCCTTGAGATTCATTCTTTCGACGCCTGCATTCTCCGTTTACCACCTGCTTTGACACGCCGCACAATGATGAGCCCAGCTCGGTCGAGCCGCGAGCTCGTGGGCGCCTGCGCAGCGGACGCCGACGTGGAACGCGGAAAGATATTCAAGGCACGGCTCGGAAAAAAACGCGCTTTCGCAAGACGATCCAGCCGTTGCCATCGGCATCCCGGGGATGGTATTCGTCCCAGATTGGGAACGCGTCGGGCTTCCCATTCCCCCACCCCATCGAGGCCCATGCTTAAAAGAACCCTGATCCTCACGGCGTTCGTCTCCCTCACCGCCTCCACCGCGTTCGCGCAAGGCCAAACCGGCGACACCTCCGCGCCGCCGCCTCCGCCTCCGCCGGCCGACACCACCGCGCCGCCCCCCGACGCCACTGCGCCTCCGCCTCCCGCCGCGACCACGACGCCCCCCACGGAGGCGCCCAAAGAGGAGGAAAAGAAGGACGAAAAAGACCAGGACCCGGGCGGACGTGTTCGCTGGGGTGTCTCCGGCAATCTCGGATGGCACCTGCCGCAATCGATGTTCACCATCGGCGGCGAGGGCCGCATCGGCTACCAGGTCTCGAACATCTTCAGCGCTTACGCCGCCATCGGTGGCACCGCCGGCTTCGGGTTCAGCGCCGATGTCGGATTCGAAGGCGTCAGCGTGGGCGTCTCGGCCATCTCGTACTGGTACGTCGGCGCCATTGCCGAGGCCATTTTCAAGAACCGATTCTACGTCGGCGGCGGCCCCGTCCTCGCGCGCGGCGCCCTCGGCGGCATCACCACCGGCGTGAGCATCGACGGCGTCGCCGAGGTCACCGAGATCGCCTCCGCGGGCTTCAAGCCGGGCCTCAATCTCCGGTTTGGCCTCTCGACCGCGAACCCGAGCGGCCCCTCGCGGCGCCGCGGCGGCTTCAACATCGGCATCGACGCGCTCTTCCTCTTCCACCCGAGCGCGGTTTTCGTGACCACCCGCGCGGACGGGCCGAACGGCTCCGCGGGTGTCTCCGTCACGGAGAGCGCGCTCGGCGTGAGTTTCGTCCCGATGCTGACGCTCGGTTACGATTCGCGCTGACCCGGCGCACCCCCCTTCCGTTTTCGTCCGCATCCCGGCTAACATCCCCTCGCCCGCTCCCCAGCCACGAGAGGAGGCGACGATGCTTGCCGGACGCATGATGGACTTTCCGCTCACCCTCACGCATTTTCTCGAACGCGCGCGCACCTTCTTCGGCCGCAACGAGATCGTCTCGCGCCTCCCGGACAAGACCCTCGTCCGCACCACCTACGCCGACTTCTACCGCCGCACCTCGAAGCTTGCCGGCGCCCTCGCGCGCCTCGGGGTTCGACCGGGGGATCGGGTCGCCACGCTCTCGTGGAATCATCAGCGCCACCTCGAGGTCTACCTCGGCGCGCCGGCCATGGGCGCCGTCGTCCACACCTTGAACCTCCGGCTCCACCCGAATGAGCTCGGCTACATTGCCAATCACGCCGAGGACAAGGTCGTCGTCGTCGACCGCTCGCTCCTGCCGCTCTGGCACAAGTTCGCCGATCAGGTCCGCTCGGTCCGGCACGTCGTCGTCGTCCCCGACTGCCCCGCGCAGGGCGAGGCGACGAGCGCCGAGATCGATTACGAAGAGCTCATCGCCCCCGAAAAAGACGAATACCCCTGGCCCACGCTCGACGAGCGCAGCGCCGCGATGATCTGTTACACCTCGGGCACCACGGGCAACCCCAAGGGCGTCGTCTACAGCCATCGCTCGACCGTCCTTCACACGCTCGTCGTGTGCAATGCCGATACCATCGGCGTCCGCGAAGCCGACACCGTCCTGCCCGTCGTGCCCATGTTCCACGCCGCCGCCTGGGGCCTGCCGTATGCGGCCGTCATGGCCGGTTCCAAGCTCGTTTTTCCGGGCCCGCACCTCGACCCGCCGAGCCTGCTCGATCTCATCGCCGCCGAGAAGGTCACGATTGCCGCGGGCGTGCCCACGATATGGCTCGGCATCCTCCAGCTCCTCGATCAGCACCCCGGCAAGTGGGACCTCTCCGCGATCCGCTCCACGGTCATCGGCGGCTCGGCCGCGCCGCCGGCGCTGATCGACGGATTCAAATCACGACACGGCATCGACGTCACCCACGCCTGGGGAATGACCGAGACGAACCCCGTCGGCACGCTCGCGCGGGTCAAGCACGGATTGTCCCAAACAGACGATGCCACGAAGCTCGGGTGTAAAGCCTCGCAGGGGTATGCCGTGCCGTTCGTCGAGCAGCGGCACGTCGGCGAGGATGGCCAGATCCTCCCGTGGGACGGCGAGACCATGGGTGAGCTCGAGGTGCGCGGCCCCTGGGTCGCCTCCTCGTATTTCGGCGGCGAGGGCCCCGATCGGTTCACCGAGGATGGGTGGTTCAAGACGGGCGACGTCGTCACGATCGATCGCGAGGGGTATCTCCGCATCACGGATCGTTCGAAGGACGTCATCAAATCGGGCGGTGAATGGATCAGCTCGGTCGCGCTGGAGAACGCGCTCATGAGCCACCCGGCCGTGCTCGAAGCGGCCGTCTTCGCGGCGCGGCACCCGAAATGGACCGAGCGGCCGCTCGCGGCGATCGTGCTCAAGGAGGGCAAGACCGCCACGAAAGAGGAGCTCAATGCTCACATCGAGGCGAAATTCGCCAAGTTCTGGCTGCCGGACGATTACGTCTTCATGGCGCAGATCCCGCGCACCTCGACCGGTAAGTTCCTGAAGACGAAGCTCCGCGAGCTCTACGGCGATCACCTGGAGAAGCAGGGATCGTCGGCGTAGGCGCCCGGCCCCCGGGGCGCGGGCGAGCTGCCGGACGAGGTCGCGGGCTCGTGGCGCTGGACCTCGCCCCCGGGGTCCAGTAGAAACCACGCCCCGGAACGCCCCCGCCCGCGAGGTCATCCCATCATGGACCGCTCCGCCTACGACGCCCTGTTCGCCCTCGAAAAAGACCATTTCTGGCGGGTCGCGCGCCGTACCCTGCTCCTCGAGATCCTGGAGAAAGAATTGCCGGCGCGGCGGCCCTTGCGGCTCCTCGACGTGGGCGGCGCGAGCTCCCTCATCACGCGCGAAATGCGTCGGTACGGCGAGGTGATCATGGTGGAGCCGGACGCGCAGACGGCGGCGTTCGCGCGTGACGAGCTCGGCTACGACGCGCGGGTGGGCAGCCTGCCCGACGCGCTGCCGGTGGAAGGGACCTTCGATGGGATCACGCTCCTCGACGTCCTCGAACACCTCGACGAGGAGGTTCCGGCGCTCCTCGCCCTGAAGCGCCTCCTCCGCCCCGATGGGCTCTTGCTCGTGACCGTACCCGCCCTGCCCTTTCTCTGGAGCTCCCACGACGTGTCGGTGCATCACCGGCGGAGATACGTCCGCCACACCTTGCTCGAAGCGCTGCGCGCCGGAGGGTTCGAGGCGGAGAGAATCTCTTATTTCACGTCGCTGCTGTTGCCCGTCCTTGCGGCCCAGCGGATCGGCGATCGGCTGCGGCGAGGCGTGCCGGAAAAGGCGCATTATCGGGTCGCGCCGCCTCCGGCTCCGATCAACGCCGCCTTCGGCGCGGTGATGGACCTCGAACGAGCCCTCCTCCGGCGATTCGATATGCCCATCGGATCGTCGCTCGTGGCGATCTGCCGCCACGCGGAGGCGCGCCCCTCCCGCTAACGCACTTCCGCCACCTCGTACACCTTCGTCCCCTGCGGCGTCGGAACCTCCGCTTCGTCGCCTTCCGACAAACCCATCAACGCCGCGCCGAGCGGGCTCGTCGGCGTCACCACCTGCACCTCGGTACCGCCCACCTTTACGCGTTGCCCGCCCGCCGCGGGCAACACGAAGCAGACGAGCTTCGCTCCCCGGTGCAAAAGCGTCACGAGCGCCGTCGCTGCGATCCCGTCGCCCGGCGCAAACGCGCGCACATGGATCACGCCCAGCAGCGCGAGCGACCGTTCGAGCTCCCGCGCTCGCTCGGCTTGGCCCCGCGCGATGTAGGACGCCTCGGTCGAGCGCATGTCCTTGTCGTTTTCGGGCTTGTTTTCCTCGTGTGACGCGGCCGCGGCCGCCTCGTGGGCGATCCGCGCCATCGTGGCGAGCTCGTCCGCTAGCCGCGTACGAAGCTCCTTCAAGAGTTCCTGTTTGTCGAGCTGCACCATCCGCTCCCCGTGGACGCCCCATCAAGCCACGGACGCCCCACCCCCCGCAAGCGCCACGCGGTACACGACGCCCCATTTGTCCGTCGTCCCCTCCACATCGTCGATCACCGGCACCCGGTACCTCGTGATCTCCTCGATCCCCTCGGATGGCAGATACGCGCGCCCCGGGTCCCCGAGCAGCACCGTCCTCCCCTCGGCCGCGCGCGCCTCGAGCCACGGCCAAACCACGCGCGTCATCGCCGCGTCGTAACAAACGTCCCCCGCCAGCACCACCTCCGCCCCCTCGGCCCACGGCGGCAAACCCGCGCGAACGAGCGCGTCCTCGACGTGCGCTTCCACGGTCACGCCCGCGTCCTCCGCGTTCATCGAGATCGCCACGCCGGCCAGCGGATCCGTATCCACGGCGACGACACGCCTCGCCCCTGCGCGCGCCGCGGCGATCGCGCAGAGGCCCGAGCCCGCGGCCAGATCGAGCACGGCCTTGCCACGCACGAGCTCCGGCTGATCGAGCACGAGCCGCGCGAGCGCTTGCCCGCCGGCCCAGGCAAACGCCCAGAATGGCGGCTCGATCCCGTGCGTCCGGAGAAACGCCTCCGTGGCGCGCCAGAGCGGCGTCACCTCCGTCGCCAGCCGGAGCCGGATCTCGGGCAGGAGCGGCGGCGCGCACGGCGTCGTGTTTTCCTCGATGAATCGCCTCGCATCGGCCTCGTGCATGGACGCGCGCGAGCGTACTCGATGCTTGACGCCCGCGCGGAAAAAAGGTCAGTAGGGGACCCGATGTGGGCAAACGCGCGTCCTGCCATTTACGCCGTCCTCGGTCTTTTTGCCGCGGCTTGCGGGCCCGCGAAGCCTGCGGAGAGCCCGGGCAGCGCGGCGCCCACGGTCGCGGTCGCGGAGGCCGAGCCGAGTGGTGAGCCGGTCGGGCCCGACGTCACGAGCCCCGGGGATCAGTTCGAGCTTTCGATCGGAGGCAAAGTCTACTCCGTGGCCGACGGCAAACCGTTCGAGGTGCAGATCGGCGGCGAGCGCTTCGAGGCCACGATCCGGTCGAAGCAGGTCCTGCAATACCAGGCGAACGGGATCTCCTTCCGGTATCCGAAAGAAATGACCCTGGAGGAGGAGAGGTCCACGGGCGTCACGAGCATCACGGTCGAGGCGGCCGATTCGACGTTCCTGATGATCCAGATCTATTCGGTGGACGTCGACCCCGCGACGCTGAGCCAGTCGCTCGTCGAGGGCATCGAGAAGGAGATGCGCTCGCGCGGCGGCCAGTTTCACCCGGGCAGCGGCACCACCGCGACCCGGCGCCTGCGCGGCGAGAACGTCGAGGGCACGCGGCTCGAGTTCACGCTCGCGAAGGAGTCGATGCGGACCGAGATCTACGTCCTGCGCAAGGGCAAGCTCACCATTTCGGTGCTGATCCAGCGCTCGGACGACGACGCGATCATGGCGGAGCGTCGCTTCAAGGTGATCACGGACTCGCTCCGCTGATCTTGACAGGCGGCGCTTCGTGCGAGAAACCGAGGCGCCCGTGAGCGACCCTTCCCCGAACGAGGCCTCGAAACAAGGCGCACCGCGCTCGCTCGTGCGGCTCGCCGTGCGCCTCGTGGGCCCGGTCTTGCTCGTCGTCGTGCTCCTGCGCGTGCGTGACACGCAAAAGGCGTGGGACGCGCTCCTCTCGGCCTCGCTCCTGCCGCTCGGCCTCGCGTTCTTGCTGAACGCCGGCGTCTGCTGGCTGAAAATGCTGCGCACCGGCGTGCTCCTCGCCGCCCGCGGCTATGAATACCCGCGGAAGCGCGCCTGGCTCAGCTTCCTCGCGACGATCTACGTCGGCCTCTTCACCCCGGGCCGCGTGGGCGACGTGCTCCGCGCGCAATACTTCCGCCACGACCTCGGGATGCCGTATTCCGAGGGCGTCGCCGTCGTCGTGGTCGACAGGCTCTGCGATCTTTACGTGCTCGTCGCGTTCGTGGCGATCGGCGTGGCGCGGTGGAGCTCGGTCGTCGTCGGGGATCTCGCGCTCTTCACCTGGGGCGGCGTCCTCCTCACGGCGCTCGGCCCGCTCGTGCTGTTCGTCCCGTCCTTCGCGCAGACGGCGATGCGGGCCGTTTACAAGAAAATGCCGGGGGATCCCACCGGCGAGGGCTTCGACCGTTTTCTCGTCGCCCTCCGGGCCCAGCGCCCGAGGCACCTCGCGTCCTCGGTGCTCCTCACGATCCTCGCGTTCGGCGTGAATTACCTCCAGGGGTATCTCATCGCGCAATCGCTCCACCTCGACCTCGCGGTCTATGATGTCGTCTGCCTCCTCGCGGTCGCGAGCCTGCTCGGCCTCTTGCCCATCTCGGTCTCGGGCCTCGGCGTGCGCGAGCTCTTTTTTTCGGTCGTCTTCCCGGCGCTCGGCCACCCCGCGGATACGGGCGTGATCTACGGGCTCGTGGTGTTCCTCGTGATCTATGTGGGCGTGGCGGCCATGGGGTTTGTCGGGTGGCACCTGGCGCCGCCACCGTTCGGGGACAAACCGAGTGTTCCTGGACGAACCTCTTGAGGCGACGATGGGCGCATGCCCGACACGTCTCCTCCAGCAACGCGCCCCCTTCCGGGCCAGGTGACGCCCTGCACCTCTCCCCTTGTCCGTCCCCACCCAACGTGCTTTCGTGGCATCCGTGTCCCGTGCCGATGACACGACGTTGAACAAAGCCGAGCCCCAGCGGACTTCCGTCACCGGCCCCGACGCGGTCCTCCTCGCCTGGATCACCGCGGCCGTCACGAATGCGATCACCATCACGCGGTCCTTGGCCATGCCGCCGCGCCTCGTCACGCGCGTCCTGCATCACAGCTTCGACGCCGGGCATTTCCTCGCCCTCGGCCTCGCGTGGGCCGGCCTCGTGGGCCTCCACGTTCGATTCGGCCGAGCGCGACCGCGCGCCTCCGCCGCCCTTCTCGTCGCCCTCTCGCTCGCCTTCGGCGCCCTTCTCTTGCCCGGCGACCTCAGGAACGCGGCCGAGCGGCTCGCCTCGGGCAAGGCCTGGGTGAAGCCTGCCCTGCTCGTGACCTTCGTCGCCCTCTTTTCGCTCGCCGTCCCCGTCGCCGTCCTGCTCGGCCGCCTCGCCGCGCGCCCCTTCCTCCGCTGGATCGCCATTGCCAGTGGCATGGCCGTCCTCTCGGTGAACCCCGTCCTCCTCGAGGGCGATTATGCGAGCGCGCGCCTCTTCGTCGCCTCCGCCGCCGTGGCGCTCGTCGCCGCGGCCCTTGCTGGCGCGGTCTTGCCGGCGCGCCTCGCCTCCCTCGCCTCCCGGCTGCGCCCGCTCCGCGTCCCGCTCCTCGCGGTGGCCTCGCTCGCCGCGGCCACCTCGCTCGTCGTCCCCCCGCGGCCCTCCGTGGTCGTGGCCCTGCTCAGCCCGTCCGGCTCGCTCCTGCCGCCATTCCTCAGCGCGCTCCAGGAGAACATGCTCCCCGAAGACGCCCCCGTGCCTCCCGAAATGGCCCCGTGGTTCGTCGACCGGAAAAACGCGCCCCCCGTCCCGCCCGGCTCGCCCCCGGTATTGCCGCCCCATCCGGCGGTCATTCTCCTCAGCATCGATTGCCTCCGGAACGATTTCCTCGCGTCCGGCAAGTACGACGACCAACTCCCCACGCTCGCCGCCCTCCGCACGCAGGGCGTGTATTTCCAAAATGCTCGCTCCGCCGGCTCGCAGACGGTCTACAGCCTCGCGTCGCTCTTCGCGGGCACGTACTACTCGCAGCAATACTGGACCGAGGTAACCGCCCCCCACGCCCACGGGCTCTGGCCCGAGAAGGACGAATCCACCCGGTTCCCCGAGCTCCTCCGCGCCGGCGGCGTCTCCACGATCACGTTCGCGGCCACGCCCTGGCTCGTCAATCGATTCGGGATCGTGCGGGGCTTCTCGGAGGAGACCTATCTCCGCCCCGGCAAGCACCACTGGCACATGGGGAAGCCCCTCGTCGACGCGGCGCTCGCGCGGCTCGGGCAGGTGCGCGACGAGCCGTTTTTCCTGTACATCCATCTCCTCGATGCGCACGCCCCCTACGACCTCGCCGGCACCTCGGGCACCGCGTTCGAGCGCCACCTCCGCGAGCTCATCCTCGTCGACGGTCACGTCCGCCGCCTGCTCGACGCGATCGAGCGCTCGCCGTTCGCCGCGCGCGCCGCCGTCGTCCTGACGAGTGATCACGGCGAGGCGTTCGGCGAGCACGGGCACTGGACGCACGCGAACTCGCTCTACGACGAGCTTTTGCGCGTTCCGCTCATCGTGCGGGCCAGGAACGTCGCGCCGCGCGTGGTCGACGAGCCCGTCACGCTCGTGGACCTCGGCCCGACGATCCTCGACCTCTTCGGCGCCGAGACCCCCGGCACCTTCATGGGCCAAAGCCTCGTGCCCTTCCTGCGCGGCGAAAGCCCCAGGCTCACGCGCCCCATCGTCGCCGAGACGCGCCTCAAGCGCGCTCTCGTCCTGCGCGACGCGACGAAGCTCATCGTCGACGATCGCAACCGCACCGTGGAGCTCTACGACCTCGCCGCGGATCCAAGCGAGACGAACAGCCTCGCGGACGACCCGGTCCGCCTCATGCCGCCGCTCGCGCTCATGCGCCGCTTGCTCGCCACACACACGCTGCGCCGCGAGGGGTACGTCACCCCGTATCGACGCTGACCCGCGCTTGACGCCGCCCCCTTCGGCGGCTACGCCCTCGCGCTCCATGGTCGAGGGAGATGCTCGGATCCAGGACCGCGTGGGCCCGCGCCTGGCCGGGGCCGCCACGACCCTCGTGCTCCTCGCCGGCACCGTCCTGTTTGGCAGGGTCGTCCACGGCCACTACCCCATTCAGAAGTGGCTCGTCTGGCATTACGCCGGCGCCTGGCTCGGCGTGCTCGTCGTCCTCGCCGCCTCCTACGGCCTCGGCCACGTCCTCGTCCGCCGCGCCTTCTCCTTGCGCCTCCCGCTGTGCGAGCACGCGATCACCGCCCTCGCCGTCGGCGTCTTCGGGTACGAAATCCTCGTTTTCCTCGCCGGCATTTTCCAGCTGTATCGCGCGCCGACCTTTTTCCTTTTGCCGCTCCTCCTCCTCGCGGCCGTCTCCGTGCCCCTCGCGCGCCACCTCGCTCACGTGCGCCGCGTCCTTGCGCGGGCCTCGCGCCGTGCGCCGCGCCTCTCGACCGGGGCGATCCTCGCGCTCGCGTTTGGCCTCCTCGGGCTCGGGCTCGTGTACGTCAACGTCCTCACCCCGCACAATATCCAGTTCGACGCGCGGTGGAAACACATGGCGCTCGCCGAGGATTACGTCCTTCACGGCGGCGTGCACCCCTCGATCGAGGGCTTCGTCTTCTCGGCGCGTCCCCATTTCAGCTCGTACCTCTACACCTGGGCTTTCCTCCTGCCCGGCGGCCGCCTCTTCGACCGCATGGTCCTCGCGGCCCATCTCGAATTCGCGATTTTCCTCGTCACCACCGTCTTCTTCCTCCCCGTGCTCGTCCGGCGCCTCGTCCCGCGCGCCGATCCTCGCTGGATCTGGGCCGTCCGGTTCCTCTTCCCGGGCGTGTTGCTCTACGACAGCTCCGTCAGTGGCGGCGCCGATCACGTCGGGGCCATGTTCGCCGTGCCGATCGCGCTTTGCCTCTTCCGTGTCCTTCGCGACCTCGATCCGCGCCGCGCCGCCCTCCTCGGCCTGCTCGCGGCGGGCGCGGCGCTCACGAAGGAGACCGTGGCGATCATGCTGGTCCCCTTCCCGGCGCTCGCGCTCCTCGTGCAATCGATCCGCGCCGCCAGAAAGGCCCGCAGGGAGGGAAAACCCGCGCGCCCCGCCCTCGCCGCCCCGCTCGTCTTCGGCCTCGCCGCCCTCGTCGCGACGTCGCCGCTCTGGCTGAAGAACTTCGTCTTTTATGGCGACCCGGTCTATCCCCTCTCGCACCGCTTCCTCGACCTGCACCCATTCTCGGAGGACGCGGCCTATCGATTCCAGTACGGATACCTGGAGGGGAAGATGTGGGCGCCTTCGCGGGACCTCCAGGGGCTCGCCGAGACGGTGAGCGCGCTCGGCCTCTTCTCCTTTTTGCCGAATGATTGGAGCAAATTCCACGGCGACGTCCCCGTCTTCGGCTCGCTCTTCACGCTCCTGCTCCCGTCCCTGCTCCTCGTGCGCGTAAACAAGCGCGTCTGGCTCCTCGTCGTGTGGATCCACGTGGCGATCTTCACGTGGTATGCCGTCAACCACCAGGACCGTTACCTCCAGGCGCAGCTCCCGCTGATGGCGGCCGTCACCGCGGCGCTCGCGCTCTCCCTGTACCGCGCATCGGGCCGCCCGGCGCGGGCCGCGCTCTTCGGGCTCGTGGGATTGCAAGTGGTGTGGGGCGGCGACGTCTACTTCTTCCAGACCCACGTTTTCGCGAAATCGCCGCCCAAGCAGGTGATCGACCTGCTCAGCAGCGGATTCGACCAGAAATTCGAGGAGCGTTTCGCCGTCCAGAACCGCTTTCAGACCGTCGGCGCCCAGATCCCGCCCGGATCACGCCTGCTCCTGCACCTCATGCACACCCATCACGGCCACCTCGGCACGGGCGTCCCGACGGTGCTCGACAATTACCTCTGGCAGTTCGGTATCGAATACGGCCGCGCCGGCTCACCCGAGGGTGTACGCAAGCGCCTCCGCGAGCTCGGCGTCACACACGCGTTCGTCGCGCCCGAAAAAGAGAGCGACGGCTCGAACTCGATCGCCGCCGACATCCTGTTCTGGGAATACGCGCGGAGCGGGCTCGAAGAGCGCCGCATCGTGGAGGGCGGCATCCTCGGTCGCGTGACGGACGCGCCGATCACGGCCCTCTTCCGCGACGTGGCCCTCGTCCTCGGCTGCTCGAAGGATGCGCCTCCGCGCGGGCTCTATCGCGTGACGGACCTGCACATCCTGCCTTATGGCCCGAAGGCGCGCGAATTCCCGGCGCCGCAAGCAGAGGCCGCCACGAAAGAGGCGGCGGAGAAGCTTCTCCCGGTCACGGAATACGCGGTCCTCGAGAAGCAATGTTACGAGCAACAAAAGCCCACCGAGCTTCTGGAGCGCTTCGAACAACTCGTCGAGCGCAGGAGCCACGGCGCGTGGAAGAAGCTGGAGATCTGGGCACGCAAGCGCGAGGGCAGCGACTGAGCCGGGATCCAGCTTGACGCAGGCAGGGCCGGCGAGTACCTCCGTCGCCAATGGAATCGGTCGAAACGGCGGAGTCGGTCGGACCTCCCGCGCAGAGCGGACGTCTCGCGCGCTTGCGTCAGGCCCTGGTCACGCTGGCGCTCGTGGCGGGGATCGGCGTCTTCGGTTGGGTGGTCCACCAACACTACCCGATCCCGAAGTGGCTCTTCTGGCGGTACGCCGGCTACTGGCTCGGCACCCTCGTCGTGGGAATCGCCAGCTACGGCCTCGGCCACGTCGCGCTCCATCGGGTCTTCCGGGTGCGGATGCCGCTTCTCGAGCATGCAATGGTCTCGATGGCGCTCGGGGTCTACGGCTTCGAGATCCTGATGTTCATCATCGGCCTGCTCGGACTCTACCGCACGGCCACGTTTTTCGTCCTGCCCGTCGCGCTCCTCGCCGCCGTCGCCCTGCCGCTCTACCAGCACGCGCTTCACATCCGCCGCGTCTTCGCCCGCTCCGCCCCGACCCGGCCCAAACTCGGGCCGGCCGCGCTCGCCCTCGCGTTCGGCCTGCTCGGCCTGGGGATGATTTATTTTTACGTGATCACCCCATCGAACATCCAGTTCGATTCGCGGTGGAAACACCTGGCCCTCGCCGAGCAGTACGTGGTGCAGGGCGCCATACGGCCTGCGGTCGAGGGGTGGGTCTTCACGGCCCGCCCGCATTTCACTTCGTACCTTTACACGTGGGCCTTCCTCGTCCCCGGGCGCCTCTTCGACAAGATGACGCTCGCCGCGCATCTCGAGTTTGGCCTGTTCGTGATGACGACCGTCGTCGGCATCCCGGCCCTCGTGCGGCGGCTCGTGCCGCGCGCCGATCCTCGCTGGATCTGGGCCGCGCGGTTCCTCTTCCCCGGCGTCCTGCTCTACGATAGCTCCGTCTGCGGCGGCGCCGACCACGTCGGTGCGATGTTCGGGACGGCGGTCGTGCTCGTCCTCTTCCGCGCGCTGCGCGACCTCGACCTCCGGTACGTCTCGCTTCTCGGCGTCCTCTGCGCGGCCGCGGCGCTCACGAAGGAGACGGTGGCCATCATGCTCGTGCCGGCGCCGCTCGCGCTCGTCGTGATTCGAGGGGCCATGCTCGGGGTGCAATCGTTCCGGGGGCGCGCCGAGCCCAATCTCGGGCGCCGCTGGCTCGTCGCGCCGCTCTTGCTCGGCGGCGTCGGGCTCGCAGCGAGCTCGCCGCTATGGCTCAAAAACTTCCTCTTCTACGGCGACCCCTTCTATCCGCTGCTCGGCGCCAAGCTGCACGCGCACCCCTTCACGGACCAGGCCGCGTATCGATTCAAATACGGTTATGCCGAGGGCCTGCTCTGGAAGCCGACCCGCGATCTCAAGGGGCTCCTGCAGACCCTCGTCGCGCTCGTCGATTTCTCGTTCGTCCCGAATGACTGGCCCAAGTTCCACGGGAAGGTGCCGGTCTTCGGCTCGATGTTCACGCTGCTGCTCGGCTGTCTCCCCTTCCTGAAGAAGGCGAAACGAATCTGGCTCGTCGTCCTGCTCGTACACGTCGGCATCTTCATCTGGTACTCCGTCCATCACCAGGACCGCTACCTCCAGGCGCTCATGCCCTACATGGCGGCAGTCACGGCGGCGATCGCGCTTTCCGTGTGGCGCTCGTTCGGCACGGGCGCGCGTGTCGCCCTCGCGACTTTGTTCGGGCTGCAAATCGTGTGGGGCGGCGACGTATACTTCATCCAGACGCACGCCCACGCGCGCTCGCCGCTCAAGAACAGCATCGACCTCCTGAGCGCCGGTTTCGAGAAGAAACACGACGCGCGCTTCGGCATCCAGCAGCATTGGCAGGAGGTCGGCCAGGCGACGCCGCCCCAATCGCGGCTGCTGCTGCATATCTGGCCCGACCACCACGCCCACCTCGGGACGATGCGGCACACGGTGCTCGACGCCTACCTCTGGCAATTCGGCGTGGAATACGGCGCGGCAGGCTCGACCGAGGGGGTCCGCACGATGCTGCGCGATCTCGGCGTGACGCACGTCCTCGCCGAGCCCGATAAGGAGAGCGACGGCGCAAACTCGATCGCAGCCGATCTTCTCTTCTGGGACTTCGCCACCCATCTCCGCGAGCGCAAGACCATCGGCCAGGGGCTGCTCGGCAAGGTCCCGGAGGAGCCCATCCAGGCGCCCTTCGACGACCTGACCGCGGTCCTGAGCTGCACGGCAAAGGCGCCGGCCAAGGGCCTCTTCCACGTGCGGGACCTGCGCGTCCTGCCCTTTGGCCCGATCGGCTTCCCCGCACCGATCAAGCCCGCAAAGACCAAGGAAGAGGCCGAAGCCCTCCTCGCACATGCCCACTTCGTGGTCCTGGAAGAGGGCTGCAAAGAAATCGGCAAACCCGCGGGCATCACGCGCGCCTTCGACCTCGTCACGCACCGCCGGCGTTACGGGCCCTTCAATGCGATGGAGCTCTATCGCCGCCGCCCCGGCCTCTCCGCAATCCCCCTCCCGCCCTGAGCGTCTGGGGGGCGCTTCGCTGGGGCGTTGCCCCAGGCCCCACCAGGGGCTATCCGCCCCTGGACCCGGACCAGCGCAAGCGCTGGACCCGGGGTCGATGAACTGCGCAACGCGCAGTTCATCGAACAGGCCGAGTCAAGACCAGCTACAACCCTGCCAACCAAGACCGCCGTGACTGGCAACGTTGTCCCTGGTCTTGCCACCGGCCCGTGGAAGAACTGCGCGGAGCGCAGTTCTTCCCCAATGGTCCAGGGCTTGCCCTGGTTCGGGTCGAGGGGCGAACAGCCCCCGCGGGGCCCGGGGCAGAGCCCCGGCGCGGCGGCCGCCAGAAGAAACCTCAGTTCACGCGTGCGGCCTGCGGGGGTGCGGCCATGAGCACGTCATCCGCGAGGATGTGCCCCCAGTTCCCGTTTGACTCGTCCACGATCACGACGCGCCCTTGCTTGCCTGCGTATGCGCTCGTCGACAGCTCGGTGGGCCGGAGGATCTCGTCGTTCTTGCCGCAGGATCGCGCCACGATGCGCCCGTCGACCTCCAGGCCTACGAACGTCTTCTGACAATCCTTGCCGCCGCCTACGAGCACGTGAATGGGCTGGCCGTCGAGTGTCAGCATCGGGAGCGCGACCTTGCCCTTTGCTGCGTCGCCGCCGTGGTATCCGTTCGCGAGCGCGCGGCCGAGGAAGCCCGTGATCTCCTGCTGATTGCCTGTCGGGCCTGTCGCGGGCGCCTTGCCGAACGCCGTGCCTGTGATTTCGGTCCCCTCGGGGAAGACCTCGTCGAAGCTGTAATGGATGGCGAATCGCGCCGCGAATGCGATCACGTCGGGATCGTTCTCCGGTAGCTCGGTGAGAGCTGCGCGGAACAGCTCGACCCCATTGCCCGGCACGCCCGACCGGAGCCGCGCGCGGATGTCTTCCTTTGTCCCGCTGGACCAGTGAATCCCGTCGATGTAGAGACCGCTCCCGGGCGCCTTGTCCTCGTCGACGATCCGGAGCGACGCGCGGCGACCCTGCAGATCCTCGATTTGCCAGGCCTCGGGCACGAGCTGCCGGTCGGCGCGCGGGCGTGCCGTGCGCTGGGTCGCGCCATCGACCACGAGCTCCACGCGCACGCCGGGGCTCGATTTGCCGCCGAGCGCGAAACGAAGCTCCGGCTTTGCGAGGACGCCGAGATCGATCTCCAGGGTCCCCGTGCCGCCTCCCGCGTCTGGCAGCGAGACGAGCAGACTCTTGCCCGTCGCGCCCATGCGCCGCATCTTCTCGATGCGCAGCCCCGCGCCTTTCATTGCTGCGCCTGCGGGCAGATGGCCCTCGAAATCGGCGACCTCGCCGATTTGCCCCCGGAGCTCGCCGAGCAGCTTCTCCCGGTCCGGATGGCGCTCCAGGAAAACCTCGTAAAACGCGAGCGACTCGAGGAGATCGCTCCGCGTGCCCGTGCGCGCGAGCACCGCGATGTCGCGCGCCGGATCCGGGATCTGGGTGTTCTTGACGGTGCGCAGCGCCTTCACGAGGTCGGGGTCCCAGCGCAGGAAATGGAACGTGCTCCCGTCGACGTTCGCGCGGGTCTCCTCCTTGAACTTCTCGCCCCAGGGATTGCCGAGATCCACCACCGCGCCCTCGGCGAGCAAATCCTCCAGCGAGCCGCGCTTCTCGTGCCCCGGCCGCCCGCGCTTCTCGATCGACTTGTGCGCGATGCGCCGGTTCGCGAGACCGTATGCGTCGACGATCGGCAGATCCGCGTACCAGCCTACGAGGCCGATGCAATCGATCGAGAGCTTGGGCCGGAGCCCGCGGGCGATGAACGTCTTGTGCACGCGCTCGCCCATGCCCGCGTAGATCGAGCCGGATTCGAACGGAAAGACGTTCTTCACCGGGTAGAACGTATTCTCCTCGGCGAGGTTCCAGCGCTTCTCGTAGGGCTTGAGCACGCGGACGGGCAGGACGGCGACCGCGACGGCGAGCGCCGCGACCGAGCCGACGAGCGCCCGCGCTGGCCCGGCGAGCTCGCGCAGCCGATACCGGAGCGAGACCTCGGTCCCGACCGCGAGGATCGGCAGCAGCGAGACGAAGAACCGGTGCTCCATGAAATCGCCGCCGACCTTCACGACGTAGCGGCCATAGACGAGGAGCGAGAGCAGCGCGAAGATCCGGAGGCGCGTCTCGGCCCGATTGCGAGACCGCCCGGCGAGCGCGAGGAGGAAGAGCGGGATCCAGATCACCGCGCCGCTCGTGAAGAGGAAATGCGTCGCGTAGACGAGACCCTGCGACCAGTACGTCAGGTTCCCCGACTTGGCGTAATAGGTATTCGGAAAGAAATCGCCGTACGCGCGCCAGCGCCAGAGGAAATACGGAACGTAGAACAGGACGAGCGGCGCGCCGTACGCGAAATACCGGCGGAGATCGAGCCGCTTCCAGAACGGCCGCTCCTCGTGGTGAATCAGGTCCTCGGCGACGATCGCGAGGCCCATGCATCCGTAGAGGAGCAGGTGATCCGGCCGCGTGAGCGCGGCGGCGATGAATGCGAGCCCCGCTCCGAATGCGCCATTCTTGCGGAGCGAGGCCCACATGCCCACGGCCACGAGCATCGCGGCGGGCATCGTTTCGAGGCCCGACGAGGCGAACGTATAAAACGGCCGACTCCCGGCGAGGCAAAGCGCGGCGAACGGAATGATCGCGGGCTTCGGGCTCGCCTTGCGCACGACGAGCGCCACGAACACGATCGCAAACACGTACGCCGCGAGGTTGCCGAAGAGCCCGGCGTGCGGGATCGAGACCCGGACCTTGGCGAGCAGCCCGAGCACCAGCGTCCACAGAAAATTCGTGTATCCCTCGACCCACTCGCCCGGGTTGAAGACGAGGCCCTCGCCGCGCGAGAAGTTGCGCGCGTATCGGAACGAGATGAACGCGTCGTCACACAGCCATCGGATCTTCCACGCGAGGGCGAGCCCCGCGCCGATCCCACCGAGGAGGACGATCGCGTAAAGGACGCGCTTGACGACCGGGGAGACGCGGCCGGCGAGGAAACGCTCGAGGAAGAGCAAGAGGACCGCGCCGAGGATCAGACCGGCGAGCAGGGGCAGGCTGGCCTTGATGGCTTCGGCCGCGGCGACGACGATTTCGAGGAGCATCGAGGAAAGATCCAGGCAAACGGGCGGGATCCGTCGCCCGCGGGCGGGAGACTAGTACATCCAGGGGCAAGTTGCAGGGGGGTCGTGCGCGCCGCGGCCCGCGCGTATCCCTGACCGCCTCTATTTCCGCAGCCGCTCCGCGACCGAGGTGTGCACCGCGATGTACGCCGGCAGATCCTCGTGGTCGTCGTAGATCACCTGATAGCCGTACTTCGACAGCCACACGGGCGGCCTCCCCGCGTCGAAGATGATCACCGGCGGGGTGAGGTTGCACCTCTGTTCGAGCTCCTTTGCGTGCTCGATGATGTACTTGAGCTCGATATGCACCCCGTGCACGAGGCGCTGCTGCGCGCGCGCGGGCACGCAGTTCGCGAGCTCCTTCGACGATAGGTTGTACTGGTCGAGGAAGTGCAGCGCGCCGTAATACTTCTGCACCACGTGAAACGGCACCATCCCCGCCTGGCCCGAGATGAACGAGAGGGGCTGCTCGCGCGTCGGGCCGAGCTTTTCGAGCGTCTCCAGGAACGCGGGCAAGAGCTTCGCGTCGCGGCGGTGCGGGCGGTTCGCGATCTCCGGGAACGAGAAGGCCGCCATGCCGGGTTTCTCGCGGGCCGCGCGTGCCTGTTTCCTGGCCTCGGCCCACCTGTGGCTCATGTTCAACGGCGACCGACCAAAATCGATCACGGCGTTCACGTTGAGCCAAAGCAGCGTCGCGCCGAACAGAAAGCCCACCGCCGCCGCCCGCTCTTGCGACGCGCGGTCGATCGCGAAGAGCATGAGCACGACGTACGCCGGCATGGCGGGCACGAGGAACCGCGCACCCGTCATCCAATCGCCCCCGCTCATCAGGACGAACGCCGTCGAAGCGAACGCGAGCGCCGCCGTGAGCACCACGGACATCGGCAGCCGGCGCTTCACCACGCCCCAGGCGACCATACCGAGCGCCACGCAAAGGAGGGGCACGTATGCCGAATTCGTCTCTTGGAAGCCCGCTTGCGCGTAACGAAGCCCGTTGTCGAAGTCGAAGCCCCCCGATTTCATGCTCGCGGGGTTCGGCACGGCGCTGCCGAAGGCCACCTTCCGCGACACGGCCAGCACGACCACGGGCGTGATCGCCGCGCCGAGGACGTGCAGGCTCCGAAGAAAACGACGCCGCGCCTCTGCCGTCTTGTCGAGCGTGCGAAGCAAAAACGAATACGTCGCCGCCGTCGCCGCGAGCGCCAGCAAAACGACGGGCGACTCGGGCCGCGCGCCGGCGAAACCCGCGGAGACGAGGACGACGGGCGCGAGGGCGCGAACGGTCTGACCACGCCCGGCCGTTTCGCTCGGCTCGCTCTCGACGTACCGGGCGAGCACGAGCACGGCGAGCACGCCGAAGAGCGCCGTCATCGACGTCTCCATGCCGCTCGTGCTCCAGTACAGAAAACACAGGCTCGTCGCGAGCAGCGGCGCCGCGAGCGGCGAGAGCCGCGGGGACACGCCGCGCGCGAGGACCGTCACGACCCCGAGGGCGAGCGCCGCGCAGCCGATGCTGGTGATCCAGCCGAGGATCGGCGCCCCCGCGCCCGTGAGCTTCTCGGCGAGCGCCAGCCACACCACGAGCGAGAAGCTCGAGCTTTGCTCGATGGGGGCCCCATTGTAGTTGACGATCGCCCCGAACCGGGCGAGCGCATGGGAGACCCAGAACGTGATGTGGCTATCGTCATGCCCGGCCGACGGAAAGTAAGTGGCACCGAACACGACGCCGAGCAGGAGCCCCAGAACGAGCCCGACCCAGGGGGCATGCTCGCGCAGCCGTTGCAAAAGACGCGTGATCATAAGGACCTTCGTTCGTGCGGGACAAGCGGAAGTGCGCGGTCTCTTACCACAAGTTCCTCTCCCCGAGGCCCTCCAGCGTCACCTACCCCCGTGCATCGTCGGGAAGAGGCCGAAACCTCCCTCACCTACCCCCGCTCACGGCGTGAGCTCCTCGAAATTCGGATCGATCCTGCCCCCCGACACCCCGTGACCTCGGCAAGATCACGTCTGCTCTGACCCCGCTCGGCATCCGCGCGGGCAAAGATCGCACATGCCTACCCTCACGTGTTCCCGGGAGCCCACGAGGATCACGCCTCATCTGGCCCCGCGCAGCCGCAGAGCGGACCAGGATCACGATTTTTCGACGATCCGGCCCCGATTCTCCTCGTACCAGCCGATCGTCTTCGCGAGCCCCTCTTCCAGCGCCGTCCGCGCCTCGAACCCGAACCATTCGCGCGCCCGCGACACGTCGAGCATCCGGCGCGGCTGACCGTTCGGGCGCGAGGTATCCCACACGATGTCCCCGTCGTACCCGCACGCCTTCGCGATCGTCGCCGCAAGATCCCGCATCGACACCTCGCGCCCCGCGCCGAGGTTCACCGGCTCCTCGCCGTCGTACCGCTCCGCCGCCCGCACGAGCCCCTCCGCCGCGTCCTCCACATAAAGGAACTCCCGCGTCGGCGACCCGTCGCCCCAGAGCACGACCGACCGCTCCCCACGCAGCCGAGCCTCCACGAACTTCCGGATCATCGCGGGGATCACGTGGGAATCCTCGAGGTCGAAGTTGTCCCGCGGCCCATAGAGGTTCACCGGGAAGACGACGACAAACTTCGACCCGAACTCTTTCCGGTACGCCTGCGCCATCACGAGCAGCGCCTTCTTGGCGATCCCGTACGGCGCATTCGTCTCCTCCGGATACCCGTTCCAGAGGTCCTCCTCCCGGAACGGTACCGGAGCAAATTTCGGATAGGCACAAATGGTACCGGCGACAACAACCTTGGGCGTCCCTGCGCGCCGCGCTTCTTCGAGGACGTGCAGGCCCATGGCCATGTTGTCGCGGAAGAAGGTGCCGGGATGGCGGCGATTCGCGCCGATGCCGCCAACACGCGCGGCCAGATGCAAGACGAGGTCGGGGCGGTGCGTTTCGAAGAGAGATCGCGTCGCGTGGGCGTCCGTCAGATCGAACTCGGCCGAACGGGGGACCACGATCTGCCGCGCGCCACGCGCTTTCAGCACTTCCACGACGTGCGAGCCGAGGAACCCGGCGCCGCCCGTGACGAGGATCTTGGAGTCAGAGAGAGGGAACATCGGCATGGGAAGCACGACCTTAAAGAAGGCGATACCACCCTCACGCGCTCGGCGCAGCACGTCGATCGAGAAGTAGCGAGGAGCACATGCCGCGCAGAGTCCGCCCCAAGAAGCTCTTCCTCACGATCGGCGAGCGCTTGAAGGCATTCCGGCTCGCCGCCGGGCTGACCCAGGAGGAAGTGGCCGAAGGTCACGCGCCCGGCGAGTCGTTCGCCAACAAGGGTCACATTTCGAGCATCGAGCACGGGCTCGCGAACCCCACCGTCGAGACGCTGCAACGTATCGCCGAGGCGCTCGAAGGAGACGTGGAGCTCGTCGACCTGGTCATCGACCCCGACGAGAGTTTACGCCACGCGGTCATCGCGCTCTCGCGGACGCTGCCCGACGAGGTGCTCGGCGAGATTCTGGTGAAATACGGGCCGGTGCCGGAGCTCGTGCCCCGAAAGAGGAAACGCACGCACCATCGGGCAAGCGGGGCGCGGCCGAAGGCGCGGTGACTAGGTCCGGGAATACCAGTCCACGAATTTGCGGATCCCCTCGCGAATCGCCGTCTTCGGCTCGTACCCGAGCGCCGCGCGGGCCGCGCCGATGTCCGCGATCGTGTGCTCGACGTCGCCGACGATCGAAGGACCACGATGCACGCGCGCGGGCTTGCCGAGGGCCTCGGCGAGCAGCGCGACGACCTCGTTCAACGTCGTCGGCGTACCCCCGGCGCCGAGGTTGTAGACGCGGTAGCCCTCGCCGACCTGATCGATCGCGCGCACCGTGCCGTCGATCACGTCGTCGACGTAGGTGTAGTCGCGGCTCGCCTCCCCCGTGCCGTAGAGCTCGATCGTCTCGCCGCGATCGATGGCGCGGCAGAACGCGTGAATGGCCATCTCGGGTCGCTGCCGCGGTCCGTAGACCGTGAAATAACGGAGCGACGTGACCCCGAGGCCGTGCGTGTGCACGAGGGTGCGAAGCACGAGCTCGGCGGCGCGCTTGCTTGCGGCGTACGGGCTCATCGGCTCGTCGGCGCGGTCGTCCTCGGCGAAGGGCAGGCGCTTGCTCGCTCCGTAGACCGACGAGCTCGACGCGAACACGAAACGGGTGACACCCCGCGCGCGGGCGAGCTCGGCGAGGCGTATCGTGCCCTCGACGTTCACGCGCTGGTAACGCGACGGCGCGGCGAGGCTCGGGCGCACGCCCGCGAGGCCCGCGAGGTGAACGACGGCGTCGAAGTCCGTAGCCGAAAGGAGATCCGTGACGGCGGCGTCGTCGAGGAGGTCAGCCTCGACGACGTGGGCGCGGCCTCGGATGCGGGCGAGATTTCGCTCCTTGATCGAGCGTGCGTAGAAGGGATCGAAGCTGTCGAGGCCGACGACGGTGTCGCCTCGATCGAGGAGACGTTCCGCCAGGTGGGATCCGATGAACCCGGCGATGCCGGTCACGAGCAGCTTCATCGCGGGCGCGAGGGTAGCACCCCGATCTCGCCTTGCCTGCACTCCGAGCCCTCGTGCGGACGGACCGTTCTGCTATCCTCCGCCGCCGTGAGCGCCGTGGACATCACCCAGCCCTCTCCGGGCGAGCCTGCTGCCTTCGCCCTGGCCCGAAAGGCGGCCGAGAGCCCGGTGGTCATCCTGCCGCGCGTCTCGCTCGTGGTCCCGGGCCTGAACGAGGGAAAGAGCCTGCCGGAGCTCGCGCGGCGCATCCACGAGGCGCTCGCCGGCAAGGAGCAGTACGAGCTCATCTTCGTGGACGACGGCAGCACGGACGACTCGTGGGCCGTGATCAAGCGCCTCGCCTCGGAGAACCCGACCGTGCGGGGCGTGCGCCTGCGGAAAAACTTCGGCAAGGCCCAGGCCCTCACAGCGGGCTTTCGCAAGGCGCGCGGCACGATCTTCGTGACGATGGATGCCGATCTCCAGGATGACCCGGCGGACCTGCCGAACTTCCTCACCAAGCTGGAGGAAGGTCACGACGTGGTCGTCGGCTGGAAGGTGCAGCGGCTCGATCCGACGAACCGCCTTTTCCTCTCGCGGATCTTCAACGGCACCGTGGGCATGGTGACGGGCGTGAAGCTGCACGACATGAACTGCGGCTTCAAGGCGTACCGGAGCGAGGTGATCCGCTCGATCCCGATCTACGGCGACCTGTTCCGGTTCATCCCGGCGCTCGCGGCGTCGCAGGGCTTCAGCGTCACCGAGATCCCGATCAAGCACCACGCCCGCAAGTACGGCTCTTCGCGTTACGGGCTCGAACGGATCCTGCGGGGCTCGTTCGACCTGCTCAGCGTGCTCTTCCTGACGCGCTACCAGAAAAGGCCGATGCACCTCTTCGGCTTCGCGGGCCTGACCCTCGCGGGGATCGGCATGCTGATCGAGCTCTACCTGACGGTGCTCTGGTGCTTCGGGCACAAGATCGGCGACCGTCCGCTGCTTTTGCTCGGTGTGCTCATGATCGTCACGGGCATCCAGCTCTTCTCGATGGGCTTCATCGGCGAGTTCCTGACGTACCAGAGCCAGACGCGTCACCTCGAAGACGAGCCGCCGATCCGCGAAGAGATCCTCTGATCCCCGCCGCGTAACCACGCGGGCAGGCCGCACGCTCCCGGGCACTGCGCGCTTTTCGCGCACCCCACGATCCGAGCCGCGAGCGTGCAGGATCTCCACTCGCATCCGCATTGGATGCGACCTCTCAGTTCTCCCCAACGTTGACGCGCCGCACGGCAGGCGTCCCCCGACAAACCTTCCGCGCGCGCCCTCGTTCGCGGCGCTCGGCTGCGCCCTGGCTGGATGAACCTTGCTCGAGCGCGCGCGTTTCCACGCGCTGGCCGTGAGCTTGCATGGGCAGATCCCGCGCGCGATCCACGTCCACGAACTGCGAGGCTCAAGCCCATGGCGCTCGATCTATCGATCTCCCACGGACAACGTACGGCCCTTGGTACACAGCCCGACACGAGCGGGCCCAGCGATGCCCGCCCTCCATCGGCGACCCGAGCGGAGGACGTCTCCCCGGTGACGCGAGCGCTGTCCCTCGCGCAAGCGCTGGCCGACGCGCTCGCCGATACCCGTGGCTTCGGGGTCAATGCAGCAGCGCAGCACGAGCTCTCGCTAGCGCACTCGCTCGCCTCGCACGTCGTCGACATTCTCGAGGGCCTGCCGCCCGACTCGGTACGGTCGAGGACGCCCGCCCCCGACGCCGAGGAATGAACTGCACGACGCCCTCACGTCACGACGGCGGCCCCGCCTCGATCGCCCGCCGGTAGCGCTCCCGCCGCGTCCCATCCTTCAAAATCTCGTAGGCCTCGTCGAGCACCTCGATCACGAGGCGCACATCGCTCTGGAGATCGGCCGTCGCCGCCGTGAGCAGGCGCGAGGGCTCGAAGAAGCGCCGGAGCTCCAGGTAAGCCCGCCGGATTTCGTAATTCGTCGCCGTGCGCCCGATGCCGAGCAACGCGAAGTAGTCGCCGTCCTCGACGAGCGCGACCCGCGCCCGCACCCGCATGCGGACCGCCTCCTCGTCGAGCGGATCCTCCGCGAGCCGTCGCTCGGCCGTGGCAGGCCGCACCGGCGTGAGCGCCGCGAGGACCTCCAAACAAACGAGCGCGTAGAGCAGCGGCATCATGTCAGGCCCCGATCGGGCCGCGAGCTCGCCGACGGTCGTGCCCGGCGCCTGCCCCACGAGCGCCGCTTCATCAGGCAAGAGCGCACACTCGGAGAGGAGCGTCATGCGCGTGCCTGCGTCGAACCGCGCAGCCGCGCCGCCGAGGCGCGCGACCGCGACTTCGGGCGGAATCACGCGCCGGACGATCTCCACGAAGACCTCGGCCCCCGTGGCGCCACCAAACACGTTGGGCTCGGCACGCAGGCGGCCCGGCGGCTCGGCTTCGAGCTCGAGGGTGCCGGACTCGATGAGGATCGCCCTGCCGATGATCCACTCGGCATGCGCGCGGAGGACGGGCCAGAGCGCGTCCTGCTGGAGAAATCCGTGCGCGATGAGCGCCGCGCCCGCATGCCGGCCCGAAGGCGGGAGCTTGCCGGCGAGCCGATGCGCGACGTCCCGCTCGAGGTCGCCGCGGGCCGAAAGGAAGGAGAGGAGCGCCTCGTCGGCGACGCCCGATCCAGCCGTGACCACGTCGCCGTCCTGCAAGACGACACGACGCACCGCGCCACCTTCGTGCACCGCGAGCGAGCCCGTGACGCGGCTGGCGATCGCGCGGGCGAGGGCGCGCGGCGCGTCGCCGGGGCCGAGCACCGTGGGTTGCGGGCTGCGCGGGCCCTGCGAGGAATGCGCCGGCTGCGCGGACGGAACCGGCGCCGGCGGCGGGGGCACGGGCGGAGCGAGGCGCACCGACGGCGGCGGGGCATCGGAACCGCGGCCGAGGAGGCTGGGGGCCGTGGGCGGGCTCAGGGGGTTTGGGGGCGTAGCTCCGCTCGCCGGAGCGTAGCCCCCAAGCGTGGGAGGGTTCGAGGGCGTAGCTCCGCTCGCCGGAGCGTAGCCCCCAAGCGTGGGGGGGTTCGAGGGCGTAGCTCCGCTCGCCGGAGCGTAGCCCCCAAGTGTAGAAGCGAGGCGCGGCATGCCACCCGGGACCGTCCACCGGGACGGGAAGACCGTCGGCGGCGCGATGTCGATCAAGGGCTCGATCACGGGCGGCGGCGGGCGCGGCGGCGTGGGCGCGGATGCGGGACGCGGCTCGACCGAGCGGGTGGCCGTGGTCGTCTCCGTCGGCCGGACCGGCGTGCCCGCATCGTCCGCGACCACGATGCGACTCGCGCGCGGCTCCCAGGCCGTCGCGGGGGCCTCCGAGGAAACGGCGCGGACGTCCGGCGAGCGCGGCGTCGATCCCGCGGGCGCGCTCCTCCCTGAAGACTCGCTCGGCTGCGGCGCGGACGGCACGTCGAGCACGAGGTCGCCTACGCTCGGCGGCTCGATGGATCCGGTCGAGGACACGGGCGGGTTTGGCGCGGTCGTGTTCCCTTCGGCCAGGGCAAACGAGCCGGTCGTGATGCTGAGTGCGTTTGGCCCCGTGCCCGGATCGATTCCGCCGGTGCCGAGGTCCGACTGCGAGCTATCCGCCTCGGCGTCGAGCGGCTCTTCGAGGATGGCGAGGAACTCGTCGGCGAGGATGAGGTCGAGCTCCTCCTCGACGGCCGCGGCTTGTGGAGGCGTGGACGACGAAGGCGTCTCCGCGAGCACGCGTTGCTCGGCCGCGGCGAGCATGTTCATGAGCTCGGGCGAGAGCTGCATGGGGTGCGGGGGCAGGAGCGTCGGCGGCGATGGCCCTTCGCTCTCGTCGGGCGGGAAGATCGACACGCCCATCTCGGCGATCTCGGGCGCGCCGGGGAACGCGGACTGGAAGGCTGGCGGGAAGGAGCTGGTACCGTCGTCGAGCAGACCCGGGGGCACGGTCTCGCCGGGGCGGATCGCCCGGGCGCCGCGGTCGTCGACGATCGAGTCTTCGTCGAGCGGGGCTGGGTCGGCGAGCGCGGCGATCTGGGCGACGATGGCGTGGATGTCGAGCGGTCGCGCGAAGGAGCGACCTGCGGCGGAGTGCGCGCCGATCTCGGCGGCGCGCATGCGGCTCCCCAGACAAACGAGCTCGGCGTCTTCTCCACCGGGCAGCTCGCGCAGCCGCTCGATGGCGTCACGCGCGCCGGGTTGATCGATGTCGACGAGCAGGACGCGCGGCGACTCGTCGAGCACGCGTGCTTCGAGCCGCTCGATCGGCGCGAAGGCCACGGCGAAGCCTTGCGCGCGCAGCGCCGACGCGATCGTTTGCCCTTCCGCGGAGGCATCCGCGATCAGGATCACGTCGCGACGCGGCGTGTTCGGGGCTTCCTCCATCGCGGGCACGGCGTGATCCTTCGACCCGATGCGCCAGGCTGTCAACGCGTGGCCCTGGGGTCATCCCTTCCTACGTCCAAGGCGGCGTTCGTTCCAACATTTGGGCCGCCCCGCTCAGTGTATCCGGTGATAAGACGAAAGGCGCATGTCCGCCTTCGGCACCCCCCGAGAGCTCGCGCTGGTGGCCTTCCTGGTCGGGCTCGTGGTCATCCACTCGATCGTCCCGCGGATCGGCGAGGCCATCGGTGGTCACTTCGAGCGCAAAGCCAAGGGGACAGGCCCGTCGAAGGGCGCCTGAGCGAAACATCACCGCCGAACCTAGCATTCTGCATTTGCAGAACGTAGCGTCGGAGCATGAGCACGACGTGGTCTCTCGCGCGGGAAGCAGCCTGGCGCGCGCGACGTGTCCCGCGAAAGCCGACGCGCGCGGTCTCGTGAAAAACGTGGTAGGGCTCGGCCCGTGCAGACGCGCACGCGCAACGCCCTCGTCTTCGCGGCCGCCGCGGCGGTGGTCGTCGCGGCCGTCGTCTGGGTCTGGCAAAAACGCGAGATGGCCCGCCCGCTGCCCGGGACGCTCGACGCCATCCCCGAAGGCGCGCTCCTCGTGGCCACGGCCGACCTCGGCGCCTTGCGGCGCTCGGGCGCCTTCGCGCCCCTGCTCTCCGAGACCCGCGAAATCCCCGGCCTCGGCAAGGTGCGCGACGTCTGCGGCTTCGACCCCATGGCCGGCCTGACGGAGCTCGGCGTGGCCGTGCCCGCGTCGGGCGGCGACGGCGACTTCGGCCTCGTCGCCTCGGGCGCCATCGACCCGGACGCCCTGCTCGCCTGCGCGAGCAAGGTCATCGAGGCGCGCGGCGGCCGCTCCGTGGTGAACCCGATCGGCGCGTTCCGCACGGTGCGCGATGCGAAGCAGTCGACGAGCGGCGCGGAGATCGCCGTGCGCGAGGGCGGGCCCATCCTGCTCGGCGCGGGCAACTACCTGCGATCGATGATCGACGCGGCGGAGGGCCGCGTGCCTTCCGCGCGGGCCGACGGGGATCATACGAAACTCGCGTCGGAAGTGGGCCCGGGCGCGCTGCGCGTGACCGTGGTGCTCACGCCGGAGCAGCGACGCACGCTGCTCGAAGAGATCGCGCTGAGCGGGGCGCAGGGCTCGCCGGCGGCGTCGGTCGTCGGGCTCGGGCTCTCGGTTTCGATCGGCGAACGTGTGGGTTTGTCGGGGGTCGTGGCCTGCGACGCGCCGGCCCCATGTGCCGATCTGGCGAAAATCTTCGACGGAAAACGCGCCGCGCAGGCGGACGACACGCTCGTGCGCCTGATGGGCCTCGGGTCGATCCTCGAGCGGCTGCGGATCGGCTCGGAGGGCTCGCGCATCTCGGCGCGCGTGGACATGTCGACGGACGAGGCGACCGAGCTCGTGACGCGCGTGATCGCCTTGCGCGCCGCGGCAGGACGGCCCAAGTCCCCGATCGAGGAAGACCGGAAGGATCCGCCCCCGCCAAACCCAAAGCCGGCGCCAACGCTCGGGGGCTCCGCTCCGCCGAGCGGAGCTGTGCCCCCGAACCCCCCGTCGGAAAACCCGGCGGCGGAGCCGGCTCCGCCGCCGAAGCCGCGCTGAATCTTACGGCAGCGTTTCCGTTTTCGGGTGGAACGAACGGTGGGCCGCTCGATTAGACTGGCGTCGCCATGACTACGCCGAACGACACCATTCCTTCCCGGCTCTTCAAGCAAGCCGAACGCAGGCCCGACGCGCCTGCCCATCACATCAAATCGGGCGGCGTCTACCGGCCGAAGAGCTACCGGGAGCTCGCGGACGAGGTCAAACGCCTGGGCAAGGCGATGATCGCGCTCGGCCAGAAGCCGGGCTTCACCGTGTGCATCCTCGGCTTCAACCGATCCGAGTGGGTCGCCTTCGACGTCGCGGCCATGGCCGCAGGCGGCGCGCCCGCCGGCATCTACACCACGTGCTCGCCCGAGGAGGTCGCGTACATCGTCCACCACGCCGAGAGCGAGATCGTCCTCGTCGAGAACGCCAGCCAGTGGGCGAAGATCGAGAAGATGCTCGGCGAACTGCCGCACCTCAAGCAGGTCGTCACGATGCGCGACGCGCCGCACATCGATCACCCGCTCGTCGTCTCGTACGAGGCGTTCCTCGACAAGGGGAAGTACGTCTCCGACGCGGACTTTTTCGCGCGCATCGCGGCGCTCGAGCCGCAGGGACTCGCGACGTTGATTTACACCTCGGGCACGACGGGGCCGCCCAAGGGCGTGATGCTCTCGCACCAGAACCTCGTGTGGACCTCGGACACGTCGCAAACGCTCGTGGGCGGTACGGCACAGGACTGCGTGCTCTCGTACTTACCGCTCTCGCACATCGCGGAGCAGATCTTCTCCATCCACGGCAGCATCACGATGGGCGGAGCGGTCTACTTCGCCGAGAACATCGACAAGGTCCCGGACAACCTCAAGGAAGTGCAGCCGACGCTCTTCTTCGGTGTCCCGCGCATCTGGGAGAAGTTCCACGCGGGCGTCCAGGGCAAACTCAAGGAAGCCACGGGTGCGAAGAAGGCGCTCGTCGAGTGGGCGATGGACATCGCGCGCGAGGCGACGGCGGTGAAGATGCGCGGCGGGCAGCCCGCGGGCGCGCTCGGTCTCCAGTACAAGCTCGCGCAGAAGCTCGTGTTCACGAAGCTGAAGAGCGCCATCGGGATGTCGCGCGCGCGCACGTGCGTGTGCGGCGCCGCGCCTGTGTCCAAGGAGATCCTCGAGTTCTTCGCGAGCCTCGACATCATCGTCTCCGAGGTCTACGGCCAGAGCGAAGACACGGGCCCGACCACGTTCAACCGGACGAACAAGACGAAGCTCGGCACGGTCGGCACGACGCTCGACGGGATCGAGGTGAAGATCGCCGAGGATGGCGAGATCCTGGTGAAGGGCCCGAACGTGTTCCTCGGCTACTACAAGGAGCCGCAAGCGACGGCCGACACGCTCGTCGACGGCTGGCTACACTCCGGGGATCTCGGGCAATTCGACAAGGACGGCTTCCTGTCGATCACGGGCCGCAAGAAGGAAATCATCATCACGGCCGGCGGCAAGAACATCGCCCCGAAGAACATCGAGGCGGCCCTGAAGAACCACCCGCCCATCGCCGAGGCCGTGGTCATCGGCGACCGGCGCAAGTACCTCACCGCGCTCGTGGTGCTCGATCCGGCCGCCGCCGGCGAGCTCGCGGGCGCGCCTGGGGCGGATCTGGCGAAGCTGCGCGAAGACCCCGCGGTGGTGGCTGCGGTCCAGAAGGCGGTCGACAGTGTGAATTCCACGCTCGCTCGCGTGGAGACCGTGAAGAAATTTCACATCACGGACCGCCCCTTCACGATCGAGAACGGTGAGCTCACGCCCACGTTGAAGCTCAAGCGCCGCGTGGTCTACGACCGCTACGCCCGCGAGATCGACCGCATGTACGAGGGCGCGCAGGACGCCTGAGGCCAAAGGCAAGCTCGCCGGGGGCCTCCGCTCCGTGCTAACGGAGCGTGCGCCATGCACGCCGTCACCTTCGACTTCGGACAAACCCTCGCCGCCCTCGACGCGGAGCTCACGGCCGCCCGCCTCGCCGAGCGGAGTCTATCGTTCGACCCCCAACGAATCCAGGTCGCCCTCCCCGACGCATGGCGCGTCTACGATGACGCCATCCACCGCGGCCTCGGCGGTCATCCCTGGAAGATCTTCATGCGCGCGCTGCTCGAACGCGCGACCTCGTCGCCACTCGACGAGGAAGCGCTCGCGGGCGCCGTGGACTTCCTCTGGTCCGAGCAGCCGCGGAAAAACCTCTGGCGACGCCCGATCCCCGGCATGCTGGAGCTCGCGGAGGATCTCTCCGACGCGGGTGTGCCCGTGGGCATCATCTCGAACTCGGAGGGGCGACTGGCCGAGCTCGTCGCGGAGCTCGGCTGGGACGATCGGTTCCTTGTGATCGCCGACAGCGGCCGGCTCGGCATGGACAAACCCGGCCGCCCGATCTTCGCGTGGACCGCCGAGCGGCTCGGCAGGTCGCTCGATCGGATCGTGCACATCGGCGACTCGCTCGCCGCCGACGTGGAGGGCGCGCTCGGCGCGGGGATGCGCGCGGTGTGGTTCGGCGGAGATCCGAAGCGCGCGCTCGGCGAGCGAGCGCGCGTCGCGAAGGATGCGAGCGAGGTGCGGAGGGCGCTCGTCGAGTTCGGCGTCGCGGCCGCGAGCGAGCGCGTGCCTACTCGAGTTTCGCCCCGGCCTGGATCCAAGTCGCGATCGACTTGATCTCCGCGTCCGTCAGCGGCTCGCCCGAGAGCGGCATGAGGCTCGTCATGTTCGCACGCCCTTCACAGTGCGGATCGACCTTGCAGAGCAGATAACTCGCCGCCGGTTGTCCCGGCACCACACGCTGCGCGCCCGTCTGCACGCTCGACGCGTTGATCACGTTCGCCAGGAACGTCTCCGCGTCGGGCGACAGATCCAGATCGCCCGCCTTGTCCGTGCTGTCGTGGCACTTCGACGTCGCGCAGCGCGAGCCCATGAGCGTGCGCACGCTCCCCCACGTGCCGGCCGTGTTCGGATCGGGCGCGTCGGGGTCGGGGGGACAATTTCCGTAGTCGATCGGTTCGAGGATCGACGGATCGCCCGGCTTGGTATCCGGCTTCATCCCGCGGATCCAGCACCACACCGCGCGCGTCGAGAGCGCGGTCCACGTGCGCTGGAGGAGCGGCATGCGCGGGCCGAGTTCGTCCGAGAGGAGCCGCTTGTAGAGGTAGCTCCGCCCCGGATCCCCCGGCGCGACGAGCGACCACGGCGTGGCCGAGGGATGCGCGTTGCCGTTGCCGTTCGCGTCGCCGACGCGCACCCGATCGAGATCGGTCACGCGTACGTCGAGGAAACCTTTCAGCGACGCGGGCGACGCGCCGAGGTTCACGATCACGCTCGTCGGCGAACCGCCCGCCGCGAACGACGCGCCGTCGAGCGGCACGCTGAGCACCTCGGCGCCTGCGTCGTCGAGCCTACGGATGCGCGCGCCGTTCGCGTCGAGCGACGGCGGCGCCGCGGCGAGCCGCAGCTCCACGCTCGCCGGCGGGAACGACGCGTTCTTGTCGAGGACGACCTGCAAGATCTCCCGCTCTTGCCCGCCGATCACGAGTTTGTCCCCGGGCCGCTCGCACTCGTCGGGCACGAGGCTCGGCTCGGCCGCCGTGATCTGGCAGGGCGCGTTCACGAGCGCGAGCATGTCCTTCACACCGCCGAGCTCGGGGTACTGCCGCGACGAATGGCACACGCCCTGGTTGAGCGAACACGTCTGCGCGACGCCGAGCGCGTGCAGCGACGCGATGTTCGGGTAGATCGCCTCCGCCGGATCATCGCTGCCGCCCGCGCCGCCGCCGCTTCCGCCGCTGCCGCCCGTGCTGCCGCTGCCACCGGCGCCGCCGCTCGCGCCGGCGCCGCCGCTACCGTTTCCGCCCTCGCCGCCGGTGAGGTCGACGTCCTCGTCGGCTCCGCATCCGACCGTCACCACCAGGGCGATCGAGAGTGCCCCGATCGCCCTGACTGCCCGCGACAAACCCATCCCGGTCGTCCTTTCAACGCTTGGGGCTGCGCTCGGACAAGCCGAGCTACGCCCCAAACCCCTCAACGCTTGGGGCTGCGCTCGGACAAGCCGAGCTACGCCCCAAACCCCTCAACGCTTGGGGCTGCGCTCGGACAAGCCGAGCTACGCCCCAAACCCCTCAACGCTTGGGGCGTAGCTCGGACAAGCCGAGCTACGCCCCAAACCCCTTCCGTCACTGCTTCTTCGCGGTGATCGTACTCGGCCCGCAGGTGATCGTGTACGGCGCGCCGATCTGCCCCGCGACGAACGACACGTATCCGCACGTACCCTCGTACGAGATCTCCGGCGGCGTCAGCTTCGGCACGTCGGTCGCGTCCTTCGCCACGACACCGCCGAGCATGAACTGCGGCGCCGCCACGAGGACGCCGCAGAACGAGCGCAGCTTCGCATCGAGGCCCGAGAGGTTCGTGTCATCGAGCGTCGTCTTCACGAGCGCCTCGATCTGCGGCTTCTCGGTCACCGGCTCGACCCACGGCTCGCCGACGAGCCGATCCTTGAGCGCGATCACCGCGTCGCCGACGGTCGCGCCCGGCGTCGCCTGCGCCCGCGACACGATCTTCGAGACGAAGTCGTTCCCGCTGAGCGCCTTGCACGCGCCGTACGTCGCCTCCCACGAGAGCCGCCCCTGGAAGTCGAGCCCGCGGAAGCCTGGCTCCGCGTCCTTCAGCGCGAACCCGATGGCGAGCTGGAAGCTCTCCTCCGAGCCGTCTTGCGGATACTCGCTGTAGCTCGGCCACTCCATGGCGCGGTGCAGGCTGCGACGCAGCGGGCGCGACGAGATCGCGAAGACGCCGTCCGCGGGGCTGTTGCCGCGCCGGCCGACGTCCTTGTCCGCGATCGTCCACGGATCGAAGATCCGCGGCACCTCGTAGGCCGCGCTCCCGCAGCCCTCTTCCGGCGCCTTCAGGTTGAAGGCCGGGTGCGCGAGGATGTCGGCGAGCAGCTCGCGCAGCGAGAAGTGCGACGCGACGAACTTCTCCGTGAGTCCCATCAGGATGTCGCGCTGCACCTCAGTGCGCGGGAAGTAGTTCGCGATCGTCAGCCGCGTGCCCATCACCTCGGCCCACACGACGTCGACGATGTTCTGCGCGACCATGTACGCGAACGCCTCGTCCGAATCGGCGAGCTCACCCCCGGGCAAACGCACGAGCCCGTGGGCCGCGAGCTGATCCACGCCGCGCTTGAGCGCGCGTTCGAGGTCCCACACGCTCGCGCGGCGGCCCTTGTTCGGTGCTTCGGGTGTCGAACGGATTGAGCCGAAGTACGTGTCGACGCCGAGCGGATCGTCCTCCGTCGGCACGCGGAAGTTGCCGCACGCGTTGCCGCTCCAGCCGTAGGGCGGTGTCCCGCCGCCGTCGCCGACGCCCCAGTAACGCAGCATCGACAGGGCGCGCATCTCGTCCGTGCCCTTCGTCTCCTGCTCCTCTTCGGGATGCACGCCGACCGAGTTTCCGTAGAGCGCGACCTCGAACAGACCCGGCACGGGCCACGCCCGGTTCAGCGCCGGATCGTCGCTGTACGTGACGGAGTACTCGCTGTTGTGGCAGGTCAGACAAACCCGATCACGATGCAGGTAGGCCCGCTCGAAGATCGTGCCGAAGTTCTGCCGCCGCGCGCGCTCCATCTCGTATTCGCCCACGTTCGCGCCCGAGTACGGCTGCGACATCATCGCGAAGAGGTTCGCGCGATACACGGGCGAGAGGTCGTCGAGCTCGAGCGCCGACGAGAGGAGCTGGTTCATCGTGAACCCGGGGTTCGGCGGGTTCTTCGCGTTCGCGTCGTTGTCGCGCACCCACGCGGCGAGGTTGCCGTTGTCGAACGCCGCGGCCGGCGGCGAGCCGTAGCACTGCTGCAGCGACTTCGTTTCGATGCGGTTCACGCGCAACGTGTCCATGAAGAAGTCGCTCCAACGCTGCCGGAACGCGTCCTCGCGCATGAGCGCGCGGGCCACGAGCTTGCGCGCGTTCACGAGGTCCTCGCCGTAGGGCGGAAGCGCGCCGCCGAGCTCGCCGAACTTGCCGGCGGCCTCGAGGTCTGCCTTGCGGATCGCCGTGATCGCGTCGGTGTACGCGTTCACCTCGGCCTGGCCCCACGGCTTGCGGCCGCTCACCGCGACGATCGCGCGGCGCACCCACGCTTGATCACTCGCCTGGCACTCGGTCCACACGTGCTCGGGCGTGTGCGGCGTCGGGTCTCCACCCTCACCGCCGCTTCCACCCGCGCCGCCGACATCGCCTGCGCCGCCTTCACCACCGCTGCCGCCGCTGCCAGCGCTCCCGCCGACGCCGGGTCCCGAAGGCTCGGACGGGTTCGTCCCGCCGCTACATGCGGGCGCTGCGGCCATCGCGGCCGCGCACGTGATCGCCAGGGTGAGCGTCGAGAGCC
Organism: Polyangium jinanense; assembly: GCF_028435265.1. Taxonomy (GTDB): domain Bacteria; phylum Myxococcota_A; class Polyangia; order Polyangiales; family Polyangiaceae; genus Polyangium; species Polyangium jinanense. The sequence continues at coordinate 84,085 of NZ_JAGTJK010000023.1, read as the reverse complement.
CGGAAAAACGCCTGGTCTTCATGCCACCACCCCCAGCTGCCGCTGCTGCACGAGTTTCGCGGCCTCGATCTCCGTCGTCGCGCCCGGCACGTCGGAGACGTTGAAGCTCTCCTGCGCGAAGGGCCAGATGCCCAGCGAGAGCAGCGCGGCCATGCGGTTCTCCTGCGGCGTCGACGCGATCGTCGCGCGCCCGTCCTCTCCGCACGCGCCGAACACGCCCTTGCCCGAGGGCCGCACCGGCCCGCCGATGAACACCACCGGGAAGCCGTACGGCCAGTGATTTCGCCCCTCGCTGCCTTGCTTGAACGGCGTACGCCCGAACTCCGTGGTCAGCACGATCAGCGTCTTGTCGAGGTCGAGCTTCGCCGGGTTGTTCTCGCCCGGCGCGTTCACCACCGAGAGCAGCTGCCTCAGCGTGTGCGACAGGTTCCGCGCCTGCGTGAACGAGTTCTCGCCGTGCGTGTCGTACCCGCCGCCGCCGTCGGCCGAGATGAGCCCTGTGTCGACGATGCACACGTACCTCGCGGGCACCGTCGGGTGCCGGAGCAGGTGCGCCGCGAGCTTCAGGTTCATCGTCATCGCGTCGGTGTTCGAGTTGTCCCCGCAGTTCGCCCCGGGGATCTTCGTGAAGAACTGCGGCTCGAGCACGCCCTGGATCGCCTGCGCGTTCGCGATCGAGCTCGACGCCGCTTCGAGCTCGCCGAGGCGCGGCGCGCGCAGCGGATTGCCTTGCCCCCGGAAGCGCAGCCGCTCGTGGTACCGGTCGATGTAGCCCTGCATCAGCGCGTCGTACTGCGCGCGGTTCTGCCCGATCGTCCCGCGGGCGAGCAGGCTCGTGAGGTCACCCGCCGCGTCGACCTTGATGGCGAGCGGACGCGCCGCGCCGGGGTGCATTCCGATCGACACCACGCTGCGAACGTTGTCCGTCGGAAGCCCGTTCGCGCCGTTCGACATGAGCGCATACGAGTACGGCGCGCGCCCCGGCTCGTTGAACCGTTCGAGGAAGTAACGCTGCACGTGCGCGCCGAGCCCCGAAAACGCCGGATGCCCGAGCCCACGGCCGCCGAGCATCATGGGGATCGCGCCCTCGTGTGGCTCGAGGTCGTGCGCCGAGATGGAGACGCGCGTCCGTTCCATCACATCGGGCCGCTCGCGCAGGGGCATCACGAAGGGACCGAGGTGCACGGCTTGGCCCATCGAATCGGCCGCGAAGGGCTCGGTCAGCGGGCCTTGAAACGCACACTGGTCGACGGCGGCCTGCACGTGACCGGACTGCAGGTACGCGTGCCACTGCGTCCCGCTCGCCTCTCCGAGCGACGGGACGCAGTAAAACGACTCGTACTGGCTCACGCCGCCGTAAAGAAAGATCTCGAGGATATTTTCGGCCTGCAGCTCGAGCGGCAGCATGGCGCCCTCGGCTTCCTTCGGCACCTCTCCGAACGCGCGTGCTTGCCGCATGCCCCAGAGCGATACGCCGAGGCCGCTGGCGGCCGTCGCGGCGACGAGCCCTGCGCCCTTGAGAAATTCGCGACGCTTCACGTAAGCCTCCAAGTCAACGTGCCCGGACGAACCCTGCCGTCCGGCACGTGTCTACGTTCTCTTGCGCGGAACGGGTGGTCAATCAAGTTTTCAACGTCCCGCCGGAACGTTCTGAAAACAGCATCGTTGGTGCCGCAACGTCACGCGTACGCCCCCATCCATTCCGACAGGAGCGTGAAATGCCATGCCCATTGAAGGCACACGAAAGCGACGATACGCGCCGCGGCATGCAGCAGGACGGATAACGACGCCACGACGACAACGTGCTCGGGTGCGGCGAGAGCGTGCTCGGCGGGGGCGGGCGGCGCAGGTTCGTGGAAAATCCCGACCGACGGGAAGGGTCTGCATTGCGCATTCCCGGGGTCGCCTTGACGCACCCCGGCGTGCCTCCTAGCATCCGCGCCGATGCTGCGCGTCCTTTGGCCCTCGTCTCTCGCTCTCCTGCTCGTCGGCTGCGCCGGCGCCACGCCGCCGCCCGACGCGCCGCCGAACCCGGAGGCGAAAGCCCCGCCCGCCGAGGCGCCGCCCGCGCCCGAGGCCAAGGCCGAACCCCCGAACAAGGAAACGAACGTGATCGGAGCGCTCGACGCCCCGGTGGGGAAGCTCGAGCCGGCCGAAATCCAGAAGGTCATCCGCGGCAACTTCAAAGCGTTGCGGGCTTGTTACGAGGAGGGCCTGCAAAAAACCCCGAACCTCGAAGGTCGCATCGCGGTCAAGTTCGTCATCGGCAAGGACGGCAAGGTCAGCCAGGCCGCGGAAGATTCGCCTGCAACCCTCCCCGATCCCGATGTCGTGAAGTGTGTCATCGCGGCCGTCGAAACCCTGACGTTCCCCGCGCCCGAGGGCGGCGTCGTCAAGGTCGTCTATCCGATCATGTTCTCCCCGGGCGGCGGCGACGCAATGAGCAATTGCAAGAAAACCGCCGAAGAAAAAGACGGCATTCGCACGGTATCGATCGTCTGCGACAAGCAAACGCTCAAGGTCACGGACATGCCCGTGCGGGCCGTGGATGAGAAATTCGCCGACGCGATCCTGACCGGATTCGAGCAGCAATCGCCGAAGATGCGGAGGACGCGCGGAAAACCGACGATCGCCGACAAACCCGGATGGTCCACGCTCGTCGACGGACAAACCTGGGTCTCGACGCTGCTCGTCACCGAGGTGACGAAGGGACGCGCGCTCGTCGTCTCCTGCCTCGACGAGACCGGCGGCACGAGCTCCGGCCGGTGCGACACGCTGGTCGAGTTCATCGTCAAGCGCGAGGCCACCGCGGGCACCACGCCCTCGCCGTCGCCCACGCCGAAGCGGCCGCTGCCCACGGGGACGGCCACCGGCAGCGGCTTCTGACGTTTTTCCAGGGCTTGCCGCCTCGGGCACGCCCCTGTATGCTCCCGCTCATGTCCGCGCCGATCCGCGCTTCGCGCCGCCTCTTCCTCCTCGGTGCCGCGCTCCTCACCGTCGCTTCCGGCTGCACCCTGAAGACGCGCGGACCCGCGCTCGCGACCTCGGCCCCGGCGCCCGCATTCTCGCTCCCGTCGCACACGGGCGAGACTGTCACCCTGGCGAGCCTCACCCAGAAAGGCCCCGCGGTCGTGGTGTTTTACCGCGGCCACTGGTGACCGTACTGTCGTAGCCAGCTCGGGCAGCTGGCAAGAATGAATGATCGATTCCGGAGGCTCGGCGTGGGCGTCGCGGCGATCAGCGTCGATTCCGAGGAGGAGTCCCGCGAGCTCGCCGCGAAGCTCGACGTACATTACCCGCTCTTGCGGGACGACGGCTTGAAGACCGCGCTCGCGTACGGCGTGGCCATGCAGGGCCAGGACATCGCGGTCCCCTCGACCTTCGTCATCCTGCCGGAGGGTCGGATCTTCTTCCGGCAGATCGGCGAGAGCATGGCCGACCGACCGAGCACCGCCGAGCTGCTCGATATCGTCGACCGCGCGCTCGTGGAATCACGGCGCCATTGAGCCTGGAAGCGCCGGGAGGGGTGGGAGGTAGTTCGAGGCGGGACATCCAGCCGGACACGCGTCGTCCTCCCTCGGCGGTGGCATCCGTTTCGCTGCCGAACACGCGCCATCCGATGACGGGGGACGGTGTCGTCTGTCCAGCATTCCAAGGCCTAACGGGTCGGGTCCGCTCCCTCCTCCGCGCGTGCGCTTCCCCCCCGTCCCCGGCCGAAAACTTGTCCCACGCCCCGCGTCCGTGAGACCCCCCTCCCCACCATGACGATCCCCCGCTCGCAGGCCGAGCTCGTCACGCTGCGCAAGCTCGCCCAGGACCTGGCCGCTGCGCGCAAGGAGCGCCCGACGAGCGTTCACCTCCTCGCCGCCATCGCCTCGCGCGACGGCCAGGCCGGCGAGCTTCTGCGCGAGCGGCGCCTCGACGCGGACGCGCTTCTCAAGGCAGGTCGATCCTTCGACGAGGACACGCCCGATCCCCTCGCCCGCGCCGCCGTCGCGGCCCGCGAGCTCGGCAAGCGCGCACCTCTCGGCGAGCCGAACGCCCTGCACCTGCTCCTCGCCATGCTCGCGGACCGCGCCTCCGCCGCGCACCGCGCCCTCGTGCAGGCCGGCGTGGATACGGGACGGCTGCGCACGGCGGCCATGCAACTCTCGCTCGGGGTCGTCGCAGCCCGGCGCGTGCCGCAAACGGCGGGCGGAAAAACCACGGAGGCCGAGCCCCGGCCGGCCCCGCGTACGCCCAAGCGGATCGACCTCGACAAACCCACGCCGACGCTCCCGAAGCGGCCGACGGGCACGGGCGTGACGGTCCCGCTGTTCCCGCCGCCGGGTCGGCTCGGCCAGGAGCAACGTCCGCCCACGAAGACGCCTCCGGTCCCTCAGGCCGCGACGCCCTCGCCGCCGCCGCCGCAGGCCACCGCGACCGCGACGCCGATCCCGCTCCCCACGCCTGCGCCCGCGAAGCCGGCCGAAAGGGACCGGAAAACCAAGGCGCGCGAAAACCTCGGCCCCGGGCCCACGATTCCGGAAGGCCATCCGCTCGCGCTCGATCGGGCGAAGACGCCGACGCTCGCCGCGCTCGGGAAAAACCTCACGCTCGCGGCTTGCCTCGGGGAAATCGATTCCGTGATCGGCCGGGACGCCGAGGTCGACGCGGCGCTCGATATCCTGGCCAAGAAAAACCAGAATAGCTGCCTGCTCGTGGGTCCGGCCGGCGTCGGAAAAACCTCGGTCGCGCGTGGCATCGCCGAGCGCCTCGCCCGCGAGGCCGATCGAGACCCGTCCGCGGCGCGGCTCTTCGTCGAGGTCGCGGTCTCCGAGCTCGTCGCCGGCACCGGCACGCGCGGCGCGCTCGCCGAGCGCATGAACGCGATTTTGCGCGAGATTCGCGAGGAGGGGCGCGCGATCATCCTCTTCGTCGACGAGATCCACGAGCTCTTCTCCGGCGGCCTCGACGAGGCCACGGCCGAGATCAAGCTCGCCCTCGCCCGCGGCGATCTCCGCCTCGTCGGCGCCACGACGCCCGAGGAGCACCGGCGCACCTTCGAGCCCGACCCCGCCCTCGCGCGGCGCTTCTCGGTCGTCGAAATCGAGGAGCCGGACGAGGAATCGTCCTTCCTCCTCTGCAAACAGGTTTGTCAGGGCCTCGGCGCCCACCACGGGCTCGGGTACACGGACGAATCGATCGCGTCGGCGGTTTCGTGGTCCGTGCGATATCTGCCGGGCCGCGCCTTGCCCGACAAGGCGATCGGGATCCTCGACCTCGCTGGCGCCCGCGCCCGCAGGCGCGCCGGGGCCGGAAAGCTCCCGCCGGTCGGACCTCCCGAGGTCGCCGAGGTCCTCGCGAGCCTCGCCGACATCCCCGAGGAGCGGCTGCTCGAGACCGACCGCGAGCGAATGCTCAATTTGGAAAAACTGCTCGCCGATCGGGTCGTCGGTCACACGGCGCCGCTCGCCCGCATTGCGAGGGTTCTTCGCCGCAATGCCGCGGGCATTCGCGCGGATCGGCCGCTCGGCACGTTCCTCCTGCTCGGTCCGACGGGCGTCGGCAAGACGGAGACCGCGAAAGCCATCGCCGAGGCGCTCTTCCATTCGGCCGACGCGATGACGCGGCTCGACCTCTCCGAGTACAGCGAGGCGCACGCGACGGCCCGGCTCATCGGCGCGCCGCCCGGGTACGTCGGGCACGAGGCCGGCGGTCAGCTCACGGAGGCCGTGCGCCGCCGCGCCTACCAGGTGATCTTGCTCGACGAGATCGAAAAAGCGCACCGCGATGTGCTCGAAGCCTTCCTCCAGGTCTTCGACGAGGGCCGCATGACGGACGGCCGCGGCCGCCGGGTCGATTTCACGAACACGGTCATCGTGCTGACCTCGAACCTCGGCGCGGCCGAGGCCGGGGCGCTGAAGAGCGAACGTTCGGTCGGGTTTTCCCGCGGCGTGACGCAGGTTTCACCGGACAAGCTCGAATCCGCGATGCTCGCCGCCGCACGCGGGGCGCTGCCGCCGGAGCTCTACAACCGCATCGACGAGGTGCTCGTCTTCGGTCCGCTCGGCAAGGCCGAGGTGAAGGAGGTCGCGCGGAGGCTGCTCGCGGGACTCGGCCGCGGGCTCGAGGAGAAGGGCATCCGGCTCGACGTGGAGCCCGCCGTGCTCGACGTGCTCATCGCCGAGGGCGGCTTCGACGAGGGGCTCGGCGCGCGCCCCATGAAGCGCGCGATCATGCGCCACGTCGAGGCGCCGATCGCCGAGATGATCCTGCGCGGCGAGCTGCCTTCGGGATCGGTCGCGCTCCTCTCGGTCGATCGAGGGCAGATCGTCGTCGACGCGGTGGACGAGGCCGCCGGCGAGCTCGCGACGGGCGCTTGAGAAGCACGAAAGCCCTTCCCCAGCAGGGAGAAGGGCTTTCGTGAGAAATTCTTTCGACTTCGTACGAATTGCCGCGCCGCGCGGCTACACCCCGATGTCCTCGGACACGGGCAGCGACGCCGGCACCGTCGACGGACTCGCCGAAGCTTCCGGCCGCGGCGGCCGCTGGCGGCGCTCGCCGCGGCTCACCGTGCGGTCTTGACCTTCGTCCTTCGAGGCTTGCGCCTTCTTGTCCTTCTCGCCTTCGCCGGGCTTCTTGCGCAGGCTGATGCGATCGGCCTCGCGCATGTTGAGGCAGGCGCGCAGGCCGTCCTTCAGCGTGCGCAGCGTCATGAGCCCGCCGAGGTGCACGCCGATCTCCACGAGCGTGCGCGCCACGTCGGGGCGCACGCCCGTCAGCACGCACTTCGCGCCGAGCAGCTTCGCCGCGTGCGTCAGCCGCACGAGGTGCGCGGCCGTCATCGTGTCGACCACGTCGACGCCCGTCAGATCGATGATCACGTACTCCGCGCCGCGATCCGCGATCCGCTGCAGGAGCTTCTCGGTCATCTCGGCGGCGCGCGCGCTGTCGATCGCGCCGACGAGCGGCAGCGTGAGCACGTCGTCCCACACGTCGATGATGGGCACGCTGAGCTCGCGGATCGCGATGCGCTGCCGCTCCACGGTGGCGAGTTGCTCTTCGAGATCGCGCCGCGACGACTCGAGATCACTCATCGCCTTGTCGTGCTCTTCGCGGGTCTGCTTGAGCTCCCGCAAAAGCACGAGCAGGCTCTCTTCGAGCGCCCCGAAGCGGTCCTCGGTCAGCGCGCCGGAGAGCCCGATGGCCTCGTCGAAGGCCCCGACGGAAGCGAGCGAGAGCGCCTCCAGGACGCGCTCGATCCGCTTCCCCTCCACCACTACCGACTCGTCGGTTGTGTCCGTCATCCCCGATGGTCTCCGATGCGTCCCTCCTACATACGGGAAGATGCCCATGAGCATCAAGATCCACCTGATGCCCGCGGTGCGTGAAATTGTGCTTCCCCAGAATTTGCCAGGGACAGCATCCGCAGACAGCGGAAATCCGGCCGAGGGCGGGGGGCAACGGCGGAAGCCGCGGCACCCCCGGGTGGTGGGTCTTCAGGGAAGCGAGAGCACCTTGACGTCGATCGTTGCATTGGCATCGGTCGACGTGAGGGTGACCGTGGCGTCGCCGGGCTTGCCCCCGACGAAGATGAAGACGGAGCGCGGCTCGTCGGCGGGATACCGCTGGTAGGCGTCGCCCGGCGCGAGCAGATCCACGAAGCCGGGCATGACGCGCACGATGTCCGGATCACTCGAGGTCGCGGTCGCGTTCTCGCAAGGGCTGTTCCGGTAGGTGCACTCGATCGCGAGCGCGATGCCTTCCGAGAGGCGCACGTCCTTCTCGGTGCTGTCGAGCTCGGCGACGGCCGTGGGCGGCGCGACGGTGAGCGCGATGAGGTTGGGTTCGCAACCCGCGGCAAACGCGGCGGCGGCGAGGAGCAAAAGGGAGGCGCGAGGGCTCACGGCTTCACCTCCAGCACGGTCAGCGCGACCGCGACCTCGATGTCGAGCGCCTTGACGGTGACCGTCGTCTCGCCCGGGGCCTTGGCGACGATGCGTCGACTGCCGGGCACGCCCTCGTCGAGCATCAGGACCACCTCGGGATCCGCTTCGAACGCTGCGTCGAGCTCGCCGAGCAGCCGCTGCGGGCCGCGGTGCGGCGCCGCGACGAGGGTGAGCTCGTCACCGACGAGCATCTCCATCGCGGCGGGCAGAGGCGAGGTCTGAAGGCCTCCGGTGGTCACGCGGTGGAGCCGCAGCGCGTCCGCCTCCGCGACCCAGACGTGAAGAAAATCCACGACCAGATCGCTGCTCGACGCTTGGGGCTTCGGATCGCCTTCGGCGTCCTGCGCCCCAACCCCCGCCGTCGTGATGAGCATCGACGCGAGCCCGGGCGCCTGGGCGTGGATGCGGGCGTCGTCGATCGTGAAGATGGCCGGGTTTGCCGAGACGAACGAGAGTGGTGGCGTGGCCGCGCCCTCGGAGGTCACGGAGACCTGGATCGGCAAGGCGGCGCCTTTGGCGATGGGGGCGTCGATGCCGGAGACGGCGCAGACGAGCTCGCTCGGGGGGCAAGCCGCGGTCGTGTCGGTCTGGCCGAGCGCGCCGGACGAGCCCTGGGCACATCCGGTCGCGAGCGCGAGGAAAGGAAGCAAAAGTCGGGTGAATGGCATGGCCTGTCGACGATAGCAACCGCCATGCCCCGCACGAAATCACGAAATCGCTCGAGACCGGCGGCCCGGAAGGCAGGGCACGAACGTCATGGCCGGCGCGGTGATTGCACAGCGAGGCGTGTTCGGGGGAGTGGCCCCCGAAGCACGAAAGGGGAACGGGATGGCGACGTCACTCCTTACGACGGTCGAGAATCGATCGGGCGTCGATACACTCGCTGAGGCCGTGCACCGGCCGGTCCAAGCGGTCCTGCAAAAGCGCCCGGAGCTCCGGACCACGCTCGACGGGACGTGGCTCGGGCACCCGCTCCACGCGGCACTCTCCGATTTCCCGGTCGGCGCGTGGGCGACGGGGGTCGTCCTGGACATCGCCGGGCTCGGGCGACGGAAAAAGGGGCTCCACGACGCGGCCTTCACCGCGCACGCCTTCGGTCTGGCGGCCGCGGGCGCGGCAGCGATGGCCGGGCTCGCGGACTGGAGTTACCTCGACGGCAAGCCGCGGCGCGTGGGCTTCGTGCACGCGGCGTTGAACATGGTGGCGGCCAGCCTCTTCGGCATCTCGCTGCTCCTGCGCAAGAACGGGCGGCGCGGGGCGGGCATCGCCGCGTCGACGGCGGGCTTCGGCATCACGCTGGGCAGCGCTTGGCTCGGCGGGGTCATGTCGTACCATTACGGCATCGGCGTGAGCCACCGGGCCTTCGAGCAAGGCGGGCCCTCGGGCTTCGTGCCGGTGCTGCGCAATGACGAGCTCCCCGAAGGGCAGCTCCGCCGCGTCGTGGCCGAGGGCGCGCCGATCCTGCTCGCCCGCGCGAACGGCCGCGTCCACGCGATCGGCGATACCTGCACGCACCTCGGCTGCTCGCTCAGCGCGGGCCGGCTCGACGGCGAGCGCGTCGTGTGCGCCTGCCACGGCTCACAGTTCCGGCTGCGCGACGGCCGGGTGATGGTCGGCCCCGCGACCGACTCGGAGCCCCATTACGAGACGCGCGTCCGCGACGGCCAGATCGAGGTCCGGAAATCGGGCCTCAATGGTGCTTCGTAAAACGCATCCAGCGCATTCCCCAGCCGCAGCCGGGTTCGTCCGCCGCGGCTGGGCCTACGTTTGCATCGGAACGTCGGGGACGCCGCCTCGCGGCACGAATCGCCCACGGAGCAAGGAATGATCCGTACCGAAAGCGTGGCCGATCACCATCGAAAGGCCGCCGAGCATTTCGAGAACGCAGCCGTGCACCATCGGATGGCCGCGGAGCAGCACGAGCGGGGGAACGAGGCCGAGGCCATCCGGCACGCGATCGAGGCTCGGCGGTATCACGAGCAGGGAATGCGGCACGAGCAGGAGGCCGAGAAGCGGCACGCGGCGTGAAACCAATCGCCCGAGGAGAACACCATGACATGGCCCCGATGGATCAATGTCGCACTGGGTATCTGGCTACTCATCGCCCCGGCGGTGCTCGGATACGTCGACGCATACGCAGTGAACAATGACCGTCTGCTCGGCATCCTGATCGCGGCCTCGGCGATCGTCGCCCTCTGGGCGCCGAAAGCGCGCTTCGTGAATGTCGTGCTCGGCATGTGGCTGATCATCGCGCCGTTCGTCCTCGGTTACCTCGGCGGGAAGGCCGTGGCGAACGACATCGTGGTCGGCATCGCCGTCGCGGTCTTCGCCTTCCTCCCGAGCCGCGCCATCACGCGCCCCACCACGAACGCGAGACCGGGCGACTTGAGCTGACCCCGTCAGGCCAGGCGACACCCAGAACTTGGCCCGTGACCTCACCCCGTGGGAGGTCACGGCCATGTCCATTCGTGTCGCCCGGCCTTGGCTCGTGGGCGCAGGCCTCGTCCTCGGCCTCGTCACGCGGTCGGCACCCGCCCTGGCGTGGGTCGACGTGCACGTCGCGGGCGACGACGTGCGGGTCGACGTGAACAAGGACGGCTCGGCCCGCGTCGAGCACAAGATCACGCTGCGTGTCTCCGGCGGGCCGCTCAAGTCGATCGACCTGAAAGGCGTCGACGCCGACGCCGTCCCCGAGCCCGACGGCTACGTGGTCCCGGGCCGCGACGCCGCCACGAACTCGCTCGCCTCGGCCGCGCCCATCACCACGGAGATGCTGCCGCCGCCGAGCCGCCCGCGCGACGACGGCCAGCCAAACCCCTCGGCCATGCGCATCCGCTTCGACGCGGACAAGGGTTTGTCGCGGGGCGTGTTCGTGGTGTTCGTCCGGTACCGCACCGAGCTCTTCCGCCGCGGCCTCGTCCAGCGCGACGGCTCCATGGCCCGCCTCCGCTGGACCGGGCTCGCGTGGGAAGACGGCTTCGACTCCGCGCGCGCCACCTTCGTCCTGCCCGCCGGCCCGACCGAGCCGCGCCCCGACGAGGCCGGCGTCGCCGCCGATCCCGCGGGCGAATCCGCCGCGCCGCCCTCGGTCCTCTCCACCGTCCGCCGCGCCACGGGCCGCGACGAGCTCGAACTTTTGCGGCCGTACGCGCCGAAAGCCGAGACCATCACCTGGCTCGTCCGGTTCGACGCCCGCGCCCTCGACGTCACCGCGCCGAAAGCCGAGCCGACCACCGTCGCGTCCCCGGGCCCTTCGGCGCTCGCCCCGGATCGCCGCACCTTCGTGCTCCTCGGCGGGGGCCTTGCGTTTGTCCTGTACGCCCTGCTCGTCGCGGTCAAGACCCGCGAAGTCGAGCGGGCCGCGCGCGCGGCCGGCGCCGAGCCTCGGCCCTTGATCCCGGCCCCGCTTTTCGTACGCGCCACGGGCGCGGGCCTCGCGCTCGTCGGGGGCCTCGCCTTGCAGCTCACTTTGCCCACGGGCACGGCGGGCGCGCTCCTCGTCGCGCTCGCCTCGGCGTTCGCCGCGTTCCGGGCCCCGCGCTGGATCCGCGCCTCCTCGCTGCGCGGCCCTGGCACGTGGCTCCCCATCTCCGAGGAAGAGGCCTTCGCCCGCGCCGCGCGTCCCCCCGCGCGTGATGGCCTGCTCGACGTCTCCACCCGCGCCGGAAAAGCCCTCTTCGCGCTCGGCCTGCTCCTCCTCGGCGCGGCCGTATATCTCGTCTCGGGCACGTCGATGTACCACGCCGAGCTCTTCGCCTACGACGCCGTGGCCCTGCTCGCGCTCTTCTGCACGGGCCGGCTCGCGGAGTTGCCGCCCGACCCGGTCGCCTCGGCCGCGCCGCTCCTGCGCGACGTGGCCAAGCGCGTCCGCAAGGCGACGAAAAAGGCCGGCGAAGAGGTCCGTATCGTCCCGCGCATCCGGGTACCCGAGGGCAGCGCGAAGGCCGACGAGCTGCGGCTCGCCGTGGTCCCGCGCTCGCCACTCCCGGGCTTTTCCGGGCTCGAGGTGGGCGTGGTGCTCACGCCGGCCGCGGGCTCGACGTTGCGCTCGCCCGAGGTGCTGCTCCGCGTGACGACGGGGACGGCGTGCGAGGAAGCGGTGGAGGCCATCGCGCAGCAGGGCCGATCGCAGCGCGGAAAGCGCTCGACGGAGCGCGCGATCACCCTCGTCCCGCGCTTGCCGACGGCGTGGATGACGGCCGACCTCGTCACGCGGCTCGTGGGCCTTTTGCGTGAAGGTCGCAAGGCGGCGGAGGAGCGCTCGGGCATTCGGCGGTCTGCCCAGGTCGTCGCGGTCTCCGAGGACGGTCGCGCGGCTTGACGCCGGGCAGGTTTTCCCGCTTGCTTCGAGGGCGCCCGTGACCGCCCCTTCCGAAAAACCCCCTCGCCTGTTCGCCCGGATCGCCGCCGCCGCGTTGCTCCTCGGGCTCCTCGGATTCCTGGTGACCGCGCAGAGCGGCTCGAAGACGCCAGCCTCGCCGCCAGGTTCAGCCGAAGCCGACGCGCCCGCGCCGGCCGAGCCGTTCGGCCCGCAACCCGCGCCGCCCGATCCGTCGCTCGTCGCATTGCTGGACGGGCTGACAGTAGGGGCCGAGGTGAATGGGTGGAAGGTGGTGAACTTCTACCCGACGAACGAATCCGTCGTGTGGGTGGAGCTGCAAAAAGGCGAGGTTTTCTTCTCGGTGGGAATCGGCCCGAAAGGAACGGGCAAACCGCCGCCGCCGATCCAGACGGAGACGTACGAGGTGGGGTATGGAATGCCGAGGCCGCGCAATGCGGGGATTCCCACGCAGGAGATGACGGCGGCGGCGGAGCTGGTGGCGGCGAGGATCCGGAAGCGGGAGAAAGAGGTTCCGCGGCCCGAGGGGGTTTGGGGGCGTGGCTCGGCTGGTCCGAGCGAAGCCCCCAAACGTTGAATGCGGCTTTGAAAGGGCCGGCTCAGCCGCCCTCTTCCCCCACGATCCCCGCAATGTCCCCCGGCAGCGGCGAGCTCGCCGTGAACGCCGGCACCTTCGCATCCCCGCCCCACGTGATCCGCGACGCATGCAATGCATGCCGCGAAAGCCCCGGCACGCTCTGCCCGCCGTACAGCGTATCCCCCGCAAGCGGATGCTCGATCGCCGCGAAATGCGCCCGGATCTGGTGCCGCGTCGCCTTCCCGGCCCGCGCCTCCACGAGCGCCCATTCTCCCCGCTCCGACAGCTTCCGGTACGTCGTGTGCGCCGGCCGCGGTGCATACCGCTCCACGTCGCGCGGATGCACGCACGGATACACCCGACGCCGATCCTTCGGGTGCGGCGCCAGCGGAATCTCGATCGTCCCCGTCTCCGGCAAATCCTTCGCCGCGCAGACCAGCAAATACCGTTTGTCGAGGCGCTCCTCCTTGATCGCCCCCGTCAGCACCTCGAACGCCTCCCGCGTCCGCGCCGCCAGCACGAGCCCGCTCGTCTCCGTGTCGAGCCGATGGCACAGCCCCGGCTCCCGCGCCGAAAAACCGATCCCCGCGCACTCCGGATACCGCGCCACGAGCGCGTTCGCGAGCGTCCCACGCTCCCCCGGCTCGAGCGGCGCCGTCGGTTGCCCCGCCGGTTTGTCGAGGACGACCACCTGGCTCGTCTCGAACACCACCACGAGCGGCGCCTCCGCGTCCGGCACCGCGCCGCCTGCGAGCGACGCCGGCTCAAGCTCGACCGAGACCACGTCCCCCGCGCGCGCCACGTCCCCCTTCGACACCCTGCGCCCGCGCTCGCCTCCGCCCTCGTGCAAGCGGACCTTGCCGGCCTCGAACAGCCGCTTCGCCCCCGCTCGTCCGAGCGTCGGCATCACCTCGAGCAGGAGCTTGTCCAAACGAACCCCTGCCTGCGCCTCGTTCACCGTGATCTTCATGGTCTTCCGTGATGTCCGCCGCCCGCGACGAACGATCGCTGCTCTAGCGCAACGTCCCGCTCCACGATAGCCCCACGACGGGCGCGCGCCGCTCTCCCACCTGGCTTTGCCCGATCACCCCGAAGATCGGCAGCATCCCCGGGGCCGCCCCGTGCGCCTGCTTCCGCGATTTTTCTGACGCCTCCGCCTTCGGCCTCGTCATGAACCACCCGATCGCGGCCCCTGCGAGCGCCATGCCGCCCGTCATCCCGATCCAGACCCGCTGCTGCGTCTCGTTCGGCCCGTCGAGCAGGAGCGGGCTGCCGAGCGCCGCGCCGCCGAGCCCGCCGAGCAGCGCCCCGAGGTCCATCGCCACCACCCGGTTCGCCGGAGGCCGCCAGTGCACCGCCAGCGCCGCCGCCCCGAGCCAGCCGAGCCCCGCGCCGTACCCCATCCCCGCGAGCGGAAAGCTGTCCACGTTGCCCCGCACGAGCCCCTCCGTCACGCCCCCGAGCACGAGCCCGAGCCCGCCGCCCGAGTGCGCGAGCAGCGCCCCGCCCTCCGACATCCCGCGCAGCGCCAGGCCCAGCGTCGAGATCGAAAGCCCCATCGTCCCCGCCACGAGCCCCGCCGTCCACTGCTCGCCCTCGGCCCACGCCGTGCCGAACCGGCCCGCGTAGATCAGGTGCCCCGCGATCGACGGCCACCACGCGCCCGACGCGACGAACCACGCGGATCCCACCCCGACGTCCCACTCCTCCGCGGCGAGGATCGACATCACGAGCCCGCCCCCCGCGCCGACCGCGAGCAGCGGATACAGAAGCCGCGGATCCTCCGAGCCACTCGCCCGCTGGATCGAATACCCGAGCACCCCGCCGAAGAGCGTCGCGTTCACCGCGAGCGCCGTACGTCCCGCGCTCTTCGCGGGGACCGTCAGCGTCCCCTCGGGCGCGCGCCCCGGCTCGGCTCGCCGCGCCGGCTGCGAGCGCAGCCCCGTCACGAGATCGCGCAACATCACGACCGCGCGCACCGAAAGCTCGTCGCGGCTCACCCGCTCGATCCGCACCCGGAGCTCGGGCGACGACGCCTCCGCGAGCACGATCCGCAGCTCGATCTCGCCGTCCCGCGCCTTCACGCTCGGCACGATCAGCGTGCCGCCGAGCGAGCTCGAAAGCGCCACGAGTTCGGCCTCGTCGTCGGGCGCTGCGCCGCGCTGTGCGCCGCGCTGATCGAGATCCAGCACGAGCCCGAGATCCTGCGCCGCGTCCGCGAGCAGCGCGTCGAGTTGCCCCGCGATCGGCACGAGCTCCGCGCCTTCGCCGGGTTCGCCCGTGCTCCCCGGACGCCGCCGGATCTTCGTGGGAAACAGGACGGCGGAGCTACGCGAGGGCTCTGCGCTCGCGCTCGCCGTGCCGTTCGTCCGCGGGGCATCGGCCAAGGCGGGGCTCGCGGATCCGAGCGCCGCGACGACCACCAGAAGCCGAGCCGCGCGGCTGCCTCTCAGAACATCACCACGCCGCTCGCGAAGACGTCGAAGGTGTTGCTGTCGCCCACCCAGAACCGCCTCCCGACTGCGTTGATCGTGGGCCGATAGTTCGGGTTCGGAATACCCGTGGCGGTGATCAGCTCACCACCACCCGAAAGATCGGTCTTGAAGTTGCAAGGCCCCGTGGCCCCCGGGTTGTCCTTGAACGACGGGTTGCACGGCTGATCCGCCGTGATCCCGTGCTTCTGGTCATGCGTGAACCCGAAGCCCAGGTTGAACTTCACGTACTCGCTCGCCTGCCACGTCACCGACGCTTGCCCGCGGATCGTCGCGTATTGCTGCACGTCGGTCAGACCCGTCACGTACGTCTTCTGCGACTGCGGATCGATGATCGAGTGCGCCTGCTCCATCCCGGGCTGCGCGTCCGGGTTGTAGGCGGGGTTGGCCATGTACTTCGCCCACTGCGGCTGACGCAGCGAGGCCGCCGTGCTCGCGCCGAGCGCGTCGTAGATCTCCGAGTAATCGCGGCCCTCCGACGTGTACGTGCCCTGCACGCGCAGATCGAAGGTGAGTCGGCCGAACTTCTCGCGGTTCTCCCACGGGATGATCATGAGGCCGAGCGTCATCGTGCCCCGGATCGGCGGACGGTTCACGAGCGAGCCCTCGAGATCCGTGATGCCGTAATCCGAGTCCTCCTGCTGGAACTCGAAGAGCGCGGAGAACCCGCCGTACGGTTCGAGGTACTTGATGCGCTTCGAGACGAGCGTGTGCACCTCGAGCCCGATCGTGCCGCGCGTGACGCCGGCATCACGCTCGGAGACGTCGAAGCCTTCGAGGTTGTTGTTGGGGTCGTTCGGAGCGGTAACGTCCCGCTGCCCGTTGCGGTTGATGTCCGACGGGTGCGCGCACTTGAGCTGTCCCGAGGGCGCGTCGGGGTTGCACGCGTGCATGGGCGTGCCGAGCGAGAAACGACCCTCGACGCCGAAGAGCAGCGTGGGCTTCGTGCGATCGCGCGCCTGGTTCATGAACGCGCTCGTATCGATGCCGACTGCGAGATACTCGAGGCCGCTGCGATCGGGCGAGTTGAACGGCAGGCTGAAGAGCTGCTCGCCCGGCGCGCCCTGAAGCACCACGCTCTGCACGCGATCGCTGCCGTCGAGGCCCGTGAGCTCGCGCGAGTTGTTCAGGATGATCGGCGCGCGGAAGTAGAGCGCGAGATCCTTGTAGAGGCCGATGTCGACGCGCGGGATGAGGCGCGAGGTCTGCTCGCTGAACTGCGCCACGTTCATGAGGTTCGACGTGAACCCGCCCGACGTGAGCCCCGGCCCGAAGACGTTCGTCTCGCGCTGAATCTTCGCGCTCTTCGTCGAGTACTGGAAGCCGAGACTGATCGCGATGTCGAACGCGTCGCCCTCGTCGAAGGCGTCGATCACGTTCACCACCTCGCCGGGCTCCTGCATCACGCGCGGCTCGGTGGCGCTGCGCGGTTCGTCCGCGAACGCGCCCGTCGTCACGAGCGACGACGCGAGCCCCAAAGCGAGGGTGAGCGCGAGCGAGACAGGCGATCCCAGGCCCCGACGCCCGAGGCGAAAGCCATTGCCCTTGCGATCGCAGAACGTTGCGCCTTCCATGGCAGACCTTTCCGTTGGACGGACGCTACCGGCGCTGGGGCGAACGTGTCAATTGGAACTACCAGGAAACCCGTATGCCCCAGGCGGCGCGGCCCTTCTCAGGCCCCGGGGAGGGGCGATGGGTCCGAGGGGGGCTCGGGGAGGAAGCTGTCGCGGGGACGCGGCTCGGTGATGGGCGCGTCGTCCATGCCCGGCTCGATCTCGTCCGGGAAGATCGCGTCCGTGATGTCCTCCGCGTTGAGCTCCTCGCGCGCCGAGCTGAGATCACGCGAGGTCTGATCGAGCCTGTCCGCGAGCACGCCGAGGAACTGCCAGAGCAGCTTCACCGCGAGCTCGTGCTCCTTGCGCAGGATCTCGAAGAAGTCGTTCCGGTGCAGCACGATGAGCTCACTCGGCTCGATCGCGGTCACCGTCGCCGATCGCGGCATCGCGCGGATCAGTGCCATCTCGCCGAAATGCTCGCCCGGGCCGAACTCGTTCAGCACCGTCTCGCCGCGGCTGACGCGCACCTGGCCCGAGAGCACGATGAAGAGCTCGTCGCCGCGATCGCCCTCCTGCACGACGATCTGATCGACGTCGTAGGAGACCACGTCCGCGACCTGCATGATCCGGAGCATCTCGCGCTCGGACAGGCGCGAGAAGAGCGGCATCTTCGCGAGCACCTCGCGCTTGAGGTGCAGGCGCCGCGCCCGCGTATCGTCCTGTTTGTCGCCGGCGCCGAGGCGAACCAGGATCGCGGTGATGTTGTCCTTGCCGCCCTTCCGGTTCGCGAGATCGATGAGCTCCCGCGTCGCCGTCTCGCCGTCGGCTTCCTCGAAGTACGGCTCGAGCTCCGCCGTGTGCGCGATGTATCCGTGCAGGCCGTCCGAGGCGAGCAGGAACTGGTCGCCGGGCAGCACCTCGATCGTCAGTGTGTCGACCTCGACCCGCTCGTAGACGCCGACGGCGCGCGTGATCGCGTTCTTCTGCGCGACCTTCTCGATCTGGTCGCGCGTGAGCTTTCCGCGCTTGATGAGCTCGTTGTAGACCGTGTGATCTTCGGTGATTTGCTGCACCTTCCCGCCGCGCAGGAGGTAGATGCGGCTGTCGCCGACGTGCGCGATGAAGCCGTGCGAGGCCACGATCAGGAGCGCCGACAGCGTCGTGCCCATGCCGCGCTTGTTCGCGTCTTGTTTCGCCTCGTCGTGGATCTTCGCGCACGCTCGCTGCACGGCGAGCTCCAGCATCGCGAGGATCTCCTTGGCGCCTGCCCGACCGCTCACGCCCTCGCGGGAGTACTTCTCGACGACGTCCTTGTGCTTCTTGACTTCCTCGTGGATGATCCGCACCGCGAGCGCGCTCGCCACTTCGCCGGCCGCATGCCCGCCCATGCCATCCGCGACGATGGAGAGCGCAAGCTTCTTGTCGACGAGGAAGTTGTCCTCGTTGTGATCACGTACGCGGCCTACGTCCGTCGCGGCGTAGAACTGGATGTTTTCGGACAGCGCCATCGGACGCGAGGCTACCACGGGGAGTCGAGCGCCCACCACCCCCTGCCCGGTTCGCCCGATCCGAGGTGGTGAGCACCCATCCGCCGCCCGGTCCGGCGTCGCCGCGCCCTATGTCAACGAATCGTGGCGATGGTCTGGTGGTTCAGCGCCAGGAGCTCGCCGTCCTCGGTCCAGAGCTCTCGCCGTTCGACAGCATATCCGTCGGCCGCGACGAGCACCTGGCCGCGGTGATACAGCGGCGCGTCAGGTTTGACGCGGTCGAACGGCGGAAAGAGCTGAAGCGTGAACGAGACGGTGCCGACGGGGCGCGGCTCGGGCATGACGGAAAACGACGCGGGCCAGGTCGCGTCCGCGAGCGCCGTGAGATACGCAGCGTCGAGCCTTGGGCACGGCGGACGCAGGCGCACCCAGGTCTCCGTGACCGGTGACGAATGCCCCGAAAAAGGCAGCGGACCGGTCACGCGATACTCGAAAAACTTCGCAAAGGTCGGCCATTCCTGGGAAGGCAAGGGGGCGACGTCATTCCACGGAGTGGGGCGCGGCGGCGTGATCGTGCGGAGCGTCGTGGTATCGGTCCGCGAACGCGCGAGAATGCCGACGGCGTGCGAGATCACGGTGCCTTCTTGCACGATACGCGCCGCCACGGTCGTCATGCCGGAGCCGCGGCGCAGGACCTCGACGAGCACCTCCGCAGGCCCGGCGAGCAGCGGCCCGCAGAGCTCGGCCGTCAGCGAACGCAGAGACCTCTCCGCGTCGTCCTCCATCGATTCGATGGCCCGCACGAGCACGGCAAGACAAAACCCTCCGAACGCGCCGCGCCCCTGCTGCCAGCCATCCGGGACGTCGAGCGAACATCGGCCCGGCGCAACGACGCGCGGGGTCGTAAGAGCGACGAAATCAACCATGGGATCGGGCACTTGTAGCACGCGCCCAGCCCCATGCGCACGTCAGAGCGGCTCACCGCGGAGCAGCGACAGAAGGACGCGCTTCTCCGTGGCATCCGTGACGACCTCGAGGACGCGGTTGATCTCACGCACGGCCGCCGCGACGAGCAAGGTGCGGGCGCGCGGATCCTCCGTGGCTTTCGCGGCGAGCGCGCGCACGGCCGGATGCGAGCGATTCAGGACGAGCTTCCCCGATTCGGCGTCGAACCGAAGCGGCCGGCCGCTCCGCGCATACCGCACCCCCGTGACGACCTTCCCGGGCGCGAGGCCGAGTTTGTCGATCGCCTGCAAGAGCCAAGGGCCGAGCGCGCGCGTAGCCGGCTCCACCGGCTCGGGCGGATCGAAGAGCATGACCACGCGCGATACGAGCCCGCCGAACCACGAAGAAGCAGGCTCCTCTTCGATTCCGCCTTCGACCTCGGGCGCCTTGGGCTCGACAACGTCGGGCGCGACGAACGGCGTGATGTCGACGCTCGGCTGCGGCGGCGGGGTTGGCACGACAGACCCATAGATGAATGCGTGCACAGCCGCGAGCACCGCGGGCTGCATGGCCTCGGGCGGCGGCGCGGCGCGCTTCTCCAGGACGACCCCGCCGAGCTCCCGGACGATCCGCGTCCTCGCCCGGAGCACCGAAGCGAGCACGCCGCGGTCGCGCAGGACGAACGACGGCGCCTGCCCCGGAAAAACCCCTTCGCTCGTGCCCTCGCCGCGCGTGACCCACACCTCGCCTTTCGCCTCGACCTCCGCCACGACCTCGGACGCCGGCACGCGCGACCCATCGGCCGCCACGACGTCGAGCTCGCCCACGTCGCCGCCGAGGAACTTCAAAATCCACCGATACCCTTCGAGCAGCTCCGCGGGCGCGCCCTGCTCTCGGGCGGCGTCGACCATTTCGACCGTCCGCTGCAAGAGGAACTTCGTGAGCGCCCCGCGCGTCTCTGCATTTTCAAAATTCCCGACCTTGGTCGGCGCGACGAGCAGCCGCCCGCAGACCGGCACCGTGCCCTCGAAATGCTTCAGACCCGGGACCTCGTAAGGACGGGAAACCGGCTCCTTTTTCGTCGCATCCCGCACCTCGATGCGCCCCGCGCCGGCCCAGGAGGGCGAGAGCCAGAGCATTCCCTTCACGAAGAGCGGCACACCGGGGACCGGTCCGTGCACGGCGAGCTCGGCGAGAACCCGGGGCGGCGGGACAAACCACTTTCCAAGATGCTCGTTCGCCTGCCCAACGACACGCGCCCGCAGGCCCTCACGGGCCACGTGCCCCTTGATTCCGTCGAATCCGCGGTTCGTCGGGAGCGCGTCGTCGTTCACCACCGCGAGGACGGGCCAGCCGTCGCCGTCGAGCACGCGGCAAAGAAGCCGCCGCGTCGTGTGCACGTGAATCCCGCGCGCGGCCGCGTGCTCGGGCATGAGGATCCCGATCTCGCCGAGGACGCCGTCGCCGCGGAACGGGATCACCTCCAGGCATTTCGCCCGCTGCGTCGCGTCGAGGCCGATGAAATCGAGCGGCGGGGCGAGCCTTCGTTGGTCGGCGGCGAGCTCGCGCTTGAGGGCCTGCGACACGTCCTCGAATGTGGCGCGCGAACGGATCGCCTCGAGCTCCTCGACCGTGAGCGCGAGCGGCGGGCGCGGGCGCGGCGACGTGGGATAAGGCGGCGGGAAGTTGACGTACGGATACGGGGACGAACCATCCCCCTCGACGTCGGCGATCGAATGGAATCCGCCGAGGATGTCGGGGAACACGCGCATCGCGGTCCGACGCTTGGCGAGCGTCTGATCCTTGCGGGAATGGGCGCAAACGACCCGGCGGAGCGAGGTCCGCGCGAACGAGGGAAGCTCGTCGAGCTTGTCGGCGAGCGATTCGAGGTGCTTCTTCGCCGATTTCGTGAGATCCACCGCGAGGTGGCGTTTGTCCTTGTCGTCGAGCTCGACGTCCTCGACCCGCACCTTCGCGCGGAACGGGAACATCCCCTCGACGTCGAGCGCCACGACCTCCCCGCGCAACGTCTCGACCTGCACGTCCGCGCGTCCGCTCTCCGTCAGCTCGATTTCCCCCTCGTAATGCGAATTCAGCGACGCGAGATCGACCCGAAGCGCGGGATGCGCCGGCGAGCCCGGGAGCCTCGGCCGCCCGTGCGCCGCCTCGCCCGTGCGCCGCGCTTGCAAAGACGCGAGGGCCTCGCTCACGTCGACGAGCTCGTATCCCATGCCGACGAGGATCTCTCGCAAAAGATCCCCCTCCGACGAGGACGGCGCGTGCACGATCGGCGCGTCGAGCTCGCTCCCGCCGCGCGTCGGGGTTTGCCATTGCGAATAGCGCCCCCGCCCATAAAAGAGCTTGTTCGCGCCCGGGACGAGCTCGGCGAACGCGCGCTCGTCTCCTTGCACGGTGGGCCAGCGGAATTCCGCCGTGCGCAGCGCGAAATCGGCCTGGAGGATCTCGGAACGTGTGCGGTCCTGCGCCGAGACCTTGTACAGCGCGGCGACGAGGCGCAGCACCCGGATGTCCCCGAAAAACGCGACGCGCTCTCGGCCCTTCGCGCGCTCGACGAGTCCGGCCGCGAGCGAGCAGGCCGCCGAATAAACGCGCGCCTCCGCGACCGACACGCCCGCGGGCGTCACGTCCGAGAAGGGCACGACGAACGCCTCCGAGGCGAGCAGAATACGCGCCACGACGGGGACGGGCATTCCGGTGAGCTCCCGCGTGCAGAGGAGCCGCTTGTCGAGGAGAACCTCGATCTCGGCCGCGGGAAGCTCGAGGCCACGCTTCGGCAAGGCCGCCGCGACGGACATGGACGTCGCGGTTTGCTCCTCCTCGTACCAGAGCGCCGTCAGCCCCTCGGGCTCGGCGAGCGGCCCGCAAACGAAGGGATCGAGCACGGGTTTGGCGCGGAACACCCGCCGGTCGTATTCGGTACGCGCGCCTTGCCGCCGCGCTTCGAGCTCGTCCTTGGCATTCTTGGCGCGACCGCCCGCCCACCGCTCGAACGCGTACGCCTCGCGATCATCGAGACAGAGGACCGGGCGCCAGGAAAGCGTCGGAAAATCCGGCGCCGCCCGGAGGAACGGAATCATCGCCGGCTCCGGATATCGTTTTCGCACCGATTCGAGCGAGACGAGCTCCGGCCGCCCCTCCTCGTCGAGAACCGGCACGAGCGGGAGCGCCTCGATCCGCTCCGTGAGCGGGTGATTCCGGTGCCGCGTGATCGCCTCGATGACGTACGCCCGCAGCAATGGTCCCGGCGCGCCCGTCGGCGCATCCTTCAGCGCCGCGCGCGCGTCCGCGTTTCCTTCGAGCGCCCCGACGATCCGCTTCAAAAGCTCGTCGCGCACGGGCACGAGAAACGCCATGTCCCGGGTCCATGCAATTCGATCCCACGAGGGCGCGGGCACGAGCCCATCGTATTCGACGACGATCGTGGTGGGCTCGATGTACTTCTCGGTCGCGGCCACCTGGAGCAAGACCCCTGCATGGAGCCAGAGGATCTCGTCTTTCCGTGCCGGCGCGATGACCCCTCGCCCCTGCTGCACCTCGAAAGGCATCGAGGGCAAAACTTCGGCGAACGGCCCCTCCGCGCGTCGCGACGCGCAAAGCTCGTGAAACATGGCGAGCCGCGGCGTCACGGGCTCCCGGGGCTGGCGCAAGGCTCGCGCATAAGGGACGAGCGTCACGCCCCGGAACACCTTTTCGAGCCAGCCGAGCTCGAGATCCGTGACGGCGACGACGGGCCGCTTGTCCGGAGCAACCCCCGTGGTCCCTGGCGGCACGTGGCAAATGGCATTCGTGCGATCGACGTACGTGCGCAGCTCGGCGAGGCTCAGCGGGAGCCGGTCGGGATCGGGCGAGGGCCAGAAGCTCCGCGTCCAGATGGGCGTGTATGCAGAAAGCGCCGGCTCGGGTGGAGGGGTTTCGATGCCGAGCGCATCGGCCGCGAGCACGAACGCACCAACCGCCGCGCGCGCGAGCGGTCGCAATCGTTCGAGGTCCGCTGCGCGTTTTTCCTGGGCGAGCCGCTCGACGTGCGAGCCGAGCGCGAGGAGCGAGAGGCGCGTGAGCTGGAAGATGGCGAGGCGCAGCGCATCGCTGTCGTGCACGCCCTCGTAGGAAAAACGGGGCAGGATTTGCCCGTCCCAGGCAAGGGCCGCGTCGATCGCCAGCGGCAGTTTGTCCCGGTCGACGGTAATCGTGTCGATGTGCCGCCCCTCGACGTAGATCCGGATGTTCGAAGGCCGCTGCCCCGAGCCGATTCCTTCCGCGCCGAGCGCGAGCTGCCCGCGCAGCCCCCGAAATACCCCGTCCTTGACGTGGAACGTCTCCTTGACGACGTGATCCGGCTCCGCCGGCACCGCGGGCTCGCTGCGCGGTCGCGCATGCAGGCGCCGCCTGCGCTCGTGCGCGGCGTGCGCCGCCGCAATGCGCTTCTCCGCGCCGTGGATCTCGAAATCGACGAGGATCCGCTCCGCGAGGCGACCACGCGCCCAGACCACATCGTCGAGCCAGGGTTCGAGCTCCGCGGGCGCGGGCTCCTTCCCTTCGAAGACGTACACGGGGGCCTTGTCCCGCGAAAGCAACGCCATCGGCGTGAGCGGCCCGCCGACGGCATTTCGAAGCAGCGGCAATTCAAGCAGCGCCCGCGCCTGCGCTGCCACGTCCCCGCCGCGTCGAAACGCCCCCGCCGCGACACACACGAATGCGCCGAGCGCATCTTCGAGCCGCGTCTTGTCGTGATCGAGGACCTCCACGTCGGGCAAAGGTTTTCCCTCACCCGTGACGAGCGCCACGAGCGTGCGCAGCGCATCGACGAGCCCGCTCCGCGCCGCCTGCTCCGCGCGGAGCGCGAGGCCCGCATCCTCGCGTAATGCGGAGCGTGAGGCATTCGTGGGCAACTCGTCCGCGTCGACCAGCACGCGAACCGGGAGCTCGACCTGCGCGTGCGCCGCGCTCGGAAACATGGGCTCCGCCGCGAAGGGCCGCCGCAAAAGAAGGACCCCGAGCTCCAGATACTCGACGACCGGCGGCCCCGCGGGCACCGCGAGAATCTCGATGACGCCCCGCCGGATGTCCTTCTCGCGAAACCGCACGCGCAAAAGAGCCGGCGGCCGCGGCGCGAGCGGAAGTTTTTCCCCGGCCCTCCGGAGCGCGAGCGGCGCGTCGTGCATTGCATCGGCGAGGAGGCCGATCTCGCGCGGAAGCTCCCGCCGCGCCGCGCGCTTCAACGTCTCGAATCCGATACGCCGGCGCACGTGCACCCGCGTGCCCCGCTCCGGCATTCCCTTCGGCAAAGCGACCCGCTCGACCGCCGGCAGCGGCGCATCCTCGCCGGCCAGGACCGACGGAACGAACCGCACCCGCGCGGCCTTCTCCTCCCCCGCGGCGCGAAGATGAATGTCGACGAACGAAGGCCCAAGCCCGAGCGCCGCATTGACGCCGAGCGCAAGCCCCCGCAACGCGCGCCCCGAGCCCCCGGAATCCCCGAGCACGTGATCGAGCAGCCGCGGCAATTCGTTCTCCGCCACCGGCTCGCCGTCGAACACGAACACGACGTCGTCAGCGTCGTATTGCACGTCGAGGAACGTGGCCCCCGAAGCAACCGCGGCCCGCGCGATCTCTGCGGCATACAGGTGCAAATCGACGAGCAGATGCTCGCGCAGCTTGGCAAGCGCGCGCCGCGCGTCGACACGAATGCGCCCCCGGGCGAGAATCTCGCGCCCTTCCTCCCCCATTTCAGTCATGCCATCACCTTCGCCGAAGCCTCGAACAGCGAATCCGAAACCTTGCCGGACGGATCTTCGCGCGAGAGCAAGAGGATC
The DNA here is from genome assembly GCF_028435265.1 of Polyangium jinanense. Classification (GTDB taxonomy): domain Bacteria; phylum Myxococcota_A; class Polyangia; order Polyangiales; family Polyangiaceae; genus Polyangium; species Polyangium jinanense. Next base: position 58,924 of record NZ_JAGTJK010000023.1, on the reverse strand, counting down.
CGCGCGAGCAGGTGCGCCGCGACAAACGCATCCTCGCGCGCCCGCTCCCGCGCGGCGAGAACGGCCTCGTGGGTGACGTCGAGAAGGAGCCCACCCCGGACCCGCTCTTCGGCCCACCCTCGATCCGCAAACCCCATCCGGCAAAGCCAAACCCCGACGCCGACGCACCGCACGTCGCCCTGGACGAGGACACAAGGCGCAGCAACGGCCGCGCTCAGCCGCGCGAGCGCCACCCGATCGGCCCGAATCCCCGCCCCACGCAGGGCCTTCTGCACGCCGAGGCAAAGCTCCCCGTCGGCCTTCGTGATTTCCTCGTTCGAAAGCTCGTGCAAGAGCAGCCAATGTTTTTCGACCGCGAGCGGCCCCGGCAAAGGCCCGCGCGCGGAGAGCGACGAGACGATGGTCGGATGCGGCACGAGCACAACCGGCTCGCCGATTTGCGCGAGCGCGCGGCCGAGCTCATCCGCGAGCGGCGCGACGAACATCTCCTTGCGCTTGAAAAGCTTCCCCTCGGAAGCGACGTGTTTCCCCTCCCAGGCCGCGACGAGCGGCAAGACGACCTCGTCCTTGGGCAAAACGAGCGGCGGCGCACAAGCCGCCTCCAGCAATGCGACGTACGAGAGGACGACATCTTCGTCGTACGGCGGCTTTGCCTTCGCGAGATCCCGCGCCGCCCGCGCGAGCCGCGAGCCGAGCTCCCGCGCGAGGGATCCCCGGACGAGGTCCCGCACCTGCGAAAGGACCCCATGAAACGCCCGGTCGCGGAGCACGTTGTCGCGGCTCAACGTATGCCGCAAATGGGGACTATCGACGCGAAACCGCACCTGCTCGAGCCCCGGAAGGAGCGGCTCGGTGGTCTCGAACAGCGTGAGCCCGCGATTGTAAAACCCCGCAAACGTGGGCTTCCCCCAGGCCGGGTCCTCGGGCGCGGGCGCCGTCGCGCAAAACCGCTCCGACCCCGCCGAAGGCCCCACGACGATCCGCTGTCCGCCCCGATGCGTCTCCACGAAAATCGGCGCCGGCACGCCGAGCGGCCCATCGATCCGACGCGCCCCACTCCCCTCGGCTCGATCCGGATCGGACACGTGCAACTCAATGGGCACAGCCGCATACCTGCACCACCGCAAGAGCGCCCCCTCGATCCGAGCCCGATGCTCCTCGAACCGAGCCGTCTCCATGGTCTGATGCAGCGAAATGATCGTCCCATTGCCGGCCCGCGGCGCGAGCCGTTCGAGCTCATACCGATGATCCCGAAACAATCGAACGCGATGGCACGCCCCATCGCGCCAGGTATCAATCTCGACGACCTCGGGATCAACGGCGAACACACTGACAAACCCGACGCCATACTTGCCGATCTTGGACGAATCTCCCTCCTTGGAGGAATTGAACAGCGTGAGCAAGGGCCCTTCGATGACGGCCCGATCCATGCCCGCGCCGTCATCCTGCACGGAGGTCGTGACACTCCCCCCCGACCGCTCGACGCGCACGACGATCGCCGTCGCCCCCGCATCGATGCTGTTCTGCACGAGCTCCCGAACGAACGCATGCGGATCGGCAAACTGCCGAACCATCTCGGCCACCGGCCCCGCCTCCGGCCTCTCCGCCACCTCACGCTTGCGCTCGGAACGATACGGCATGCCGTCCGCGAGGCTACCACAACCCCCCGCAACCCAAACCGCCCACGCCGCAAGCACGTAGCCCGAGGCCGATGGCAAGGTCGTGTCGAACACGGAAGGAGCCTCGACGGAACACGAACCGCACTTGCCCCTTGACTCGCCGACCCCGCCACGTACGATCCCGCGGTCCTTCTTCCGAGAAGGACAGCCGTGCCCCCGTAGCTCAGTGGATAGAGCAGCGGTTTCCTAAACCGAAGGTCGCAGGTCCGATTCCTGCCGGGGGTGCCAGCCGTTTCTTGATAGGTTCCGCGGACTTAGCGACCGCCGCCAGGGTCGCCCGGAAGGTTCGTCCCGGTCCCGTTACCACGCTGTTACCAGTCCGTTACCACGACCCCTTCTGGAGGCTCCCCAGCCGACGAGCGGCCTCGTCGAGGTCCTGCTTGAGGTGGTGCACGTACCTCTGCGTGGTCGACAGGTGCTTGTGACCTGCCATCCGCTGGACGACGTGGACCGGGATGCCGGCGCGGAGCCAGAGGGTGATGGCGTAGTGCCGGAGGCAGTACACCGACCACTCTTCGAGGCCGATCCGCTTTCCGACCCGCTTGAACGCGCGGTCGAGCCCGAACTGGCCCCACGGCGTGCCCCGCTTGTTGACGGCCACGTGCCCGTCTCTCGGCCCCTCCTCGACCGGAGCGAGCAGGGGCGCGAGCTGCGGAGCGATCGGGATCTCCCGCTGGCCGGTCTTCGGCGTGTGGACCTCGCCGTACGATCGGCCCTCGCGGATGCTGAGGAAGCCACCCACCGCGGCTCCCTCCTCCCGTCGTAGCTCCACATCCCTCCTGCGCAGAGCACGGAGCTCGTTCGGGCGGAGCCCGGCGAACGCCATGAGGGCGAAGGCGCGGCGGTGAAGCTCGTTCGCGCTGTCGAGGAGCTTCTTGACTTGCTCGTCCGAGGGGATCTCGAGGAGCGTCTGCTCGACGGGCTTGAGCCGCGGCAGGTTCGCCGGCAGGTCGGCGAGGTACTTCCGCTTGACCGCGAACTGGAGGACCGAGCGAAGGACGATCTGGATGTTGTTCCGTGTCGCCCGAGCTCGCTGCCGCTTGGACAGGTCGACGTCGAGCGCGGATGCGGCGGCCCCATCGACCTTGCTGATCGGATCCTCGCCGAACCTCGGGAGCAGGGTGCACTCGAGGACCGACGCGTAGCCGCGCCGGGAGGTCGGCTTCAGATCGGTGATCATAAAGGTCGACTGGTACTCGGCGACGACGTCGGCGAACGTCTTCTCGGGAGGCGAGTTCGGTTCGACAACGGCGACAGGTGACGGCGTGGGGACGTTTGCGGGTTTAGGCGCTGGCGGCGCCTTCGCCGCCGGAGCCTCCGGCGTTTCCGCCGGCTCGATCGGCTCGCCGTACTGCGCGATCAACGAGAGGAGCCGTCGCTCCTCGGCCCGGGCCGCGGCCATCGTCTGCACCTGCGCATCCTTGCGGTACCGCCCGGTGGTCCCGTCCGGCTTCGTAAACATGATGTCAATGACCAGCCGCGGCTGACCGCGGCGCGTGGCTTTGCGTACCGTCATGACCAGCTTTCCTTTCTGGTCGTTCCGGTCACTTTCGCGATGGTCCGACTGTAGCATGAGGCGCGCGCTGGCGGGACCACGCCTCCGCGGACGTGACAGGGCGCGCAGGCGTTCTCAGCAGTCGCCTTGCTCCGGCGAATCTCAGCCGATTGGCGGCACGGAGGCGAGCCTCCGACGGCGTGCCGGGCGCGCAAGTTCCTCTTTCAAGCCGTGCCGGCGTAGTCGGCCGTCCGCTGCAAGGCGCTAAACGTTGCTTCTGCCGCGCGTGGGCCGCGCACTGCAACCACGCGTCGGTCAGCAAGCCCTTGTTGGATGGCACCGATGACAATCATGCTTGGTCCTACACCGTGGCATGATTATGGCCGAGATAGGCTCGAACCGCCGAACTAGGATCACTGCCTGACTCTACCATCTGCATCAGAACACTGAAACCCTCCAGTCTCACGTTGAGCTTGGCCTGCTGGTCGGCATCGATGGCATCCAACACCGAGGCCGGAATCGACGACAAGGTCGTCAAGAACAGCGCATTCGCTGGCGTTCCGCGGAGCTTCACTTTCTCCTCTACGTAGGCGCACCATAGAACCTCGATAACCTCGGCGACGGGAACCGAGAGCTTGCGCGCAATGGCCTTGATGATTCCCGCCTTTGACGCAGACATGTACCGCCGAAGCTCATTGTTGGCGAATTTGGGTACCGGCTCGAAGCAACTCGCGTTGGACGGTCCCTTCGCGACCACTTTGATCACCCCTGCGTCCTGAAGCGCGAAAAAAGCAGCCCGCTCACAGTCGTCGTCTGCGATGTCATTGTAAGGATCGATGGACCGCAGGTCCTCGCCGTCACGCAAGACGAGCTTCGTTGCAAACATCGAAGCAACCTCCTCGCGTTTCATTAAGCTGTCTCGAATAAGGTCCGCGCGCACTTTCTTGTTGGTTTCAGTGAAGAGCAAGTATCCGCGTGACATCTTGCCGTCGCGGCCGGCCCGGCCTACTTCCTGGTAATACTGCTCGATGGACTCGGGAAGCAGGTAGTGCACAACGACCCGTACATCGGGAATGTCGACGCCCATGCCGAAGGCGTTGGTCGCGAAGACGATACGCTTCTCGCCGGTCTCGAACGCGCGCATGACCGCTCGCTTGTCCTGATCCTTACGGTCGGCGTCGAAGTAGTCACAGGGTAAGCCTTGCGCGGCGAAGTGCTCCGCGAGCTTCGCCGTACCATACTCGCCACTCTTTCGGTGCACGTAAACGATAATCTTGTCGCCCTTGTGCTCTGCGAGGATTTCAGTGAGCCGAACCTTCTTTGCTTTCTCGTTTTCGTGATGTTCGCAGCGAAGCACGAGATTCTCGCGAAAGAGCGTCGCTGTCCGAAGGACATCCGCGTGATCAATGCGGAAGTCTGTGCAGATTTCCGCTTGGTCCCTCGGGTTGAGTGTTGCCGTCAGGCAGAGCACCGGTGGCCAGGCACTCGCTCCAAAAGCGCGATCGAGTACTCTCGGAATCGCCTTATATGGCGGTCGGAACGTGTGCCCCCACTGGGAAACGCAATGCGCCTCATCGATCACCACCAGACCTACGCCACTCGAGCCTCGGCGCAGGACGAACTCGAGGAAGCCATCAGACGAGAGGAGTTCAGGAGATGCGAACAGGAACGTGGGCCCGTGACGAAGGTCAAGTTCACGCAGGGCGGCGTAGCGTCTCGGGCCGAGATCGCTCAGACTGAACGCGCGGATTCCAGATATTTCAGCGAGCCGCTGCACCTGTTGCGACATGAGCGCGACAAGAGGCGAGACGACGATCGTCGTGCCGCCTCGCCGGATGCCAGCCACCTGATAGACGAGCGACTTGCCACCGCCAGTCGGCATCATGCAGAGCGTGTTCGTACCAGAGGCTACGCGATCGATGGCCGCCTCTTGCCCGTCACGAAATCCAGGCAGCGTCGGAAAGTACTGCGCAAGGATTTGCTTGCTTGGTCGCGGGTTCATAAGCACATTCTCACATCGCCGAGTATGCCTCATCCTGGCCTCGCATCACGCTGAGATCCTGCCTGTGCTGATCACACACGTGATGAAGGAGAGCGTCGACGTAGACGTACCTATACTGAGTATCAAAGCAGAGGGACCGCTTCGCGCACTCCTCTTCAATCCGCCTTGCGATACGCAGCGCGTAGATCGTGAAGATGCGATATGGATACCAGAAGTTATGGTCCATCTTAATGTTCCGGTCGGGGTTCTTGACCTTGTCGTCCACCATCAAGAACTCTGACGTCTTACTGCGCAGACCGAAGGTGCCCATTCCAGAAAGAAAATACATGCCGTAGAGGGCGGTACCGCTCCGGTCAGGAAACACGCGTGCGTCCAAGTTGTGCAATACGCGGGTGCGAATGCCTCCGCCGATGACGCCAGGAACACCAACTTGCTCTTCCTCGACCGACTCGAATCCAATGTCATCCGGATCGTCAATTTCGGCGTACTCCGACTCGTCACCTCGGGTTCCGAGGTAGTCATTGGCAAAGAAAACGAGGTTTTCAAACTTCGTAAGCAACACCTCAGATGGCGTAAGCTTGTACCGAATGTTCCATTCCTTAAGTTCCTCTCGCTTGGACTGAGTGCACTTGCGGATCACCGGGCACTTCCGCGAGAGCATGGCCTTAAAGGAGTCTGGGTCATCCTCCCGGTATTCTCGAAGCATGTCTGTGTCGAAAAATTCACGATACTTAGGTGCCTCTTTGTCATATGCCTGAATCGCGCTCGTGAAGGAGCTAGCGTCGAAGGCCGGCGCGCTCGGTTTCTTGGGCGCGGTGAGCTTGAACGCCGGGCTCTGACCAAGGTGAGCGAGGACACTCTCGCCGTGCGGCGGCGCTTTCGACGCGACCAGGGACGGAAAGTACTTATCGAAACCGTTGGCAATGGCAACCCAGACGTCCGCGATGTGCTTCGGCTCTGCGATGTCGTTCCACTCGTGCTTCTCCTCGTCGTCGCTCCACGATTTGTACACGGTTTGCCTTCTTCCTCTACGTCACCCAGTAGCGGGGAACAAAATCCATCGTCGCGTCATAAGGTGCAGCAGGCTGCCCCCTCCGCCGCCTTGGCTCAATGCTACCTCTCCAGGTCCGATGCGCTGAGATAGGCTCGTCCGGTCTGAGACGCATGCCGTCTTATCCGACCCAGCACGTCAGAGAAGTCTCTTCCTCCCAGGGCCACCATGACGTGAGCGTAGTCGAGGAGCAGCAACTTGGTGCCCGCGTACGATGCCTCGTCGATCGCCGTTGAGGAGTACCCGGACATGGATACCATGACCCCCATTGTGTTGTCAGCCTTCTTGGAGACCTTTTGCGCTAGGGAATCGACATCGGGAGCGCCCGCTTGCTCAGCGGTAAACTTGAGTTCGACGAGATACGTGGTGCCATCAATGGTAATTGTGCCGTCGATTTGACGACCGTCCGTTACATAGGGTCGACGCGCCACAACTTCGTGGAACGCCATTAATTCATAGAACCAATCCTGAAAATCGTATCCAGCTTGCTGGGTTCCCAGTTTAGACGCCAGATCATTTAGTCTACCTTTAAGCGCACCGAGCCGACGTGTTTCTTGAGCCTGACTATCAAGAATCATGCGCTCGCGCTCTGCCGCTCGCGCAAGGCGTGTACGGGTATCAGTATCAAGCCCTCCAGCCCGGAGATGGTCATGAAGATCCTTTACGGCTTTTGTGGCTGCGCGTACTTTTTGCTCTGTGTCTTCCCAGCCCTGAAGGTCTGGGAACGCCGTCTGCTCCGCCAGCGCCTGAGCGAGTTCGATGAAGAACTGTGTGGCCTTCGGATGACGTTCGACCTCCAAGAACATCCGTTCAAGGAAGGCCCGTTTGGTCTCGTCGGCTCCCATCGTCGACGCAAATGCTTTCGAAACACCGCATGCGCGGACGAAGCGCTGCAATGCCTGCTTTCTCCAGAAAGAGGCCAGGAGGGCATCGAAAACGAGTGTCTTTAGATGGGGAGACGCGATCTGTGTCACGGTACCTCGGATCCGGTGTGATACGTATGCCGAACGCTCAGCATGCAGCGGCGGCGCGCTGCGCCGGCCGCTGCATGCTGTTGTTAGACGCCGGTGCGGTATAGGCCTTCCTGCGGGGTCCGGTGGTTCACGTGGCACCTCGCTTCTCGGGGATGAAACCGCGGCGCCCTTGGTCGTTTCCAGTGAACAGCTCAACCTTTATGCCATCGAGCATGCCATCACCTGGAAGCTGGTGGCTGTTCTCAATGATGATGACTTGAGCCTCGGTAAAGGAGGTCTTCACGCTCTGCCAGAAGTGCTTCTTGATGTCCTGCGGGAACGATGACTCGTCGGTGTCGGGCTCCTCGTAGACGAGTAGCGGGGAGTCGATGAGGACGAAGCTCGGGAACGGGCGCTCGTCCTCCATGCAGAGACGCAGGAGCGCGAGGTGAAACGCCGCCCTCGTGATGGCCCGCACGCCCTTGCCGTGGCTCTTTCTCGCGCGCCCGGAGATGACGACGTCCTGGTCGTTCTCGCTGAACGAGACGCGATCGACGTCGGGGAAGTGCCACGCCTTCAGGAGCGTCTCGACCTCCCTGGTGAACGGATCGGCCTGCGCAGTGCTTACCGCTGCACCAGCCACGTCGGTCTTCTGCCTCTTCTTCGGCTTGTTCGCCTCCTCGAGAAGTTCGTCCAGCTCCTGGATCCGCTCGAGGTATTCGATCGCCTTGCGGCAGGTTTCCGCGCGCGCACGCAGTTCGTCGACCTTCTTGGATGCCTCATCGACGCGCTGCTCCATCAGCCCCTTCAATTCCAACGAGATCGCGTCGAACTCGACTTGGCGTGCATTGCGGGCGCCTTGGAGTTGCTCGACCTCGGAGGCAGTGGCAGTCCGCGTGGCCTGAAGGTCCTTGAGCAGATTGAATGTCTTGGCCGCCTCGGCTTTGCAGGCCTGAGAGACGTCGGCCGGAGCGGGGCGCGCTTCACGATGGTCGTGGTGCTGGTGCTCGGCGAGTGCGCCGCACATCGGGCACCGCTCCTCCTTAAGCTGGTCCAGCCGAACGCCCGCTTCGGCGATCGCCTCCAGCCGTCGCAGGTCGGACTCGTATTGCTTCTGCAGCAGGTCGAACCTTGTCTGCAGCTCGGACAAGACCGCGAGCTTCGAATCGACCGCCTTCAGCGCCGTCCACGCCGTACTGCGCTTCGCCTGTAGAGGCGCGACGCTGGCCTGCGCGGCGTTGCGCTCGAAGAGAGCGGTTTGAATCGATGCCTCGATCCGCGTGAGGCGGTCTCGTTCCTCGGCGAGGGTCATCACCTCACCAAGCTCGGCGAGGCGCTCCCGGGTCGCCTTCAGCAAGCCTTCGAGCAGCTCGACCTTACCAGCCTGGCGCCCCTTCGCGACCTTCGGATCTTCCTTCGCGATGATCGAGGAATCGTCAGTGCCCGTGAGCAGGAGGCGAAACACACCGCTCTCGACCGTCTTGTGGATGACCTGCCCACTCAGAACGGGCGAGTCCTCCTTGATGATCATCTCTTCGTCGATGATGACGAGCCGGGCAATGTCGCGGAAGCTGAGCGGGCGCGTCGCACCACGCTCGTTGGTGCGCACCTTCTTCCTGCCCAGCCCCGACAGGTCGAGCAGGAACTGGGAGACCGTGTCCTCCTTGCCGCCTTGGTGTTTCGCCGCGAGTACGCGGTCCGGTTGCCCGTCGGTCTTGCAGAGGACCTCACCGCCACGCACGCTTCTCTCCAGCGAGTAGACGCGCTGGTCGCTGTTGGCCTCGATCTCGAGGACGACGGAGCTGTAGCCATCCGCTTCAGGGATCTCCTTCGGCGGGTCCCCGCTGCCGAGCGCGTAGTCGAGGCACTGCACGATGAAGCTCTTGCCGGTGTCCGAGGGACCGGCGATGACGTTCAGGCCGCGCGTGAACGTCATCTCTGCAGGCGCCCTCCCCAGCCCGACCAGCGCAAGTCGCCGAATCGCAAAGCCGAACTTCATGACGCCTCCTCGGTCCAGAGAACGGACTCCATCGAGAATTCGGCGCCCCACGTGCCGATGCGGTCGCGGACCATCGCGTCGAGCTCGGCGTCCTCGAGCAGGCCGAAGCTGTCGACCACCCAGTCAGCGCGCTCGCGGAGTCCCTTTAGGTACTCGGTGCTCAGCGTGTCGAGGAAGTCGGCGGACTTGTCGGTCGCCGCGAAGAAGATGCCGCCGTCCTTGTAGACGCGCTCGATGAGCCCACGGCTCTCGTAGAGCGTGAGGGCATGTTGCAGCACGCCGCGACGGACGAGGATTTCTCCTCCGCGATGAGGCGTTTGGGGATGCAGCCCCTCGGGGCCGCAGTCGATGTCGTCGGAGTGGACGAGGAAGTAGTCGAAGACGACGAGCCGCTGCAGCGCATACGCAGCGGGGAACGCAGTCGTTAGCACGCAGAGCGCTCGCAGGCCGATCTCGACGGGCCCGTTGAACGGCGAGATGAAGTGGCTCGGCGTCTCCGTCGTCATTTTACCCACCGGACCTTTCTGTCGTTCGCGAGTTGGTGGCAGATGCCGCCCCGGTCACGGGTGTGGATGCGCGTGGTGAGCGGGTTGCTCGTGAGCTGCAGCGCGCGGGCCGTCTTCACCACCGAGACGAGGCGACGGTAGCCATCGGCGTGATCGCCGCGCACGTCGTCCTTGATGCCGGAATGAACCTCGTCCTGTAGCTTCTCGAACTCGCCCGCAGGCAGCGTGTCGCGCGAAAAGGTACGCAAGCCCTCAGCGCTGTAGAACTCGACGCGGGCGTCATGGAAGTGCTCGCGGAGGTCTTCGCGGGACGCGAGCCCCGCGTCGAGTTCCGTCACGTCCTGCTTGAGGTGATCCGCATACGCACGTCGAAGCTCACCGACAAAGACCGCTTCGATGTCAGCCGGAACGCTCGGCGGCAGCATCGGTTCAGGGCGCGTAGGGAGTCCGCCGCCGAACCGCGCCACATACCAGCGCGTCTTGGCGTGCCCCTCGATGATGCGGAGGAGCGGCTTGGTCTGGAAGATGGAGAAGTCGAGGTTCGCGATGTGCGCCTTCATCGCGGCGTCGCACTCGACGACCTCTGTCTTGGTGATCTCCGTCCGACACGCCTTATCCCAGTTCGCGAGCAGCCCGTCACGTAGCGCGTGCGGCTTCTTCAGGAGGTTCGAGAGCGTTGGGCCGACGCCCTGCGGTGCGACGAAGAAGTAGCTCCGAGGGTACGAGTATTCGCCCTTCAGCGTGTAGTACGCGAGCTTGCCCAACTCGACCCAGGCGTCGCCGGGCGTGAGCGCCTTTTGGTAGTGCTTGCACTGGTAGTTGTCCCACGCGCCGTTGCCGCCCTTAACCGTGGCGATGACGTCGCGCCCCATGTCGCCCGCGCCGCCGCACCGCTCGACCAGTTCGTACTCGTCGCGCAGCGAGTCGACCCACTCCTGAACGAAGCGCTCCCACTGGTCAGGGCTAAAGAGCCTGACGCGGTCCTCGGGATGCACCGGAAGCCCCGACGCCACGACGTCAGCTGCCAGGCCCGGCGGCGGCGCTGGCGGCTGGGGGATAGGAACCGGAGGCGGAATCGTCCTCATGCTTTAGGCAGGGGATTCGTGTGTATGGTTAAGTCGCGCACGGTGTCGACCTTCTCTGTCTCGCGTGCGATGTGCTCGACGATTGCCCGCTGCTCTTCAGTCTGGTGACTTTGCATCGCATTTTCGTTTCGTCAATGGCATCTCTTCCGTCAATGCGCTCAGTTCTTGGGGGCGTCTAACGCCAGCTTCTGCCGCGGCGCGAAGCGACGTCGGCAGCAGGCGCTTGTTGGGCGGACACGTGGCAGTCACTCCTTCGACTCCTCGTAAACTCGCCAGCAGATCCCCGCTGCTCGTTGCCTTCACGAGAGTGTGCTACTTGTAGTATTTGTCTTTCGGATTAAAACCTCGGTGATTGTTCTTCCATGGCTCATTGATCTTCTCAATGAGGCGGCGCTGGGTTCGCGCTTTCGTGGGCGGAATCGCGCGGCCTAGTCGAAGTTCGCGCAAACATCTGATTGCGCGGTGATACGCGACAGGTGCGTGGTCATCGAACGTCGCATATATTGTGTTACCGATCTTCTCCCAGAGCAGTGCAACGCTCTTCGATTCGGAGTATTTTGCGTGCCCGATTCCTTCGCCATTGTGCTCAAGCGCAACACCATTCGAGGGCACAACCTTCAGCCCGGTTTCTTGTAGGTAGCGTTCAATTTCTTGGTCGCCAGCGACGACATCCGCGCGCGTGATCGCGCCGCCCGCCCGAGCCGAAACGGCGCGTAGAATGGCGACTATCATCATGTAGCCGTTGGGCTGAGCTACGCGCAACTCAGCCAGCCACGCCTCATTGTAACTTCGGTTAGATACGAGGAGGTTGACTCCAGTAGTTCGAGCCAGTTCTGACCACTCTAGAGCATGAGCGTCCGCAGTTAAAGAGAGCATCGTCAACTTCCTCGGCCTCGCCTTTCTTGGGGGACACCTCACGCGTATGTTGTGGACCGAGCCGCCGTCCTTTCTTCATTTTCGCTCCAACGTTGCTCGAGTTGTTGACGTCAGCCCAACTGTGTAATTAGACCGCCGCCGCGTAACCACGCCTTCGCGAACTGCATAACCCGCTTATCTCGGGGATTCGGCAGCGCCCGCATATTCATATCGCAGAATCCAGCGCGACAGGCCCATGCAAGGGCCCGCTGCGCGCGGGCTCGAGACCGGAGAGCTCGGGCATGTGGTGAAAGCGGATGAACTGGCGGATCCAGTAGAGGTATGCTTCCTCTGTGCGGCGAGAGTAATGCCGACGTCGGAGCGTCGCCTGCACGACCTTCGAGAGAGTCCCCACCTCGCGGCCCCTGGGGCGTCGTGAGCCCACTTGATCGATGCCGGGCGAAGACCCCACGAACGCGGCTAGCTGACCGGAACCTACCAACACCACCACCAAGCTCACAACAGTAAGGATCTCACAGCCCGTGTAGGATCTACAAGAGAAATCTGGAACCCTCCGCTAGCACACCGTATGCCCTGTCCGCTGCCGGGAATCCACGTTCCGGGCAACCCGGGTGGGGGGACAGCGTGAGGGGTGCGTTCATCGCGGGGGAGCAGGCTGCCGGTGGCGATGGCAGTCGTGGGCGCGTCCAGCGCACTAGCAGCCATGTCTCGGTGCCACGGCCAAACAATCACGCGATCACGTTATCCGCCGCTGTTCCATGCCGCCATCCGCCTGGCAGCATCGTCGAGATCCTGCTTGAGGTGGTGCACGTACCTCTGCGTGGTCGACAGGTGCTTGTGGCCTGCCATCCGCTGGACGACGTGGACCGGGATGCCGGCGCGGAGCCAGAGGGTGATCGCATAGTGCCGAAGGCAGTACACCGACCACTCTTCGAGGCCGATCCGCTTGCCGACCCGCTTGAACGCGCGGTCGAGCCCGAACTGGCCCCATGGGGTGCCCCGCTTGTTGACGGCAACGTGCCCGTCCCGCGGGCCCTCCTCGGCGGGAGCGAGCAGGGGCGCGAGCTGCGGGGCGATGGGGATCTCCCGCTGGCCGGTCTTCGGCGTGTGCACCTCGCCGTAGGACCGACCCTCGCGGATGCTGAGGAAGCCGCCCACCACGGCGCCGTCCTCCCGCCGTAGCTTCACGTCCTTCCTGCGCAGCGCACGGAGCTCGTTCGGGCGGAGCCCGGCGAACGCCATGAGGGCGAAGGCGCGGCGGTGAAGCTCGTTCGCGGTGTCGAGGAGCTTCCTGACTTGGTCGTCGGAAGGGATCTCGAGGAGCGTCTGCTCGACGGGCTTGAGACGCGGCAGGTTCGCGGGGAGGTCGGCGAGGTACTTGCGCTTGACCGCGAACTGGAGGACCGACCGGAGGACGATCTGGATGTTGTTGCGGGTCGCCCGAGCTCGCTGCCGCTTGGACAGGTCGACGTCGAGCGCGGATGCGGCGGCCCCGTCGACCTTGCTGATCGGATCCTCGCCGAACCTCGGGAGCAGGGTGCTCTCGAGGACCGACGCGTAGCCGCGCCGGGAGGTGGGCTTCAGATCCGTGATCATGAAGGTCGCCTTGTACTCGGCGACGACGTCGGCGAACGTCTTCTCGGACGGCGAGCCTTGTTCGACAGCGCCAGCCGGAGGCGGTTTGGGACCATTCGCAGGTTTCACTGCCGCCTTCGGCGCTACGGCCACAGCCCCCGTTTCCGCCAGCTCGAACGGCTCTCCATACTGCGCGATCACGGAGAGGAGCCGCCGCTCCTCCGCCCGGGCCGCGGCCATCGTCTGCACCTGGGCATCCTTCCGATACCGCCCGGGGGTCCCGTCCGGCTTCGTAAACACGATGTCAATAACCAGACGCGGCTGGCCGCGGCGCGTAGCTTTTCGTACCGTCATGACCAGCCTCCTTTCTGGTCGTTCCGGTCACTTTCGCGATGGCCCGACTCCAGCATGAGCCGCGCGCTGACGGGACCGCACCACGCCTCGGAGAACTTCACCCGCCACAGCCGGCCAAACTTGCGCGCCCGCACGCCGTCGAGGCTCGCCTCGGTGCCGCCATCCGACGCGCGGGTGGCGCGGCGCTCGAGGGTCTTGCGGAGGGCCGCGGTGTTCATCCCGAGGAAGGCCGCGGCGCGTTCCAGGGGGACCCATCTTGGAGGGATCGATCGTTCATGGCTGCCCTTATTGCTCGACATGGCGGGGGTCTCCTTTCGTCCCGGCTCCTTCGTCCTCGCGGCGACAGGTCGGGGTTCGAGCTCGGGAAGAGCGACCCCTCGGACCTTCTGCGCCGCGATGTCTCGTTGAACCTAGCAATGGGACGTCTTGTCGCCAGGAAAATTTGCAATCGGGTCCTGAACTCCTTCCGCCGACTTCTCCCGCCGTCGATTGCTTGCCAAGACAAACAACAAAGAGCCACTGCAAAAGCGGGGTTTGGCATCTTCACCCCCTTGTTTCGCAGGACCAAAAACGAGAAGAGCCGCTCGGCGTAACCACTTTTTCGTCGATCCGCCCCCGAGACCGCATCGAGAGCGCCCCCGAGCGTCGTCGCGCACCTTCCACGCCCTCCCCCGAGGCACTCGGCCCTGCATGCTTTGCCGACTTCCCCGCCCCTCGTGGCTCAAGCGCAAGGGCCGTGCCGCTCGCGCGTCAGCCAGGACAAACAACCCAAAGCCACCTGAAAAGTGGGAAACTTGGCGATCACCTACTGGATTCGCCGATCCAATTCCGAGAAGAGCCGCTCGAGGTAACCACTTTTTGGTTTTTCGGGCTCTCAGCTCCACGTCCCCCACCCGTAACCCTGCGAAAACACGTCGGGCTCCCCCTCGGAGACCCCCTCGACGTCGACCCGCCACAGGTTCCAGGTGGACCCACCCGCAAAATACCAGCGGCTTTCCACCGGCCCCGAGCGGCTCATCAGCGGCTTTGTAGCGGCTTTTTGAAGACGGGGTCCTCGAGCCGGCGATTCCAACGACAGCGGAGCGGAGGCTACTTTTTGGAGCGTCCCGACCGCGGGGGCGTCGATGCGCGGGAAGGCGAAACCGAGGATGACGGCCCCGCTATCCGTTTCGTGGACGGGGCCGGGGGTACCGAGGCTGACGCCGTGGAGGCCAGGAGCTCGGCGCGCTTCCTCGACGTTGGGGCCGACGGGGGCGCGACGTTCGGCTGGGGCTCGGCCCGCTCCTTCGAGGTCGGGACTCGAGAACGGGGCGCAACGCTCGGCGGGGGCTCGGCCCGCTTCTTCGACGTCGGGCCCGACGGGGCTCGTGAACGGGGCGCAACGCTCGGCGGGGGCTGCCTCTTGTTCGCCTTCCTTGCAGCCTTTGACGCTTTCAAAGCCCGCCAGAACTCCTCCAGGGCCTTTCGCACCACGTCGTTCACGAACCGCCCGAGAGGCATCTTCTTCTTCGCGGAGACCGTCAAGGCATCGTCGTACACGTCGACATCGAAGTGGATCGTCGCCCGCACGGTCTTGCGCCCGTCCTTCCGCTGCTCGGCTCGCTTCTGCACCTCACGACGCATAACCACCACTCCCCTGCGATCGACCGTACACACTAGGCTGACAGAGGAAGGCCCGTCAAGGGGTCGCCGAGGCTCGCAGTTGCACTGTTACTGTACGATGCCGCTAGCGCGGTTCGTCATTCCGAACCGAAAAACCCATGGTTCACTGCGCCCTGCTGCACGCGCGTCGGGCGTGGCGCTCCAAAAGTACCGCAAAACACCGGGATGGCAGAAGTTTGACGGTTTGACCGTGCACAGAACATCGATGCAATTCTGAAACCCGCCTCGGTGCCCGGATAAACCCAGAAACGGCATCGAACCGGCCTCAAGCTGCGAGCCGACACGACGACCGAGGGGGCCGAAATCACATGATTTCGGAAGGGGGTCTAAAATTATGACAAACCAGACACGGGCAAATCCCCGGGCAATTTGCGATCGGGCCCCTGAGAGATGGGCTGGAGGGCCCCTCGAGTGAGCCCCTGGAGGAGCGCCGAATTTGCAACAGGCCCATGTCCGAAAGCTGATTAGTTTCAGCGCCTTAACTTAGCGCGCGAGAATTTTTGGCGTCATGACGCCAGAGACTTTCTTCGTAGCGGCCATTGCGCCATTCAGCATTTCGATACACACATTCCAGAACGCCATGAAGAAGAAAGAGCCGGACGACGAGCTCGACGGGACCCCTCCGTCCGCCGAGCAGGAAGCCGAAGACTATGGAGGGCACCCTCTCTTTCCTCGACCGGAAACCGAAAGTGGTCCCGATCTCCGCCGCTTCGACATCATCCAGTTGCACCGCTGGTACGGCCCCAAGAACGAATACTACGAACGCTGTCCGCGTGACTTCCTGGGCTCCGAGCTGCGGAACTTGGAGCAGATCGTCGAGATGTTCGGCGGCCAGTGTACCTATCAGGCCGTCGCGAAGTGCAGCAAGACGCATCGCTACCAGGCGCACTCCGAGAAGTGGTACGTCGACGGTCCGCCACGAAAGCCCTTTTACGAGGAAGCTCGGCGTACTCCGCCTACCCAACCGGATCCCAATGCTCCTCATGGGCAGGGTCCCTGGGGGCAACCGCCCGGCGCGCCGCCGTGGGGGCCGCACGCGGGCCCGTATCCAGGGTATCCGCCGCATTACTACCCGCCTCCGCCTCCGGCTCCACCTCCGCCCCAGCAGCAGAGCATGGACATCCTCGGCTTGATGCAACTCTTGCTCGATCGGGACGCGAAGACTCGAGCGGCTGAAGTTCAGGCCCGAGCGCAAGTCGAGGTTGCTCAGCTCCAGTACCAGCAGTCGCTCCTGAAGCTCGCGACGGAACGGCCCAATGGATTGGAGCAGGCGCGCGAGATCTTCGAGTTCACGAAGAGCGTGCAGCCCCCCACGCCCCGCGAAGACTCGGGCCCGTGGAAGGAGGCATTCGAGGCGATGAAGGACGCGAAGGTACAGGGTGGCGGGGAGAATGGCGACGAGTTGTCCCTGACGACCCTGGCCCCGATCTTGACCAGTCTTGTGGACCTCGTGAAATCGAAGCGTGCGGAACCGCAGGCCCCGCAACCGCCCCCGCCACAGCCTGCGCCGGCTCCCCAGCCGGCTCCGCCACCGTCGGTATTCGATCCGGCGACGGGCGCGGTCTACGTGTTCGTGCCCGGAATCGGGCACTGCAGAGTGGTGGATCCGGCCACCGCGCAAGCCGCCCAGCAGCAGCCCGTCGCGCCGCCCGCGCAGCCGTTCACGCCGTCCCCGAAGCCGTTCGCGCAGCCCGCGCCCCAGCAGCCGTTCGCGCAGCCCGCGCCCCAGCAGCCGTTCGCGCAGCCCGCGTCCCAGCAGCCGTTCGCGCAGCCCCCCCGGCCGCAGCCCGCCGCGCAGCAGGCCCCGCCGGTGCCTTATCCCCAGCCGCAACCCGTCGCCCAGCCGCAGCCCGCCGCGCCGCCCGCGTACCTCCAGGCGCAGCCCGTCGTGCAGCAGGCCCCGCCGCTGGCGTATTCGCCGCCGCAGCCGGCCGCGCACCCGGTGAATGACACGTATCCGCCTCCCCCGGTCACCACCCAGGCGCCTTCGCCGCCGTTCGTACCGCGTGGCCTGCAGCCGTGGGGTCGGGTTGGCGAAACCGCCGGTGCTGCTTCGGACGACCCGTCGCAGCTCCTCTCGACCGCATTGGCGTCGATCCCGAACGGCCTGCCGCCCGACTTCGAGCAAACCGTCAGGGAGGCAATGAACTCGCCCATCGCCCAATCGATCACGAGCCATCCGAAGTTCAAGTCGATTCACGACGCTGCCAGCAAGGGCGAGCTGACCGCGGAAGAGGCGCAAGAGCAGGCGCTGACCTTCCTCAAGCGTGCCGTGGGAGGTGACTCGTGATTCGTGTCGGCGTGGTCCACTTTCCCTCGAACCTGGAGAAAGCCAGGTTCATGGCGGCGGGAAGCGTGGCGGATCTCCGCTTGCCGGAGGTGCAGCGCTGGGCGGCCGTATTCCGCAAGCTGCCGCTCGTCGAGCGTCCCGCTGCGATCCTCAAGTTCTGCCAGTATGCCATCGACTACGTCCGCGATCCGCGTCGTGAAGTGCTGGAAGATTCGGCCGTCACACTGATGCGGGGTTACGGCGACTGTGACGCGAAGGCGCGTGTCTTCGTGGCGCTCTGTCGCGCGAGCGGCGTTCCCGCGCGCGAGCATTGCGTGCGACCCGCACAGGACTTCCCGCACATTCTCGCCGAGGTGTGGGTAAACGGGCGGTGGCGCCGTGTTGATCCGACGATCCTCAATTCGTCGATCGACCGCATCCCGCCGTCGTCGACGGCCATCACGAACTACTGGTGACGCCATGAAGAAGTACCTACCGCCGCTTCGATGTGTCATCTGCCATCGCCGCAGGCCGCGAATTTGCGGTGGGTTCTGCTCGTGCGGCGCGTCCAGCTGGGAACTCGAGCCGCACGAGCCCCCGGCCGGCATCGTGGTTGACTCCCTCGACGCGTCGTTCGAGCGGTTGCGTCCCATGAAGTTTTCCTCCGTGCTTTCCGAGGCACTTGGCGGCGTGGTCCTCGGCTTGAAGATCCTCGTGGGCGGTTCGCCGGGCGCGGGGAAATCGACGCTCTGCGCGGAACTCGCATCGCAGATCGCCGAGAAGCTAGACGGGGAGGGCTACTGGCTCGACGGCGAGCAAAACAAGACGCTTGTCCAGGAGCTTTTCCAGCGGACCGGTTCGTCCTCGAGCCGGGTCAAGCTCGTGGGCCGCCGGCAGAAAGCCGGTGCGAAGATCGGCTGGCGTGATGCCCTGCAGGCGGTTCCGTCCTATGCCGCGGTGGTGATCATCGATTCGCTCCAGCGCTGGGCTACGAGCGTCGCGGAGCAAACGCTACTGCTCGAGCAACTCTCTGCCATGCCGCACACGGTGCTCGTTGTCTCACACTTCAACAAGGCAGGGCAGTTCGCGGGCCGCATCGGCAACGAATATGACGTCGATGCTACGGCCATCGTGAAGCCGAAAAGCATCGAGGTAACGAAATGTCGGTGGACACTCTGTCCCCGCGTTGTGCCTCGGCCTGCCATGGCGATGGAAGAAGGTGCCGGATGAACACCAGTCTACAGCCCCTCCGTATCAACTCGCTCCTCGCCCAGGCACTCGGCGGAGTCGTTCCGGGATCGAAAATGCTCATCGTCGGCCGTCCCGAGATGGGCATGGCGATGCTTTGCGCAGAGCTCCTCGTCAAGATCGTCCCGGCGCTGCGTCAGGGCGCGTACTGGTTGGATGCGGCACGCAACCCGTCTGCCATCTTCGGACTCGTCGACCATATACCCTTCGGCTTTTCACGGCTGGACGTCGTGAGTCAGGCCAAGGATCTCGACCCGCCTACCATCTGGCGGGAGGTACTGAGCAACGAAATGCGCCGTGGAGCTGTGGTCGTCGTCGACTCGCTCGAGCGTTGGGCATCCGGCCCTGCCGAGCAAAAAGCGTTGATCGAGCAACTCGCGATGAGGCCGGATACGGGATTCGTGCTGTCGTACGTCGACCAGAGGCCTCAGCTCGCACAGCACGTCGAAACTTTCTTCGACGCCGTGGCAATCGTGAATTCGGATTGCATCGAGGTGACACAATGCAGGTGGACGCCCGGTCCCCGCGTGGTCTCTCGGCGGCCCATGACTACCGAGGAGGTCGCATCTCGCGACGAACACAAACCGCAACAACGCAAAGGAGGCACGGGATGAAAGCCATCACGTTGTCATACGATTCCGGGGGCTGGGAAACCGGCAACCCGGAAGGCGAAGGAGAGGCGCCAGGCGAAGACACTGGCGACTTCATGGACACGCTCGCATCGCTCTTTGGCGGTGGGGGCAGTAACAACGGTTCGCCCAGTGGCGGGAGCCTCGGGGAGAGCCTGGGATCGCTCGCGGGCGCGGGGCTTGGAAGCCTCGTCGGTCCCGCGGGCACGGCCATCGGTGCGGGCCTCGGAAAGGTGGTCGGCGGCGGCGTCGAGCGCCTCGTCAAGGTGCAAACGACGCAGGCGGGTCCGGCATCCCGAGGCCCGAAGCGGCTGTCGCAAAACGAGCGGCGGATCCTTGCGAAGGGTCAGGAGATGACGAGGCGCACGGGGAACCCTGCGTATGCCGAGGAGGCTTCGCTGCGCGTATATCGGCCTGCCGAGTACCGACGCCGGCGCGCGGCCGGCACCTTGCCGACGCAAGGGCTTCCGCCTCCGTCGTCGCGCGCGCCTTCGCAGCTTCCGCCGCCCTCGCGACCGCGGATCGCGTTCCCAATGATGGCCCCGCAGTTCGAGGAGGCGCGGAGAGTCGAGCCGCCCGTCCTCGACGCGTTCGAGGAGGAATACAACGAGACCGCGGCTCCGGATCCGAGGCCGCGCCCCGTGCGGCATACGTCGGTCACGCCACTGCCGCGCGAATACATGGAGATGCTCGTCCGCGACGTCCCGACCGTCAAAAGCCTCGATCCGCGGCTCCTGCGTCTCGCCTCCGGTACGGTGAGCGTCGCGCGGGACGTCTCCGGCGTCGATCCCTCGACGGGCACGTATCATGCGTTGCCCGGAGAAACCCCGCACGGGGTCACGAAGAAGCTCACCGGGCAGGTCGAGCGTGTCGCCGAGCTGCTCGCGGCAAACCCGGGCAAACAGGAGTCGTCGCCGGTATGGAACATCCCGCCGGGGTGGCTCGTGTACGATCGCGAGACGGGTGCGCTGGCGACGGCGCGCAAGTATGTCGTTCAGCAGGGCGATTCGCCGTTCTCGATCGCGAAGAAGCTCGGCGCGAGCGCAAGGCCGAAGTGGTTCTCCGAGTTGCGCGCGGCGAACCCGCAGAAGCCCGTGAAGAACGGGAACTTCGTGTCGCTGCACTCGGGCGAGGAGCTCGGCGTTCCCGACGATTGGCCGGAGAATCCGCTGGCGGTTCCCGTCAGCGGCGCGGCGCCTCCGTCGCAGAGCACGCCGCAATTGCCGTCGTCGTCGTCGACGCCGCAGCCTCCTGCTCCGGCGCCGAGTCCCGGGCTTCCCGGTCCCGGGCAGAACTCGACGATGGACCCGGGCGCCATCCTCCAGGTGCAGCTCATGCTGGCGCGCTGGGGGCGGCGGAACCCGGCGGCCATCAATCCGAGCGACTTCGGCAACACCTACGATTTCACCTCGACGATGACGCCCCGCACCGTGCAGGCGATTCAGTCGTTTCAGCTCTGGTGGAATCGCGAGCGACCGCTGCGACCGCTGCGCATGGATGGCGTGCTCGATAACGACACGATGGCTGCGATCAAAGAGGCCGAGCAGGTCGCGAGCAGTTATCCGGGGATCCCGGGAATGCAGGTGCCGTCGCCGCCTCAGCCGGGCCCGACCACGCAGCAGTACCCGTTCCCGCAGTCCCCTCCGCCGGGATGGCCGGCCAATCTCCCGTGGCCTCCATTCCCGGTTCCGGGCCAAACCCCACCGCAGCCGCAGCCGGTTCCGCAGCAACAACAGCCGGCCCCGCAGCAGCCGCAGCCGGTTCCGCAGCAACAGCAGCCGGCCCCTCAGCAGCAACAGCCGGCCCCGCAGCAGCAGCCGAGCCAGACGGCGCCGCAGTTCCCGTTTCCGCAGTCGCCCCCGCCGGGATGGCCGCCCAATTACCCATGGCCGCCGTTTCCAATTCCCGGCCAGACGGCACCGCAGCAGCAGCCGGCGCCCCAACAGCAACAGCAGCCGGCGCCCCAACAGCAACAGCAGCCGGCGCCCCAGCAGCAGCAACAACCGCAGCAACCCCAGCAGTCGCAGCAATGGCCCTACGGCTGGCCGTGGGGGTGGCCGTGGGGATGGCCGTGGGGTCAAGTCCCGGGGCAGCAACCACAGCAGCAGCCGGCGCCGCAGCAGCAACAGCAACCGGCGCCGCAGCAGCAACAGCAGCCGCAACCGGCTCCGCAGCAAGGGCCAGCTCCTGCGCCGTTTCCGTTCCCGTTCCCCAACCTGCCGCCATGGTTGGCGATGCCCAATATACCGAACATCTCGACGACCTCGGCCCCGGCGCCCGCACCTGCGCCGACGGGGCAGACGGCGCCGAGCTCGGCCTCCCCACCGTTCGACACGCACATGCCCGAGGATCAGCGGCAGATCCTCCGCCACATCCTGCAAAACGAGACGCGCGTCGATGCCCTCATCATGGGCGCGAACATGTACGACGCCATGGGTTATCCCTTGGCCGGACAAGCATGCCGCGCCAGAGCGGTCGCACTCGCGGCGGTTCTCGATTCGCACATGCCCGAGGACCTGCGGCAGATCGTTCGGAGCATTCTCCAGAACGAGACGCGCGCCGATTCTCTCGACTGGGCCGCGAACGTATACGAGGCCATGGGGTACCCCATGGCTGCGCAGGCGCTTCGCAGCCGATCGCAGTACCTCAAGTCGGCGCCGCCCGCTCAACAGCAGTCGCCCGGACCTTATCCGATGCCGGCTCCCGTGCCGTACCCGGCGCCCGTGCCGGTTCCGGCTCCCTGGTTCCCGCCGTCGACGGATGACAACGACGAGCAGCCGCCTGTGGTGACGTATACCCCGGACGATGGCTCGCAGACCGCAGGCAACGATACGTCGTTGATGCCGATGCTCGCACTTCTGGGAGCCGGCCTGGCGTTCACGTAGTCAGAAAGGGGTTCGTCATGCCGTTGTTCTTCCTCCCCTCTTGGTGGTGGAAATGGTGGCAGCAAAAGCAGGAGCAAGAACAGGACCGGGCCCCGGTCCCCATGTTCTTCCGGTGGTATCACCGTGACGGACAAATCGCGAAAATGTCCCTCGCTTCGCTGGAGGTTGCGAAGCGAGAAGCTTGGCTCGAGCTCGACCAGAAGGCGCTCGCGCGGGTCTTCCGTGCGTTCGTCCTGCTCTCCCTCCAGGTGGCGCCGCTCTCTGCGGAGCCGCGGACGCTGGGCGAGCTCGGGCCGCATCTTTACAGCACGCCGGACCGCAACGCTGCGGGCTCCGCGATTGCACGTACTCTCGTGCTTCTCGCGCCCCGCAACGTGCTCGCGCGTTCGGACATCGTGACCGAGGAGTCCGAGAAGGGCAGCGGCGAATTCGAGACGGGCGCTGCGCCGCTGCTCATCGTCCTCCTCGCGACGGCCTCCGCCCTTGCCGCGGCCTATCTGGGCAACGTCGTGGGCGAGTCCGTTCACGCCGTGAACTTCGACGACGAGGTCACGAAACGCATGCTGTCCACGCAGGCGCGCGCGATCGAGGTGCTCTCCATGCACGTCGAGCGCGAGCGCATTGCAGGGCGCGAGCTGCCCTTCGACGAGACGGAGCGCCAGCTCCTCGTCTCGCTCGAAGACACGCAGCGCAAGCTCGCGACCCTGCAACGCAGGCCCCTTCCGACACCGTTCGAGGGGGCAACGGAATTCGCTCGCTCTGCGACGGCTTCGCTGCTGCCGCTGGGCATGCTTTTGATGGTCTCCCTGTACGTCCTCAACAACCCGCAACGGAGGAACTGAGACAATGCCATCCAACAACCGAGAAAGTACCGTGCGCGTGGACCGGAGCCTGGTCGCGGTCCCGCGCTACAAGCTGGAGAAAATCCAGCGTATGGAGCGACGCCGGCACATGGCGCGAACTGCTGGGAAGGGCGTCCTCTATATGGCCATCGTGGGCGGGATCGTCGCCTTTCTCGCGAATCTCGATGATTTGAAGCAGAGCAAGGAGGCGAAGGATCACTGGTGGCTGGTGCCGGTCGCGGCGCTGGTGATCGGATACATGCTGAAAAAGCGAGGCCACCCCTATGCGGCTGCGGTGCTCGCCGTGGGCGGCGCCCTTTTCGCGCTCGCGTACGCCGCGCATTCGAAGCAAGTGCAGGCGCAGCCCGCGCAGCAGCAGCTGCCGCCCGCGCCGAAGCAGCAGCTCGCGCCGAAGAAGGAGACGGGCGCGCCGCTCGGAGGCGGGGCGCCCATCAACATGCTCCCGACGCCCGACGGTGGGCTCTGGGTGCAGGCGCCCGACGGCCAGATCGTGCGCATCTCGCGCGAGCAGCTCGCGCCGGTGAACCAGTTCGCGCAACGCTTCATGCAGTCGCCCGCGTTTCGGCGCGCGGCGTGAACGATAGGGAGAAGAATATATGACGCACAACATCGATCCCGGGAAGGTGCAGAGCATTCTCGATGTCTTCGATCGTTTGGACGCGGAGAATGAAACCGCGGCTCCCGGCGACGACCTGGACTTCGACGACACCGCCGGCCCCGACGACGACGACGACGAGGTCGCAGGCGCCGAACTCGAGGCGGAGGACGGCGACACCGGCGACATCCGTACGTTCCAGAAGCGGGGCCGTCACCAGATCTCGCTCGAGGAGGCACGCGCTCTCCAGATGCGTGCCCGGAAGCGCGGACAGCGCGTCGGAGCGAAGAAGGTGCAGGCGAAGGTGAAGAAGCGCGCGCCGAGTGCGCCGCGGTTGCAACTCCCGCCCAACATGATCCCGCCCCAGGCCGGGACGCAACAGCTCTTCGACAAGTGGAAGCGGAAGGGCGAGCCCTTCGTCGTTCGCCAAGAGGGCCATTATTATGCCGTGGCCGAGATCCGTTGCATCTGCGAGGGCACGGCGAAGAACGCCTATTGCCGCATCCCCGCGGGGCAATACAAGTTCTTCGAGCGCGCGGTCGGCGACGACATCACGTTCCTCGGCACCGTGGCCGGGCAGGTGACGACGAACCTGACCAACCTGCAACGCCCCTCGAAGAACACCTACAACGAGCAGGATTTCCTCATCCGCTCGATTACGATGCAGGAGGCCGGCCTGCGCGTGCGGTACGACGCGAACGACATCGCGCAGATTCCAAACGTCGGCGCCGCCGAATCCGTCCTCCTGGGCCGGGCGTGGTTGTGGGATGACGCGGGCGCGTTCCTGCCGAAGGAGATTTTCCACGACTTCTCCGGCGAGAACCTCCTCTACCGCGCGCTCCGGCGCTCGGGCGTCTTGTTCTTCAATTGGGACAAGCGCCGCACCGGCGGGAATGGCACGACGCGGCAGGTGCTCATCGACCACCTCCGCAACGTGCCGGACACGAAGGTGAAGAGCCTCTCGCGCACGTCCGGCGGTGCGCCCGTGTTGCCCGTGCCCGATGGATACATCTTCACGGACAACCCCGAGCGGAGCGAGGAGGGCGCGTTCTCCGCGGTGATCATGGTCCACGAGGACATCGCGTTCCCGATCAAACCCATCGAGCTCGGCGGCATGGGACCGATGAAGCCGGTGGAGATCGGTCTCTACGTCCAGCTCTCGCTCAATGGCGTGAGCTTCGAGCATGCGAAGCGGGCCCAGGCCATTTCGGCGTGATGTCCCCTTAGCGAAGAAACGGTGATGATATGAGCGTGGCAGAGATCGACAGCGAAAAGGCGATGAACGTGGTCGAGACGGATCCAAATCGTGGACCGTCGAACCATTGCGTCATCATCATGGAGCAGCCTCCTCTCGATGGAGAAGACCCGGCTCCACGCTGGCGCGTCTCTGCCACGCTTACTTTGCGGGATGATGTGTTGGGGCCCGACCCGATCCAGGCCGATCTGCCCGTGGTCGTGATCGGGCCCCTCGTTCACAAGCGGCAGATCATGGCGGTCGCGAGATACCCGAGCCGTGTGGCGCAGTGGTCGTTTCGGTTCGAGAGCGACGACGGCAGAGCGAAGGCACGGGTGTGGTTGCACCCGGGCAACTCCACGACGGGGGAGTGCGGCATCCTCGTGGTGGCGCATGATCCGGTTTGACCGAGTCGGGAGGTACGGATGGATAAGTGGCTGCCCAACGAACGGTGGTACGACGATCTGGACGTGCTTGGTAGCGACTATTATCAGAGCACGCCTGGAATCCACCTCGACCCCGGCATGAATCCAAGCTGGCGGGGCGCGTTCCGAACCTTCATCGAGCATTTAACCGATCTCCCGTCTATTCTCTTTTGGGTGAACACCTTCGAGAAGGCGGGGCACGCCTATGCTGCGCAGGCGCTACGTGACCGCGCACATGCGCTCACGGTGCCGCTCGACATGCCGGCAGACAAGCAACCCATGGTTCGATGGCTCCTGATGGACGAGACGCGTCCCGCGCTGCTCATCGAGGCCGCCAAAGAATACGAGGCCATGGGATACAGAGCCGCAGGAAACGTCCTCCGGGACCGAGTTGCGCTCCTCCGGATCGCACGTCGGAGAGTCGTCTCGGCGCCGGAGATCGTGTCGCCGTGGATACCGAAGCCTTCGGGGGCATCGTTGCCCATTGAGCCGTGGTATGACGATCTCGATGTGCTCGGGAGCGAGGGGTACCAGAAGAACCCAGGGCTCCACCATGAGAACGCCATTCAAGGCACCGCGGCGCTCGATCTCATGGTCAAGGCCGCGAGTTACGATCTCGGCCAGATCCTGCGGTGGGCCAAGGAGTACGAATCCGCGAAACTGCCTGTCGCTGCGCAGGCGATGCGGGATCGTGCGGCCACCCTTCTGCTGCCGTTCGATCTGGGGATGTCCCAAGCGGAGCAATTTTACGCTCAGGTCCACTTCCAGTATGAGACGCGCCCCTTGATGCTGCTGGAGGCGGCTCGAGAGCTGGAAGCGCATGGCCGTGTACTTGCTGGGAATGCACTGCGTGAGCGGGCCGCCCTGCTGCGTGTAGCCAGTCGTCGGCGTCAGCCGTCCCCCGAGATCGTTTGGCCGTGGCCAGGGCTTCCCGAGGGGCAAGTACCCAAGCCGCAGCCGATGCGACCGCGGTCTTGAACGGAGGGACTCGTGGATCCTGCAGGACTGCGCTCCGAGATTCTGAATGCATGGCCCCTCGCAGTGAGGTCGCAAGGGATTACGCCGCCCGAACTGCAGGCCGTTCAGGCAGTCGTTGCTCAGATCGCATGGCCGGTCCCGGACGCGTTGCGCCGGCTGTACAGGGAGACGGTGACAGCGAAAGCGTTGAAGTGGGGCGAGATCGGCGCGGTCGCCGAGGCGCTGAAGTGGCGTAGGTGGTTGCCCATGCCGCCGCCCGATGTGCTCTGGGAGCGAAAGCGAGAGATGGCGCGGAAGCTGCGCGAGCCCATGTGGGTGCCGGTGGCGCATGCTGAGCTCGAGGAGGCGCCGGAGCGGATTCTCACGGTCGAGGGGTGGCTTTCGCTCGAGGAGGAGTATCTGCCGCGCGTGTGCGCCGGGGAGCATCTGCACGCGCACCCGGAGGCGAAGGCCGCGATCGTGATCGCGGCGAGGACGTTCGTGCTGCGGGCGATGCGGGATCATCCGACACTCGGGCGAGTGACGCCGATCAAGAATGGGGCGATGTTCCAGGCGTTCGCGCGGCGCGCGAGCGAGGAATGCGTGGCGGCAGCGCAGCGGACCAGGGGGTTCGTGATGCGGTACGGGGGCAAGTTGATTCTGGCGAATCACGTCGCGGGTGCACCGTGGCGGGAGGATGGCTCGCGGGAGCTGGATGCGTCCGGCACGGAAAAATACGTGACGTATAACTTTGGACGGAGCGGCGCCGATGTGATTCCGACGCGGCTTGCTCTGACGACACATCCCGGAAATCGAGGATGCCTGAGCCAGAACGGAGCGCACTGGCTCGGTGACCATGGGCTCGATTGCGAGAAGATCTTGCGATTCTTCTACGGAGAGGACATCAAAATCGTGCAGTTTGGGGTGCGCCAGGTGGGGAGCTTGGCGGGGCTCGTCGCCCTTGCGGCGCTCGGGGTGTTCGGGCTCGGCGTGGATGGGAAGTAGTGAAGAGGGGGGAGGAAGTCTCGACGTGCCATCAGCGCGCGCAGCGCGTCGAGGTGGGCCCATCGCTCGCGAGGGGAAAAACGCCGCGCCCAGCTCTCCGGGATCGACGGCACGTTAGGGATGATCCTCTTGTAACGTTCCCAGCACCTGGCGTAACCTGCCGTGCCCCTTTCGAGGCGCCTCTTCCGCGCCATGAGCCACCTCTGCTGACCGCCCAGACCCATGGACGTCTTCTCCCTCCGTGACGCCGTCATCGACGAGTACAAGCGCTTCGCCACCTCGTTCACGACCATCCACGCCGAGGACATCCGGCTACGGGTCGAGGCGATCTACGCACAGGAGCGCTACTGGCCCGAGCCGCTCATCCAGATCAACCCCAACTTCCAGCGCGGTGCGTCCATCACCGACCTCGTCGCCTCCGGGCTGCTCGAGCCCGGGTGCGCCGATATCTTTCGGGCCGGCGGCGGACCCCTCTTGCTCCACGAGCACCAGAAGCAAGCCATCGCGCTCGCTTACGACGGCGAGAGCTACGTCGTCACCACGGGCACCGGGTCGGGCAAATCTCTCTGCTTCTTCATCCCCATCGTCAATGCCGTGCTCGCCGAGAAGCGACGCGGCGGACCTCGACGTACGCGGGCCATCATCATCTACCCGATGAACGCGCTGGCCAACAGCCAGCTCGAAGAGCTCGACAAGTTCGTCAACAACGTTGCCGGGGAGAAGCCAATCACCTTCGAACGCTACACGGGGCAGGAGGACGCTGACACGCGGCGCCGGATCTCGGAAAACCCCCCGGACATCCTGCTCACGAACTTCATGATGCTCGAGCTCCTAATGACCCGGCAGGATGACATCGATCGACGCGTCATTGGAAATTGCGCCGGTTTGCGATTCCTCGTGCTGGACGAGCTGCACACGTATCGCGGCAGGCAGGGCGCGGACGTCGCGCTCCTCGTGCGGCGCGTGCGCGAGCGTCTCTCGCCCGAGCGGCTTCAATGCATCGGCACCTCCGCGACCATGGCGAGTGAAGGCACCTTGGAGGACAAGAGCCGCGTCGTCGCGCGCATCGCGTCAAAGCTTTTCTCGACCGACATTCCCGAGAGCAACGTCATCGTCGAGTACCTCGATCGCGCCACGGATCGCTCGAAGGACGCCGTCAAGGTTCGCCCGCAGCTCGGCGCAGCAATCGACGCCGGCATTCTCCGCAACATCACTGACGCCGCATTACGCTCCCATCCGCTCGCCATCTGGGTTGAAACCAGCCTCGGCATCACCTTTTCCGATCCCGATCAGCGCTGGATCCGCGCCCGTCCGCGCACCGTCACGCAGGCCGTGGAGGCTCTCGCCGAGGAGTCCGGCCGCGATCCCGCGGCGTGCCGCACTGCCCTCCGAGATCTGCTCCTTATCTCCAGCCAGTCGGAGAGGGATCGCACCGGCGACCCGAACGCGAGCCAGCGCAGCTTCTTCGCCTTCAAGCTTCACCAGTTCATCTCGGGCGCCGGCAATGCTTTCGCCACTATCGAGAAGCCCGGGGTTCGTACGGTCACGGTCGATGGGCAGCAGTTCTCGCCAGACGCCCCCGAAAAGCGGCTGTATCCTGTGCACTTCTGCCGCGACTGCGGGCACGAGTACCACCCCGTGCGTCTGGTGGCGGAGGGAGGGGAGAAGCGGATCCTGGCTCGTGACATCGAGGACGCCCCTCCCACGCGCCCCGACGAGGACGAATCCAAGGGCGGAGAGGCCGAGACCGAAGCGCAGAACGAAGGCGACATCTTCGGCTTCCTCACGCCGCACGCAGCCGATGCCGATTTCACGTTCGAGAACCAAGTAACGGATTACCCGGAGACGTGGCTCGATTACGATGCTGCCGGCAATCCGCGCATCAAGTCCCATTACCGGGCCGCGCGGGCCCAGGAGTTCTTCGTCGAGCCCACGGGCAAGGTCGGTTCGGGCATCCGCGCCTGGTTCATGCCCGGCAAGTTCCGCTTCTGTCTGCGTTGCGGCGAGGTTCAAACCAGCGCGGCGAAGGACCGCACCCGCCTCGCAGCCCTGTCCGCCGAAGGCCGAAGCTCCGCGACTACCATCCTCGTCGGCAGCGCGCTCCGCTGGATGCACGCCGGTGATTCGGGACTCGACCGGTACACGCGCAAGCTCCTCGGCTTCACGGACAACCGGCAGGACGCCGCGCTCCAGGCGGGGCATTTCAACGACTTCCTCTTCGTGAGCCTCGTCCGGGCGGGGTTCCTCGGCGCGCTTGAGGTCGCGGGAGAGAACGGACTGCGAAGCGAGGAGTTGGGGCTCGCGCAGCAGAAGGCGCTCGGGTTCGAGCGGAAGAGCCCCGAGATCCGCGCCGAGTGGCTGCAAGACCCTGCGCTCAAGGGGATCAATCTGATGGACGCGGAAGATACACTCCGCAAGGTGCTCGCGTACCGTGTATGGTTCGACCAACGCCGCGGATGGCGCTACACGAATCCCAACCTCGAGCAGCTCGAGCTGGTGGAGGTCGCTTATCGTGGGCTCGACGAGCTGGCGGGGGACGCCTCGTACTTCGCGAACGCGCCCGAGATCCTCCGCTACGCGTCGCCCGAGGTGCGCACGAAGGTCTACGTCCAGCTCTTCGACTATCTCCGCCAGGGAATGGCGATACGGAGCCACGTCCTCGATGCGACGGTCATCGAGCAACTGCTCGCCAAATCCCATCAGTGGCTCCGCGCGCCGTGGGGCTTCAGCCGCGACGAGAAGCCGCGTCGTGCCCGATGGCTCCTGCTCACCCCTCCCAAGCGCCGCGACATGACCCTCCGGGATGAAGACCTGATCGTCCGAAGCGGGTCGCGGAGCGCGCTCGGAAAGAAGCTGCGCTCGCCGGCACTTTGGAGGTCCGCGGCCATTCGTGACCTGAAGTCGAAGGATTTCGACCTGCTTGTCAAGGCACTGCTCGAAGCAGCCTCGGAGTTCGGTCTCGTCACGAAGGAAGTGACGCCCTTTGATGACGCGGACGGCTGGAAGCTCAATGAGGGATGCATCATTTTCCGCAAGAGCAAGCCGAACGCCGACCACGCGCGCCCCGAGGAAAACAAGTTCTTCGTCAACCACTACGAGAACCTCGCCCGCATGCTCCGGGACCCGCAGCATCCGCTTTTTGGATTCGAGGCGCGCGAGCACACGGCGCAGGTCGACGGTGAAAAACGGAAGATCCGCGAGAAACGGTTTCGCTTTGGCGACAAGGAGCAGAGCGAGCTCGCGGGCATGCAGAAGGAGCTCCGCGATGCCGACGAGGCGAATCGGTTCCTCCCGGTCCTCTTCTGCTCTCCCACGATGGAGCTCGGCGTCGACATCTCGACCCTGAACGCCGTGCACCTGCGCAACGTGCCGCCGACGCCCGCGAACTACGCGCAGCGCAGTGGGCGCGCGGGCCGCAGCGGGCAGGCCGCTCTCGTGCTCACCTATTGCTCCTCGCAGAGCCCCCACGATCAATACTTCTTCCGCGATCCGAAGGCCATGGTGCACGGCGAAGTGCGTCCGCCGCTACTCGACCTTGCCAATCGTGATCTCGTGGAGAGCCATCTTCAGGCCGTATGGCTCGCGTGCACCGAAGAACCACTCGATCCTTCGATCTCGCAGCTCCTACGTCTTTCCGATCCTGCGCGCCCCCTCCGCGAAGAGGTACGCGAGCCCATGGCACGGCCGCACGTCGTACAGGAAGCGACGGAGCGTATCAAACGCGTCCTCGCGCTCCTCGAAGAGGACCTGACCGAAGAGTTCGCGCCCTGGTATCCGGGAATCGACGATTTCGCCGCTACCGTCGCCAGTACGGCGCTCGATCGGTTCGGGAAGGCGTTCGACCGGTGGCGTGATCTCTTCGCCGCTGCTGAACAGCAACGGGACGCGGCACGGCGCATCATGGACGACTATTCGGCGCCGCCGCAGGAAAAACGCACGGCGAAGAGCCGGCACGCGCAGGCGATCGATCAGCTAGATTTGCTTCAGCAAGGAAAAGACCAGAACTCGAGCGACTTCTACACGTATCGGTATCTCGCGACCGAGGGGTTTCTACCTGGCTACAACTTCCCTCGCTTGCCGCTCATGGCATATATACCCGCCACGAACGATGGTCGCGGACGACAAACATACCTCCAGCGTCCGCGTTTCCTCGCGCTCTCGGAGTTCGGCCCGCGCAGCCTCGTCTACCACGAGGGGCGCGCCTTCCGCGTTGTGCGTGCCATGCTCGCCATCGGCCACCGCAGCGCGGGCGCGGACGCCAAGCTGCCCACGAAGGCCCTCTACATTTGCCGGAGCTGCGGGGCCGGGCATTTCAAGGACGACGCGTCGAGCTGCCACGCCTGCGGGGCTCCGCTCGGCAAGTCAGACGTCGTGAATCACACATATCGGATCGAGAACGTATCCACGCTGCCGGCGGAGCGGATCACGGCGAACGACGAGGAGCGGCAGCGCCAGGGCTTCGAGCTCCAGACGACGTTCGAGTGGGCCATCCGCGATCACGAGCCCGACGTACGCAAGGGCGCAGCGATCGACGAAAACGGCGAGGTTGTCCGCGTCACCTACGGCCCCGGCGCGACGATCACCCGGATCAACAAGGGCCTGCGTCGCCGGGCCGACCGGAGCGTCTTCGGGTTCATGATCGACCCGGTCAGCGGCTACTGGGCACGCAACGAGGACGAGGACGGGGAGCCCGATCCCACGTCCGCGGCCAAGCAGCGCATCGTGCCCTGCGTGCAGGACCATAAAAATGCCCTGCTGGTCCAGATCGCCTCGGATGGCCTCTCGCTCATCACGGCGGCTACACTCCAGCACGCACTCCTCCGCGGCATCGAATCCGTGTTCCAGCTCGAGCAAGGCGAAGTCCTCGCGGAGCCCATGCCCACGCGTGATGAAAGACATGGCTTCTTGCTTTACGAGGCCGCCGAGGGCGGCGCGGGCGTACTTACGCGGCTCGTGGCCGAGGCTGGGAAAATCGCGGAGGTCGCGCGTCAGGCGCTCCGCATCATGCACTTCGACCTACGGGAGGACGCCGACGTGCCGGGCGACCCCCACGCGCTTACCGACGTGGCCGACACCGCCTGCGTTGCCGCCTGCTACCGCTGCCTGATGTCGTACTACAACCAGCCGGATCACGAGCAGATCGATCGTCGCGACGAGCTCGCCCGGAAGCTCCTCCTCCGCCTCGCACGCGCCCGCACCACCATCGTCACCGCGCCCGTCGCGAGGAGACCGAGCTCGCGCCCCGCTGGCCCGCCTGACTCCTCGCTCACGCGGTGGCTCGACATGGCCCGCCAGAAAGGCATCCCCCCGCACGACGGCCAACCATTCACGGATGGCGACGTATCGGTTCCTCTGGTTTGGCGGAGCCATTACGTCGTGGCATCCCTGGAGGCGCTCCCGGCCTCGACCGCGGCCAAGCTGGAAGATCAGGGGTTCGAGGTGATCACGTTCGATGAATCCGAAGCGGCCTGGCCTGATGTTTTCGCCCGTCTCGCGCAGGCGCTGGGGCGCGGAGATTGACCATGACGACGTATAGCCCTGGCACCCTCGTCCGTGCACGCGGCAGGGAGTGGATCATTCTCACCGGCAGCGATGCGGAAACGCTTCGTGTTCGCCCCATCTCGGGGTCCGAGGATGACCAGACCTGGATTCACCTCGCGCTCGAGGCGGATCCGGTCACCGAGGCGTCCTTCCCGCCGCCCGATACCCAGCAGAAGGCAGGCCACGACGCGGCCCTCTTGCTCCGGGATGCGTTGCTCCTGTCCCTCCGGCGAGGTGCTGGACCCTTCCGCGGCTTTGGCCAGATCGCCGTCGAGCCCCGGGCCTATCAGCTCGTGCCGCTGCTCATGGCCCTGAAGCTCGACCCGATCCGGCTGCTCATCGCGGATGACGTTGGCATCGGGAAAACCATCGAGGCCGCCCTCATCGCGAGGGAGCTCCTCGACCGCGGTGAGATCGAGCGGATGACGGTCCTCTGCCCGCCACATCTCGTCGACCAATGGGTCACGGAGCTAGATTCACGCTTCCACATCCGCGCCGTTTCGGTCACGGCCGCTGGCGCGAGTCGGCTCGAACGTTACCTTCCGCCGAGTGAAAGCATCTTCTCGGCGCATCCGCACACCGTCGTTAGCCTCGACTACATCAAGAGCGAGCGCCGCCGCGCCGAGTTCCTCCGCGCTTGCCCTGAGTTCGTCATCGTCGACGAAGCACACACCTGCACGGCTACGGGCGCGGGGCGCCATCAGCGTTACGAGCTGCTTCGTGATCTGGTCGAGGGCAAAAGCCGCCACCTGGTGATGCTCACGGCGACACCGCACAGCGGGGACGAAGCGGCGTTTTACCGCTTGCTCGGGCTCCTCGATCGCGAGCTCCTGGGGCTCGAAGGTGCGACGGGCGAGGGGCGAGAACGGCTTCGTGACCTCCTGTCCCGGCACTTCGTGCAGCGTCGCCGGCCGGACATCGACGAGTGGAAGGAGGGCAAACTCTTCCCGCGCCGTGAGATCAAGGAGCTGACGTACCAGCTCACTGGCCAGTGGGACAGGTTTTTCCAGTCCGTGCTCGACTACTGCGCGGCGGTCGTGGACTCGGCCGGGGGCGACGAACGGCGACAGCGGCTGAACTTCTGGGGCACGCTCGCGCTTATGCGTTGCGTCTCGTCGAGCCCCGCGGCAGCGGTCCAGGCGCTGCGCACGCGCGCGGGTCTCGATGCGAACGAGGCAGAAGAGGAAGCGCTCGAAGACCGCATCTTCGACGGCCGGGCCGACGCTCTACCCGACGACGACGTCGAGCCGCCCGCAGCCACGGACGATCCCGCGCTCGCGAAGCTCATCGAGGAAGCCACGCGTCTCGCCGAGCAGAAGGGGGATCCGAAGCTGAAGCTCCTTTCGGACCACCTCGGCCAGCTCATCGCCGACAGCTTCAATCCCGTGGTTTTCTGCCGATACATCGCGACCGCCCATTACCTCGGCGAGAGCCTGAAGGGCCGTTTCCCCGGGGTCACGCTCGACGTCGTCACCGGAGAGCTGACGTCCGACGAACGCAAAGAAAAGGTCGAGCTGCTGGGCGACGCGGAGCGACGCCTGCTGATCGCAACGGATTGTTTGTCGGAGGGCATCAATCTCCAGGACTACTTCGACGCCGTCATCCACTACGATCTCTCCTGGAACCCGACCCGCCACGAACAGCGCGAAGGCCGCGTCGATCGCTTCGGTCAGGAGCGCGACGTCGTTCGGGCGACGCTCATCTACGGCGCGAACAACCCCGTGGATGGAGCCGTGCTCGAAGTCATCCTGCGTAAGGCCAAGAAGATCGGCGACGAACTCGGCGTGCCGGTGCCGCTCCCTGACGACGGACACACGTTGACGCAGGCGCTCATGCGCGCCGTCTTGCTCCGTCAGCGCAAGGAAAAGCGGCAACTGACGTTCGACTTCGGCGAGACCGTGGAGGCGCGCGCCCTCGACAAGAGCTGGCGGGACGCCGCGGAAAAAGCCAAGCGCAGTCGCACGGTGTTCGCCCAGCACAGACTCAAACCGAGCGAGGTTTTACCGGAATGGCACAAGAGCCTCGCGGCGATCGGCGGTCGTGAGGACGTGCAACGATTCACGACGCGCGCCCTCGCCCGCCTTGGCGCAGGGCTTCAGTCCTTGAAACGTGGCTTCAAGGCTCCGCTCGGAGCTCTGCCCGAGGACGTACGCGAGCGGCTCGACGCGGAGGGGATCTCCGGCACGATGCTCATCGACTTCGCGTATCCGCCTCCGCCGCATTGCCGGCCCGTACAGCGCAGCCATCCGCTCGTCTCCGTCCTCGCCGAGACGCTGCTCGAGCGCACGCTCGCGAACAGCACGGACGGGGCTTCGAGTGATCCCGGCGTGCTCGGTCGTGGGGGGTGCTGGATCGCATCGGGCGTGAATGGCCGCACGACGGTCGCGCTCCTGCGCCTCCGGCATCAGCTCGTCACGCAGAGGGCGGGACGCACGTCCACGCTTCTCGTCGAGGAGGCCACCGCGCTGGCGTGGAGCGGGACGCAGACGCTCACGTGGCTGGAAGGAACGGACGCGCTCGCGCTCCTCGCCCCGGAGCCGCTCGGCGATCCGCCGGCCCACGTGCGCGAACGTGCTGTCACGCAAGCCCTCCAGCAGCTCCCCTCGCGACGCAGCGATCTCGACGCCTTCGCCGAGCGGCGCGCGCAGGCCCTGCTCGCCGACCACCGACGTGTCCGCGAAGCCTCGGGCGCGCGTGGAAGTTATTCCGTGAAGGCGCTCTTGCCGCCGGATGTCATTGGCCTCTTCGTTCTTCTTCCGCGGGTGGATTGATCATCATGGCAGCGCGTCGCAAGACCCGGCAGCGGGAAGCCCAGCTCGCCTTCGAGGCCCTCTCCATCGAAGGGGGACTTCTTTCCCCCGATTGGCTCGCCCGTGTAGCCCAGCTCCAGGCCGGTCACCAATCCGAGGTCGACTACCGGATCCCCAAGGGCCTCAACCTGCGCGACGACATCGGCCGGTACTGGCGCATCGCGCAGGCGTACTGGAACGATTTCTCCGCCGGCCGATCGAGCGGCGCGGATCCAAGGCAGCTCACCGAGCGCTTCGTGGTCTCGCTCCTCCGCGAAAGCTTCGGCTTTGGCACGCTGTCGCAGGCGTCGCCCGTCGAGATCGCGGGCCGCACCTATCCGGTTGGTTTTTCCGCGCTCGGCCGCCGCGTGCCCGTGGTCATTGCGCCCGCGGGCAGTGGGCTCGACACGCTCGCGCCGGCCTTCGGCGACGGAGGGCGGCGTCGCAGCGCGTTCGGGCTCGCGCAGGAGCTCGTCAACGCGGACGAGGAGGCCCTGTGGGCGCTCGCCTCGGATGGGGTCACGCTGCGCATCTTGCGCGATAATGCGAGCCTCACGCGGCCGGCGTGGATCGAGGCGGATCTCGGGCGGATCTTCGCGGAGGAGCGTTATGCTGACTTCGCAGCGCTCTGGCTGCTCGTGCACGAGACTCGGTTCGGGAGGCCGGACCAGCCGCCCACCGAGTGTGCGCTCGAAACGTGGCGGAATGCGGGTCGCGAGGAAGGCACCCGTGCACGCGAGCAGCTCCGCCGGGGCGTCGAGGATGCGCTCGTCGCGTTCGGCAATGGTTTCCTCTCGCACCCGGAAAACCAGGCGCTTCGTACCGCGTTGCAGAGCGGATCGCTCACCACAAAGGACTACTTCCAGCAGCTTCTGCGGCTTGCCTACCGCTTGATCTTCCTCTTGACGGTCGAGGAGCGGGGCCTCTTGCATCCGGAATCGGTCCCCGATGCCGCGAAGGATCTCTATGCCCGCGGCTACAGCATGCAGCGCCTGCGTGCGCGGTCGGTGAAGCGCAGCGCGTTCGATCGGTTCTCGGACCTCTGGGAAGCCCTCAAAATCGTCTTCCGCGGTTTGTCTACGGGCGAGCCGCGGCTCGGGCTGCCGGCGCTTGCAGGGATCTT
The DNA here is from genome assembly GCF_028435265.1 of Polyangium jinanense. Lineage (GTDB taxonomy): Bacteria > Myxococcota_A > Polyangia > Polyangiales > Polyangiaceae > Polyangium > Polyangium jinanense. Next base: position 22,124 of record NZ_JAGTJK010000023.1, on the reverse strand, counting down.
TGCGACCAACCAGTGCGCTGCGCTGGATGCGGCGAAGGTCGAAAATAGGCACCTTCTCACGGCGATCTTCCGCCTCTCGTGGCTGCGGGAGGACGCGGGGCTCTCGCGCGTCAACTGGCGTGACATGGGCCCGGAGGAGCTGGGTAGCGTTTACGAGAGCCTGCTCGAGCTCGTCCCGCAGATCACGCAGGGGGGCCGCGTGTTCGGCTTTGCCACAGGCGGGGAGACGAAGGGCAACGCGCGCAAGCTCACGGGCAGCTATTACACGCCCGACAGCCTGGTGCAGGTGCTCCTCGACAGCGCGCTTGAGCCCGTCGTGCAGAGCACCATCGCCGCGCATCCGCAAAATCCGGTGGACGCATTGCTCCAGCTCTCGATCGTGGATCCGGCGTGCGGGAGTGGGCATTTCCTCCTCGCGGCGGCGCGTCGCCTCGGATCGCACGTGGCGCGTCTCCAGGCGAACGGGACGCCTTCGGCCGCGCAGTATCGGCACGCGGTGCGGCAAGTGGTGGGTCGGTGCATCTACGGTGTCGATCTGAACCCGATGGCCGTGGAGCTCTGCAAGGTGAGCTTGTGGATGGAGGCAGTGGAGCCGGGGCGACCGTTATCGTTCTTGGACTCGCACGTCCGGCAGGGCAATGCGCTGCTCGGGGCTACGCCGGAACTGATGGGGAAGGGAATTCCGGATGAGGCATGGGAGCCGATCGAGGGGGATGACAAGAAGGTCGCGAGCGCGCTGAAGAAGAAGAACAAGAAGGCGGCAGGGGGGCAACGCGGTTTCGATGCGTTGTGGGCGAAGGCTGGCGAAAGCGAATCGGCTGCGGTTACACGGGCGGTAGCGGAGCTTGAGGCTGCGTCGGATGCGGAGCTAGATGCGCTGGCGCGCAAGGAGTCGCAGTGGCAGGGGATCCTCGGGTCCGAGGCGTACAAACATCAGCGGTTCGTGGCGGATGCATGGTGTGCGGCGTTCGTGTGGCCGAAGCAGGCGGGGGAGCTAGCGGAGGCGGCTCCGACGAATGAGCTGTGGAGGCAAATTCGGGATGGGCAAGGGAAGCCGCCGGAGTTGACGGTGAAGACGGTCGGGGACGTGGCGAGACAGTACAACTTCTTTCACTGGCATCTCGCCTTTCCGCAGGTGTTCGCCCGGGGTGGGTTCGATGTGGTGCTCGGAAATCCGCCATGGGAGCGGATGAAGCTTCAGGAGCAGGAATTCTTCGCGTCGCGCAGCGATGTCATTGCGAACGCAGTCAATGCGTCTGCACGAAAGAAGTTGATAGCGGCGTTGCCCGAAACCGATTCCGTGCTGTGGTCCGAGTGGTGCGCAGCAAGCCGAGAGGCGGAGGGCCAAAGCCATTTTGTGAGGCAGTCCGGGAGGTACCCGCTATGTGGAAAGGGGGACGTGAACACGTACGCATTATTTGCCGAACACAATCGAACGGTGCTCGGGTCGATTGGGCGCGCTGGGTTCATCGTACCTACTGGGATCGCGACTGACGAAGGGACGAGTGGATTCTTGCGTTCGCTCGTCGAGAATCGGGCCCTTCAACAAATCATCAGCTATGAAAACGAGGGTACGACATTCGGAGGCGTGAACAATCGGCAGTCTTTCTGTCTGTTGTCCATCTCTCGTGTCCCGGTGGAACGAACGCGGCTTACGTTTTACGTCAACCAGCCGCTCCCGGAGGGGGCTGGGCATCTCGACTTCGAGCTTGCGCCGCAAGAGTTTGCCCTGTTTAACCCCAATACGGCCAACTGCCCCACCTTCCGCACCCGGCGGGACGCTTCAATCAACCTGGTCATGTACCGAAGAGCAGGCGTGCTCTGGCGGGATGGGGACTCCGGTGGGAATCCGTGGGGGGTTCGGTTCTTGGCGATGCTCCACATGGCAAACGATTCTGGCCTATTTCGCACGCGGGCGGAGTTGGAGGCTAGCGGCTATCGCATGATCGGCAACACTTTCGAGGGACCCAAGGAGCGATACCTGCCACTGTACGAGGCGAAGATGGTAGTCGCATTCGACCATCGATACGGTACCTACGAGGGGGCCACGGAAGCACACTATAACAAGGGATTCTTGCCCCGTCTGTCCGACAAAGACCACGCTGACCCCAGGCACCTGATACTTCCCGACGCTTGGGTCCGATGCCCGGAAGTGGATACGGTTCTCCTGGGCCGCTGGGATCGCAATTGGTTGTTGGGCTGGCGAGATATCTGCCGTCGCACCGACATTCGCACGGTTATTCCATGTATAATCCCTCGTGCGGCGGTTGGCCACACGAGCCCATTGATGCTTCCGAACGCTGCGCCCGATCGCATCGCCGCCCTGTACGCGAACCTATGCAGCTTCGCCCTTGATTACGCGGCCCGACAGAAGATCGGAGGAACGCACCTCACGTACGGCTACCTCAAACAGCTTCCCGTCCTGCCTCCCTCAACTTACGACGGATCTTCCACCTGGTGCCCTGGCATCGCCCTGAGTGATTGGCTCCTGGCCCGCGTCCTCGAACTCACCTACACCGCCTGGGACCTCGAACCCTTCGCCCGCGACGTCGGCTACGACGGCCCTCCCTTCCGCTGGGATCCTGCGCGCCGATTCCTCCTCCGCGCCGAGCTCGACGCCGCCTTCTTCCATCTCTATGGCATCTCGCGCGACGACGCAGCCTACGTCCTTGAAACGTTTCCGATCGTTCGGAGGAACGACGAAAAGGAACACGGCGAATACCGCACGAAACGCGTGATCCTCGAAATCTACGACGCCCTCGCCGAGGTCACGCGCACCGGAAAACCCTACCAGACCCGCCTCGATCCTCCCCCGGCCGATCCCCGCGTCGCCCACCCGCCCGATCCCACGCGGAAGAAAGTGAGGTCATGACGAACGTGCTCCCTCCCGCGATCCTCACCCGCCTCCAAAAGGTCGCCCTCGACAACGGCTTCGACCTCGAGCTCCCCCGCCAGGACGATTGGCTCGGCTTCGCCAGCACGCAGGCGCCCCTCCGCCTGTGGCTCTCCGCCGCGCCAAATGGCCGCATCCTCGCCGCCGTCTCCCAGCACAACGTCGCCCGCGAGCTCCAGCAGCACGCAAGCCCCGTCCCGATCCCGGTCCCCGACGGCGCCTGTGCCGTCCTCACCGTGCCCGACGTCCCCGCCCTACACCGCCTCGTCCGCCGCGCCTTCCAGCTCTCGAAGACCCTCCCCGACGAGCTGCTCCACCACTTCGAGCGAACCACCGCGAACCTGCCCCGCACCACCGAGGCCGAGCGCCTCGTCGTCCAGCGGGTCGGCCAGAACCTCTACCGCGCCGCCCTGCTCGCCTACTGGGAAGGCCGCTGCGCCATCACCGGCCTACAGGTCCCCGAGCTCCTGCGCGCGAGCCACATCAAGCCGTGGGCGGACTGCGCCACGGATGCAGAGCGGCTCGACGTGTTCAACGGGTTGTTGCTTGCGCCGCATCTGGATGCGGTGTTCGACCTCGGGTTCATCACGGTGGGGGAGGATGGGAAGGTGATCGTGTCGCCGGTGTTGCCCGAGGATGCGAGGGAGATCTTGGGGCTCGATGGGGAGTTACGGGTGCGGGGGCTTGGGGAGGGGCATTGGCGGTATTTGGTGTGGCATCGGGAGAGGGTGTTTCGGAAGGAAAGGTTATGAGCGATAGCCTGAATTTGGTCGAACTCCCTTACTCCGATCGGCAGATCATCGTCGTTTCCGACGACGTTGTCGTGAAAGCCGCCCGTCGTGCAGAGGAGGAAAGTCGCGCCAAGAAGCAACCTCCTAATTGGGGAATAATCACGCAAGGCTTGGTCGCACCAATCCTTCTAGGCAGCGTCGGAGCTCTCATCGTTGCTGCGGTGGTCAAGGGAGTTGAAGCCTGGGGCAAAGCGCGAGCTAGGGGTATGCGGGTGCTGCAAGTCGCCAAAAGTGAAGCCTCGCAGCTCGTGTTCCAGCCGGGCCACCCGCGGGACGGTGTACTCTACGTCGGGCATCCTGCGAAGCCCGACCTATATTATTCCGCGGCCGAGTTTCATCGGTTCACGTTCGAGCACAAGGTATCCGAGGCGATCAATCTTCTCATGCACCTTGGAGCCACCCGAATCAGAGTGGAGAGCGTCGCTGGATGGTCCCGAGAGTTTGCTGCACGCCTAACGGTTCCTTTGGGACCCGGCGAAGCAATCGGAGGCGAGGTCGGCGGAGAGCGCTCCACTTCGAGCTCGATTCTTTACGAAGCTCGGCTACGCGGTACAAAGGCTCCACGTGTGCCCGAGCAATTGGTCTGGTACCCTCATGAACCTACTTGGCAATCGGTTGCAGGGGGACGCCTCGACTTCGGGCTGCGCGAGTTCTCGCTTGGCGTGGTTTACGAGCAGGACTACGGCATCAATGCCAAGTTCAAGGCCGATGCGCATGAGGCAGGGTTTGATCTAGGTGGTCGATTCGAGGAGCACGCGGCTACCACCTGGCGGATTGCCGGCGAGTTCGCCGAGGATGGTGGAGCGCAATAGGCCCGCGGAACGGCCCGTTACGTAGTCGCGGCAGCACCCGCCAGGCGGCCAACGATGAAGACTCCCGGGAAGATTCGGCCTTCATGACCTGGATACGTGCTGGTGAGCCCGCGAGCCTTTGCTGGGAAGGTCCAGGCGAGGATATCTGGCCCGCATTTGTCGAGGGCAGAGGCCATTTTTAGCAGGAAGTCATCCACGGTGTCTTGCGGCGAGATCGACGGCGCAACAAAGACGAGGCCTACGCGCGTCGCGCAGTCCTCGTGATTCCCACACTCGGCTTGAGCGCAAGCTTCGTCAAGTAGCTGCGTTACTGGACGTTGGACGTCCTGCGGCGTGCCAGGGAACAAAGGCTTCGCCTCGACGACGAACTCCTTGTTCGCGGTCATGAACCACAGGTCGGCGCGCCCCCACCGAGACTTCTGCGACGCAGAAAGCCTTTCCACCCTGTACTCCTCGAGTACGAGAGATCCCGGGGTGAGCCATGCCGCACCGGCCAGCGTGCTCACGCTCGCCCGCTCGTTGTACCAGTAGGGAGCATCCGTCGGACGCCCGTCTCGTATGTAATGCTCGACATGACGCTCGATGATTTCAGCCCACCGAGTCAGGACGAGTTTCCAGACGTCCAGAGCTGGGTGTAACCGGGCAACATGGTGACCATAGACGCGTTCAGGAAACATCTCGGACTCCCCTTTCGCAACATACCTATACGCGGAACGTGCCCTCGAAGTGCGTGTCGAGCAGCGCCTGGAGTTGCTGTCCGTTGATGAGCTCGACGTATTGGTGCCGTTGACGCAGCTCCACGGCCGCAGGCTGAAACGATGAAGTGGTAATGATGACTCCGCGAGCGGCTCCATGGTCTCTCAGGCACTTGACCATCGCTTCCACGACATCCTGCCCCACCAGGTTCGTCGCCTTGTAACGTTTGCACTGCACCACCACCTTGACCCGCTCGGGACCGTTCACGCGGTTCTCGGTCATCCACGCACTGACGTCCACCCCCTCGTCCCAGCTCCCTTTTCGCTGAACCTCGACGTTCTGGTAACCCATCTTCACGAGGAGCCGCCCGACGAGCAACTCGAACGATTTCGGGGCCAGTGCGAGCACGCTGCGGGGCTTGGCGAGCAAGTGCCCGACCATGACCTGGACGGCGAGCCGCTCGCGCTCGTGGGTCAGCGGCAAGAGGCAGACGCGCTCGAACGCGTCGAGCTCCCCGAAGCGCCCCAGCATCTCGATCGCAGTACACTTGATCTCTGCGGTGGAGTCGAAGGCAAGGAGACGTTCGAGCTCGGGCACGACCTCTTCCGATGCAAGTACGCGCTGGTAGGCAGGCAACGCGTTCAACGCCTCGGCGAGGATTCCGGCGTCTCCGTCCCGAAACAGCCTCAGCATGCGGTGGCCAAGTGTCGCGGTGGCGTGAAACTTAGCGGCTGCCTTGAGTGCATCCATCCGCATGTCGCGGGTCTCGGTCGCGCTGCTGGCCGCGAAGTCGAGGAGGCGCGGGCCGATGTGGGTCGCCTGTGGAAAATGAACGGCCAGAAGGCGCATGCACACGCGCCGAACGGAAGGCTCGTTGTTAGGCTCGATGCGGCGCTCGAGCTCGTTCCTGATCCGCTCCCGCTCGGATTCGTCTCGGATACCCTTGAGGGTGTCCCGGAGAAGGCCCTCGACGAGCGGTGCGTCCTGCGCGATGAAGTTCAGGAGATCGCGGGCCGCCTCGACACCCCGTCGGGTGATTTTCTCGCGCAGGTCGAGCTGCTCGAACATGTCCGCGCCGGGGCGTTGCAGCTTCAGGACGAGTTCGGAGATCGTTTCCATGGCCGTTGTCGTTCTCCCGCGCGGGGACGCAAAGGAGTGCGGGAGGTTACGACAGGAGGAGATGCTCGGTCAATCCCGTCGCCGATCGTCGTCGTCGGTAGCGGCGGCATTGGTGATCGACGCAGCCGCGGCGGCAGTGGCGATGCTCGGAGCAGTGCGATGCCCGGACGACGTGAAGAGCGGGGAGTAGCGGAACGTGATGTCTGCAACGAGGCCGTGCCCTTCGAGACGAATGGCGCGGGGGAGGCTGGGGCCGATGTGTGTCGATGCGTTGTATTGGCTTTCAGTCTCGGCGAGGTGTGAGATCACTGGTTTTAGAAAGGAGTGCAGAACCCACCGCCAATCCCAGCCCGCACGTTTGACCTTCGACCATTCGTAGTGGATTGGCATCAGCAGACTTGCACGAAGCTTGGTTCGCTCCACGCGAGGGGAGTGGCTGTGAATCGAGAGCTCCGCAAAGATACCATCGCCCAGGAGTGCGAGTACCGATCCGTCACGCAATCGAATCGACTCACCGGCTAGGATTCGACGAAGCGAGAGCCAGGCGAGGGCAAGCTCGCGGTCCGCTTCACGCCACACGCTGCCGGCAATGGTCAGGTCTTTCGCCTCCCACGATGGAACGTCACCGATCACACGCCCGAATCGCCGAAGGACCGATCCTGCATCCAGAGACGAGCCGCCGCAAGCGGGAGATGCTTCCAAGAGATCGAGCCAGCGACTCGGATCCCGCGCCTTGTTGGGATCGTAGTCGAGCAAGACACTTTGACTTTCCGCGAATTGGCCCAGAATACTCTCCTGGTCCCACTCGCAGCGTATGAATTGGTCCCGGCGCTCGGCGATGATATCTGCGAGCGGCATGACACAGCGAAAGCGCGGGGGTAGCATCAACGAAACACACCCGCAGCATCGCCTCCGGTGGGTCCTCCGCGAGCAGCGCCGCGAGCGGCGTCTTCCAGTCGTCCACCCCCTCGCGCTGGCGCACGCGCATCGTACGGGACGCCATCACTTGCGCACGAGCGTGCAGCATCGCGAGCCGCTCCTCGCCCCTGGGATCGAGGCGCTCGATCACGTGCTCGAGCAGCGGGTCGTCGAGGATGTCGTCCTCGGTCCACGTGTCGAGCTCGTTTAGCAGGCGGACCAGCGCAGGAGCCGGCATGTCGATGCGATGTACCGCAATGCGAGGATGGGTCTCGACCTTGGCGGGTAGCGCCTTCGGATTGAGGACGTGAATCACGTCCCCCACGCGCATCGCCGTCGTGTCGACGGGACGTCTACGAGCGCGGGCAAGCAGAGCTTCGAGCGCCGCCTCGTTACCTCGCTTTGCGTCGACCTCGATCTGCGCGTCGAGCGCCGCAATCTCCACCTCGATCCGCTCCCGCTCCGTCGACGTGGCCGTGATGCCCAGCTTGCGCGCCCAGCCTAGCCGGACCGCGGCGCTCTGCTTCATGCCGTTCGCGCGCTCCTCGACGCAGAGATCGACCATCAGGCGCCGCAATGCGAACGGATCGTCCGGAAGCTTCTCCTCCGCCGGCTTGATTCCACCGAGCGACGCGAGATCATGCTCCACCGTCGGCAACCGCGGGAGCTCTCCCCGCTCGGCGAACACCGAGAGCGCGTCCGCCGGCTCGAAGCGCAGCTCCCGGCGATCGAAACTCGTTACGACCCACCGCTCGAAAACGGGGAACGGGTACGGGGCGAGGACGAGCCCTTGATCCTCCGCGAGCACCATGACCCGCTCCCGGGCGCGCTCTCGCTCCTTCACGATGCGGACATCGTCGCCGAAGTCGTCAGAGGGTACGCGGCAACCATCGATACTGCTCTTCGGTGATGACCAGAACGGCCGGGAGCAGCTTGCGATGGGGCTTGAGGATCTGCTCCTCCACGGCGAGAAAGAGCTCGTCGCTCAGGGCTCGGTCGCCGGTCCACGCCGTGAGGTCGACGATGAGCTGCGCCGGCCGAGCTGCGCCCGTCTTCATGGCGAGCTCAGCGAGCCCGAGCAGCTCGTCGCGCGCGTCGGGCGGGACTTCGAGCACGTCGAACAGGAGCACGGCGCGTGCCCGATCTCCGAAGAAGAATCGCACACCTTCGGGTTGATCGTTGAAGCACCGGCTGAAGCTCGACGTGACGGTATCGAGGGTCCAGCCCTTCCCCTTGCGTGGCTCCTTGCGCTCCGACCAGCGCTCGAGCCACTCAGCCGCGAGCGCGGCCTGCTTGCGCTCTCCTACGTACCCCTTGAGCCGTTCTCCCAGCGTCATCCTCGCCTCCTCCGGGCACACGCTGCGCCGCGGACGGTCGGGTTCTAACCGCCCCAACCCGCGCCCGCTGCGTGCGGTTGCAGCGCAACCGAACGTTGCAGCGAGGACCTGCAAGGATCGGTGATGCGGCGGCCGCCTGCAAGTCTGCAAGAGGCCGAAGGGATGTGGAGGTTTCGCCTAAAGAACTGATAGCGCTAGACACGGATGGGGCGGTCTCTACCCAACTTCCGCTCATCCAAATCGCCCCACGCCGGGATGCCGAATCGGACGGCCCAAGGGATTGTTGTATGTCACACCAAGTAGTCGAGCGTCCTCGTCCCCGGCATTCTTGTTCGCAAGACGCCTCTCGTGATGAAGTTCCCATGCCGGGGCCACCTGCACGCACCACTCGAAACCAGGATCACGCCATGACAATCCGCGAGCCTGACATCCGCACCGGCAGCATCATCGCCGACAAGTACGTCGTGGAGCGGATCCTGGGACGGGGCGGCATGGGCATGGTGGTTGCCGCTCGCCATACCGGCTTGGACGAGCTCCGCGCGATCAAGTTCATGCTGCCCCACGTTCTCCGGGACGCGACCGCCGCAGAGCGATTCCGCCGTGAAGCTCAGGCGGCTTCTCGGTTGAAGAGCCAGCACGTCGTCCGGGTCTACGATATCGATCGCCTCCCGACCGGCAGCATGTACATGGTCATGGAGCACCTGAGAGGGCGGGACCTCAAGGCCCTCGCGAAGGCTCGTGGCGTCTTGCCCGTGCGCGAGGCATGCACGTACGTGCTCCAGGCATGCGAAGCCGTCGCCGAGGCACACGCCTCCGGCATCGTCCACCGCGATCTCAAGACCGCGAACCTCTTCCTCACAACGGACCCTCGCGGGGAACCGTTGATCAACGGTCCTCGATTTCGGCGTCGCCAAGCTCATCGCTGACGCGAGCCACCAGACCGAGCTCACGGATACCAAGATGGCTCTGGGGACGCCTGGCTTCATGGCGCCGGAGCAGATGCGCTCGGCGCGGCAATCTGATGGCCGCGTCGATATATGGGCGCTGGGCGTCATCCTCTACAAGCTGACGACTGGAGTGATGCCCTTTGATGGTTCGAACATGAACCAGGTGGCGTTCCGGGTCCTCTCAGCAGAGCCCGCTGCAAAGCCTTCGACACACAATCCTGCGCTCCCGCCCTCTCTCGACGAAGCTGTCTGCAGGTGCCTCGAGAAGGACCGCGAGAAACGTTTCCAAAGCGTGACCGAGCTCGCCGCTTGCTTGCGTCGTCTCGCCGAGAGCGTCCCGGCCATGCTCGGGGCAGCGGACGACGGCAGCGAAGCCATGACGCTCGATTTGACGACGCGCGTTCGCCACGCGCCAATCCCCGCAGGTTCGCACTGCCCGCCGGCCGTCCCCGCGCCGCGCCCCCCTGCTCCCGCCAAGAGCGCGACGCCAGCGCATGATGCTGCTCCGCCCCCCATCACATACATAACCCCTTTCGAGCAAGAGCTTGAAGCGGACGCCCAGGACGACGCGCCGACGCAACGACTCCCCAGACGGCGGTAGCCACGGCCCTCGGCAGCGCATACGCGTCGCGCACACGCCCCCCAGAAGTTGTACTTCTCTTCCGAATTTCGGCATACAAGCGTAGCCTCGCCGTCGAGCTACGTGCCGTCGCGCCCGAGCCACCCTCGCACTTCGCAGCCCGAACCGACTCGGGTGGTCTTCGAGGGCGCCCTTTGCGCCCGGCGAGCACATGCAACGACGAGAAGGAAGTGAGGATGTATGTCGGGCGCTCAAGCTAGGGTTCGTCGACGGTTGGCGAGGCTCTTCGGGCCGGCCGTGCTCGTGATGGCGGGGCAGGCGTGGGCAGAGCCGTCGCTGCGCGTCCAGGTGACGCAGCGTGGGGATTTTGTGCTGATCGGCAACACGCTCACGCAGGATTGCGGTGCGGGTGTCCCCGCGCCGGTCGTCGGCAGCGTCGGCACCTGCGGCACGAACACGAGCGACACTGCGCCCGACGTGTACTGGCAAGCGGACGCGTCCGCGGCCGGTCAGGCCACCGCCAGCACCATGGTGATGCCGACCGCTGCTCGCACGACCGCGAACCTGAGCCTGCCGCTCGGCGCCACCGTGACGCATGCGTACCTCTACTGGGCTGCGCGCAGTCCGACCGGGGTGGCCGATCTCGAAGTGACCCTCGATGATCCCCTGGGCGACTTTACCCACAACATCACGGCAATCGACTCCGTGATCGGGGATCCGCTCTCGAACATCAGCGGGTACTACCAGTCGGTTGCCGACATCACGGCGTACGTGCAGCAGTACCGCACGGGCCCCTACCGCGTGAGCGGCGTCGACTCGGTGGCGCTGAACAACGTCAACAACAACTCGGTGTTCGCCGGCTGGTGGATGGTCGTCGTCTACGAGCTCCAGAGCGAGCCGCCGCGCAACATTACGCTCTTCGACGGCTTCGACGAGGTCAGCAGCGAAAAACTGGACGGCATCGCGGCGACGATCTCCGGCTTCGCCGTGCCGCTCGCGGCCTACAACGCGAAGCTCGGCGTCGTCGCGTATGAGGGCGACGATCAGCAAGGGGGAGACAGCCTGAGCTGGAACGCGCTTCCGCTCTCGAACGCCCTCAACCCCGCCAACAACTTCTTCAACGGCACACGCTCGCTCCTCGGCAGCGCGGTCTCGAAAGTGGGGGATCTGCCGCAGCTCACGGGCGGCGCGCGGAGCATGAGCGGCATCGATCTCGACATCCTCGACATCACGAGCATCGTCACGCCCGGCTCGACCTCGGCCGAGCTCGTCGCGAAGACGGCGAGCGACGGCTACATCCTCGGCGGCTTCATCACCGCGATCTCCACACTCAAGCCGAACTTCACCTCGTCCGCGAAGAGCGTCGCGGATCTGAACGGCGGCGTGGTCAACCCCGGCGACGAGCTCGAGTACACGATCGTCGTCACCAACACGGGCGACGACACCTCGAAGGAGACGGTTCTCTCCGACAAACTCCCCGCCGAGGTGACCTACGTCCCGGGCTCGCTCGAGGTCGTCACGGGCCCGAACATGGGCGCGAAGACGGACGCGACGGCCGACGATCAAGGCGAGTTCGACGCGGCCACGAGCACGGTCGTCGTTCGTCTCGGCACGGGTGCGGACGCCGCTGTCGGCGGCAGCCTCAACGTCGGCGGGACGACCACGATCCGCTTCCGCGTCACCGTGAAACCCGGCGCCGGCAGCAGCATCGTGAACCAGGCACTCATCAACGCGAGCGGCGCGCAAGGCGCGCCCGCCGAGGACACGCCCACCGACGGCAACGGCAGCGATCCCGGCGCGCCTCCCACCGTGATCATCGTCGACTCCGACGGCGACGGGTTGTCCAACGACGACGAGATCGCCGCGGGCACCGATTCGAGCGACGCTGACACCGATGACGACGGCGTGCTCGACGGGCTCGAGCCGAGCCTCGGCGTCGACACGGACGGCGACGGACTCATCAACGTGGTCGACGCAGATAGCGATAACGATGGCCTCTTCGATGGAACGGAGCTCGGCCTCGACTGCAATAACCCTGCGACGAACCCTGCGGCCGCGAGCTGCATGCCCGACGCGGACATGGGCGCCACGAAGACGAACCCGATCGATGTGGATACGGACAACGGCGGCGTAGCCGATGGAGTTGAGGACTTCGACAAGGATGGCAAGGTCGATCCGGGCGAGCGAGATCCGAACGAACCGTTCGACGATGCGGACTTCGTGGACTCGGATGGGGATGGGGTCTTCGACCCCGTGGAGGTGCACTTCGGCTCGGATCCGAATGACCTGGACTCGGACGAGGATGGCGCGCTGGATGGGCAAGAGCCCGATCCGGGCACGGATACGGACGGCGACGGCAAGAAAAACATCCTCGATCCGGATAGCGACGATGACGGGTTGTTCGACGGGACCGAGATGGGCAAGGACTGCGCAAATGTAGCGACGGATCCGGCCGCTGGTACATGTATACCCGATGGGGACATGGGCGCGACGACGACGAGCCCGCTCGACGCGGACACAGACGACGGAGGCGTGGACGACGGCAGCGAGGACGTGAACGGGAACGGCACCGTCGACAATGGGGAGACCGATCCGAACGCCCCCGGCGACGACGTGGTGATAGCCGAATGCACGTCCGATATCGAGTGCGGTGATTTCAAGAGCGGCCGTGTATGCAAAGCGGGCCAGTGCGTCGACGGGTGCCGTGGTACCGGCAATGGTTGTCCCGCGGGGAAGCTCTGCACATCAGGGGACGACACGATCGGGGTCTGCGTGGCCAACCCTGCGGATCCCGATGCCGACCAGGTGCTCGTACCCTACGACAATTGCCCCGAGATGCCGAATACCGATCAGAACGATCTGGACGGGGATGGCGTCGGCGATGTCTGCGATTCCGACACCCCCCCCGTCGACATGCCGAGCAACGACGCCGATGGGGACGGTGCTCCCGATGCGGAGGACAACTGCCCGCACGCGGCGAACTCCGACCAGTTGGACAAGGATGAGGACAGGATCGGGGATGCGTGTGACGCGGATCGGGATGAGGATGGGATCCCGAACCAGGTCGACCCTTGTCCGCTCGATGCGCGGTTGTCGTGTCCGAACCCCGCTGGGGAGGTCGCAGGATGCGCGTGCCGTGCGACCGGGACGAACGAGCCCTTTGCTGCCGGGGTGCTGTCGGCGATGGTGGTAACCGCGCTGCTCGGCGCGCGTCGACGAGGCACACGTGGTCCCGGGACGCAGAAACAAAAACGTTCGGGCTCACACTGCTGTTGACCACGCCCGCGCGGCTGCTGTATCCTGGAAAAACGGGAGCGACGCAGCCAGTTCGGGGTGCGGTACGAGTGTTCATGAACAGCGGTCGGCCGTGGGCACGGTCAGGAATGAGGGCGTTCGTGGTGCGATGTTTTACCATCGTGGTCGCAGGGGTGCTGCTCCCTGCTCTGCGCCAGACCGCGATGGCTCAAACGTTTCCGCCAAATGCTTCCTGGTTGCCGCTGCAGCGAACGGATCCGATGACGATGGTCACGACTCCGATCGGCGACCCCGAGGGAGATACGGCCGGCGAGCGGGATGTCGTGGGCAATGAGCAGTTCCCGATGGCTTATGTCTGGAGCGACACGACTCATTACTACTTCCGGCTCCGGATCGACCAGACGGTACTGCCGAGCGCGACCTCCTTCGCGCCCTTCGGCTGGGGCTGCGTCATCGATACGGATTTGGACCCGTCCGATTACGAATTCAGCACGCTCGTGAGTGGCATCTCGAACCCGGACGAGGTGCGGCTCTGGGCTAACAGCACCCAGCAGACGCCGAACGATCCAGGAGATACCCCAGAGACGCTGCTCAATACATACCTCGATCCGCTCACCCTGGGCTCGATGGGATACGGGTATGCGCGGGAGGCCACGGCGGGCTCGAACTTCCCGCTCGCGACACCGACGCCGGACTTCTTCATCGACTGGGCAGTCGAGCGCAGCTCATTCGAGTCCGCTGGCGTCGGGGCGCAGGCGCCACTGCGCATTGCGTGCGGCACCGCGGCGAACGGCACGTTCCTCTCGCAGGATTACAGTGGCCCAGCGAATTTGCCGGATCTGCTTGGTGATCCGGTCGTGTGTGACCAGAGCGGTTGCGTCCTGCAGAACTGCGCGGGATTCGGGACGCCCTGTTCGGCCGGCGTGGGCGCGTGCGCGTCCACGGGCACGTACGTGTGCAACGCCGCGGGGCAGGCAGTATGCAATGCCTTCCCGCGAAAGCCCGGCGTCGAGGTCTGCGACAGCGTCGACAACAACTGCGACGGCACCATCGACGAAGGCTGTGGCGATTCCGACATGGATGGCCTGACCGACCCCGTCGAGCTCGATCTGGGCACCGATCCTGAAGACCCCGACTCGGACAACGACGGCCTCCCCGACGGTCAGGAGCCTGAGCCGGGCATCGATTCCGACGGTGACGGGGCCATCAACGCCCTCGATCCCGACAGCGACGGCGACGGCTTGCCCGACGGTGTCGACAACTGCCCGCTGACGAAGAACACCGATTTGGGCGATCTAGACGGCGATGGGGCCGGTGATGCGTGCGATGACGACGACGACGGCGACGGCGTGCTCGATCCCGTCGACAACTGCGTTCGTCACGTGAACCCGGTTCAGGAGGACGAAGACGGCGACAACCTCGGAGACGCTTGTGAGCCTGGCCTGGACAGCGACGGCGACGGCGTCGCGAACCCGTTCGACAACTGTTGGTCCGACGCCAACACCAACCAACAGGACATCGACGGCGACGGCATCGGCGATCCTTGCGATCCCGACACGCTCCCCGTCGACATGCCGACCGATGACGCCGACGAGGACGGTGTCCCCGATACGCGGGACAACTGCCCGCATGCAGGAAATAAGGAGCAGATGGACATCGACGGCGACGGTTTCGGCGACACGTGCGATGCCGATGGAGACAATGACGGCCTCCCCAACGAAATCGATCCTTGCCCCCTCGATCCCCGTTCCTCCTGTCCCAATCCCTCCGGTGAGGTCATGGACTGCACCTGCCGCGTGACCGGCTCCGGTTCGTCCCCTGCCGAATCCTCTCCCTTCTTCTGGCTCGCCCTCAGCGCCACCCTGTACGGCGCCCGCCGCCGAACCCGCCAGCGGAGGTAGCTCGCCATGCAATCGCAAAGCCTCGCCCTCCTCCCCACAGGCACGCTCTTCCACGATCGTTACGTCGTCTTACGTGGGCTCGGCGCAGGCGCCATGGGGGCGGTACACGAGGTCCGCGACCGGAAGACGCACAATCGCTGCGCCCTCAAGGTCATGCTGCCCCACGTCGTTGAGAACGACGAGCTACGGCTCCGGTTCGCCCAGGAAGCACGCATCACCGGCGATATCCTCAGCGACCACCTCGTGCGTGTCCTAGACGCCGGGTTCGATCCAACCACCTGCATGCCATTTCTCGTCATGGAGCTTCTTCACGGCGAGGAGCTCGGCCGTCTGCTCAAGCAGAAAAAGCGATTCCCGCCCGAGGAGGTCACGCTGTACCTCGCGCAGGCCGCCCTCGCGCTCGACAAGACGCACGCGGCGGGGATCGTCCACCGCGACCTCAAGCCGGGAAACCTCTTCGTCACGCATCGCGACGATGGTTCACCCTGCGTGAAGATTCTCGATTTTGGCATTGCAAAGGTTATCGCCGGAGACGCGCGAAACCAGACCACCAAGGCCATCGGCACGCCGATTTACATGGCGCCGGAGCAGATCCTCGGCAAAGGACTGATCGGGCCCGCGACCGATATCTATGCGCTCGGTCACATAGCGTACGCGCTGCTCGTCGGCGAGCCGTATTGGAGCGAGGAGTCTCGCACGCTCGAGCTCTTCCCGTTCATGCAGCAGGTTGTCGAAGGCGCGCGGGAGCCGGCAACGGAGCGGGCCGCGCGGCGCATGGCCGTGACGCTCCCGCCGGGCTTCGACGAATGGTTCCGGAAGGTGACGGCGCGGTCTCCGGCTTTGCGCTTCGATCGGGCCAGCGTGGCGGTGGCTGCGCTCAGGGCTGCGCTGGTACCGGCGAAGGCCCCGGCGCCGGCCGTCGATGCAACCATCGTGGCGCGGCCCCTGTCCCTCGAGCCAGCCGCCATGTTGCCCCAGGAGGAGGCCACCACGACGGTGCCGATGTCCGCCAGGACGTCCAAGGCCGTCGCAGAGGCCGTCACGCCGCCGGCCGAGCTTTCCACGATCATCCCGGGAAACACGTCGTTCTCGGTCACCTCACCGAGACCCTCGAGCAAATCGAGGCGGACGCTCGCCATTGGCGGCGTTGCTCTGCTCGGAATTGCAGGCGTCGGAACCTGGATCCTGCGAGCGTCGACCGCTTCTCCCGACGCGACGAGCCCTTCGGCCTCCGCCGCTGCTCCCACGGAGCAGGCAGCCTCCGCCGAAGCCAAACCCGAAGAGCGTGTCGTCCCCCCCACGGACGTACCGAAGACGACCCCGCAAGCCACGGCAACCCCGTCGTCGCCTCCGACGCTCACATCGCCCCCCGAGGCGCCCGCGACGAACCCGCCACGGGCTGCGGTCGTACCGACCCCCCCGCCTCCAGCAAAGGCAGCGCAGCCTGAGAGCGCAAAAGCGCCATCCCCGAGAGCGACGGCGAGCTCTGCACCGCCGCCCCCTGCTCCACCGAAGCCGAAGTTTGAACAGCCCGACACGATCGAATGAGGTTCTTCCAATGAAACCCGAGCCTCGCCGCCCTACCTGGTTCGTTGCTGCGACGCTCCTTCTCGGGACCGCGCTCGCTGCAGGCAGTGCCCGTGCACAGGCGACCGGGAACGACGATGCACGCGCCAACGCCCTTTTCAAGGAGGCGCGCGTCGCCTTCGACGCCGGTAATTACGCAACTGCGTGTCCGAAGTACGAGAAGGTTGTCCAGATAAAGCCGGGGCTCGGCGCACGTCTCGCGCTCGGCAACTGCTACCGTGCGCGCGGAGACGTCGTGCAGGCGCTCGAAATGTACGAGGCGATCATCGCCGACGCCCCGACGCTCGAGGCCAAGGCGACGACCCCAAAAGAGAAGGACAACGTGAAGAAGCGCTCGGCGGAGGCGCAGCAGCAAATCACGGAGGTCGAGCCCACCGTGGGCCGATTGACGATCGACGTCTCCGCAGCGCAAATTGCGCTGCAGGGGTTCGTCTTGCAGCTCGATGGGGCTCCCGTACCGCCAGAGAGGATTGGCAAGCCGAGGTGGATCGCTCCCGGAACCCACCGGATCGAGGCGTTGGCAACGGGGTTCGTCACGGAACGGCGAGAGGTCGAGGTCAAGGCGAAAACAACGCATACCCTCCAGATCCAGTTGACCGCAGAGGAGACCACGAAACCGGAAGCGAAGCCGAGCACGCCCGCCGACAAACCTGCGCCGCCGCTGCCGGAGACCAAGGCGCCGGCCTTGACCGCGCCGTCTGCGTTGCCCCCTCCCGCCTCACCCCAACAAACAGTGGACACCGCGGCACCTGGGCGCACGCCCATGTGGGCATGGGTCGCTGGTAGCCTGGGCGCGGGGGCGCTGGTGGCCGGCGCGATATTTGCGGTGAAATATG
The DNA here is from genome assembly GCF_028435265.1 of Polyangium jinanense. GTDB lineage: Bacteria > Myxococcota_A > Polyangia > Polyangiales > Polyangiaceae > Polyangium > Polyangium jinanense. The sequence continues at coordinate 4,452 of NZ_JAGTJK010000023.1, read as the reverse complement.
TGGACACCGTCGATGCGGCTGCAGCGGATTGTCCCGACCGCACGTGCAAGAGCCCTGGCCTGGCGGATGAATATGAAGCGCAGTGGAATCGCAACGCCGCGATGATGGGCGTCTTCGGCGGCATTGGAGCCGTCGGAATCGGTGTCTTCGTCGCCGGAGTCATCAGCGCCCGGGGAGACGCGCCGCGCGCCGCACCGGCGCTCGGGTTCACCCCGTGGGCCGGCCAACGCCAGAGCGGCATCCTCGTGCACGGAACATTCTGAGTGGAGAATCCCTTGAAGTCGACGAAGCGAAGCATCGCGGTCGCCCTGTCAGTTGTCCTACCCCTCTCCACGGCCGCGTGCGCTCCCGATCTGCTAGACCCGCCGGCCATCGCGCCGCTCGACGGACCTGTCGAGTTGATCACGGAGGGGGACTCGGTCGCGGTCGGCGGAACGGGGGCCCGTGCGCTCACGTCCCTCTCCGCACATCCGGAGGGCGGGGTCGTCCTTGCCGGTCATTTCGAGGGTTCCATTACACTCGGGAAAACGAACGAGATCATCTCTGGCGGCTCCACCGACCCGTTCGTCGCGCGTGTCGGCCCCGATGGCGCGGCCACGCTCGCATGGCACGTCACTGCCTCGGATCCGCAAGCGGCGCTCGGCGTGGCCGTGGCGAAGGACGGGACGGTACTCGTCGCGGGCGAGATGTCGGGAGCCATGAATGTGGCCGGCAAGATGCTGGAGAGCGTCAACGGGCGAGACGCGTTTCTGGTCGAGTTGTCGGCGAATGGCGACGCCGTCGAGGCGCGGCAATTTGGGGGCACCGGGTACCAGATCGCCACGAGCATCATGCCTGGGAAAACCGGCGATGTGGTGATCGCAGGCGCATTCTCGGGCAAGATCGCGCTCGAAAACCAGTCTCCGGAGAGCGTAGGGGGGTACGACGTGTTCGTCACGACGCTCGATCCGACCGGAAAGGCGCGCTGGTCGGTGATGCTAGGTGGAGAATCCGATCAGCGGACCGCTGGCATGGTGGCGGACGAGCGCGGCGACGCCTGCGTCGTGGGTGATTTCGAGGGCTCGATGACCGTCTCGGGGTTTCCCAATTCGTTCGACAGCAACGGGCAACGGAGGGTGTTCATTGCGAGGCTTGGGCCGGCGGGCAACGTGCCGTGGGTCCTCGCGCCAGTATGCACGGGCGCTGCGGAAGTTGCAGGCGTGGCCATGGACGGCGAGGGGAATGCCATCGTGGCGGGTAGCTTCGCGGGGACCCTGGAACTCGGTAATGGGCAGATTACGACCCAGGCCGAGTCTGGGGTGTTCATTCTGAAGATAGACCCGGCGGGAGACGTCCTGTGGGCACGAGCTTTCGGTGAGACAGGCCTGACGAAGGCGCGAGGGGTCGCCCTCGGCGCCGGGGGATGCGTCGCAGCGGTCGCGGATTTCACTGGGCGCGTGGAGATCGGGGATCGGAGCTTCGAAAGCAAGGGCAAGGAAGACTTGCTCGTAATCCAGCTCGATGCCTCGGGAAAGGCGCTCCGGGCCGGGAGGTTCGGTGACGAGGCGTCGCAGCGCGCGACGGGCGTGACGGTCGAGAAGAGCGGGCGGGTGACGGTGATTGGCCAGTTCGAGGGGGCCATCGATCTCGGAGGGACATCCGTGACGAGCATGGAAAACGGGGATCCGCTGGTACTCCGATTGCAGTGAGAGATGGCTTCAGGGGGTCTCCTCGTCAGGGCAGTCTGAGGCGTGATCCATCTTGTGTTTCTTCAGGCCGAACGAGCCGAGGGGAACCATGAGGAGCGAGCGTCCCGAAGCTGCTGCAGGGACGTTCGCTCCTTGAGCCACGCCACCCGCGCCCTGCACCCCTTCACCCGCCAAAGCGGCTCCTCGGGCAGGTTGTGCCAGTGTGCCCCGAAGACCAGCGCATCCGCGTACACCTGCCCCGCGAGCACGACGAGCAGAGGGAGACGGCAAACCCCCCGATCACCTCCGCGACCGTTCGCACGCCCCATCCCTCGCGGTCCCGCTTTCCGAAGGCCCGAAGGTTCCGGTCGTACGGCTCGAGCCACGCGTCGCTGCGCCGTAGAGCGCGGACACGACGCGCACGGCGTTGCATGTCGCTTCGGCGTATGCGACGGTCGCACGGAACAGGGCTGACGTGTAGAATTTTCGCGCTGGCGCAGCATGATCGAGCTTTCGCGCCGAGCAGCCCACGAGCGCAACCCGTGACGCTCCGGGCTTTGCTTGGGTAAACATCGGCGCCTCACTCAGGCCAGGCGCATTCGTCTTCGTCGATGACGAGCCGTAGCCGCTTCCGAGCGGCTCGCACCCGCGCGTACGCCCGCTCTGCCGTCATCCCGAAATCACGCGCGATTTCGGCAAGCGTCTCGCCATACAGATCGTAACGAAGCACGATCTGCCGCTCCACGTCGCCGAGCGCATCGAGGCCACGGCGCACGATTTGACGGACCTCCGGATCAGCTCCTGGGGAGAGCTTGTCGATCCCTGCCTCCGCATCGAGTACCTCTCGGCGGCGCCGTCGGTAGTTCATGACGACCCCTCGGGCGACCTTGACGAGCCATGCCCTTGCGTCGTCGCGGAGCTCCTCGGCATGACGTATCGCAATGACGAACACCTCTTGATGGAGGTCTTCGAGCGTCTGACCACTGAAACCAAACCACTGCAACTTCGCGCGGATCATAGCGGAATGCGCTACGTACAATGCCTCGATGCGCCTCCGGTTTGGCGTCGAGAGGGGATTCTCGGACATCACATTCACCCGAGCCGGATCGGTCGCACGTGGATCGGAGCATCCACATCTCCGCGCCAGTATGGCTCGACGTAGATCAACCGCCGCAACGAAAACCCAGGTCCATGCGGCTGCATCTTCCAGTGCCCCGCAACGAGCGTCTGCACGCTCAAGTTGCGCTTTCGCCCTTCGAGATAATCCCGCACCGCCGGCCGGAAGTCCTTCTCGAGCGGCTTGCCCACGCGGAAGATCATCGTTCGCGGCACCTCACCCCCGCGCCGCGCATCGGCCTTCCTCCTCCGGCCCCGCGGGCCCGCCGGTGCCGGTGCGCGCACGCGCGCGGGATCGCTCATCGCGAGACACGTATTGACGATGAGCCGGCCGATCAGCGCCGCCACACGCTCATCGCGCTCGGTCACCGTCATCGGGAAGATCGACATCTCGGTGAGGTCGTGCTCAGGCAACGAAGGCGGCAAAAGCTGGGCTGTCGTCACCCCGAAGCGCCACAAACATGCAGGTGATGCGGTCCACGCTGCGTAAGCCCACTTCTCGCTCTTTGGCTCGTGATGGACGAGAACGACACGCACGGGGGACGGCCCCTGCTCCGTGTCGATCGTGAGCAGCCCATTCGGCACCTCGATCAAGAAGACACGGAATGGAGGGCGCACGCATGCCAGCACTTCCTCGGTCACGGTCGTGGCAAGCAGGGCAGCGGCGTACGTCTCTGGGAGCTGGATCTCTGGATACCCGCATTGGGCCCACCGAGGGAGGCTCATCAGGGCGATCTGGCCGTCATAGCAGGAGGCCATCGTCTCGATCGTGAGGACGAGATCGAACTCGCGTTCCTGCGCGGGCCCCTGCGGCACGAATCGGGGCTCGCGGAGTGCATCCATCAGCCCTGGGTCGTCCTCCATGAGCGCCTCGGCAGGGATGCGATCCAGAGCACGACGCCACAACAGAACGGCCATCTCGAGCAAACATTTCTTCGTCGGAAGCTGCAATTCAGTGTTCTCCATTCAACTGCTTGAAACGCGCCACGAGCCGGCGATGACGCAATCGGCGTACGATCACAACGAGGCCAGCGAGGAGAGTGCCGCCAGGCAGGACCACGAGCGCCACGATGGCCAGTAGGCGCCAGATATTCTTCCGGCGGCTCACGTCTCGATACCTGCAACCAATGCAGCAATGGCTGGACTGGCGGATGCAAGCGCCCGCGCATGCTCACGGGCCCACGCGCCGATCAGCGCCCCGGGGGGCCGCCCCGTTGCTTTCGCGAGCACCGCCACGAGTTGCCGGTCGACCTCGCCCAAGCCCTCCAAGAGCGGATCCGAGGCCCCTCCGATCGAACTCGGCCCACCGTCGGTGCCGTCCGCACGCATGCGCGCACCGCGCCGCCGCCCCCCGGGCGCGGGGAGCTGGGCCCCGTAGTACCCCAGCGGGCGCACGTTCGACGGCCAGGAATCGGGCCGCGGGAGCCCCCCGCGCCCCTTCGGCGCCACGGGCCCGAGCCCGAGCTTCGCCCCGATCTCGTTCGCCTTCTGGCAGAACTTCGGCCCGTGGCCCTTGTAGCCATTCTCCAGGTCGTCGAGGAGTTCCGCCTGCCAGGCGTGAATCATCTCGTGAAGAAGGACATCCAGGATATACAGGAGCCCGTGCTGCTCACACCGTGGAGCGATGCGAATCCGGCTCGGAATCCCGTGGACGTCCTGCGCGACGTAG
>NZ_JAGTJK010000022.1:0-201759 GCF_028435265.1 Polyangium jinanense | reverse complement strand
CGATGACGACCCTGGGAAAGCCAGGCCACGGAGAGCCGGATGCAGGGAAACTTGCACGTCCGGTTCGGTGAGAGGGATGGAGAAACCCGCGGCAGAAATGCCGCCTGGCGCTCCATCCCTACTCTACCACGCCCTGAACAAGGCGCTCGCCCCGAGCGCCGCGCCAGCACCGATCGTGCTCGTCGATGCCCCTGGTGGGCTGGGCAAGAGCCACATCACCGCCCAGCTTCTTCAGCATCGGAGCGTCACGTGGTTTGGCGAGCGGAACAGACTTCTTGGAGCCGTGGCAGATTACCTGAGCACGCCTCTGCTCGGCGTGGTTCCACTTCCTCCCGCGACAACAACAGCAGCGATGAGCAATGCCGGCATCGAGAAGCGCCCCTCCCGCGAGGACGAGGGCTTCTGCTCCCAGTTCGACAAGCGCATCAAGCCGCTCCAGATGTTCGGCCTCGGGCGTTTCGAGCAACGGATGGGCTGCAAGTTGTGCCCCGACCGTCACACGTGCAAGTACCAGAACTGGCGACCCTCGAAATCTTGGCTCTTCGCCTCGCACGCTCGACTGGGCCTGCGCAACGACGACAAGTATCTCTTCGAGGGCCGCGAGATCGTCGTCATCGACGAGTCGCCTGTCAAAGAAGTCCTTCAGGCGGTCACGCTGGAGCCGTACGAGATCCATCAGATCTTGTCCGCCCTGAAAGCGCCCGACGTGGTCGCCCTCGGCGAGCTCTCGGCCAGGGCATTTACACAGCTCTTCGAGGTCGTCTCCGATCTGCTCAAGGATCCGCCTCCCAACCGTCGCCGGATCGAGCTTCGCGTGCTGCTGCGCGAGCTCGGCTATGTGTTCGTCGACGGTCTTCCCCGAGCAGAAGAACAAATCCGAGCCGCTGCCCGTCTTCTCGCCGGACAGCCAGAAGGTGGCGAGCGCGAAAGGCAGAACAAGGACCTGGACGCTCACGTTTGTCGGATTGATCCGATGAGTACGGCGTACCTGATTCAGAAGCTAGAGTTCATCGGGGGGCAGGGGCTCGGAGCGAAGCTCCACAAACTCGCAGATGCCCTGGCAGCCGACACCGGGGCAAGACCGACCTGTGTTCTCGTCCTGCCGTCAAGCGAGTCGAGGGGCGGGATCATTGCCGGGCAGCGGGTGATTCCTCCGGTCCCGCCACAAGTGCCCATCGTCATCCTGGACGCGACCTGCGATCAACTGCTCTACGCCTACATGTTTCCTGACCGGCCACTCCTGCACGTTCACGTCGAAGCACAACAGACCGCAAAGATCATTCAGACGATCGACTACAGGTATCCGGCCAGCACGCTCGGGGATCCGAACAGCCCATCGATCAACCGGCTGATGGACATCGTCGACAAGTACAAGACGGAGAATCCGGGCCACAAGATCGCCGTGATCGTGCAGAAGCACCTGTTCGCTGCCAAGCCCCACGTGAAGAAGCGGATCCTCGAGAGCGTCAAGGAAGAGGACGTGACTTACTTCTGGTCGAACCGCGGCGAGAATAGCCTGAAGGACTACGACGCGCTCTTCGTCCTCGGCGCCCCCGAACTACACCCGCTGGAGATCGAGGCAAGGGCGAGGGCCTACATCTCGACGGAGCCGCTTGCCTCCTGGGAGGAGCCATTCGACTACCGGCTCGTTCCTTCACCGAACCAGGACTCCTCGGACGGTTACATCGTGGCCGACGATGGCACACGTCTCATCGAACGCAGGTTCCGTCGAGGACCTTTCTCGGTCTTCTGGGCGTTCCACCAGGCCGAGTACGCCCAGTCGATGCTCCGCCTCCGGCCCTACGATCCGTACAAGAAGAAGACGATCTACTTCTTCTCGAACGTCGACATCCCCTACTTCGTCATCGACCGGAAGACGGAGGACGAACTGCTTGGGCGAAAGCCCGAGCTTCTTCTCCGAGCCCGTGATGCGTTGATGAACGAGCGTGCCGCTGGACGGCAGGGGATCATCACGCAGAAGGATCTCGCGGACCTGCTCGGGGTCAGCAAGGTCGCGATCACGAAGGCGAAGAAGAAGTATGGGCGGACCGGTCTCTGGCGAGAGATCGAGGTTCTTCTCGGCCACAGCCTGAACGCTACAGCAGGATCGGCTGGAGCCTCGGGCCCTTCTTCTTGAGCGCATGATGTCGCTCAGGTTGGAGGACGGTCGGGAAAAAAAAGAACCAATGTCCCTGCCGCAGCCTGACGGCTGCGGAGGGACTCGTGCTCTCCCCGTCGAGCCGGTTAACCGGTGCCCTCCCAATCTATAGTGGGGGAGGTTAACCGGCCTGAACGCCGGTGGAAGGATGGAGGGCCTCCAGCCGGAGGCTGCGAGGTCCGTGGGTCTTTTTTTTCTCGCGGCCAGGTCTCAACTATCGCCGAACACGAAGTCTCACGGGACAAGACCGTCGCAGAAGAACGCGGTTCTACTCGCACATTCGCATGTCGAATTCTTCTTGCACCAGCAATCGTTCCTCTTATGCTTCGCCATCCTGACCCGAGGCTGTAAATGAACATCACGGTCACGACAAACTTCGATGGCGGATTCGATGACGAGGAGATCGAGTGGCTCCGGCGTCAAGGGAAGGAGGAGCCTTCGGAGGACGAGGACATCTCTTCGGCGGAGAGGAACGAACTTTTCATGAGAGGGATCCTGGCCTTTGCTCCCACGGCCACGGCTGCAAGGGGAAAGGCTGCGATACGCCGAACACGAAAGCTTCGCGTCCTCGAGGCGCGGCGGATATCGAGGCGCCTCGCAGTCGCTCGCGCTCGGCGCTGCTTCGCTCGCGTCCAGGCGCGACCGCGAGCGACGAGAAGAACAAGAACACACCGGACGTCGACGATACCGAAAGCCGCCAGCGACGGCGGCCCAGGCCCAGCTTCAACGCAGCCATTCCCGCTGGCCGGTACACCTCGAGCAGGGGAGGTGAGCCATGGCCGGTGAACGACGCCAGCGCCCCGGAAGAAGCCAGTCGGGGACAACCCACCCGGACCGGGCACACGCCGAATCTGCGAGCGATCGATCTGCTTCGACCAGCAGCACCCCCGATGGGCCCCTGCCCATACTGCTCACGCCCGACGAGGTTGCCGCTCTCCTGCGCACCACGCGGAAGGCGGTTTACGCCATGGCTGAGCGAGGCACTCTTCCCGGCGTCGTTCGCCTGGGCCGTCGCGTGCTGTTCCATCGCGACAACCTGCTAAGCTGGCTCGACGGAAGACGAGCGCCATCGCCGGGAAGGACCCGACGATGACGGTCAAAGTTCGCCCGTACAAGCGGTCGCAACGAGAAGGCTGGGAAGTGGATATCTGCGTCAATCTGCCGAACGGAGAGGAGGTGCGCGAGCGCCGCCGAGCACCCGTGGCGACGAAGTCGCAGGCCCAGCGCTGGGGGGAGCGGAGGGAACACGAACTCCTGCGCGAGGCCCTCTCCCGCCCTGCAGAAGAACCCAAGAAGAAGGAGGTGCCCACGCTCACGGAGTTCGCCCCGCGGTTCATCGAGAGCTACGCGGAGGCGAACCGGCAGAAGCCGAGCGGGATCGACGCGAAGAAGAGGATCCTGCGGCTGTACCTCGAGCCCGACTTCGGCTCGAAGAAGCTCGACCAGATCAAGACGGAGGATGTCCAGCGGTTCAAGGCGCGGCTGGGTCACCGCTCGGCCAAGACGGTGAACAACATCCTGTCCGTCCTGGGGAAGCTGCTCCGCGTGGCGGTGTCGTGGGAGGTCATCCACGCGATGCCGTGCCGGATCGAGCTGCTCAAGGCGCCCAAGCCCGAGAAGTCCTTCCTCGACTTCGATGACCTCGACCGGCTGGTCGAGGGCGCGACGATGGTCGGCTGGGGAGCGCACCTCCTGGTGCTCCTGGGTGCGGACGCCGGGCTCCGCCGGGGCGAGATGATCTCGCTCCGCTGGAACGACGTGGACTTCGTTCGCCGCGAGCTCCACATCCGGCGCGCGGACTGGAAGGGCATCGAGTCCACCCCGAAGGGCGGGCGCGGCCGCACCGTGGATCTCACGAAGCGGCTCCTCGCAACCCTCAAGGCGTACCGCCACCTCCGGAGCGAGCGCGTGCTCTGCGAGGACGACGGCAAGCCGATCACGGGGAAGACGATCGCCCGCTGGATGCGGCAGGCGACGCGGCGGGCCGGGCTCGCCGTGCTCGAGGGGCCGCACATCCTCCGCCACACGTTCTGCTCGCACCTCGCCATGCGCGGGGCGACCGTGATGGCGATCAAGGAGCTCGCCGGCCACCGCGATGTCTCGACGACGATGGGCTACATGCACCTGTCGCCGAGCGCCAAGCGGGGCGCCATCGAGCTGCTCGACGGGCCGGCTCCCTCGCCAGTCCGTGGAGAAATACTGGAACAGCCGGGGGTGGGGACCAAAAAGTCCAGCCGTTCCGGCTAGTTAGGTGGTGGGTCGACAGGGACTCGAACCCTGGACCTACGGGTTAAAAGCCCGCAGCTCTACCGACTGAGCTATCGACCCTGGATGTCCCGGCGAGAGTCTCCCTCCGGTGCATCGCGGCCGGCACCCTAGCACGATCCGGCCCGTCTGCGACAAGCGGGAAACGATCCTTCCCTCCGTCCACCCTCTCCCGCCTCCGCCTCTACTCTCACGCACGTCGCCATGCTCACCTCCGCGCCTTGCCTCCGTATCCGTTCCCTCGCCTTCCCGACGCAGCCGCGCTAAGAGGCGGTCCACCATGTCCGAGCGCCGGGAAACGTCGGAGTCCTTCGGGGCCCTGTTCGAGCAAGCGGGCGGTGGTCGCCAGGAGCGACGCCGCTTTCATGTGGGCGACAAGCTCGACGTGACCATCGTCGTCGTCGCCCAGAACGCCGTCTTCGCCGACCTCGGCGGCAAGCAGGAGGGCTACTTCGAACGGATCGACCTCACCGATCCCGACGGCAAGCTGCTCGTCGCCGTCGGCAACAAGGTCAGCGCCACCGTCGCCGCCATCGATCGCGGCACCGGCCAGGTCCGCTTGAGCCCCCTCTTCATCCGCAACGCCGAAGGAGAGGCGCTCACCACCTCCATCGGCCTCGGCGCCAAGGGCCAGGCCCCCGTCCTCGTCGAGGGCGCGCGCGTCAAGGGCAGCGTCACCGGCGTCGAGCGCTACGGCGTGTTCGTGCAGATCGCAGGCACCCAGGGCCGCAGCGGCCGCGGGCTCATCCCCACCGTGGAGACCGGCACGCCGCGCGGCGCGGACCTGAAGAAGCACTTCACCGTCGGCCAGGAGGTCGAGGCAAAGATCGTGAACATCGATCAGGAGGGCAAGATCCGCCTGTCGGTCACCGCGGTCGCGCGCGACGAGGAGCGCAGCTCGTTCGAGAAGTTCAAGGACGGAGGCAGCGCCGAGGCGGCTGAAACCGGGACGGACAAACCCAAGGCCGACGGCAAGAAGGCCCCGCAAGGCGCCGCGAAGAAGCCCGAGCCGCGCGGGTTCGGCACGCTCGGCGATCTGCTCTCGAAGAAGAAGAAGTGACCCACGGAGCATCCGTGCGCATCGCATGCGTGCGCGTGGGCGGCGCAGACGTGCCGCTGCCGGCGTACCAGTCCGCAGGCGCCGTGGGCCTCGATCTGTGCGCCGCCGTGGTCGAGGACGTCTCGATCGGTCCCGGCGAGCGCAAGCTCGTGCCGACAGGCGTGCGTGTCGCCATTCCGGAAGGGTACGAGGGGCAGGTGCGGCCTCGCTCGGGGCTCGCGTTGAAGCACGGGATCACGGTGCTGAACGCGCCGGGGACGATCGATCCAGACTACCGCGGCGAGCTGATGGTACTGCTCGTGAACCACAGCGACGTGCCGTTCGTCGTGCGGCGCGGGGAGCGGATCGCGCAGCTCGTAATCTGTCCCGTGGCGCGCGCCGAGCTCGTCGTCATGGAGTCGCTCGACGAGACGGCGCGAGGCCAAGGCGGGTACGGTTCGACGGGGCGGTGAGACTTGTTCCCTGAGCATGGGTCTCATCGCGAGGCGTCGCGCCGGGGCGCTGCCCCGGGCCCCGCGGGGGCTGTTCGCCCCTCGACCCGAACCAGGGCAAGCCCTGGACCATTTGTGGAAGAACTGCGCGATGCGCAGTTCTTCCAACAGGCCGGTGGGACAGCGTTGCCAGTCGAAATGGCAGCGCGGCTGTCTTGGTTGGCAGGGTCGTCGTTGGTCTTGACTCGGCTGTTCGATGAACTGCGCATCGCGCAGTTCATCGACCCCGGGTCCAGCGCTTGCGCTGGTCCGGGTCCCGGGGCGGACAGCCCCGGGTGGGGCCTGGGGCAAAGCCCCAGCGCAGCGCCTCCCAGATGCGAAGACGGGAGTCTTACGGACGCGGGACGACGGCTTCGAGCCCGCTTCGTGCGCGTAGCGCTTCGAGCGCTTTGTCCGACCAGACGCGGCTCCGGTCGCTGAAGCCGGCCTCGACGGCCTTGCGCAGCATGTCGAGCGCGCGCTCGTAGGCGCCGTCCTGCGCGTGCGCGCGTGCTGCCTCGTAGGCGTCCTCAGCGCTCTTCTGCCGGTCGAAGACGGCCTCCGAGAGCCGCGCCGACCAGTCGAACGCGCGGCCGTCGAAGGCGAGCTTCGCCATCTTGCGCGCGTCGTCCTCGCTCAGCGAGTCGACGATGTCGTAGGCGATTGCCGCGGCGCGGGCGACCTCGCCCTGCTCGAGGAGGATTTGCACGAGCGGACCGACGATCTCCTTGCGATCGTCGCCGGTCGCGCGCGCGGATTCGAGCACGCGCCTTGCGGCGTTGAGCTCGCGCTTGGCGAAGTGAACAGCGCCCACGAGTGCCGGATCGACCTCGCCGAGCTTGCGCGCCTCGGCCACGCGTTGTGCTGCTTCGTCGACGTGATCGCCTGCCAGCGCGACCCAGCCGAGCACCTCGAACGCCTCGCGGCGCGCGCGCGGTGGGAGCGGCTCGCCCGTGCGCTGCTCGTACGAGAAAATTTCTTGGACGAGGTTCCGCGCCCGGCCGAGGTCCTCGTCTGCGACGGCTTGCCGAGCGCGGAGCAGGAGCGACAGCAGCTCGCCCGAGAGCGCGGGCTCCGTGTCCGGCGCCGGTGCGTGCGGCCGCGGATCTTCCTCGGCCTCGCTGGGGCCGAGCATCTGCATGCGCCGCAGGCTCTGGAAGGCGAGCATGCCGAACATCATCGCCAGGAAGATGTTGTGCGTGCGGAGGCCGTAGAGCGCCACGAGGAAGCCCGCCAGCATCGAGAGCCCCGCCACGAGGCGGATGCGCCGCGGACCGAGCGCGTGCTCGAGCACGTGCCCGCCGTCGAGCGGCAGCACGGGCAGCAGGTTGATGAGGCCCCACCGCACGTTCACGTAGATGAAGAGGGTGATCGTGAAGCGCACGAGCGAGGGGACACGCGCGACGACTGCGGCCGACGCGTGGTGGTCGAGCCAGTAATCGAGCGCGAAGAACGGGGCCGCGAAGGCGAACCCGGCCAGGGGGCCGGCCAGGCTGATGAAGATGTGATCGATGCGCCGGAGCGGGAGCACTTGCTGCCAGCGGGTCACGCCGCCCATCAGGAAGAGCGAGATCTCCGGCTGGATGCGGTGCCGCCGGATCGCCAGGGCGTGCCCGAGCTCGTGCATGAGAACGCTCACGAGCACGACGAACGCCCACAGAGCGAGCGGCACGAGCCCGGCGGGGCCGCGCGACAGGTCCACGAAGCTGATGCCGAGCAGCACCGTGCTGAACCAGAAGCTCGCCTGGACCTCGACGTCGATGCCGAACAGCCTGAAATTCATGCCCTCGAATATCCTAGTGCACGCCCGCCCAAGGCGGGCCGATTCTTTGCGGCTCGGACGAAGTGTGCCGTAGAGTGCGGAGCTCTGGGACCTCCGATGCGCTCTTCGAGCTTCGTTCCGCTCCTCGCGCTCACGCTTCTTTCCTTCGTCGGCGGGTGCGCCTCGGCAGCGCCGCCAGAGGCGCAGCCTGCCACGCCGGCCCCTCGCGCGCACGTGCAGGGCGACGACGCAGGGCCTTCTCCGACCTCGACGTCCCCCGCGAAGGCCTCGGGGGAGTCGCTGACGACGGCTCAGGCGGCGGATGCAGGAGCGCCCGCGGCCGCGGATGCGGCGGCATCTGCCGGCTCGGCGAACGAGGTCAAACCCGAGACGGCGTTGCCGATCGAGCCTCGCACCGTCGTCCTGCACATCGGCGACTCGTTCCTCATGGCCGGCTTCTCGCAGGCGCTTCGGCCCAAGATGAAGGCTGTCGGCGCGCTCTACGAGGTCCGCTCCGAGCAGGCTTCGTACACCACGAGCTGGCACCTCAAGCTCGCGAAGCTCGTCGGCGACTACCACCCCGATCTCGTGATCATCAACCTCGGCGCGAACGAGGTGACGTTGACCGATCCCGCCGCGCGCACGGACGCGGTCGAGCGGCTGGTCAAGATCGTCGGAGACAGGCCGTGCGTGTGGGTCTCGCCGCCGCTCTGGCGCAAGGACACGGGCATCATCGAGATCTTCCGCAAGCACACCTCGCCTTGTCGCTTCTTCGACTCGGACGCGGTCGCCGGCCCGATCTCGCGGCAAGCCGACGGCATCCACCCCGATGCCCCCGGCGGCGCTGCGTGGGCCGACGCGTTCTTCCGCTGGCTGCTCGCCGAGCGCGCGCCCGCGCCCAAGGACGGCGAGGCGCTGCCCAAGGGATCCGGCCGCCACGCCGTGAACCCGTGGCGCCTGCGTCCGGAAAAAAACACCGGAAGCCCGAGCCCGAGCCCGCAGAAGACCGCGCAGACGCAGCCCTAGCGGGGAGGTCTAGCGGCTCATCGCCTCGACGATCGCGTCGTGCACCGCGGCCGTGAGCTCCTTGCGGCGCTCGTTGCCGTACGCCTTCGGATCGATCGGCGGCAGGATCGTCACGACCACACGTTTGCCCTTGCGCACGATCGTCCCACGCGCGGGCAGCACGTCGCGCGTGCCGTCGATCGCCACCGGCAAGATGCGGTGGCCTGTCTCCAGCGCGAGGTGAAACCCTCCGCTCTTGAACGTCCCCACGATCCCCGTCGGACTGCGTGTCCCCTCGGGCGCGATCCAGAGCAGCGAGCCCTCCTCCAGCATGCTGCTCGATGTGCGCAGCGCGTCGACGGCCTGCGCGCGGTTGCCGCGCTCGACGCGGACGAACCCCGCGGCCTTCATCGCGTGACCCCAGACCGGCACGTCGAAGAGCTCCGCCTTCGCCACCATGCGCAGCCTTCGATCCGGGATCGCGCGGTAGAGCGCCGGGATGTCGTAGAGGCTCTGGTGGTTCGACATCACGATGAACGTCTCGCGGCCGTCGCCGAGATGCTCGCGACCACGCACGACGAGACTGATCTCCGCGTCCGCGAAGAGCTTGCGCGACCACCACGCGAGCCGCTCGTCGCACGTCTCGGCGTCGAGACGACCCATCGCCGCGTCGACCACCGTGGGCACGCTGATGCGCGCCGTGTCGAGGATGCCCTTGGCCGTCTCCGCGAGCGTCACCGCCCCCTCCGCTTCTTCTTCGCGTCGGGGAAACGCGCGTTGCACGTGTCGATGCACTCCTTGTCGGTGCAGGCCTTGATGCACTCGTCGATGTTCTTCGCGTTCTGGTCCGTCGGGTCCTTCTCCTCGGCCGGCTTCGGATCGAGCGTCTTGCAGAGGTTGTCGGCGCAGTACGAGCCCGCGGCGCAGTCCGTGTCGTAGAGGCACTGCACGCAGCGGAGGTTCCAGCAGATGCCGGCCTCGGTTCCGGCGTCACGCGCGGTGCAGTCGGCGTTCGACTCGCACGTGGCGAAGCGGCCTTCTTCGAGGCTCCCGGGCAGGCTGCCGGCGCAGGCGGAGACGAGCGCCGCGGCGAGCGCGATGGGCAAAGGAAGGACGAGGAGAGCGCGGGCGAAGATCGAAGTACGTGCGTTCATGGGCCTCCGGAGGCGCCGAGCAAGGTGATCACGAGGCGCCTCGTGTGCGGGCTCGTTCGGTGCTCCCAGACGTAGATGGCTTGCCAGGTGCCGAGCGCGAGCTTGCCCGCGGTGACGGGGATCGTGAGGCTCGTGCTCGTGATGGCCGCGCGGATGTGCGCGGGCATGTCGTCGGGGCCTTCGGCGTCGTGCTCGTAGCCGGCGCCGTCGGGCGCGACGCGCGCCATCCAGCGATCGAGATCGCGCAGCACGGCCGGATCGGCGTTCTCCTGCACGACCAGGCTCGCCGAGGTGTGCTGAAGGAAGAGCGAGCACAGGCCGATCGTGACGCCCGCGTCGTCGAGCACGGCCGCGACCGCGCTCGTGACGTCGTAGAGACCCCGCCCGCGGGTGCGGATGTCGAGGGTCTTCTGGTGGACGCTCTCCCTCATCGGCACGTTGCCCCCCGTACGTGGCTCCTACCGTGTCCGATGGTCGGGGTTCTCTGCAACTACGAAGATGAGGGGAGGTCGACGTCGACCACGATGCCGAGGGCCGTCCACTGCTGAAACCAGCGCCCGACGCTCGCCGCCACGTGGGCCTGCCGATCCTCGGGCAAGGGCTCGGCGAGGCGGCCCAGCGCAGGCACGAGCGGCACGCCCTCCGCGAGGAGGTCGAGCAGCGTGGAGGCTTCGGGCTCGAGCTCCTCGAAGTGCGTGACGAGCTCGCGGTTGCGGTAGAGCGCGATGTGCGCGGGCGAGGGCGTGTCGGGGAAGACGGCCGGTTCGCCCGAGACGAGCCACGCCTTGCGGAGGCGGTGCACGGGGTAGGCGAACGAGAGCCGGCGCATCGCGGGGTGCAGCACGATCCGCGCGCGCTCCCAGGCGTCCTCGGGCAGGCTTGCGAGCTTTTGTGGATCGAGCGGCGGCGCGTCGGGCCCGGTGCGCACCTCGAGGAGCGCGATCTCGTAGCGCGATAGATCCGCGGCGAACGTGCGCTCGGCTTGCGTTTCGAGCCCGGACCAGGTCGCGACGAAGCCCGGCACGGGCTCGATGAGCTTCTCGAACGCGGCGTGCGCGGGAGGATGGGCGCCGAGGAAGTCGCGGCAGAACGTGTTCCACTTGTCCTCGCCGAGCAGGCGCGCGAGAGCCGGAAAATCGTCGTGCAGGATCTCGCGGTGGCGGAGCCAGAACTGGCGCCGGTAGATGTCGACCTGCGCGGCCGGCGTGAGGCGACCGTTTCCCGTGACGAACCGCGCGGCGGTCTCGGCGAGGGCCGGATCCTCGGGGATCGGCGCATGGCCGGGGATCACGCTCGCGAGGAACGCTTGCACCGAGGCGAGATCACTTCGCATGGGACAGGGCCTCCTCCCGGACGACGCGCGCCCTCTCGGCCTCGGCGAGCAGCATGGCGAGCGGGGGGATGTCCTCGTCCCACTCGATCAGCGTGGAGACGGGACCGACGCGGCGGATCGCGCGGCGGTAGAGGTCCCAGACCGGATCGATCACCGGCCCCGAGTGCGTGTCGATGATGTAGTCGCCGTAGTTCGTGTGGCCGGCGAGGTGGATCTGCACGACGCGCTCGGCCGGGACGGCGTCGACGTACACGCGCGGGTCGAAGCCGTGGTTTTGCGACGAGACGTAGATGTTGTTGACGTCGAGCAAGATGCCGCAGTTGGCCTCCTCGACGACGGCGGTGAGAAAGTCCCACTCGGTCATGTCGCTCGACGTGTACGTCAGGTAGCTCGACACGTTCTCCAGGACGAGCGGCACCTCCAGCGTGTCCTGGACGATGCGGGCGCGGGCGGCCACGTGGCGGATGACCTCCGTGGTGTAGGGCAGGGGCAGGAGGTCGTGCGTGTTCAGCGTGGCGGTGCCGGTCCAGCAGAGGTGATCACTCACCCACGGAGATTTCGTCCGGCGGAGCAGCGTCCGGAGATCACGGAGGAACTCGAAATCGAGCGGTGTCGTGCCGCCGATCGAGAGCGTGACGCCGTGCTGGATCACGGGGTAGTGGGCGAGGGCGCGGTCGAGGTTCGCGAGCGGCACGCCGCCGGGGACGAGGAAGTTCTCGCTGATGATCTCGAACCAGTCGACCTTGGGACGGGTCTCGAAGATCTCCTCGTAGTGCGGCAGTCGCAGGCCCACGCCGATCCCGAGGTCGGGGAGGCCGAGGCGCATGCGGTCGGGTGCGGTCATCGCGGTGTCTCCGAAGAAGCGGTGTAAAAACGAAGGGCCGCGCGCGCCACCTTGCTTGAGGTGGAAGCGGCGGCCCTTCGGGCTCAAGCGGCGCGGGGGGCCGCTCGAATCACTTCGGCGCGTCGGCCGGAGCGGGGGCGGCGCCGTCGGCAGGCGCGGCTTCGCCTTCCTTCTTGCCGCTGCAGGCGCCGGCCTTGCAGGAGTGCGCCGCGCCGTCGGCCTTCTGGCCGCTGCACGACGCCTGCGCGCCCGCCTCGGCGCCCGCCTTGCTGTCGGCGTTCTCGGGCTGCGCCTGGCTGCCGCCACACGCCGCGAGGCCCGCGATCATCCCGCCCACCGCAAGCGACGCCATCATCTTGTTCATGTTCATGGTCAATCTCCGTTCCAAGCGTTTCTTTTTCTGGGTCGGCACCCCGAGGAAGTCGCGACTTCGAGCGCTTCGTGCGAAACCTCCCCCCGCCATGATCGTTTCCCCCCGGGGTGTCGGGGTTTCCCACCTACGTGCATGCCCGTCCTCCGGATCCGGATTGCCGAGCAGCACCCTCGGGAGCCATGTTGGTAGCCCGATGGGAAGGGGCGAAGCAAGGAAAAGCGCCGGATGGCAAGGGGCGATGCAGGTCCACATCGCAACCCTCGTCGTCCTCGGCGCGATCTTCACCTCGGGATGCGTCGCGTCGCGGTTCGACGCGCGATTTCTGCCGACGGACGACGTCGCGCAGGAGCTCGTGTCGATGACGCCGGGGCTCGGCGCGGAAGCGCGCGCGACGTTTCGGGACGTGCTCGCGACGACCCTCGCGGAGGACGCGTACACCTGTTCGCCGTCGCCGCGGGAGGTCTTTTTTGGCGACGTGGAGGAAGGCGAGCGCACGATCCGCGGGGCGATGCCGCATTATCGTTTGTTTTTCGGGCCGATGCATTACCACGTGCGGCGGCTGGGGCCGCGCGGGGGCGCGCCAGGGCGCTGGGAGGTGTCTGCGACGTTCGCCGTGGTGCTGCCGCGCGAGGGCGGGACGCTGGAGCTCGCGGATTGCGAAGGGAAAGAGCGGTACGAGGGCGAGGTCGTGTGCCGGGGCGTGCCGTTTTCCCGATCGAATACGACGGAGGCGTGTCCCAAATCGGGGGAGTTCCGGGCGCCGGCGACGCGTCGCAACATGGAGGCGCTGCTCGCGCGCTGGTCCGAGGAGGCGGAGAGGTACTGGAATCGGGACGCCGATCGATATGGATTGCCGGTGCGGTACGATTTTACATTCTTGCCGCACGACCAGGCGGCGCGGGAGGGCGTGCCGGTCGATCTCACGTTGCCGCTGTCGACGACGTGCGGGCGGACGCCGTATTTCTGGTCCATGCGGAGCGGCTGGTCGCTGCCAGTGATCGCGCACGAGGCGGGGCATTTGCTGGGGCTCATGGACGAGTACGAGGCGCTCTCGGGGATCGTGCCGTTCTACCCGAAGAAGCCGTTCCCCGGCGCGCACACGAGCCGGATGGGTTTGTCGATGAAGGAAGACACGATCCTCTATCCGATGCACCACTGGATCGTGGTCCGACGTTACCTCTGCCCGGAGCCCTCGGGTCGTGATCCGTGGGGGCATGCATTTCAATGAACCGTCTGGTCCGAATTGCCCTGCTCGGCTCGATCCTCCTCTCGGCTTGCGACGACGAAAAGCCCGGAGACGCGCCTGCTTCCGCTTCCGCTGCCGCGCCCGCCTCCGCTGCCGCGCCCGCTTCCGCCTCCGCCTCCGCGCCCGCCTCGGCTCCCGTTGTGCTTCCCGAGCGGCCCGACGATTTTGCGCTCGTCGAGCCGGCGACGCCCACGTGTCCGCCGGACATGGTGCGCGTGAACAAGAGTTATTGCGTCGATCGGTACGAGGCGAGCCTGGTCGACGCGGAGACGGGGCAGGATCTTTCCCCTTATTACGTGCCCGCCCGCAAGCAGGCGCTCTCGATCCAGAAATTGTGGGAGCAGGAGCGCCTCGCCGTCGGGCCCGTCGAGGCGCGCACGATCGAGCTGCCGCCGCTGCCGCCGTGGCAATCGCAGCGCAACTTCGAGCCGAAGGCGGTCTCGAAGAAGAGCCGCATCCCCCAGGGCTACCTCACGGGGCCGCTCGCCGCGCTCGCTTGCAAGAACGCGGGCAAGCGCCTTTGCTCGCTCGCGGAGTGGCAGACGGCTTGCCGGGGCGAGGACGATCGCGACTTCCCTTATGGCGACACGTACGAACCGGGCAAATGCAACATCTTCCGCGAGGCGCACCCCGCGGGGCTCTTGCACGGCAATCCGAGCATCGGTCACAGCGATCCGCGCCTCAACACGGTGAAGGCCGGGGACAAACCGCTCCTCCGCCGGACGGGCGAGACGCGGGCCTGCGTGAGCCGGTGGGAAGGCGACGCGATCGCCGACATGGTCGGCAATATCGACGAGTGGATCGACGACCCGGAGGGGACATTCGTCGGCGGATTTTACGCGCGTTCGAAAAAGGACGGTTGTGCCTCTATGGTGCGGGCCCATCCGTTCGATTACTTCGATTATTCGACCGGCGTTCGATGTTGCAAGGATCTTTAGCGCGGGAGCTTTCATGATGAACGGGAAGGTGGCGGCGGCGGTACTCGCCATGGGGGTTGTCGGGGCGGGTTGCGGGGCGCGGACGGACCTGCCGGAGAGCCGCAGGAGCGAGGAGGTCTGCGCGGCCGTGGGCGAAACGTGCCGCACGTCGGCGGCGTGTTGCGGCGGCGGGCAATGCAACGCGGGCGTGTGCGAGGCCCCGCACTGCACGGCAGGCGAGGCGCCGGTGGTCCTCGTCAGCGGGAAGGAACGGCTCTCCGGCCTGCTCGCCGACGGCGACCACGTGTATTTCACCCATTACGGCACCGACGGCGCTGTGCTGCGCGTGCCCAAGGCCGGTGGGGCGATCGAGACGGTGGTCCCGGCGGCGAGCTGGACCGAGTCCCTCGTCGCGGACGCGAATTCGCTTTATTTCCTGGACGGCGATCGGGTCATGCGCGCCTCGAAGGACGGGAGCGGGGCGAGCCTCGTCGCGGATAACCAGGTGGGCTCAATGTCGATCGCGGTGGACGCGTCGTTCGCATACTGGATCACGCCGGTGGGTCAGGCCGTGCGGCGGGTCTCGAAGTCCGGCGGCACGCCCGAGACCCTGGCCAAGGACGAGGAGCTCACGCCGGACATGGTGCCGCGCATGATCGCGGACGAGAGCAAGCTGTACTGGTCGGCCAGCGGGCTCTGGTCGATGTCGGGCTTTCACGCGACGCCGAAGGAGGGCGGCGCGCTCCTCTTCGTCGAGGGCGCCGCCACCACGCATTTCGTCGTCGATTCGATGTTCCTCTTCTGGATTACAACGAACGCGAGCCCCGTCCGCCTGGTGCGCACCCGGAAGGACGGGAGTGAGGCGAAGACCCTCACGGAGTGGACATTCGTCTCCAACAGCGATCTCGCGGCCGGAATGGCGCAGGACGGGGACTACCTGTACTGGGCCAGGGGCAAGGCGCGGAGCATGAACCGTGTCCCCAAGACCGGGGGCGAGGTGGTGGAGCTCTTCACGTCGCCGGATGCCATCAACCAGCTCACGGTCGATACGTCATGCCTGTACTACATGACCACCCGGGTTGCGAACGAGACCGGCGAGACGACGAGCAGCTTGCTGCGCGCGCCACGATTCCTTCCAGGCGAGTGAGTGAGCGCCCCTGCGGGGATCGAGGCGGTTTTCTTGTCCCGATGTCCGCGCCGCCCGTATGCTGCGCTGCAACATGCGAAGGTACACATTCCTTTTCGGGGTCGCGCTCGTCGCATGCTCCCAGGGGGATCCGGCTTCCTCCTCGTCGAACGCCGATTGCGCGGTCGATCCGGGCGACGGCGTCACGCCCGTGCGCGAGGAGCCCGAGGACGAGCTCACACCGCTCCGTTTGATGCGGCGCGCCAGCATCGCGCTGCTCGGCGTGCCCCCGACCGTCGAGCGAATGCAAGAGCTGCTCACACGGGCGACGCCCGAGGCGCAGTTCGCCTATGTCGACGATTTCATTGACGAGGCCCTCGAAGACCCGCGGTTTTACGACATCACCTTCGAGCACGCGCGCAAGTGGTTCAACATCCCGCTGATCCCGCGCACGGCCGATGCCCCCGAGTATGGCGCCAAGCAGCAGCGCGTGCTGACGGCGTGCAAGCCGGGCACGGCGAACGAGGGCGCGCTTCGTTATTTCCGCGACGAAGTCCCCGAGGACGTGGCGTGCGCCGCCGGCGGCGCGAAGACCACGGTCGAGGCCTGGTGGGCGCCGGGGACGACGGTGACGCTCGTCGGGAGCGCGGCGAACACCACGAACATCGGCCAGATCAAACCGAACGGCTCGCCGGTCGACATCGAATGCAATCAGCGGGCCGAGGGCACGTGCGGATGCGGCAAGAATGCCGTGAGCTGCTGGCACGACCCCGGCACCTATCCCGGCTGGGGCGCGTATCTCCCGGCAAACCCGGACGGCCAGCGGCGCCTGCTCGCCGAGGAGCCGGCGCGCCTGTTCGCGCACATCGTCTGGCACGATCGGCCCGCGACCGACCTCATCCTCTCGGATTATTCCGTCGGCCCGACCGAGGTCCAGGCGGCCCACATCAATCAATCCCTCGCCGGCGGCGGGCTCGACGTGCTCACCGACGAAAGCTGGTGGAACCCGGCGAGTTTCGGCGGCGCGGCCGTGGATCCGCTCCACGAGGCGAATGATCCGAAGGCGTGGCGCGAGTATTCGATCTCCGCGCGAAACGCGTTTTTCCTGAAGGAGCGCGACTACACGTTCGATCCGCGCAAGGATCCGGGCACCTCGAAGGGGTTTCCCTCGGCCGGCATGCTCACCTCGCTCGGCTTCCTCGATACGTATCCGCGTGAGCGCCTGCGCGCGGCGCGCGCGCTCGAGACCCTCGCTTGCGAGCAGCTCTTGCCGCCGGGCGGGGAGATCCCGTTCAACGTGTACGAGACGGATCCCGGCCGCGAAGGGCCTTGCCAGCATTGCCACGCCCGGATCGACACCGCGGCGGCGCATTTCAAGCGGTACGCGAAGGCCCGCCACGCGTTCGAGGGTTGGGGCGCGTTGTACTACATGCCCGGCGTGGGCAACTGGCAATGGGATCCCGCGTGGCGCACGGGCGTATGGCCGTTCGCCGAAGAGCCGTTCGCGCAATGGAACAAGTGGTACCTGCCGGGCTCGTTGCTCACGCCCGCCACCGAGGAGGAGGCGAACGCCAATCCTTACGTGCTGTTCCTCGATTTCCTGCCGCCGGAGTTCACCCTGCTCGGGCAGACCAGCGACGGGACCGTGGGGCCACTCGGGTTCGCCAAGCTCATCGTGGCCGCAGGATCCTTCGATCGGTGCGTGGTGCGGCGCGTGCACGAGCGTATCCTCGGGCGCGACATCGATCCGGCGGCGGAGAACGGCTACCTCGAGACGCTCACGGCCTCGTTCATCGCGAACGGTCGGCTCGTGCGGCCCTTCATCAAGTCCCTCACGCAATCCACGTCATTCCGCAGGGGGCACTGACATGCGAAAACGAATCCTTTTCAAGATCGTCGCCCCCTTCGTCGTCGCCCTCGGGGCCGCGAGCTGCGACGGCGACGAGGGCAACACCTGCGGCGGACCGACGCCCGAGGAGCGGGCGCGAAACCAGGCCGTATTCGACGCGCTCGCCCCGTCCTGCCAGGGATGCCACATCACGGGGGCGCGCGGGTATTTCGCGTCGATCGAGGCGTTCGAATCCCTCGTCGTCTACAACCCGGCGGTGGTCGTCCCGGGCAAACCCGACGGAAGCGAGCTCATTCGCCTCCTCGAAGGGAAGGGGACGGGCGCGTTCAAGCAAATGCCCATCGCGGGGCCGCCGTTCGCCGAGATCGCGGCGAGCGGATCCACGAAGATGACCATGGCCCAGATCCGCGAATGGGTGACGAACCTCGAATCCCGGACCGCCGATCCGCTCCCGTCCATCGAGGCCCGCCGCATCACCCGGCTCTCCGCGGAAGACGTCGGGCGCGCCCTCTACCAGCAGCTCGGCCTGTCGGACGACGATTTTTACATTGCCGCGTCGGCCTTCGACATCCCGCACAAGACGAGCCAGAACGACGACTTGTATCCGTTCACGTCTCCGGACTCGATCCCGGCGCCTTATGAAAACTTGCCCGTCGAGCGTTTCGCCGCGCTCGGGGGCGGCTCGGCGCCGAACCAGATGAAGGCCGACGGCACGGTTTCCCCGAGCTTCCTCGGCATGATCACGCAGCTCGCGCAACGCTGGTGCGGGCTCGCGCTCGACAAGTCGGGCAATACGGCGCTCCTGCCCGCCGGAGCTTCGGTCCAAACGGGCAGCGCCGACGCGGCGAGCGTGAAGTCGGTCATTCGCGCCTGGTACCTGCATTTCCACGCCGTGGACGCGACCGACGCGGACGTCGACCGCGTGTTCTCCACGGTGTTCGTCCCCCTCGAAATGGAGAAGGACGCGCGCAACGCCTACGTGGGCACGTGCTCCTATTTCATTCGCCACCCCGACTGGATCTTCTACTGAGAGGCCCCGATGAAAACGAGCCGCAGAAAACTCCTTCTCGCCGCCCTCGGGGCCTCCCAGCTCGCGCTCCTCGGCCGCTTCGCCGTGCGCAGCGCGTCCGCCGCGCCGCCACCGAACGGCCCCACGAAGCTCCTTTGCATCTGGCTCGACGGCGGATGCAACTGGGAGCATTTCTTCACCCCGCTCACGGGCGCCGGCATCGACAAGTTCATCCAGCCGCCCGACGGCGGCATGCACCCGTTCGGGTATTCCAAGGAGCAGGTGCGGAACTTCGACGGGACGGCCGCGGACCTCGGCTCCACGAACCCGACCCGCAAGCTGCGCGGCCCCGTCGGGTGGAACGACGCGAATCCCGCCGACACGACAGGCTCGAATCCGCTCTCCGGCGGCACGCAGAACTATCGTCCGTGGGGCTATTCGTGGGTCAATCCGAAGTACAAGCTCTATGACCGCACCTGCGTGCTCGTCGGCGCCGATCAGGGCACGGCATCCCACGGGAGCGGGATCGTCGCGAGCATGTGCGGCGTCGCGGGCTCATCGTTCCGCGCGCCAAGCGTGCAGGCCGTGATCGCGAACTACATGGCGGCGCATTTCCCGGACAGACCCGTTCCAAACGCGACGCTCGGCGGCACGTTGCCGGCCGCGTACGACCTGCCCGCGCTCGCCACGCCATATTCACTCACGAGCCTCTCGCTCGTCGAGTCCACAATCTCGGATCGTCGCAACAGCGCATGGGACGGGCTGCGCACGCGAACGGACGTCGAGGGAATGGCATTCGACGGCACACCCACCGGCGAGACGCTGCCGCTCACAATCACGGATCGCGCGGTGCTCGAAGCAATCCGCGAGCGAAAGGGCATTTCGACGAAGGGGACGGACGATCTCTATCGGCAGATCCACGACACGTACGCGGGCGTCAGCAAGACCGTGGCGCGCGACGTGCTCACCGTGCTCGATCAAACGAAGGGGTTCGAATTCCTGGCAGCCGACCCGCTTTATGCGGGCGGGCCCTTCCAGACCGCGTGCATCGGACCCGCCGACGTCTGCGGGAACGTGCTCTCGGGAGGCTCGTTCGACTTCGCATTGCGCCTGCTCAAGTCGAACCTCGTGACCAGCGTGACGCTGCGCGCGTCGAGCATCGGGAATACCGGGTTCGACGTGCATTATTCGGGCGGCGCGCGCGCGCAGACGAGCCACCTGCGTATCGCACTCGAAGCCATCGCCCAGGTGCTCATCGAGATGCAACTCACGCCCGCATCCTCGGGGCAAGGCTCGCTGCTCGACGAGACGCTGGTCTACATCTACAGCGATTTCGGGCGCACATTCGCACGGAGCCCGCAGGACGGGACCGACCATCACCCAGCCACCTGCGGCATCCTGGTCGGCGGGAGCGTGAAGGGAAACCAGATGCTCGGCGGATACGACGAAACAGCGCAAGGCTCGCCCCTCGGCGCCCCCGTCAACATCATCGAGGAGGGCGGCGACAAGGCGACGCGGCCACCAACATCGCAGGACATCGCAGCCACCGTGATCCGCGCCTTCGGCCTCGAACCAGGCAAGGATTTCTTCATCCCCGGCGGCTACGGCGAATTCGAGGGCGCGCTTCTCGTTTGAGGCCGCCTCGCCGGGGCGCTGCCCCGGGCCCCGCGGGGGCTATTCGCCCCTCGACCCGAACCAGGGCAAGCCCTGGACCTCAGGGGGAAGAACTGCGCGATGCGCAGTTCTTCCCACAGGCCGGTGGGACCGCGTTGCCGGTTGAACCGTCAGCGTCGCTGTCTTGGTTGGCAGGGTCGTCGCCGGTCTTGACCCGGCTCGTTCGATGAACTGCGCATCGCGCAGTTCATCGACCCCGAGTCCAGCGCTTGCGCTGGTCCGGGTCCAGGGGTGGACAACCCCTGGTCGGGTCCGGGGTGAAACCCCGGCGCTACGCTACGCTCACGGCGCCTTCGCCTTCGCAGGCACCGCCTTGGCCGGCGCCTTCGCCGAGGTCGCGGCCGACGCCGATGCGGACGGGCTTGGCTCCGCGGTTGCTGTGCCGTCCTTGCTCTTGCAGGTATAGGCGCCGAACAGGATGTATGCGCGCTGGCACGTCACGGGGTGCGCGCCGCTTGGCGTCTGCATCGTGAATGTGTGCGCGATCGGCGAGCGCTCCCAGAACGTGAATTGGGCCTTGCATGGCTGGGCTTGGCCCTGGCACGCGGCTTCCGAGGCGAGTGCCTCGACCTCCACGCTCACGCCATACACGTTGTAAAGTGCCGCGCCCGTTGCTGCGAGCAGCGCTACTGTGAACAGGAGGCTCGCTGCGGAGCGCAGCCCTGATCCGCTGCCCTCCGATGCGCCCCCACCTCGATCCTCGGATTTTGCCACGGCGCCACGATAAAACGAGCCGGCCCCGAAGGGAAGTGCGCTGTTACGCTCGTTTCCGGTGATCCATCCACACGAGCGCTGCGGGCAGGACGATCACGGCGGCGAAGAGGCAGGTGACCTCGCCGATGACTGCGGCGACGCCCATGCTGCGCACGGCGAAATTATCCGATCGTACGAGCGCCATGTAGCCGAGCGCGGTGGTCAGGCTGCAGAGCACCACCGCGCCGCCTGTCTCGCGCACCGCGGCGATCGCGCCGCCCGTGCCCTCGCGGGTGTACCGCTGCACGATGTTCACCGCGTAATCGACGCCGATGCCGAAGGTCAGCGGCAATGCGATGAAGTTCAGGAAGTTCAGCTTCACCTTCATCACGACGAGCGCGAGTGCCATCCATCCGATGCCGACGAGCAAGGTGGCGATCACGTACATCGAGGGCTTGCCGCGGCGGAATGCGATCAGCACTGCCAGGATCGTACCGAAGAGCGAGAGGAGCACTGCGGGCGGGACGTCGTCGATCACCGCGGTCCACATGTCGGCGTAAATGACTGCGCGGCCTGAGCCGAGGATCACGCTGCCGTCTGGCAGGACCGTGCGTCGATACGAATTTGCCCAGCGGAAGAGGTAATGGGCGTCGTCCACGGTCGCGCCCGCGGTCGGGCTGATGTAGACGATACGGCCGCGCGTGCCGTCGGTCTCGGTGAATGCCCGCGCCAGACCGGCAGGCAGGTCCTCGATGCCGAACGGTTTCAGGTCGTCCGGGGGCAGGACCTCTCCGATCGTCTTCCAATCGTCATCCGAGATGACGCCGCGGCGCCGCGCTTTGAGGACCTTTTGCTTGATCTCTTCGAGGATCGGGATCTTCTCGGCCTGCGCCGCGGGCACGAAGTCCTGGAGCGCGTGGACCTTTTCGAAGGGTTTTTCCCCCGGCGGGGCGGCGTCGCGCTTCGCGTTGAGCGCCGCGCGCAAAGGTTCGACTTGCTCGGGGCGATCCACGAGGATTGCCATGCCGTCCGTCCCGACGTACCCCGTGATCTGCTCGCCGAGCTGGCTCAGGCGGATCTCCTCGGCCCGCCGGCTCGCGTCGGTGCGCAGGTTGCGCAGGTCGTACTCCATCGGGTCGCTCTTCACGTAGAAGACGGCCGCGATGGCGCCGGCCAGGGCCACGGCGACGCCGAGGACCGTGAGCAGGCGGGGGGCGCGCTGGGCGAAGGCTGCGAACGGACGGCCGAATGCGATGCCGCCCTGCGTGGCGCGCTGAATGCGGCCCCAGATGCCTTTGGCCTCGCGATCGAGCGGGAGGAGCCGCTCCATGAGCGTGAGGATGCTCGGCAACGCGAGGTAGGTCGCGATCCAGCAGAGGAGCATACCGACGCCGCCGATGACGCCGAAATCGCGGAAGCCCCGGAACTCGGTGGCGATGAGCGAGCCGTACGCCGCGCCGGCCGCGGCGGCCGCGGTGAGCGTGGGCCGCCAGGTTTCCCGACGCGCGAGGTCGAGCGCCTCGGCGAGCGGGACCTTGTCCCTGCGCGCTTCGAGGTACCTCGCCATGTAGATGATGCTGAAATTGATGCCGTTGCCCGCGACGATCGTGAAGAGAAAGCCCGTGGCCATGTTCAAATGGCCAATCAGGAGCTCGGTGACGCCGAAGGTCCACGCGACGCCGATGCCGATGGTGATCAGCATGGCGAAGAGCGTGCGGATCCGAAGGTAATAGAGAAACACGACGCCCGCGAGCAGCGCGGCCCCGAAGAGACCGACCTCGGTGAGGTCCGCGTTGATCGCGGCGAACTCGGAGATGCCCGTCTGGAGATCGCCGCCGAAGCCGTAGCGGATCTCGGGGTGGAACGAGGCGGGGTTCACCCGATCGACGGCCTCGCGGATGCGGCGCAACGCCTCGCTACCCCGCGCGAAATCGCTGCCGATGACCTTGGAGCGGACCGCGACGACGAGCGTCTTGCCGTCCTTCGACTGGTAGTAGCCGTCGGGGAACCGATCCGGCGTGGCCTCCGTGCCGAGCTTGAAACGCTTCTTGATGCTCTCCGCGTCGAGGGCCGGGGGCTCTTCGCTCTCGTCGAGCAAGGTGCCGGTCGCCTTGTTGACCTCGTAGGCGTACCGGGCCTCGATGTCGTCGCGCAGGCCTTCGAGGTCCTTGGTGTCGGCGTAGAGCCCGGCGCGGGGCGAGAGGAAGGCGCGCGCCTCGTGCACGCCGTCCTCGACGCTGCCGACCCAGGGCGGGCCCACGGCTGCGAGTGCGGGCACGAGCGCGTCGCCTGCCTGCCGGAGCGCTGACGTGGGCGTGTCCGGGCCGCCTTCGAGGACGATGAAGAGCGTGGAGACGCCGGCCGTGCGCGCGGCGACCCGGTTGAGCTCCTGCACGCTCGGCCGGGAGGAGGGCAGGAGCGATTCGAAGCCGGTCTGGATGGTCAATCGCAGGGCGAGGACCACGGATACGATCGTGAGCACCGCCGCGACGAGGAGCGGCAGCAGCGGTCGTTCGAACTGCACGCGGCCGAGTCGGTCGAACAGGCGCTCGGGCGACGAACGGCCGGGCGGCGGCGGGGCGGAAGGGGCGGCGCTCAGGGCAAACCTCGGGGGAGCAAGGGAATCGTGAGAGCGCCGGTATAGTGCAAACTTGGCGGATCCTCACCCCCAAACCGCAAGAGCCCTAGAACATCGAGCAGTTCGTTGAACTGCTCGATGTTCTAGCTCTTTTGGCCCGTGGGGGACGCCTCGCGACCCCCCTCTCGTCCGGGAAAAGCCCGGACGATTCACCCCCCGAGGCGAGATCGCTACGCGATCTCGCAGAGCGTCGAACAGTCGAACTGTTCGACGCTCTAGCCCTGATCCGCGGACGAGCCCGTGGCGGCGCCCGTCGTGCCCTCCTCCTTGGGCGCCTTCCTCACCGGATCGGCCTGCCACGTGGTGAGGGGCCGCAGGAGCGCGTCGGCGAGCTCCTTGGTGGCTGGCTTCTTGCGCTGCACCGAGCCGAGCACGGCGGTCACGTAATGGCGCAGCGAATCCGTGAGCGCATCGAGGCGGGGGCGCACGACGGCGCGCTCCTCTCCGGGCACGGCGTGCACCATTCCCAGTGCTTTCCCATATTGCTCGTGCACCTCGCGCAGGTGGGCGAGCAGCGGGCCGAGGCCGAGCTTTTCGAGCTTCCCATCGAGGTTTTCCCGCGTGATCGTGTTCAGCTTGGTATCGACGATCCCATACTCGTCGCGCGGCCGCATGTTGATGAAGCCGAGGCCGTCTTCGACGCCGACGTGCGTCCCCACCTCCACGGCGATGTCGCCGAGGTCGAGCTGCCCGCGCACGCGCGACCAGCCGGCGAGAATGAGGATGAGCGCCGCGATGGCGTTGTCCTCCAGCTTGTCGATGGCCCGGACGTCGCCTTGTGCCTGGGGACCGAGCACGTCTTGCAGGGCCGCGCGGTCCTCCTTCACGTCGCCGAGCGCCTCCTCGACGGCTTCCGGAAGAGGGCGCGGATCGCCCTTCTCATCGAGCGCCGCGGCCGTGAGCTGCTGGGCGAGCACCATGGCCTGATTGGCATCGAGACGCGGCAGGGCAATCACTGAGTTGGATTCGAGGAGTCTTGTCATGGCGGGCGACCTTACCAGCCGTCCACACCGGATGTCCATCCCCGTGTGCGTTGGGGGGGACCGCGTGCTCCTCGTCCACCCGGAGACGAAAGATACCGTCATCCACGCGGGAACAGGTGGAGGCCGACGCGAGCATTTCATGCGATCCAGGTCAGGTGCGCACGCTCAGCGCCGGCCTCCGAGGTCCACTCGTACCGCGGACAAACGGGGGGGTCAAGCACCTGGACAAACGTTCGGTTCCGGGACGAACGGGCGGTGGCGGCAATGGCTGCACGCGCTCGACGCCCCTCGACGGGCATCCCTCCATGCAAGCGCAAGCGTTCCACGGGCCCCCCGGAGGGGGTCGAAACGCTTCACGTTGCGTGCGTCGTGCCTCCCGGAGGGTCGGGGGACGCAACATCGAGCGGTGAAGACCCCTTTGGAGGGGTCGAGAATGGCTCCGTCTTGTGAGATTCGTGGCCTCACGAGGCCCCCGACGCGCTTCCGATTGCGACCGTGACCCCGGCGGAGCCTCGCACGACGCAAATCGAACCGGCGTGATGCCCTCCGGAGCCTCACCCACCGCAACGACGAGCGCCCGACGACCCTCCGAGGGTACCCCCCACCGGTACGTCCTCCTACAAAAGACCCCCTCGAAGGCACCACGATCGCATCGGCGAGCGTTCCCTGACCCTCGCGGGGCATTGCACACGCAGATCGATGCGCCTCACGACCCTCCGGGGGGCTCGCCATGCGCTTCACCTTGCGCTTCCCACTCCCCATCCCCTTGCATCGACCGCATCGCGGTCGATGCACCCTCGGTCCAGGCCGTGCCTGGTCCGGGTCCAGGGGTGGACAACCCCTGGTCGGGGCCCGGGGTGAAACCCCGGCGACCACGCTTCAGACTACCCACGCGTCGCGCGGTACAGCATGTCTACGAGCCTCGGCGCGCGGCCCACGAGTGGAGCGAGCAGCTCGAACACGGGTGGATGGAGCAAGAGGCCATGAAGCGCGCCGGCGACGAGGAAGCGGGCTGCGAAGGCGCGCGAAAATGCCCGCGTGTACGCGCGGATGGGGTCTGGCGAGAAGGTTGCGAGGGAGGCGAGACGGCCGCTGCGGAGTGCGATGGCCATGCCGTCGCCCGTGAAGGAGGGGACGAGACGTGCTGCGTCGCCGGCGAAGAGCAGGGGGACGCCGGTCGTGGGGCAGGCGCGTGCGACGGCTTGGGCGCCGAAGCCGAAGCGGGCGAGGCCGCGGGGTTTTTGGGTGGGCGCGCCCAGGGATGCGAGGCGCCGCGCGAGGGCGGGGTGGCGCGTCGCGTGGTCTTCGAGGGTTTGCCAGACGGGGCGGGCGTTGCCTTCGAGGAGCGCGCACACGCCGATGCGGCCGTCTTCCACGGGGTTCACGCCGATGTATCCGCCGGGCACGAGGTAGAGCTCGACGTCGGCTTCGAGTGGCGTCGGCGCGCAGTAGGCCTTGATCGCGACGAAGCTTGGGCGCGCGGCGCTCGCGCGTGGCAGATCGAGCGGGGCGTCGAGCGTGGAGCGTTTGCCCATCGAGAGGACCAGGCTCCGCACGGCATGCGTGCCGGCCTGGCTCTGGATTTCGAGTGCGCGCGGCGGCTTGGGGGCCATGGCGCGGACGGGCGTGCGTTCGAGGACCGTGGCGCCTGCTTCTCGGGCGCGACGGGCGAGGAAGGCCTCGAGGGCTGCGCGCGTGATGCCGAGTGCGGGGTGGCCGGGGAGCGTCAGATCGAGACGCGCGCCACCTGCGCCGAAGAGGGCGACGGCGCGCAGATGGGCGGGCTTCAGCGCGGAGACGAGGTCGCCGCAGCCGAGGGCGTCGAGGTCTTCTTCGGCTTCGGGTGAGAGGAACTCGCCGCAGACTTTGTCGCGGCCGATCACGCCGCTCTCCCAGACGAGCACCTCGCGGCCGCGCTGGGCTGCCGCGATGGCTGCGGCGAGGCCGGCGAGCCCGCCTCCCACGATGCCGAGCGGAGGTCGTTCGCTCATCGCCCGGAGGTCGTCTCCAAGAGGCCGATCTCCGTGCAGAACCCTGGGCCGAACGCCGTGACGAGCCCGAGTGCGCCTGGCCCGAGCGGCGCGTGCTCGTGCAGGAGCTCGTCGAGCGCGACGAGCACGGTGACCGAGGACATGTTGCCGTGGCGCGCGAGGGTGTCCCAGCTCGTGCGCGTCACGCTCTTCGGCAAACGCGCGTGATCCTCGAGCGCCTCGAGCACGCGCCGACCGCCCGGATGCACCGCGCCGAACGAAAACTGGCTCGGGTCTTCGACGTGGAACCGCGCGAGCGCCCGCGCAAAGACGTCCGGCAAGCCACGCTCGGCGAAGGGGACGACGTCGCGCGAGAGCTTGATCTTGAGCCCCTCCTCGCGCACCTCGAAGCCCATGAAGTGCTCGGTGCAGGCGAAGAGCTCGCGGAACGTGTCGCGGATCTGGAGCGCCGGAGCCTTCGCGTTCTGCCGCTCGGCTCGCTCGCCCGCGAGCAGCACGGCGGCGGCGCCGTCGGCGAAGATCGCCGCGGATACCAGGTTTTCCTCGCTCCGATCCTCGGGCAAGAACGTCACCGAGCAGAGCTCGACGCACACGACGAGCGCGCGGGCCGTGGGGTGGCCGGCGAGCCATTCGTGCGCGATCGCGAGCGCCGCCGCGCCGCCCGCGCAGCCGTGTTGCGTGAGGTTGATGCGGCGGACGTTCCGCGAGAGCGAGAGGGCCGCGACGAGCGTCGCGTCCATCGCAGGAATCTGGAATCCCGTGCAGGAGACCGTGACGACGAGGTCGATGCTCTCGCGCTCGTCCTCGGTCGTCCCCTCGGCGATGCGCCGCGAGAGCGCGCCGCAGGCGTCACGGACGGTCGTGCGGTAGAGCTCGTTCTTCGCGGAGAACGAGCGGCCGACGGCGAGGAGCTCGTGCGGGGCGATGACCAGGTTCCTGCGCTCGACCGCGCTCCTGCGGAAGAGCTGGCGGGCGAGCCCGAGGGCGCGTCCATCGAGCCACCGAGGGAGCGCCTCGGAGAGCTCGTCCTGGCTATACGAGCGCCCCGGAAAGAACGTCCACGTCTGTTCGATGATCGCCATTCGAGCAGGCGACAGCGGCAAATTTCGTGCGCGGGAGGGCGCTGGGCAGGGGGCGCACGGATCAGGAGGCGCGTCCGGGGCGTCGCCATTCACCGCGCAGAGCCGCCACGCTCGGGCGCGCGAGCGCGTCGCGAAGGCCGGTGCCGGCGGGCTGCACGAGCAGGAAGAACGCGAGGCCGAGCACGCCTCCGAGCTTGCTCGTCGTCGACACGAAAGGCTCGTGCAGGGCGAGCGCCGTCACGCCCGCGGCGAGCGCGAGGACCCCGACGAGGAAGAGCCAGCCGAGGCGGGTCTTTTGACGACAAAAGGATCGTGGATCGATCGTCGAGAGGATCAGCGTGCCGTCCTCGGCGGGCGCGAGACGCGGCGTCGGGCCGTCGCTCCGGAGGGCGCCGAAGGCGTAGAGGGCGCTGCCCTCGGGGATGTGCGCCGTGACCTTTCGGGAAAAGCCGCGGGCTTTTCGGGCGTCGGGCAGGGCCGCGTCGAAGGCCTCGGGCGAGGGGCAGGCGGCGGCGGCACGGAGCGCGTCCGGGCCGTGCCAGACCTCGACGCCGGGGCCCGTGCGCGGCGGGATCTCGACAGCGCGTCCCTCCGCCTCGATCGCGCCGCCGAAGGACGCGCCTTCCGCGGGCCTGTCCTCGAAGAGCACGACGGGTTCGTCACCACGTGCGAGCCTTCCGACCTGCGGGATCCCGTGCGCCGCGAGGGCCCGGCCTTCTCCGTCGCCGCGCGTCACGCGTCCGATGAGGAGGCCCGTGCCTTCGGTTTTCGGGCCAAGCGGAACGAAGCGCCGCGCGAGCGCGGAGAGGGCCGCGATCTCCTTGTACGCGGCGGCGACGACGAGCAGGGTGTTCACCCACAGGACCCCGAGGACGAAGAGGCCCATGAGCTCGTAGGGCAGGGGCTTTCCCATCCTTTTACGCGCTCGCGGCTTCGGCTTCGGCGCGGCGGATCTCCCGCGGCGCGAGGTCGATCTGTGGGCCTTCCGTCTCCGCCTTGGCGACGTCACGCATCAGGGGACGGGAGGGCCGGAGGAGGTAGGTCCGGAGCAGGTAGAGGACCATGCTCGGCTCGTCGAGGCTCGGATCCACGCGGGGGACGACCTCGCGCCGGTGCGCCTCGGCGAGCGCGGACCAGTGCAGGCCGGCGCGGTTGTGGTGGATGGTGTGGTAGCCGTTGTTGCACATCACCCAGTTGAAGGCGCGACCGACGAAGTTCCGCGAGTGGTTCCATTCGCTCGTGGTGTCGCAGCGATCATGCTGGATGAGGTTGATGCGCAGGATGCAGCGCGCGCCGTAGAGCTGCGGGACGAGCACGAAGAAGAGCGTCGTCCAGACGTCGTAGACGAGGAGGGCGCCGGTGAGGCCGAAGGCAAAGACCTGCTCGACGAGGTACTGCCGCACGAACTCCTCGCGGCCCTTGATGCGGGCCCAGCGCGAGACGCCCGCGAAGGTGTTCGGGCCAGCGACGTTGGGGAAGTGGATCAGGTTGAGCAGGTTCCACTTGAAGGAGACGTGCGTCGGCGCGGCCCAGTCGGGCTTGCCGTCATCCTCGAAGTGGTGGTGGACGAGGTTGTGCGAGGGGATGTTCGCGGAGGCGGGGTAGAGCGCGCCGAAGCTCAAGACGACGCGGAAGAGCATGTTGAGCCGGCGGCTCTGGAAGATGCCCTGGTGGAGGTGGTTGTGGATGACCACCGTGTTGAGGAAGCTCAGATAACAGGCCGCGGCGAGGAACAAGACGTTCCGGCAGGCCGGCACGAAGACCATCGAGGCAAGGACGCCAAGGTAGGCCAGAACGATGCCGATCTGCCGCCATTCGGCCGGGTGCTTCACCAGCCAGGGGCTTCGGTCAGTAAGCGAAGAGGACACGGCTCCGCCTTCTACCATCCGTCCCGGTCAGTCGACAATCATGGACGAACGGACAGATTTGCGTTAACCGATACGTTCAGAACGCCGTGACAGCCATCGTCTCGACCTTAACGTCCTTACCCTTCACCCAGCTCCGTCGAAACCGCTATTTTTACTTGTGGTACGACGGCTTTTACCTGGTCCTCTGCGGAGCGCTGGTCGCCGTGATGGTGACGACGGGCTTCCAAGGGCTCGCGCCAGCCTGGGACGCTCGTCTGTGGCTCGTGCTGCCGCTGGCCTGTCACCTGCAGATCCTGTGCAGCGTGTTCATCCACAACGCGACGCACAACAACTTCCCGCGGCCGATCAACCGGATCGTCGGGGAGCTCTGCGGGATGGTGGTGCTGACGCGGTTCGCCTCCTGGGAGGTGATCCACCAGCGGCACCACCGATACTCGGACGACGTCGCAAAGGACCCACACCCGGTATTACCGAGCTACTTCAAGTTTCTGGTAAACACGATCGTGAACGTGGAGCATCAGCTCCAGCAGATTTATTTCGATCTGTACGGCGACACGCCCGAGAACCGTCGATACGAGCGGCTGCGGGCGTACGTGAGTTACGGGACGAACCTGCTCTTGATCGCGACGTGGTTCCTGTTCCTCGGGAAGGTAGGCTTCTTCTTCCTGTTCGTGCCGGCGTCGATCATAGGCTTCTTCCACCTCGTGCACTTCAACTGGTCGACGCACAACGCATTCTCGCCAAGCAACGATTTCAAGCCGGTCAACCTCGACCACGGCTATTACAAGATCGGCAATTGGCTGTGGTTCGGCATTTACATGCACGCAAACCACCACAAGCGCGCAGGAATGTTCAATCCCGCGAAGCTGCAGCCGAGTCTGCCGATCACGCCGCCGCCAGGCTGAAGGCCGTTGCGCCGGGGCGCTGCCCCGGACCCCGCGGGGGCTGTTCGCCCCTCGACCCGAACCAGGGCAAGCCCTGGACCTCAGGGGGAAGAACTGCGCGATGCGCAGTTCTTCCCACAGGCCGGTGGCAAGACCGCGAAGGTGTGTTTCACGCCGTCGGCGTCATCGGTCGAGACGTCAGCGCTGCTGGCAGGATCGTCGCTGCTCTTACCTCGGCCTGTTCGATGAACTGCGCGTTGCGCAGTTCATCGACCCCGGGTCCAGCGCTTGCGCTGGTCCGGGTCCAGGGGCGGACAGCCCCGGTGGGGCCTGGGGCAAAGCCCCAGCGCAACGGCTTCGAGCGGGTCACCGCGTCGTCGCAGGCTTCGGGCCCTCGGGGGGCTTGGGCGCCGCCGGGGCGGGCTTCGGGGCTTCCGTCTTCGGGGCCTCGGCCGGTTTGTCCTTCGTGCCGTCGGCTGGCTTCTCCGTCGCACCCGTGGGCTTGCCGGCATCCGTGCCCGCGTCGGCCGGGGCGGCGTCGGTCGCTGCGTCGGTCGCGGCGTCTTCGGCGCCTGCGTCGGCTGGTTCGGCGGGCGGGGCGGCTTCGGGGGCGGGCTTCGGGGGCTCTTCTGTGGGACGTTCGTCGGTCCAGCACGCGGCGTTCGGCGGGGGCTGGAAGGTGAACGCGTGGGAGGCGCGATCGCCCTTCTTCGTGACGAGCGGGTCGGTCTTGTAGACCTTGGCCTCGCCGCACTCGTACGTCGTCAGGTCACGCTCGGGGGTCTTGCCTGCGCGGAGTGGCACGGAGGCGCGCTCGTTGCCGCACTGCGCCCACTCGACCTTGTACTCGGCGTTCGCGTCCGGCAGGACGAGCCGCGCGCCTGGATCGCCCTCGGCGCGCTTGCCGAGAATCATGACGCGCGCGATCTGATCGTCGTCGTCGAGCACGGTGACCCGGACTGGCTGGCGCAGGCCGCCGCGCATCTTGTTGTTCGCCCCGCCGAGCGTGAAATCGGCGCAGACGGGCTCGCCCGTCACGGTCGAAGTCACCTGGGTGTTGGAGCAGGCTACGAGGGAGGTCGCGAGGAGCGCGAGGGCGGCGAACGCGGGGCGCGAGCGCAGGCTGGGGCGGATCACGCGCGCAGCGTCGCCCCGTGGGGGGCCTTTCGTCAAGTCCGGCGCGCTTTCCGGGCGGGGAGCTTTGTTTTTCCGAGCGCGAGCACGTGCTCGAAGTGCTCGGCGGAGACGGGGACGACGCTGAGGCGCGAGCGCTTGAGCAGGGCGATGTCGGTCAAGGCTGGGTCACTCTTGATGACCTCGAGCTCGACGGGGGCTTTGAGTGCGACGACCGGCTCGATGTCGACGGCGCTCCAGTCCTCGCCTTCGGCGGTGGGGTCCGGGTACGCTTCGCGGGCGACGCGGGCGATCCCGACGACGGCCTTGCCCTCGTTCGAGTGATAGAAGAGCAGCAGATCGCCCTTCTTCATGGCGCGCAGGTTGTTTCGAGCCTCGTAGTTGCGCACGCCGTCCCAGACCGCCCGCTTGTCGGCGAGCAGCTGGGCAAACGAGTATTTGTAGGGCTCGCTCTTGACGAGCCAGTAATGCGTCTCCGTCGTCATGGTTCGTCGGGACCATACAGCCCGACTCCCCGATCCAACAACAGGAATCAGTCCGTGATCACGAGCGTGGTGTCGTCGGGGACGAGCCGGGAGAACTCGTCGATTTCGGCGTCGTCGAGCGCGATGCAGCCGTGCGTCCAGTCCGATTGCTTGTGCACGCCGTTCCAGTCGCGCTGGCCCACGCCGTGGATGCCGATGCCAAAGCCGATCGTGCGGCCGGGCGGGACCTCGCCGCGGCGCTTGAGCTCGGCGAACCGCGCGCGGTCTTCGTCGTTCGGGTAGGTCACGTTCAAAAACTGATGGAACAGGCCCTTGAAGCGGCCTTTCACGCGGTAGGTGCCGACGGGCGTGACCTTGTCGCCCTCGAAGCGCTTGGGACCGGCGCCGCCGCTGCCGATCGCGACCTGGTACGTCTTGATCACGCGGCCGCCCTGGGCGACGAGCTCGAGCCGGTGCTCGCTCTTGTCGACGCGGACGAGCGACACGACGTCCGCCGCGGGTTTGCTGGGCTTTGCGGCCGGCGCGCCGGGGAGCGGGGAGGAGAAGAGGACCGTCGGGAGCATGAGCAGCGCGAAGAGGGCGTTCATGCCCCGCTGTCGGGGATCTCCGGGCGAGCGTGACGATCGGGCCACGCGAAAAAAAACATTTTTTCGGCTGTCACACTCCGGGTACGTTCTCCGATGAGGGGGCGATGAGCGCTCCGATGACCATGGACGAACCGAGGCTTGCCGAGTCGCTGGCGGATCCGGAGCTGCGGCGATTCTTGCTCGATTTCGTGCGCCGCAGGGTGTCGCCCGCGGACGCCGACGATATCGTCCAGACGGTCCTTTGCGAGGCGCTCACCGCGAAGAACCGCCCGGACAACGGCGCGGAGCTGCGCAAGTACCTGCTCGGGATCGCGCGGCACAAGGTCGCGGACGCGCACCGGCGCACGGCGCGCGAGGAAGTGCGGGATCCGCCGGAGCTCGTGGCGAGCCCGCCGCCGGTCGAGGAGGAGGCGCTCATGCGCTGGGCCGAGCGTCAGGCCCCGGCGACCGAGGAGGCCAAGAAGACGCTCACCTGGATGGCGCGGGAAGGGGAGGGCGAGAAGCTCGAGAGCATCGCGGAGGAGGAGCAGGTCCCGGCGGCGCGGGTGCGGCAACGCGTGTCGCGCATGCGGCGCTGGATGAAGGAGCGATGGCTCGCGGAGCTCGCGGCCGTGGCGGCGCTCGCGGTCCTCGCGGTCGTGCTCTGGCGGGTGGCCCAGGACGGAGGGGATCCGGAGGAGGCGATCCTGCCGCTGCCGGACCGGGTGCCCGCGCCGTCGGATACGCCGCTCGATCGGGCGAGAGCGCTCCGGGCGGACGCGCTCTGGTGGTGCGAGCGCGGGTCGTACCGGATCTGCGTGGAAGAGCTCGACGCGGCGAAGCAGCTCGATCCC
Source organism: Polyangium jinanense (assembly GCF_028435265.1). Classification (GTDB taxonomy): domain Bacteria; phylum Myxococcota_A; class Polyangia; order Polyangiales; family Polyangiaceae; genus Polyangium; species Polyangium jinanense. The sequence continues at coordinate 168,336 of NZ_JAGTJK010000022.1, read as the reverse complement.
ACGGGGGATCAGGCGCCCGAGGTGCAGGCCGCGCGCGAGCAGGCGCGGCGGGCGCTCACGACACCGCCGCCGGTGCCGACGTCGACCGAGCGGGACACGAAGGGCGAGGTCGACGAGAAGGCGCCGGCGCCGAAAAAGGTCGCTCCGCCGCCGAAACCCGTGCCCACGAGCGTGAAGCCGAAGCTCGATCCGGAGCTCCTCGATCGGGGCACGGAGAACGAGAAGGCCAAGCCCGTCCCGAAGCAGCGGAAGAAGGGGGACGATGACTTCCTGAAGAAGTGAGCCGGGGTTCGTTTTTGCCGGCCTTCAGGCCCGAACCGCGTCTTGTCCGGCGAAACCCGCGAGGCCTCGCCCTTGCTTGCCAAGCTTTCGGCCCTCCTGTACGCTGGCCGAGGCGAGGAGTGGTCGGTAGCGTTGCGTCGGCGGTGCGGCTGGAGCGATCTGGATGAAGAACCTGGCCTTCCAGAAAGTGGGCGACTACTTCGTCCTCGTCCACAACGCCATGGCGCCCACCGACGAGGAGTGGGAGGATTGGATGCAGCACTACACGTATGCATCCATTCTGATCGTAACGGACGGGGGAGCGCCGACGGCCTCGCAACGCAAACGCTTGAAAATGCGGGTGGACGAGCTGCGCGCGTCACCGTCCTACGTGCCGAACAAGAAAGAGCCGAAGGTGGCGACGGTCACGGCCTCGTCGTTCGTCCGCGGTGTGATCACGGCGCTCCGATGGTTTTACCATGATGCGTATGCGGCTTTTCCGCCGGAGCACATCAATCAGGCGCTCACGTATCTCGACGTTCCACCGCGGTATCACATTGCGATGAAGACCGCGGTCCAGACGCTCCGGTTGCAGCTCAAGAAGGCGAAGGCCGGCGGGCCGTCGAAGACGATGCCCGACGAAGGCTGACTCCGCGGAAATTCGAGCGACCAGGGGACGAACCCGATCATGCCTTGGTGTTGATAATTACACCGGAAGCGCATGACGACGGTCTTGACGCTGTCGGGGCCGTTCGATAAAAACGGGTGTTGGTCCGTGGCTCGAACGCGTGTGAGCGCGCTCTGGCTACTGACGAATGTCGGACCCGAGGTCGGGCCCCGAGGCTTTTCGCTGCCCGAACGTGAGACCGCTGGAGGCATCGCACCTTGCTTGACGCGAAGAGTCGGCGCTTCCGTGCTTCGAGGGCTCCCCGAGGGGGTGCGGGGTGAGCAGCGAACGGGCGCCAGGCACAGGCGGTGAGCCTCGACCCGTCTCGACGACGGAGTCACCCGCCCCGCCGAGCGTCAATCCGTTGTCGGACGGACCGTCGTCGGTGCGTTTTCCGCGGCTTACCGCGGAGGGGCGAGCGGCGCTCGGAATGCTGGACGAGGAGCGCCGGAGCGAGCCGCCGCCGTCGGTGCGGTTTGCGAGGGCCATACCGGAGGCACGGCACTCGTCGTGGGGGCCGCCGCGCGACGAGGACCATTTGACGGAGCCGCCGCCGTCGGTGCGATTTCCACGAGCAATGCCAGAGGCGCGGCACTCGTCGTGGGGGCCGCCGCGCGACGAGGACCATTTGACGGAGCCGCCGCCGTCGGTGCGATTTCCACGGCCGATGCCGGAGGCGCGGCATTCGTCGTGGGGGCCGCCGCGCGATGACGAGGGGCTCAGCGAGCCGCCGCCTTCACTAAGGTTCCCGCGGCCGCTCTCGGGGCCGCCGCTCGGGATGCGCAGCGACGAGGAGGGGCTTGCGGAGCCGCCGCCGTCAGTAAGGTTCCCGCGGTCGATCGCGCCGTCGGCATCGGAGCGGGTGCCAGGGCGTGACGACGAGGTGCTCTCCGAGGGGCAGGGGTCGGTGCGGCTGCCGCGCCTGACGGCCGAGGGGCGCGCGGCGCTCGGGATGCGCGAGGACGAGCTGCTCGGGGAGGCGCCGTCGGTGCGGTTCCCGTCGCGGCGCCTGTCGGACATGCGTCCGCCGCGGCCCTCGGAGGCGCCGCGCTCGGCGGACTACACGGAGAATCCGCCTTCGGTGAGCCCGCCGTCGGTCCGCTTCCGGCGCGTGAGCGGCGAGGCGGGGCCGGGATATCGGCTGCGCGAGGGGGCGTGCGCGGTCGCACTTTTCACCGAGGGGCGCTGGATCCTGCCGGCGTCCGTGGTGCGTCTCTCGCCCTCGGCGGTGTGGTTTTCCCCGGGCGACGGGCTGATCCCGCGGCTCGGCGGGCGCGTCACGGCGTACATGCTCTCGGGCAAGGGCGCGGTGGGTCCCGTCGAGGGCGTGGTGGTCTCGATCGAGCCGACGGGGCCGCAGGGCAGCGTGATCGTCAGCGTGCAGTTCGAGCGGGTCACGCGGGATCTCGGCCGGAAGATCCTCGGCCTCCTGCAGGAGCTTTGCGTCGTCGGGCAGGCGGATCTCGCGCGGAGCCTGTCGCGCGTCCGCGAGCAGATCGACGATCCGGGCCGGGTGCGGGCGATCCTGCGGGCGCTGATCCACGCGGGCAGCGAAGGGCTCGTCGTGGGGTCGGAGGTGCCGGTCAAGGCCGAGAAGATCGAGACGCGCGAGGAGACGCGGGTCGTGTGGAAATCGGCGCAGAGCTGGGGCGCGCCGCCGTACGTCATCGATCTCGGCGGGTACAACTCGATTCACCGGATCCACCTCGACAAGGCCGAGTTCGAGGCCGACGGGCGCGTGACGACGCCGATGCCGACGCGGATCGAGCGGGTGCGCCACCGATGGTTCCGTCGGTGCAAGGTGCAGCGCCCGGTCACGGCGTCGTTCAAGCATCCGATATGGCCCGAGGTGGTCGTGTCCGGGCGCCCCGTGCTCGACGTCTCGTTCGCGGGATTGTGCTTCGAGGTCGACGCCGACCAGGATCTCGTGTTCCCGGGCCTCGAGATGCCGGACATCGAGGTCTGCGTGGGAGACGACGCGCCGCTGCACTTGCACGGCGAGGTCCGGTACGTGCTCCCGGCGCGCAATGGCGGGAAGGCGCGGTGCGGGGTCAAGGTGGGGCCGCGGACGACGAAGGACGAGGGGCCGTGGATGCGGCTCGTGAGCCAGGAGCTGCACGAAAAGACGCTCGGCGGATCGGAGACGCCGGAGTCGATGTGGAGCTTGCTGCAGCAATCGGGATATTTCAATTTGTCCGGTAAAACGCCGGATCAATTCGAGCCGCTGAAGAAGACGTTCCTCGAGTTCGGCGCGCGGGCGGCGGCAGCGCCGCGGATCATCTGCCAGGCCGTGTGGCCGTCGGAGCGCGGGATCGAGGCATCGCTGTCGGTGGCGAAGATTTACGGCGGGAGCTGGCTCGTTCATCAGCTCGCCAAGCGGCCGGGCAAGGCGCCCGGCGTCGCGCACGTGCGGCAGATCCTGCGCGACATCTATCTGCGGGCGTTCGAGTATCCGCAGCTCGATCCGGCCTTCACCTGGGCGCTCGCGTTCATCGATGGCGAGGTGCCGTGGTCGATGGCGCACCTCGATTTCGCGCGGCCGTACGTGGAGCAGGGGCTCGCGGCGATCCGGCCGTTCCGGCTGCTCGAGCTGCAATCGGCCGGGACGAGCGAGACGGTCTCGGGCGAGCGCTTCGACGTCGGGCCGGCGGCACCTTTCGAGACGGCGTGGCTGCTCGACGAGCTCGGCAAGACGCATACGGCGGCGCTGCTCGACGCGCTCGATCTCGTGCCGGAGCGGGTGGATCTCGGGGAGACGGCGCGGCTCTGGAAGGAAGCGGGGATGGGGCGCGAGCGCACGTTCTTCACGGCGCGGCGCGCGGGCGTGCCCGTGGCAGCGGCGATCGTGGAGACGGGCGAGACGGGGACGAATCTGTTCCGGCTGCTCGATTGCGTTCGGCTCTACGAGCTCGGCCGCGGCGGGCGGGCCGCGTTCGTGCCGCTGATCGAGGAGGCGCGGCAGTTCTATCGCAATCGCGGGAAGTCGAGCTTTGTGTACATGCACGAGCACCCGGACGGCGAGCACATCGAGCGCTGCAAGATGCTGGATCTCGGGCCGGGCAATTGCTGGGCGATATCGGCGCAGATCCTCCCGGAGTTTCTGGAGCACGTCTACGAGCTCACGGCCATCGGCCGGTACAAGCCGAAGCAGGGGAAGGAATGAAGCTCGCCGAGCGGCTCGCGGCGCTGGCCGCGGGCGTGGATCAGGGGACATACCAGCCGGCGCTGTTTTCGCTCGCCGATTCGTGGGATCGCCGCAAAGTCGAGGAGCTCGTCGCCGGGGGTCAAGTCCGCGAGGTGCACGATCGGTACGTCGAGCAGCTCACCGAGCTTTGCGCGACGCGGTCGCCGAAGCAGAGGCTGCGCGGCGCAGCGCTCGACGAGGTGGTGCGGGCGGCGCTCGGGGACGGTCCGCCGGAGGAGCGCGGGACCTGGGTCCATTACCCGTGGAGCGGGCGGCTCGTGCACGTGCTCGGCGAGGCCGAATATCGCGAGCTCCGTTTTTCACGCAATCGATACAAGATCACGCCCGACGAGCAAGCGCGGCTCCGGGACAAACGGATCGGCGTCGTGGGGCTGTCCGTCGGGCAGGCGAGCGCGGTGACGCTCGCGCTCGAAGGCGTGGGCGGGATGCTAAGGCTCGCGGATTTCGACGAGCTCGCGCTCTCGAACATGAACCGCCTGCGCGCCGGGGTGCACGAGATCGGCTTGCACAAGTGCGTGATTGCAGCACGCGCGATCGCGGAGATCGATCCGTATGTGCGGGTCGAGGTGATCCGGACGGGGATCACCGAGGAGAACGTCGAGGCGTTCCTGAACGAGGGCGGAAAGCTCGATCTCGTGATCGAGGAGTGCGACGACCTTTATACGAAGGTGTTTCTGCGCGAGCGGGCGCGGGCGCACGGGATCCCGGTGCTGATGGAGACGAACGATCGGGGGATGCTCGACGTCGAGCGCTTCGATCAGGAGCCGGATCGGCCCGTGTTGCATTCGCTCCTGCGGGGGCTGTCGGCGGCGGATCTCAAGGGGCTGACGCAGGCGCAGAAGGTGGCCATCGTGCTCCGGATCATCGGGCCGGACGCGCTCAAGGGTCGCCTCGGGGCGTCGCTGCTCGAGGTCGAGGAGACGACGACGTCGTGGCCGCAGCTCGCCTCGGGGACGATGCTCGGCGGCGCAGTGTCGACCGACGCAGCGCGGCGTGTGCTGCTCGGTGAGTTGACGCGATCGGGGCGGTACTTCGTGGACCTCGACGCCCTCGTGAAGGACGGGCGCGAGGCGGAGGTGCTGGTCGACGCAGCGCTGGAGGAGGCGCTCGTGCGGAAGCCGCTCCCGGCGCCCGAGGCGCCGCCGCTCGCGCGGCCGGCCGACAAGCGGACGGTGACGCGGGAGGACGTGCGCAGGCTCGTGGGATTCGGCGTGCTCGCGCCCTCGGGCGGCAACGCGCAGCCGTGGCGGTTCGTCGCGAAGGGCGGGCGGGTGCGGTGCAAGGTGTCGCCGGACGGGGGCCGGTCGCTGAACGATTTCCAGAACACCGCAAGCTTCGTGGCGCTCGGCGCGGCCGTGGAGAACATGGTGCTCGCCGCGCCCGCGATGGGGCTGTCGGCCGAGGTCGTCGATGCGCCGGACGCGAACGATCCGCGCGCCGCATGTGACGTGGTGTTCCGCGTGGACGACTCGTCGTACGCGGTCGATCCGCTCTGCGCGGTGATCGGCGCGCGATCCACGAACCGCAAGCCCGGCACGGGCGCGGCGCTCTCGGAGTACGCAGCGGCGCGGCTCGCAGAGGCGGCGGAGGTGCGCGGGGGAAAACTCCTGCTCGTGACCGATCGGTCAGCGATCGCCGAGATCGGGGAGATCCTCGGGCAGGCCGATCGGATGCTGTTCCTGTCGCGCAAGCACAACGAGGAGATGGGCGCGGAGCTGCGCTGGACGGAGGAGGAGGCGCTCCGGACGCGAGACGGGCTCGACGTGCTCACGCTCGACGTGCCGCCGTCGGCGCTCGCGGCGGTGCGGCTCGCGACCACGTGGAAGGCCGTAGAATTCGCGGCAAAGATGGGCGGCGGCGGGGCGCTCGCGAAGTCCGCCCGGCAGTTGGTCGTGTCGTCGTCCGCGATGGCGCTCGTGGTGTTTCCGGGGACGTCGTCGCGCTCGTACTTCGAGGGCGGGCGAGCACTCGAGCGCGTGTGGCTAGATGCGACGGCGCAGGGGATCGCGCTCCAGCCATGGTCGGCGATGCTATATCTGTTCGCACGGCTCGAACGGGGCGGAGCCAAGGGGCTCGAGCCGAAGGTGCGCGAGCAGCTCGGAGAGCTCCGGCAGCGGTTCTTGCGGGTGTTCGACGTGCCCGCAGGGCACGCAGAGATCCTCCTGTTCCGGCTCTCGAAGGCGGAGCCGCCCACGGCGCGGTCGCTCCGGAAGCCAGTCGAGGATGTGCTGACGTTCGTGTAGGCCTGGGGCCGCTGCGCTGGGGCGTTGCCCCAGGCCCCACCCGGGGCTGTCCGCCCCGGGACCCGGACCAGCGCAAGCGCTGGACCTTTTGTCGATGAACTGCGCGATGCGCAGTTCATCGAACAGGCCGCAGTCAAGACCACGAGCGACCCTGCCCATCAAGACAGCCACGCTGCCCTTTCAACTGGCAACGCGGTCTCTGGTCTTGCCACCGGCCTGTGGAAGAACCGCGCGATGCGCGGTTCTTCCAACCCGAGTCCAGGGCTTGCCCTGGTTCGGGTCGAGGGGCGAACAGCCCCCGCGGGGTCCGGGGCAGCGCCCCGGCGCGGCGGCCCCAGCCCTAGCCCCAGCTAGTCCGCGATCGGCCAGCGCAGGCGGAGGATCTCGGGGGCGATGCGGCGGAGCTCGGCGCGCAGGGACGTGGCTGTCATGCGTTGCTCTGGGTTGTGGCGCAGACACTGGAACAGGAACATGCCCACCGAGGCGAGCCGACCCTGCGAGAGACGGCGGATCTTCGGGGGCAGACCGTCGTGCGTGAGGTGCGCTGAGATCAGCGCCACGTCGCTCGGACCGTCGAAGAGCGTGTCGCCGGTGAGCACCTCGTATGCGAGGCAGCCGAAGCTGTAGATGTCGGCCGTGAGTGGCGTCGCGGTCGCGCCCTCGGGCACGATGTCCCAGACCTCGGGCGCGCCGTAGTTTGCGGTGGCGCAGCCGGGTCGGATGTGCCGGCCTGCGAGGCCGAAGTCGACGAGCACTGGACCTTTGCCGCCGCGCAGGATGATGTTCGAGGGTTTTACGTCGAGGTGGCCGATGCGGACCGAGTGCATGGCTTCGAGGCCCGCGAGGACGCCGTCGAGCAGCGCGAGCGCGGTCTGGATCGTCAGGCTCCGGCTGTCGATGAGCTGATCGCAGCGCACGCCCTCGATGAGCTCCATCACGAGGATCGGCTTCGGCCGCGCGCCCGCGTCGAACGTGACGAAGCGCGGGAGGTTCGCGTGATCGGGGAGCGACAAGAGCGCGCCGGCCTCGTCGCGGAAGAGCTTCAAGAACTCCGCTTCGGAGACGCTGCGCGCGGCTGTTGCGTCGTAGTCGGGTACTTTGAGGGCAAAACGTTCGGCGTTCGCGTCGTGCCGCTCTTCGGCGCGCGTGACGATGAAGACCGTGCCGATCGCGCCGCCGCCGAGCCGGCGGTGGACGAAGTAGCCGCCGATGGTGCGGCGTGGCGGCAGCCACGCGGGCAGGGGGAGATCGGTCGTGGGTAGGTCGTCGGGCTCGCTCGCGCTCGTGCCGGCGCGCTGGCCGGGGAGCACGCAGAGACGCGGCAGGACGAGCGAGGCGACGAGCGCGATCGGGGCAGGGACGGAGGCGCGGGCGGCTGCGACGAGTTTTTCGATCGCGGCCTGGAGCTCGGATGTGGCGCCGCCTTCGCGGGCCATGCCGGCGGCGAGGGCGAGCGCGTGGGCGCCGAGGATCGTCGAGTGCGGGTTCTCGTCGCTCTCGCCGTCGCCGAAGCGGCGGCGCGCGGAAGCTGTGAGACGCGCGAGCGCGACGAGCGCGTCTTCGAGGGAGACGAGGGGAGAACCCTCTTTCGTGGCGGACTCGGCGAGCGGAGCGAGGGCGCGCGCCGCGCGGACGGCGTCGAGGCCGCGGGCGAGGCGGGCGAGCGCGGTGCGCAAGGCCTCGGTGCGCTGCGAGGCGCCCTGCGGGAGCTCGGTGACCAGGGACTCGAGCGCGGCGAGGGCCGCGTCCATGCGCTCCTCGGCGCCGCGATCGGCCGCGGCCGCGTTGATCGCGTCGGTGAAGCGCGAGTGGCAGGCGAGGAGCTGGCGGACGTCGGGGTGCACGCTCGCCTCGGCGAGGATCGCGAGCGTCTCGGGATCGCCGCTCCGCATGCAGGCGAAGAGCAGGACGTCGGCGGCGTCGGCGGCGTGCGTGCGGACGAGCGCGTCGAAGGCGCGGGCGACGGTGGCGACGACGGCGCGGCGGAGGGGCGATCCGGGCTCGGCGGTGAGGCGCTTCGAGAGCACGTCGCACGTATCGAGCAGGCGGCGTTTTCCGCGACTGCGGGCGGCGTCGCCGTCGCTGTCGCCGTCGGTGCTCTCGCCGTCGACGACGTGGAGCAGGGCGCGGAGGTTTCGCTGGTGAAACGTGGCGTGTGGAGGCGTGCCCTCGGGCGGGGACTGCGCCTCGATGCGGAGGAGCCAGCGCGTGATGCGATCGTCGAGGGCGTCGAGGCCCTGGGCGGTGCCGTCGGTGCCGGAGCCGCGTCGTTCGAGCAGGAGCAGGCTGCGGAGCGCGCCGGACTCGTACAGGTTCGAATCGAGCTCGCGGACGAGGCGGGCCGCGGCGCGACGGGAGAGGTTCGTCTGCGGAAGGCCGGGCGGCAGGGCGCTCGGTTTGATGGGGAGGCCGCCGCGCGCCGAGGGCGTGGGACTCGGGCCTGCGTCGAGGGCGTCGAGGGCGTCGAGCGTGCTCGCGGCGAGATCGAGCGCGCCGAGGGCGCGGGCGTGGGCCTCGCGCGAGCCGCTCTCCACGAACGCGTCGACGGCGCTGCGCACGGTGGCGGCGAGCTCGGAGGGCTCGCGACCTTCGAGATCGCGGAGAATGCTCTGGCCGAGGGCCGTGAGGCCGTCATCGGTCTGCGGGGCGGCGAGGCTCACGGCGAGGGCCTGCACGCATGCGGCGCGAGCGCGCGTGCCGAACGCGGGGCCGAGCTCCACGCGGAGATCGGCGACGCTGTCGGCGACGGCGATCGGGTGAACGGCGGTGATCGCTTCGAGGAGCGCTTCGGCGGCTTCGGGCTCGGCGTCGGCGGCGCGCGGCAGGCCCCAGACCATGGCGATCGCGAGGCCGGGATCTTCGCGCAAGAGGCCCGAGGCGAGGAGATCGCGGCTCGTGGCGAGGTTGTTCTCCGGATCGACGGCGATGCTCGCGACGAGCGAGGTCGCGGCGCGACGCCACTCGGTGGGCGTGAGGTTCGGCGCGAGGTTTTTTCGAATCTCGCGCTCGAGCTCGGGGAGCGCGCCGGAGAGCAAGCCACGCGCGGCCGCGACGTGGCGCCAGACGAGCGTCTCGCGATCGGCGAGGAGCAGGTGGTAGGCCTCGAGGACGACGTCGGGCGCGGTGGCGCGGCTCGAGGAAGCGGGTGCGTCGGCGCTCAGGCCGCGGAAGAGGCGCAAGGCGTCGTCGTCGCCCTGGCTTGCGCGGCGGACGGCCTCGCGCGCCGCGCGTTCGAGCAGGCGCGCGGCGAGGCGGCGCTCGGGGAGCGAGCCGGTGGAGGCGCTGCCGACCCAGTCGCGCGCGAGGTCGCGGCGGGAGACGAGCGCGAGCGCGAGCGGATCGACGGGCACGTCGACGCTGCTCGGGAGCTGCAGGGCGAGGGCGATGCGCGCGCGCACGGGCGCGCCGGCGAGGGCGCGGGCGCTGCCGAGGGCCATGCGCGTGGCGAGCGCGACGAACGTGGCGGCGCTGCCGTCGTAGAGCTGGGCGAGGACGCGCCTTCCGATCTCGCGTCGCTCGGGACCGAGCGGCAAGGCGCCGGCGATCTCGTAGAGCGCGACGGCGGCGGCCGCGGGCGCGAGCCAGCCGAGGTCATCGAAGAGCCCGTCGGCGAGCGCGACGCGGATGCCTGCGAGCAGCGCTTCTGCGGAGAGACCATCGAGCGGCGGCGGGCCGTCGAGCGAGGCCTCGATCGCGAGTGAGGCGATGCTCTGCCGGAAGACGCTGCGGCGCGCGCTGCGATCTTCGTACCTGTGGAGCTCGAGGAGTCCGTCGAGGAATTCGGCGCGCGCGCGCAAGGGTGTGCCTCTAGATCGTGATGATTCCCCGAACGACGGATGTGGGCAACGTTTTTACCATCGTCTCGAGCGGAAGGATTTCGCGCGCTTGCGAGGCGGCGATCCGTTTGCAAGGGTGCAGACATGTCGAAGGATCCGAGCGAGGCGCGCGCGCGGCTCGAAGCGATGTCGGTGGGGTTTCGCGCGAAGTACGTGACGTACGACGAGCTCACGCGGCAGGTGCGGGCCTGGGCCGAAGGTTTTCCCGAGATCGTACGGCTCCAAAGCATCGGAAAAACGCTGGAAGGACGCGACATCTGGTTGCTCGCGATCGGGCGGGATCCCGAGGGAGACGGGCCGGCGGCGTGGGTGGACGGCAACATGCACGCGGTCGAGCTCGCCGGGTCGAGCGTGGCTCTCGCCGTCGCCGAGGACGTGATCCGGAACCTGGTTTGTCCGAGCGATCCTCTGCACGATCTGCCCGCGCACCTCGGGGCGCTCTTGCGGGAAGACGTGGTGTTTTACGTGCTGCCGCGCATGTGCCCGGACGGCGCGGAGAGCGTGCTCCGCACGGGCGGGTACGTGCGATCGAACCCGCGCGACGATCGGCTCGGCAAGGGCGCGCCGTTCTGGAAGAGCGGCGACGTCGATGGCGACGGGCTCGCGCTCTCGATGCGCAGGCTCGATCCGGCGGGAGATTTCGTCGGTTCGCCGGAGGATCCGGACCTCATGCTGCCGCGACGCATCGAGGACGCGGGGCCGTTTTACACGGTGTATCCCGAGGGCACGATCGAGCACTGGGACGGTTTTTCGATCCCGGCGCCGGACTACCTCTCGGACAACGCGGTCGACATGAACCGCAACTTTCCCTATGGCTGGGCGCCCGAGCCGCAGCAGAAGGGCGCGGGCGCGTACGCCACGAGCGAGCCCGAGTCGCGCGCGGTCGTCGAGTTCACCTCGAAGCACCCGAACATCTTCGCGTGGGTGAACCTGCACTGCTTCGGCGGCGTGTTCATCCGCCCGTCGGGCGAGCAGCCGGACAACCGCATGGATCCCACGGATCTCACGCTCTACCGGACGCTCGAGCGCTGGGCCGACGACATCACCGGCTACCCCATGGTGAGCGGCTTCGAGGAGTTCCTCTACGAGCCCGACAAGCCTCTGCGCGGTGAACTGAGCTCCTACGCGTACATGCAGCGAGGCACGGTCTCGATGGTGTGCGAGCTCTGGGACTTCTGGAAGCAGGTGGGTTTGCCCGTGCTGCGGCCGTTCGTCTGGAACTACCAGCGGCGCACGCGCGAGGACACGATGCGCATGGCCGCGTGGGATCGCGAGCACAACCAGAAGCGGATCGTCGGCGCATGGCGTCCGTTCGTGCATCCGCAGCTCGGGCCGGTGGAGATCGGCGGGCACGATCCGCGGTTCGGCATCTGGAACCCGCCGCCGGATCGCCTCGGCGAGCTCTGCGAGCGGCAATCGCGCTTCTTCCTGCGCCTCGCCTCGCTCGCGCCGCGGCCGCGGCTCGTGGAGGCGCGCGCGACGCGTCTGGAAGGGGATCTCTGGGAGGTGTCGGCCGTCGTCGAGAACCTCGGCTTCTTGCCGACGTTCGTGCTCTCGTCGGCGCGGAGCCTTCCCTGGAACGACGTGGTGCGGGCGCAGATTTCGTTCGGCGAGGGCGTGACGCTCGTGTCGGGCGAACGCGAGGCGGCCGTTGGGCACCTCGAAGGCTGGGGCGCGGTGGACGCGATGAGCTCGCCCGGTTTTCCGCGGACGGGCGGCGGTCCGCGGCGCGGGCGCGTGCGCTGGATCGTACGGGGGCGCGGGGTCGTGACGATCCGCGCGGGCTCGCCGCGCGTGGGCAAAGTGGAAGCGCGCGTGGAAGTGGGATAAAGCAGGCTCGGCCGCCGCCGAGGTTCGGTCGGGCCGGCTCTGGAGGGTTTTTCGTCATGTCGAGGTCGCTCCTCAGCTTGCCGCTCGCCGGCCTGCTCGCGTTTTCGCTCTTCGCGTGTGAATCGAAGGACACCCCGCCGGCGCCCGCGCCGGAGAAGGTCGACGAGGCGAAGGCGAAGGCAGACGCGCTGAAGCCCGAGGCGAAGGCCGAAGCGAAGCCCGAAGAGGCGAAGCAGCCCGAGGCGGAGGCGAAGGTCGAGGCCCCGAAGGACGAGCCCAAGGCTGACGAGAAGGCGAAGACCGAGCCGAAGGACGAGGCGAAGGCGGCGGCGCCGAAGGGCGATACGAAGCCCGCGGCAGACGTCGCCGCGAAGACCTCGGTGCCGGACGCGCCGAACGGGATTCTGCCGAAGGGCGCCGCGGACAAACTCGTCCCGGCGGGCGGGCGGCCGGTCGTGCGGCTGCTCGCGGCGGGCGGCGAGCCGCGATCGGTCGCGTCCTACGCGCTCGTGAAGGGCACGTCGAAGCCGCTGCGCATGGGCATGGAGCTCGAGATGAGCATGAGCGCGGCGGGCATGAACCTGCCGCCCACGAAGATGCCGCGCATGGTCATGACGTTCGACTTCTCGACCGGCGACAAGAAGGGGAGCGACTGGCCGATCGAGGGCACGCTGAAGGACGTCGCGGTCGAGTCGAAGGCGCCGGAGCAGGCCAAGATCGCCGAGGCGCTGCGGCCGCAGCTCGAGCCGATCAAGGGGCTCGGGATGCGCTACTTCGTCGACGAGAAGGGCCGCGTCCACGACGTGACCATGAGCATGCCGAAGGCCGTGCCGCAGGCGGCGCAGCAGATGATGACGGGCATGACGCAGTCGATCGAGTCGATGATGGCGCCCTTGCCGGACGAGGCCGTGGGCAGCGGCGCGAAGTGGGAGGTCATCGGCCGGCTCACGGCGAATGGCGCGGATCTCCTGCAGGTCTCGACGTTCACGCTGAAGGAGCGCAAGGGCGACGTGCTCACGCTGGACGTCGCGGTGAAGCAGCTCGCGGCGAAGGACACGGTGGCGCCGCCGGGCATGCCGCCGGGCGCGTCGGCGCGGCTCGTCGCGTTCAAGTCGCAGGGCAGCGGCACGAGCGTGCTCGACACGAAGGACGTCGCGCCGTCGGGCGGGTCGATGACCGTGAAGAGCTCGATGACGCTCGAGGTGCAGGTGAACGCGGGCGGCAAGACCGAGAAGCAGAACACCTCGGTCAACACGAACGTGACCGTGTCATACGCGCGCAAGTGATCGGGGAGGCAGGCGCATGAGCGACGAGGCGGGGCGCGCGCTGGATCTCGGCGCGTTTCGGGCGGCGTACGGCCACTTTTTGAAGGGTGATCGGGTGCTCCTCACGGGCCACTCGCACCAGGCGTGGCCGGACGTCGCGCGCGCGGCGATGCTCGAGGCGTTCGACGACGCCGCGCGGTTCGTGGACGACAAGTGGTACCGCGCGGTCTTCCCGAAGATGGAGTCCGTCGGGCGTCGCATCCTCGGGCGGCTCGGGTTCGACGAGGGGGATGCGATCACCTTCGGCAAGAGCACGCACGAGCTCGTCACGCGCCTGCTCTCGTGTTTCCCGCTCGCCTCGGCGCCGCGCGTGGTCACGACGCGGTCCGAGTTCCATTCGTTGCACCGCCAACTATCGCGCCTCGCGGAGGACGGTCTTCGCGTGACGTGGGTCGACACGGCGGATCGCGAGGCGCTCGTGGATCGGTTCCTCGAAGCGATCGTGCCTGGCACGAGCCTCGTCGCGCTCTCGGCCGTGCTGTTCGAGGATGCCTTCGTCGTGCCGCGGATCGCGGAGATCGCAGCGCGCGCGGTGGAGGTCGGCGCCATCCCGCTCGTCGACGCGTACCACGCGTTCAACGTGGTGCCGATCGAGTGGGGACCCGCGAAGGACGCGCTCTTCGTGACGGCCGGCGGCTACAAGTACGCGGCGCTGGGGGAGGGGATCTGCTTCTTGCGGTCCCCCGCAAACACAAAACTTCGGCCGGCGGATACCGGCTGGTTCGCGGATTTTTCGGCGCTCGACGGCGAGCGCACGGGGACCGTCGGGTACGGGCCGGGCGGCGCGCGGTTCTCCGGCGCGACGTTCGATCCCACGCCGGTCTATCGTGCGGACGCGGTGCTTCGGCACTGGGATGCGTTCGGGCTCGACGTTCCGGCGCTTCGCGCGATCTCGCTCCGCCAAACGCGCCGCATCCTCGCCAAGCTCGACGCGGCGGGGCTTGCTGATCGCGTGGCCTCGTCCCGGGTGGACGAGCGGCGCGGACCTTTTGTCGCCGTACGATCTCCGGGCGCCGGGCACGTCGTCGAGCGGCTGCGGGCGCGCGAGGTCTTCGTCGACTCGCGTGGCGATCTCGTGCGGATCGGCCCCGCGCCCTACCTCACGGACGACGAGATCGATCGCGGCACGATCGCCGTCGCCGAGGAGATCCGCCGCGAGGTCGCGTCGTGAGTCGCACGTACGTGCCCCACCTCGATGACGCGCGCGTCGCCGAGGCGGCGACGCAGACGCACGTGATCTGGTCGGGCGGCCGCACGCTCCAAGCGCACATCGAGGGCCAGCGCGCGCAGCTCCGCCGCGCCGGGCCCGCGATCCTGCGGTACACGGGCCTGCTCGACGAAAGCGGGCGGCTCGTCGCGGGCATCAAGCGATACGGCCTTTCCGTGAGTGTGCCCGGCGGCGGCAAGGCCCCGGGCGTGGGCATCGGCGCGGTCTTCACGCGGCCCGAAGCACGCGGGACGGGCGCGGCGAGCGAGCTTCTTCGCGCCGTGCTCGACGAGGCGCGGGACGACGGTGTCGCGCTCGCGCTTCTGTTTTCGGACATCGATCCCGGCTTCTACGAGCGACTCGGCTTCGTCACCTTGCCCTCGCTCGAACACACGGCGACCGTCTCCGCGTTCCCCACTGAGACCTCGCTCGACGCGCGTCCTTCCACGCCCGAGGACGAGCGCTGGATGCTCGAAGCGTACGACGCGTCCTGGGATCCCTCGTTCGTGCGACCCGCGCGCACGCTCGAGATCCTGCGGTACTTCCGCTTCCGCAACCACGGCGATCTCGGCTGGATCCTTCGTCGCGACGGCCGCGACGTCGGCTACGTGCTCGCCGCGCTCCACGACGGCAAACGCGACGACGGGGCCGAACCGCCGCCCCGCACGTTGTGGGTCGACGAGTGGGCCGCGCCTGGAATCCCGCGCGAAGACGTCCTCGGCGCCATCCGGCGGATCGCGCTCGCCGAGGGCGCCGCGTACGTCGCGAGCTGGCTCCCGCCGCACCTCGAAGGCAAACCGTTCGTCGCGCGGAACCGATCCACGGCGATCGCCATGGTCCGCGCGCTCGGCGGGCCCCTTCCCAGCATCGATCCCGGCCAAACGTTTTTCTCGTCCTTGGATCACTTCTGATCCAGCCCTTGCAACGTTTCGTGGTTCCGGTACCCTTGTTGAACATGATTGTCATCTTCGCCCGTCTCCGATCACTCGTTGCGCTGCTCGCGGCGGCGCTGGTGCTCGTGGCCGCGCCCCTCGCGAGGGCCGATTACGGCGATCCCCCCGAGGTCGAGGCGCAGCGCCTGGTGCACGTGCTCGGCTACGTGGGCGCGGACTACGGCGGCGCCGTGGAGCACGGCGCGATCACGAACCAGGGCGAGTACGACGAGCAGCTCTCGCTCCTCGACGACGGCGCGAAGATCGCCGGGCGGATCCAGCCCGCGCTGCCCGCCGATGCGCCGCGCGTGGATCTGCCGTCGCTCGTCGGCAAGGTGCGCGGGCTCGTCGACAAGAAGGCGCCCGCGAGCGAGGTGACGGCAGCGACGCTCGATGCGCGCACGGCGATCCTCGGCGCGTTCCGTCTCGCGGAGGCGCCGGCGACGGCCCCGAACGCCGAGCGCGGCCGTGAGATCTTTCAGAAGCACTGCACCGAGTGCCACGGCGAGCAAGGCCGCGGCGACACGCCGAAGGCCGCGACGCTGAACCCGCGGCCCGCGAACTTCTGGGATCCGGACGTGGCCGACGGCATGACGCCGTTCCGCGTGGCGAGCACCGTGCGCTTCGGCGTGCAAGGCACCGCGATGGTGCCGTTCTCGCAACTCAGCGAGGCCGAGCGATGGGATGTCGCGTTCTACGTGGTCTCGCTGCGGCACACGGAGGCGGCCGCGGACGGCTCGCCGACGTACGCGCTCGCGGAGCTTGCGACCCGCTCGGATGCGTCGCTGCGCGCGGAGCTGCTCGCCGCGGGCGTGGCGCAGGATCGTGTCTCCGCGGTGCTCGCGGATTTGCGGAAGCGCGCGCCTTACGAGGATCGCGCGGCTCGCTCGCCGCTCGCGCTCGCGCGGGCCAAGCTCGATCGGGCGCGTGTCGCGCTCCAGCGTGGCGATCGCGAGGGCGCGAAGGGGCAGATCATCGACAGCTACCTCGAAGGCGTCGAGCCGGTCGAGGCGCAGCTCAAGTCGATGGACGCCGGCGTCGTGGCGCGCATCGAGGACCACTACATGGGCATGCGCGCCGCGCTCGATCGGGGCGAAACGCCGGCCGAGCTCAGTGCGGCGATCGGCCGGACGCTCGCGGAGCTCACGGCCGCTGAATCGAGGCTCAAGGAAGGCGCGAAGCGGACGAGCTTCGTGTCCACGGCGATCTCGAGCGGCGGCATCGTCGTGCGCGAGGGCGTCGAGGCCGCGCTGCTCGTCGCGGCGCTGCTCGGCCTCGCGGCGCAGGCGGGCCACTCGGACAAGAAGCGTTACGTCCACGCCGGGTGGGCTGCGGCGATCCTCCTCGGCGTGCTCACGTTCATCCTCTCGCTCCGGCTCGTCACGATCTCGGGCGCGAAGCGCGAGCTCATCGAGGGCATCACGGCCCTGCTCGCGACGGCCGTGCTCTTCTACGTGAGCTACTCGCTGCTCGCGAAACGCGAGGTCCAGCGCTGGATGCGCTTCCTCAAGGAGCACATCTCGCCGCGCAAGGCCGCGCTCTCGCTCTTCGGCGTCTCGTTCCTCGCGGCTTACCGCGAGGCGTTCGAGACCGTCCTCTTCTACCAGGCCCTGCTCGCCTCCGACGCCTCGTCGCTCGCAGCCGTCGTGGGTGCGGCCGTCGGCGCGGTCGTGCTCGTGATCATCGTGGCGATGTACACGCGGGCTGGACGTTTCGCGCCGCCGCAGGTCTTCTTCCGCATCTCCAGCTACCTGCTCTACGGCCTCGCGGTCGTCTTCATCGGCCAGGGCCTCTCGGCGCTGCAGATGGCGGGCGTCGTGCCGGCGCACCGGGTCGGCCTGCCGAGCGTGCCCGTCGTTGGCTTCTATCCGACGCTCGAGACGATCACCGCGCAGCTCGTCCTGCTCGCGCTCGCGGTGGGCGCGTACGTGTGGAACAAGCGTTCGCCCGCGGCCGGCCCCCCGCCGCGCGGCGCGACGCCCGCGCCGGCGAAGGGTTAGAACGCAACCCGGTGAACCGCTGGGGCCCCCGGGTGCAAGAGCCGGAGGCCTCGGCGGGCGACGTCCTCGGCGCTCGTCGCCGACTCCGCGAGATCCCACTCCAGATACATCTTGTCCCCGTCGAAGCAGCCGAAGCTCGTCGACACGCAGAGCATCGGCTCGCGATCGATCGCGTAGCCCGTCCGCGCGACGTCGTGCCCGTACACGGCGACGCGCGCGTTCGAATGGATGGCGCGGAGGAAGGACCAGGCGCGCTCGGACGATGTCGTCCGAGCCCAAAGGAGCGCCCCGAGCGTCCCGCGGGCGGCCATCTCTTCGAGCGTCAGGCCTGTACACCCGTCGAGCGACAGGTTCTCGAGATCGTCGCGGCTCTGGATGCGCGCGTGCGGCGCCGCGTGCAGCATGACGAGCTGAGCCTTCGGGGCCACGGCGACGAACGGCCACGTACGGAACCAGGCGCGCATCGCCAGCGTGCCTTCGTCGCCGAGCAGCTCCTCGAGCCGCATCGCTTCGTCCGGGAAGAACTTCGCTACGATCGGACCGCCGACGTGCGCGTGCTCGTGGTTGCCGAGCAGATAGTGCACGCGGCCCGGGTACCTGTTTTGCAGCTCGCGTGCTCGTTCGAGCAGCGCCGGCGAATCGCCTTCGTAGTAGCTGCCGAGGTAGTCGGGCCAATCCATCTCGGCGAGCTCGGGCCCGTGTACCAGGTCGCCGGTGACGACCAGGACGGCCCCGTCGGGCTCGCGGGCGGCGCGTTCGAAAATGGCAGTGATGCGCTCGAAGTCGTCCACGTGACCCTGGAGGTCCGTGGCGACGATGAGCTTGCCGCGTTCTGGAAGCACGACGACGCGTCGCACAGCGGGCGAGAGTACCGCACTTCGGTCTTCTTGCTCGTGAAAGCGCGCACGCCCTCGTCACATCGGGCGAGGTGGCCGCGATCTGAGCGGAATGTCACCCGGTAGCGTCTCGCTGGCCTGGGGGCTACTCTACCGCGCCATGAACAATCAGAGCCTTTCCGCGTGGGTCGACGAGGTGGCCCGCCAGACGGAGCCCGACCGCGTGGTGTGGTGTGATGGCTCCGAGGAAGAGTATCGCGGCCTCGTGCAGGCCATGCTCCGGGACGGCACGCTGCACGAGCTCGACCAGGCGGCGTACCCCGGGTGTTACCTTCACCGGAGCCATCCGTCCGACGTGGCGCGCACCGAGCACCTTACCTTCATTTGCTCGGATCAGGCCGAGGACGCCGGACCGACGAACAACTGGATGTCCCCCGCGGACGCGCGCGAGAAGGTGGGCCGCCTGTTCGACCGCTCGATGCGCGGACGGACGATGTACGTGGTCCCGTACCTGATGGGCCCGGTCGGCTCGCCCGCTTCGAAGGTCGGCGTCGAGATCACGGACAGCGCTTACGTCGCGGCCAGCATGCGGATCATGACGCGCATGGGGAAGGTCGCGCTCGATCACCTCGGTACGTCGAGCGACTTCTGCCGCGGCTTGCACTCGCTTGGCGACCTCGACCCGAACCGCCGCTTCATCGCGCATTTCCCCAAGGAGCGGCTCATCTGGAGCGTCGGCTCGGGCTACGGCGGCAACGCGCTGCTCGGCAAGAAGTGCTTCGCGCTGCGCATCGCGAGCACCATGGCGCGCGACGAGGGCTGGCTCGCGGAGCACATGCTCATCATGGGGCTCGAAGATCCCGCTGGGAACGTCACGTACATCTGTGCCGCGTTCCCGAGCGCCTGCGGCAAAACGAACCTCGCGATGCTCGTCCCGCCCGCGAGCCAGCAGGGCTGGAAGGTGTGGACCGTAGGCGACGACATCGCGTGGCTGCGCGTCGGCCCCGATGGTCGGCTCTGGGCGGTGAACCCCGAGGCTGGTTTCTTCGGCGTCGCGCCTGGCACGAGCCGCAAGACGAACCCGAACGCGCTCGCCACGGTCCAGCGCAACACGATCTTCACGAACGTGGCGATGACGCGCGATCGGCATCCGTGGTGGGAGGGCATGGACGGCCACGTGCCGGACGAGCTCACGGACTGGCAGGGCAGGGCCTGGACGCCCGCGAGCAAGGAGCCCGCTGCGCATCCGAACAGCCGCTTCTGCGCGCCTGCGAAGCAGTGTCCGTGCGTCTCGTCGTTGATGGAGGCGCCCGAGGGCGTGCCGATCAGCGCGTTCGTGTTCGGCGGCCGTAGAGCCAAGCTCGCGCCGCTCGTGTACGAGGCGCGCGACTGGGCGCACGGCGTGTACCTCGGCGCGTCGATGGCCTCGGAGACGACGGCGGCGGCCACGGGCAAGGTCGGCGTCGTGCGCCGCGACCCGATGGCGATGCGCCCGTTCTGCGGATACAACATGGGCGACTACTTCGGGCACTGGCTCGAAATGGGGCGCGGCCGCCCGCATTTCCCGAAGGTCTTCCACGTGAACTGGTTCCGCACGAACGACGCGGGCAAGATCCTCTGGCCCGGCTTCGGCGAGAACCTGCGTGTGCTGCGCTGGATCAACGATCGTGTCCACGGCCGCGCGAAGGGCCACGAGACGGCGCTCGGCATCTTCCCGAACGAGGGCGAGATCGACACGAGCGGGCTCGATCTACCGGAGTCTGCGATGAGCGAGCTCTTCTCGATCGATCGCGAGGCGTGGCTCGCGGACCTCGCCGATCAGGAGGCGTTCTTCGGATCGTTCGGGGGCAAGATGCCCGAGGGGATCTGGAACGAGCACCGCACGCTTCGTTCGCACCTAAAGACCTGACGCGGCTTCTCCGCGCATCCGCACCCGCGGCCCCGGCGACGACGTCGGGGCCGCGTCGTTTCCATCCTCTGCGTGGACCTCTGCCCGAGCCTTTTGCGTTGCGTCGTCACACTGCGCCGTCACGACGACGCATTGCGCTGCGCGCGAAATGTCTGCGCCCCGTCTTGACCTCATCGTCCTTTATCGCTACTTGCAGTTTCAAAATCTTTTGAAAGTTCATTCTGCCATGTCCGAGCGCGAAACCCCGAGACAGGACGACGGCCACGAGGCCGAGCTCATCGCGGCCGAGGCGATCGGTGACGTGATCGAGCACTGGGGGTTTCGTCGCGTCCTCGGGCGCGTGTGGACCATCCTGTTCATCGCGGCGGAGCCTTTGCCTGCGGCCGTCATCGGAGAGCGGCTGAGCTTGTCGGCAGGGGCGGTGAGCATGTCGCTCACCGAGCTCCAGCGCTGGGGCGTGGTGCGGCGCGTGTTCCGGCCCGGCGAGCGCAAGGAGTACTTCGAGGCCGAGACGGACTTCTGGAAGATGATCTCGAAGGTCTTCGACGAGCGCGAGCGTCTGCTCGCCGAGTCGGTGCGGGCGCGGCTCGAACGCGCGGTGGCGATGCTCGAGGCCCGGCCGCGTCTGCCGGGGGCCGAGCAGCGCGCCGATCGCGTGCGCCGGCTGCTCTCCTTCGTCATCGTCGCCGAGACCGCGCTCGACGGCTTCATTCGATCGCGCCGCGTGGACTTTTCGCCGTTCGGCGACCTCATCCGTTTTCCGCTTCGCGTGGCTTCACGCAAGCGCAGGGCCTAGCCATCTCGAGACCCTTCGGTTCGGGGACGGAGCGGAAATGCCGTGCCCCGGCGGGAGAACCCATGTCGATCGCAACGTATCCCATCCAGCGCGTCCCTCATCACGACGTCGTCGGGGCCCTCGAGCGTGGCTGCCAGGAGCACGGCCTCGATCCGCTCGCGGGCAAGCTCGCGGAGCTCCGCCTCTTTCTCGCGCATGACCTCGACGAGGTCGATCGCGCCATCGCTGCCGTGGGGCTCGGAGCGGAGACGCCGGCCCAGGCGAGCGCGCGGCACCTGCTCTCGCAGGACGGCAAGCGCCTGCGGCCCATCGTCGTCGCGCTCGCGGCGCACGTGGGCAAGGGCTTCAACGACGCGGCGCGCGCCTACGCCGTGGCCGTCGAGCTCGTGCACAACGCGACGCTCCTGCATGACGACGTCGTCGACGTCGGCGCGCGAAGGCGTGGCGCCGACGCGGCGCGCGTCATCTACGGCAACGCCGCGAGCATCTTCGGCGGCGACTGGTTGCTCGTCGAGGCCCTGTGCCGCATCCAGCGCGCCGGCAGCGCCGAGGTCCTCGCGCGCATGCTCGATGTCATCAAGGAGATGGTCATCGCCGAGTCGATGCAGCTCGCGCGTCGCGGCAAGCTCGACACGAGCGTCAGCGACTACTTCCACATCGTCGATGGCAAGACGGCCTCGCTCTTCCGCTGGGCGATGTTCGCGGGCGGGCGCGCCGGCGGCGTGAGCGACGAGGGCTGCGAGGCGCTCGTCGATTACGGCAAGAAGCTCGGCGTCGCGTTCCAGCTCGTCGACGACGTCCTCGATGTCGCGGGTGATCCCGAGGCCACCGGCAAGACGCTGCTCGCGGATCTCGGCGAGGGGAAGATGACGTACCCCTTGCTCTGCGCGCTCGAGCGTTGCCCGGAGCTCGTGCCGCTGCTCGAGGCGGTGTGCGCGGGGGAAGAGGTCGGGCCCGAGGTGGGCGGTCGCGTGGCGTCGCAGCTCCGCTCGTCGGGCGTGGTCGACGAGTGCCTCGCGCTCGCGCGGAAGCTTTGCGAAGAGGCCATCGCGGGGCTGTCTTCGATCCCGGATGGAGTCGCCAAGAGTGCGCTCGTGACCGTCGCGCGCGCGACGCCCGAGCGCAGGAGGTAAGCGCCATGATCGTGTCCTTGAAGAGCGGCGCCGACGCGGCGAACGTGCTCAGGGAGCTGACGGGGCGGGGGCTCTGGGTCTCGCGCGTGGAGCGCAGTACGTCTGGCGGCGCCGTGCATTACGTCATCGCGCCGCATTCGCAGCCGGCGGATCCCGAGGATCTCGCCCGGATCGACGGCGTCGCCGAGGTGACGACGCCGAAACCCGCGCACCCGCTCGTCTCGGCGCAGGGCCCGGTCGTGGATGTCGGCGGCTTGAAGATCGGCACGGACAAACCGGTCTTCATGTGCGGCCCGTGCAGCCTCGAATCCGAGGCGCAGGTGCACGAGACGGCCTCGGTGCTTTCGTCGCTCGGCATCTCGTTCATCCGCGGCGGCGCGTTCAAGCCGAGGACGAGCCCGTACGCGTTCCAGGGCCACGGCGACGTCGCGCTCGAATGGGTGCGGCGCGCGGCCGATGCGACCGGGATGCGGGTCGTGACCGAGGCGCTCGGTGAGGGCCACGTCCCCACGGTCGCGGCGTACGCGGATCTCGTGCAGGTCGGCTCGCGCAACATGCAGAATTTTTCGTTGCTCAAGGCGATCGGCAAGACGGAGAAGCCGGTGCTCTTGAAGCGCGGGATGGCCGCGACGATCGAGGAGTGGCTGCTCGCGGGCGAGTATCTGCTCTCGCACGGCGCGAAGGGCGTGATCTTCTGCGAGCGAGGCATCCGCGGCTTCGACGATTCGACGCGGAACCTGCTCGACATCGGGGCCGTGGCGCTCCTCCGGTACGTGCATCGGCTGCCAGTCGTGGTGGATCCTTCGCATGGCCTCGGCCGGCGAGATCTCGTCGCGCCGCTCGGTCGTGCGGCGCTCTCGGCGGGCGCAGCGGGGCTCATGATCGAGACGCACCCGGATCCCGCGTCGGCGCTCTCGGACGGCCCGCAGGCGGTGCCGCTCGGCGAGCTCGGCTCGCTGCTCGGCCGCCTCGTCTCGGCGGAGGGGGCCCGATGAAGCGCGCGATCACGAGCCGCCTGAGCAAGTTCTACGAGCGCTCACCGGAGGCGCGCCTCGTCGTGCTGCGGGAGATGGGCGCCGTCGACGACGCCTCATTCGCGCACCTCGCGCGGGGCGGATCGCTCGACGTCACCGTGGCCGATCACATGAGCGAGAACGTGATCGCGACGCATGCGCTCCCGCTCGGCGTGGGCCTGAATTTCGTAATCAACGGTCGCGATGTCCTCGTGCCCATGGCCGTCGAGGAGCCGAGCGTCGTGGCCGCGGCGTCGAACGCGGCGCGGATGGTGCGCGCGTCGGGCGGGTTCTTCGGCGAGGCGGATGCGCCGATCATGACGGCCCAGATCCAGCTCGACGACGTGCCCGAACCAACGGCGGCGTGTGCGCGGATCCTCGAAGCGCGATCGCGGCTCGTCGCGCTCGGCGATGCGTCGATCCCGCGCATGGTGGCGCGTGGCGGCGGCGTGCGTGATCTCGACGTGCGGGTGCTCGACGAGGCGCTCGGCGTGATCGTGCTGCACGTGCACGTCGACGTGGGCGATTGCATGGGCGCGAACACGGTCGACACGGTGGCCGAGGCCATGGCGCCCACCGTGCACGAGATCGCGGGCGGCACGATGGGGCTTCGGATCCTCACGAACTTGCCGCTTCGGCGGCTCGTGCGCGTGCGCGCGGAGGTGCGCGATGAGGACGTGGGCGGAGCGGAACTCGCGGACGGCATCGCGCGCGCCAGTCGCTTCGCCGAGCTCGATGTCTTCCGCGCCGTCACCCACAACAAGGGCTTCATGAACGGGCTCGACGCGGCCGCGATCGCGCTCGGGCAGGATTTTCGGGCGATCGAGGCGGGCGCGCACGCGTTCGCCGCGCACCGCGGGCAATACCGGCCGCTCAGCACGTGGAAGCGCAAGCCCGGCGGGCTCGTCGGCGAGGCGGAGCTGCCGCTCGCGGTGGGCACGGCAGGTGGCTTGTCGAGCGCGCATCCGGGCGTGCGCGCGGCGCTCGACATGCTGGGCGCATCGAACGCGGGCGAGCTCGCCGTGGCGCTCGCATCGGTCGGGCTCGCGTCGAACCTCGCGGCGCTTCGCGCGCTCGCGGGGGAGGGGATCCAGCGAGGTCACATGCGCTTGCACGAGCGCAAGCACAACGTGCAGGCCGATCCGGCGCCCGCGCTGAACGGGTCGCGAAGCGAGGTGGGACGATGAGCGAGGTGTCGACGAAGGCTCCGCGCGCGGGCAGCGGCGAGATGTTCGACGCGATTGCGGCGCGTTACGACCTCCTGAACCGGATCCTCTCGCTCGGGATGGATCAAGGCTGGCGGCGCCGCGCGGTCGAGGCGCTCGCGCTGCGCCCAGGCGCACGCGTGCTCGATCTCGCCACGGGGACCGCGGACCTCGCGATGTCGATCGCGAAGTCATACCCCGACGTGACGGTGGTCGGCCTCGATCCGTCGAGCGGCATGCTGGCCGAGGGCGCGCACAAGCTCGCCGCGGCTGGGCTCGAAGGTCGCATCACGCTGCGGATCGGCGACGCGCAGGCCTTGCCGTTCGAGGACGCGAGCGTCGAGGGCGTGGCCATCGCGTTCGGGATCCGCAACGTCCCCGATCGCGCAAAAGCGCTCCGCGAGATGGCGCGCGTCACGCGACCGGGCGGGCGTGTCGTGATCCTCGAGCTCTCCGAGCCTCGGGCCGGCGTGATGGGCCTGCTCGCGCGCACGTACGTGCACGAGATCGTCCCGCGCATCGGCGCGGCGCTCTCGGGGGCGAAGGAGTACCGCTATTTGCAGCGCTCGATCGAGGCGTTTCCGCCGCCCGACGTCTTCGGCCGGATGATGGAGGAGGCGGGGCTCCGTGTGCTCGAAGCTTCGCCGCTCACGTTCGGCGTCGCGCATCTCTTCGTGGGCACGCCGCTCGGGGAAGGGGCGCGGCGGGAGGAGGCATAGGTGTCTTCGGGCCTCGGGACAGACCTCCTCGCGCGGCTCTCGCGGGCCACGAGGAGAGGAGCGGGATCGGCCGGGGAGATCGTGGCCGTCGTGGCCCCCGCGCCGGTCGTGCCCGCGGCCCGGCTCGTCGCTGCGTGCGCGTCCGCCACGCCGATCGTGCTGTTCCAGGCCCCTCCGCGCGACGACGAGGAGCCGCTCGGCATCGTCGGCTTCGGCGAGATCGCGCGGGTCGAGGGGAGCGGACCCGAGCGGCTCGTGCAGGTCACGAGCGCGGCGCGGAAGCTGTTCGCGTCGCTGCGCGAGGAGCGTGACGCGGATGCCGGTAGCGCGCCGGGGCCGCGGTTCGTCGGGGGTTTGTCCTTCCGGACCGAGGCGCATCACGAGCCGCCGTGGACGTCGTTCGCGGATGCGAGTTTTTCCCTTCCGCGGTGGATCTACGTGGCCCGCGCAGGCGAGGCGTGGCTTTGGCTTCTGGTCCGCGAAGAGGACCTTGCATCGGAGCGTTCTTCCATCGAAGCCGAGCTCGCGTCGATCGAGGCGGCCTTCGTGGCCGCGGCGCAGCCTGCGCAGGATGCGCCTTCGCATGGGGCAGGGGAGGGCGCGAAGATCGAAGGGACGAGCCGCGAGGCGTTCTGTTCGCTCGTGCGCGAGGCGCTCGACGCCATCCGTGCGGGCGAGATCGACAAGGTCGTCCCCGTCGCCGCGAGCCGCGTCTGTCCGACTCGTTCGCTCGACGCGCGTGCCGTCCTTGCGCGGATCGCCGACGCCTACGCCGAGACCACGCGGTTCGCCGTGCAGCGCGGAGAGCGTGTCTTCCTCGGCGCCTCGCCCGAGCGGCTCATCTCGCGTCGTGGCCGCGTCCTCAGCACGGACGGGCTCGCCGGCACGGTGCGACGTGGCGAAGGCGATGCGTCTCTCGTGCGTGCGCTCCTCGCGAGCCCCAAGGAGCGACGCGAGCACGCGCTCGTCGTCGAGTCCATCGCATCCGTGCTCGGCCCTCGTTGCGCCTCGCTCGACGTACCCGAGACGCCCACGATCCGCAGCCTGCCCAACGTCCATCACCTGTGGACGCCGATCCGCGGCGCCCTTCATGACGACACGCATGTGCTCGCGCTCGTCGAGGCCTTGCACCCGACGCCGGCCGTCTCGGGCACGCCGCGTGATCGCGCGACCGCGTGGATCGCCGCGCACGAGCCCGACGCGCGCGGCTGGTACACGGGCGCCGTCGGATGGTTCGACGCCGCCGGGGATGGTGATTTCGCAGTCGCCATCCGCGCCGGACTCGTCTCGGAGGACGAGGCCTGGCTCTACGCGGGCGCCGGGATCGTCGAGGGATCGGATCCGCCCGCCGAGTACGCCGAGACCCGCGCGAAGCAAGCGCCCATGCTCGTGGCCCTGGGGATCGTATGAACACCAACGGAAACGATCACCTCGCCTGGGCCGAGACCTTCATGGCCGCGCTCGCCTCGGCCGGCGTGCGTGATGTCGTGGTTTGTCCGGGCTCCCGCTCCACGCCGCTCGCGCTCGCCGCCGACGTCACCGAGGGCCTGCAGATCCACACGGCGGTCGACGAGCGGGCCGCAGCCTTTTTCGCGCTGGGACAAGCCCGCGTGACCCGCCTTCCGAGCGTCGTGCTCTGCACGTCAGGCACGGCCGGTGCGCACTTCATGCCCGCCGTGATCGAGGCCTCGCAGAGCCACGTCCCGCTCCTCCTTGTCACGGCCGACAGGCCCTGGGAGGCCGTCGACGTCGCCGCGCCGCAGACCATCGACCAGACCAAGCTCTTCGGCGCGCACGTGCGCTTCTTCGTGGAGCTCGGCCTTCCCGATCCCGGCGCGCCGCGCGAGGCCCCGGCCCGCGTCGCGATCCACGCCGCGACCCGCGCCCTCGGCCCCGATCCCGGCCCCGTGCACGTGAACGCGCGCTTCCGCAAGCCGCTCGAGCCTTCACAGCCGTGGCCCGATCCCGATCGAGCCACGCGCCTCGCCGACGTCCTTCGCCGCGGCACGACGCGCGTCTTCACGCCCCGGATCACGGCGCCGCCCGAGGCCCTCGACGACCTCGCCGCGCGCATTTCCCACACGGAACGAGGCCTCATCGTCTGTGGCCCCGCGCCCGTCGATCGCCCCGAATCCCCGCTGCGCGAAGCCGCCGTCGCGCTCGCTCGTGCCACCGGCTTCCCCCTCCTCGCCGAGACCACGAGCCAGGCCCGCTTCGGAGCCGCCGCGCCGGACGTCGTCTCTTGCGCCTCCTTCGACGCCCTCCTGCGCGATTGCGCTTTCGCCGAGCGCCATGCGCCCGATCTCCTCATCGAACTGGGCGCGCCCCCCACGTCCCAGGGGTACGCCGACTACATCGGAAAACACCCGACCGCCGCGCGTTACGTCATCGCGCCCCACGGCTGGAACGATCCCTCGCAGGACGCGACGGCCCTCGTCCTCGCCGATCCCGCCGAGACGGCCCGCGCCCTCGCTGCGCGCCTCGGCCCTCCGCGCCGCTCCTCGCCGAGCGCCTGGGCCGAGAGCTTCCGCCGCGCCGACGCCCTCGTCTGGTCCCTCGCCGAGGCCCACGCTCCCGCCGTCCACCTCACCGAGGCCGCCGTCGCCCGCATCGTCGTCGCCGCCTCCCCCGCGGGCGCGCTCTTCTCCGTCGGCAACAGCTTGCCCGTCCGCGACGTCGACCTCTGGGCCCCGCCTCGAACGAACCCCCTCGGCGTCCTCCACCAGCGCGGCGCCAGCGGCATCGACGGCCTCGTCGCCTCCGCCGCCGGCGCGGCCAGCGTCGCTGGTCGGCCCGTCGTCCTCCTCCTCGGCGACACCAGCGTCCTGCACGACCTCACGAGCCTCTCGCTCGCGCGCCGTGCTCCCGTCCCCCTCGTCGTCGTCGTCGTCCAGAACCAGGGCGGCCGCATCTTCGAGCGCCTCCCCATCGCCCGCGCCGTCGATGTCGATCGCTTCGATAAGTACTTCACGATGCACGAGCCCGTTGATCTCGCGCCCGCCGCGGCCGCGTTCGGCGTTCGGTTCGCCCGTGTCGCGTCGGAGCACGCCCTTGGCCGTGCGTTCGCCGACGCCCTCCGGACGGCTGGCGCGACGCTGATCGAGGCCGTGGTCCCGCCGGACGACGGTCGCGCGCGTGTCACCCGCTTCCGGACCGAGCTTTCCGCCGCGCTCGCCCGCGAGGATCTCTCATGAGCCCCGAAAAGACCGCGACCCTCGGGTCCTTGCCTTCCGCCGCTTCCGCGCCCTCGATCCGCCCGGGCTCGGTCCGCGCCTGGGTCCTCGCTTGCCGCCCCGCCACCTTGACGGCCGCCGTCGTCCCCGTCGCCGTCGGCAGCGCCGTCGCCTATGCGAGTGGCTCGTTCCGCGCGCTCCCTGCGCTCGCGGCCCTGCTCGGCTCGATCCTCATCCAGATCGCCACGAACTTCGCGAACGACGTCTTCGACCACGAAAAAGGCGCCGACACCGAGGAGCGCCTCGGCCCGACCCGCGCCACCGCCACGGGCCTGCTCACCCCGCGCCAGGTCCGCAATGGCCTCGCCGTCACGGTCGCGCTCGCCCTGCTCCCCGGCCTCTACCTCGCGTCCGTGGGCGGATGGCCCATCGTCGCCATCGGCATCACCTCGATCCTCGCCGGCATCGCCTACACCGGCGGACCGTACCCGCTCGGCTACCACGGGCTCGGCGACGTCTTCGTCTTCCTGTTCTTCGGCCTCGTGGCCGTCTGCGGCACCGCCTTCGTCCAGGTCGGCGGCGTCCCGCCCCTCGCGCTCCTCGCCGCCGTGCCCGTGGGCGCGCTCGCCACCGCGATCCTCGTCGTCAACAACGTCCGCGACCGCGAAACCGACGTGAAGGCTGGCAAGCGCACGCTCGCCGTTCGCTTCGGCCGCCGCGCCGGCATCCTCGAGTATGCTGCGCTCCTCGCTGCCTCCTACGCTGCGCCCGTCGTCTGCGTGGCCAGCCTCGGCCGCTCGCCGTGGGCGCTCTTGCCGCTCGTGTCCTTGCCCCTCGGCCTCGGCTTGCTCCGGGCCCTCGCGACACGGGAAGGCCGCCCGCTGAATGCGGTCCTCGCGCGGACGGCCATGCTCCTCTTGCTGTTTGGCGTCCTGTTCAGCGTCGGGCTCGTGGTCGGGGGAGCGTAGCGTGCGGATCCAGGGCGGCGCCGCGCACCCAGCGTACGGCCCGAACCGCCAGTTCGTGCGCCTCGGCATGCGCGACGAGCACGAGCGCCTCGGGATCGGCGAAGCCTCCCCGTTGCCCCCGTTCAGCGCGGACGTCGCGTCGGTGCTCGCCGTTGTCCTTGGCGAAGCGTTTCCCGAGCTCGCCACGACGGCCGACGACCGCCCGCCGCGCGAGGCCGTTGCCGCTGCGATGGCGCCCGTCGAGCGTGCGCTCGCCCCGTACCCCGCGGCGCGGTTCGCCCTGGAGACGGCCCTTTTCGACGTCGTCGGCCGGAGACGCGGCCTCTCCGTGGCGGCCTGCCTCGCCGGCGTGGGTCGCCTCGACGCCGTGCCCACGAACGCCCTGCTCGATGCCTCGGCGCCCGACCTCGTCGAGCGGGCCCGCGGGGTCGCCGAAGCGGGCCTCCACGCCGTGAAGGTAAAACTCCGCGCCCGGGACGAGGCCGGCTTCGCGCAGGAGCTCGCCGCGCTCCGGGCCTTGCGGGAAAGCCTCCCGCTGCCGTTCGAGCTTCGCCTCGACCCGAACGGAGCCTGGACGGTGGCTGAGGCCCACGAAAAACTCGCCCGCCTTGCCGAGGTCGCGCCTCGGTACGTCGAGCAACCCGTCCCGGCCGCCCTTCTGCCCGAGCTCGGCCCCGCGGCCGTCCCCTGGGCCGCGGACGAGTCCCTGCTCCTCCCGGGCATGGCCGAGCGCCTCGCGCGCGCCGAGGGGTGCGCCGCCTTCATCCTGAAGCCCGCCGCCCTCGGAGGCCTCGATCGTGCGCTCGCCGTCGCCGCGATCGGCGCCGCGGCGGGCCTCGATCTCGTCGTCACGCACTTCGCCGACGGTCCGGTCGGCCTCGCCGCGGCCGCCGAGCTCGCGCGTGCCCTGCCTAAGCCGCCGCTCGCTTGTGGTCTGGAACCCCATCCGGGGCTGTCGGCCTATCCGGCGATGGCGATTCCCCAGCGGGGACGACCGGGCACGGTCCGGGAGGCGGCGCTTCCGGGTCTCGGCTTCTCGGAGGAGGCCCGAACACGATGGATCACGACGGACTGAGCGTGCTCGAAGCGATCCGGGAGCCCGGCGTCGCGAGTCAGGCAGCACTGATCGAGGACGGCCGCGTGACCTCGTTCGGCGAGCTCGCGGCCCAGGTGGAATGCGTCGCGTCATCCCTCGCGGCGCAGGGACTCGGTCCTGGATGCCGCGCCGCGTTGCGAACGACGTGTGACGTCGGCACGGTCGTCACCATCCTCGCCCTGATCGAGCTCGGCGTCGCCCTCGTTCCGATTCACCCGCGGCTGACCGATGCGGAGGTGCGCGTCATCACCGAAGATGCGCGCCCAGATCTTCAGATTCAGCCTTTCATCCGAAGCGACAACCTTCCGAAATCTGGCGTATTTTCACGGACAACCTCCACCCCATCCACGCCGCTCGCGATCCTCTACACCTCGGGCACGACGGGCCGCCCCAAGGGCGCCGTCCTCTCCCGCGGAGCCTTCGTCGCGAGCGCCACGGCCAGCGCCAAGAACCTCGGCTGGACCCCCGACGACCGCTGGCTCGCATGCATGCCCCTCGCCCACGTCGGTGGCCTCTCCATCGTGACGCGTTGCATCGAGGCCCGACGGCCCATCGTCCTCGAACCCCGCTTCGACCCCGACGCCGTCCTTCGCGCCATCCGTCGCGAGCGCGTCACCCTGCTCTCGGTCGTCCCGACCATGCTCCGCGCCCTCTTCGACGCCGACCGCGACGGCACCCTCGCCACGCTCCGGCTCGTCCTCGTCGGCGGCGCCGGCGCGCCCCCCGCGCTCCTCGAAGAGGCCGCCGCCCGCCGCGTCCTCGCCCTCACGACCTACGGCCTCACCGAAGCTTGCTCGCAGGTGACCTGCCAGCCCCTCCGCGCCCCTGGAACCACCGAGCCAGGATCTGGAAAAGCGCTCCCTGGTGTGGACGTGCGCACCGTTCTCGAGAACGGCACGCTCGCGGCTCCCGGCGACGTCGGTCGCATTCAAGTACGCGGCCCCATGCTCATGAGCGGCTACCTCGCCGGCCCCGGCGAGCCCCTTCGCACCTCGCTCACCGTGGACGGATTTTTCGACACCGGCGACCTCGGGGCCCTCGACGAACAAGGCCGCCTCTTCGTCCACGCCCGCCGCACCGACCTCGTCGTCACCGGCGGCGAGAACGTCTACCCCGCCGAGGTCGAGCAGGCCCTCGAAGCGCTCCCCGGCGTCACGCGCGCCGTCGTCTTCGGCGTCCCGGACGAACGCTGGGGCCAGATCGTCGCCGCGGGCCTCGCCCTCGACGCGCCCGACCCAGCCCGCGCCGCCGCCCTCGTCGCCGAAGCCTCGGCGCGCCTCGCCCCCCACAAGCGCCCGCGCCTCGTCGCCGCCGTCGAATCCCTGCCGCTCACGGCCTCGGGCAAGCTCGATCGCGCCCGGGCCATCCGCGAGCTCAGCCCGCGCCTTTCACCTGTGCCCCGACGGCCGTGAGCGCTGCCACGGCCTGCTCGGGGAGGCCCCTCGACCGGAACGTCTCCCGATCGATGCACACGTGCACGGCCTGCCCGATCGCAAGCACGCGCCCCTCGGTCGAACGCACCCGCGCCCCCACGTGCAGCGACCGTTCGCTGAGCACGAGCTTCACGACCTCCACGACCACGTCGTCGCCGAACCGCATCGGTCCCAGATAATCCGCCTCGGCGTGCCCGAGCGGCATCCCCCACTTGCCCTCGCGCAAGACGGCCGCGAGGTCGATGCCCGCGCGTCGGAGAAGGCTCAGGAACGCGTCGTGGAAGTACTCGAGGACGCGGGCGAAGTAGATGATCCCGGCGGCGTCGACGTCCTGGAAGCGGACGGGGCGCGATTCGGCATGCAGGACGGTGGTGGCGTGGACGAGCTCGTCGGCGGGGAGGCGGGGTCGGTCGGACATGGCCGGGAGCCTACCGCAAGCGTGGTATCGTCGCGCGGCTCGAAGCAGGGGACTTCGGAAAGAGGGGCGAGGATGCACGTAGGAATCTGCGGTTACCCAGGTTCAGGCAAGACGACGGTGTTTCGGGCGCTCGCGCCTGGCGGCAAGGCGGATCGCGAGATCGCCTACGGCAACATCAAGGTGCCCGACGCGCGCGTCGACTTCCTCGCCTCGATCTTCAGCCCGAAGAAGACGACCTTCGCAGAGATCACGTTCGTCGACGTCGGCAGCGGCACCCGCTCGGGCGGCGCCTTCCCGCCCGCCGTCTTGCAGGGCATGCGCAATGCCGACGTGATCGTGCACGTGGTGCGAGGTTTCGAAAACCCCTCGCTCACAGCGCCGTCCGACCCGCCGCGCGACGAGAAGGCGTTCGACGAGGAGCTGCTCCTGCTCGACCTCGGCACGCTGGAGAAGCGCAAGGAGCGCTTCAAAAAAGAGTCGAAGAAGGGCCCCGAGGTCGAGGTGAACACGAAGATGATCGAGCACCTCGAGAAGAGCGAGCCGCTACGCACGCTGGACCTCTCCGAGGAGGAGCTGCGCGCGCTCGGCCCGGGGATCCAGCTGCTCTCGATGCAGCCGCTCATCACGCTCTACAACCTCTCCGAGGAGGCATGGAACGACCCGGCCCGCGCGCACCTTCGCGAGACGAAGCACGGCAAGCAGTGGGTGAAGATGGCCCTCTGCGGCTCGATCGAGGCGGAAATCGCGGCCTTGCCAGCCGAGGAGCAGAAAGATTTCCTCGAAGGACTCGGCCTCGGCGAGCCCGCGCGCAACGTCTTCGTGCGCGAGGCCTACCGCCTGCTCGACTACATCAGCTTCCTGACCGCGGGCCCCGACGAATGCCGCGCCTGGCCGATCCGTCGCGGCACGAACGCGAAGCGCGCCGCAGGCAAGGTGCACTCAGATCTCGAACGAGGCTTCATCCGCGCGGAGATCTACCGGCCCGAGGACCTGGAGATCGCTCGCACCGAGGCCGCGCTGAAGGCCCAGGGCAAGATGCGGCTCGAAGGGAAGGACTACATCGTCAAGGACGGCGATGTCGTGCACTTCCGCGCCGGGACCTGAGTCTCTTCTTGGGGCCGTTGCGCTGGGGCGTTGCCCCAGGCCCCAGCAGGGGCTATCCGCCCCTGCACCCGGACCAGCGCAAGCGCTGGACCCAGGGTCGATGAACTGCGCGATGCGCAGTTCATCGAACAGGCCGAGGCAAGACCAGCGACGACCCTGCCAACCAAGACCGCCGTGACTGGCAACGCTGTCCCTGGTCTTGCCACCGGCCTGTGGAAGAACTGCGCATCGCGCAGTTCTTCCAACCCGAGTCCAGGGCTTGCCCTGGTTCGGGTCGAGGGGCGAACAGCCCCCGCGGGGCCCGGGGCAGAGCCCCGGCGCAGCGGCTACGCCACCGCCACCGCCTCGGCGGGGTTGTCCTTCGAGGACTTCGCGTTCTCGTTGACCTTGACGCTCACGATGCGCGACACGCCTGGCTCCTGCATCGTCACGCCGTAGAGCACGTCCACGGACTGCATCGTGCGCTTGATGTGCGTGATCAGGATGAACTGCGAGTGCGCCGTCATCGAGCGGATCGCCTCGTTGTAACGAGCGACGTTCGCCTCGTCGAGCGGCGCGTCGACCTCGTCGAGTACGCAGAACGGCGAGGGCTTGAACTGGAAGATGGCGAAGATGAGGCTCACCGCGGTGAGCGCTTTCTCGCCGCCGCTCATGAGCTCGATGTTGCCGAGCTTCTTGCCTGGCGGCTGCGCGAGGATCTCGATGCCCGTCTCCAGCATGTCCTCGGGGTTCGTGAGCCGTAGCTCCGCCGCGCCGCCGCGGAACATCTTGGGGAAGAGTGCCTTGAAGCGCGCGTTGATCGCGTCGTACGTTGTCTTGAAGAGCTTCTTGCACTCGCGGTTCATCTGCGCGATCGCCTTCTCCAGATCGGAGAGTGCGCTCTCGAGATCGTCCTTCTGCTGCGCGTAGTACTTGTGCCGCTCCTCGGCCTCGGCGTACTCGCGCATCGCGTCGAGGTTTACCGGACCCATGCGATCGAGCAGCTCGCCGAGCTCCTGGATGCGCGCCCGGTGCTGCTGATCGACCGGCGCGCGCTTGTGGTAGTCGCCCACGACCGTCGGCAGATAGAGGCCACGGAACTTTTCGCGCACGCCATCGATGAGGTGGTTCTCCTCGATGTCGAGCCGCGCGAGCGCCATCTCGTGCTGCCGGAGTTTTTCCGTGGCGTCCGTGAGGTCCTGCCGGAGGCCCTTCAGATCGGCCTCCTTCGCTGCCAGGATCTGCCGCGCCTCGTCGAGCCTGCGCCGCGCATCTTCGAGCGACGCGTGCGCCTTCTGCGCCCGTTGCACCGCGTCGTCGAGCTTCTCCCGCGACAGCATCATCGTTGCCGCCGCGACGCCTGCGCCCTCCGCGCAGTCCGTCCGCTCCCCGTCGAGCCGCGCGATCCGCCCGCTGAGCTCGTCGCACGACCGCGCCAAACGCTCCACCGTCGCGCGCGCCGCCGTCGCCCGCTCGCGCACGCGCGCGAGGCGCACCTTGCGCTCGGTCACCACCGATTGCTGCGCGATCACGCGTTCCTTCCACTCGGCCGCGAGCTCCTCGCTCGTCGCGAGCCTCCCGCCGACCTCCTCGCGCAGCCGCCGACCTTCTTCGAGTTTTTCGCGCGCCTCTTCCTGCTCGCCGCCTGCGTTCTCCAGCGCGCCCATGATCTCTTCGAGATCCCGCTGGACCGCGCTGCGCCGCTTCTGCGACGCCGCGAGCTGCTCCTCCGCGCGACGTAGATCCTTCTCGGCCGTCACGAGCGCGATCTCGCTCGTGTGTGCCTCGCTCCGCGCCTTGTCCACGGCCGCCGTGAGCTCCGCGATCCGCTGCCGCTCGGCCGTCTGCGCTTCGAGCAGCGCTGTCACCTGATCGCCGAGCTTCGCCACGACGTCGTGCAGCTCGCGGATCTCCCGCTTCTGCTCCAGCATCCCCGCCGCCACCGCGTCGCCCGCGCCGCCGCTCACGGTTCCATCCGGACGAACCACCGTCCCGTCGAGCGAGACGAGCGTCACCGTCGCTCCCGACGTCGCCAGCCGGATCGCCGCCTCCGCCGTGCGCACGACGACCGCGTCGCCCACGAGCGCTCGCACGAGCGGCTCGTCCTCCGCGGAGAACCGCAGCCGCTCGAACAGCGGACCCACCACGTCTTCGCCCGACGGGAGCGACGTCGGCCCGCCTGCCACGTACCGCGGCCGCGCCGGCACGAGCGTCGCGCGCCCTTGCTTCTTCGCCGCGAGATCGCCGAGCAGCGCCGACGCGCGCTCCGTGTTCGTCACGACGATCGCTTGCAGCTTGTCGCCGAGCAGCGCCGCGAAGGCGGGGAGCAGCTCGGAAGGCGCCTCGATCCGATCGGCCACGAGGCCCACGATCGACGGATCCTTCGTCTTGAGCAGGCTCTTCGGCCCGGCGCCCACGCCTTCGAGCCGCGCGTGGATCTCTTCGAGCGCGCGCAGACGGCTGCGCTTCTGGTTGTGCTCGTTCTTCGCCTGCTCGACCTTGCGATCGCTCGCGACCGCCTGCTCCCGCAGCGTCTTCGCTTCGTTCTCGAGCGTGGCCCGCTGCTCGATCGACGTCTTCTTCTGCGCCGCCAGCTCCGCGACCTGCGCTGCCAGCACCTCGCGCTTCTTTTCGAGCTCTTCCAGCTCGTAGACGAGCCGCCCGTGCTCGTCGTCGAGCTTCTCGCGGCGCACCATCATGTCCGAGAAGCGCCGCTCGTAGCCCGTCAGCATCGCCTCGGCCGCCGCGACCTTCGCCGCCGCGTCCGCCGCCTGCTTGCGCAGCCGCGAGGCCTCCTGCTCGGCCTCTTTTTCGCCCGCGCGCACCTCTTCGAGCCGCTCGTGCTCTTCGAGCGCCTCGCGGTTCTCGCGCTGCTCCTCGGACGCCACGTTCTCGAGCTGCTTCTCGAGCTCTGCGCGCTCGACCCGCAGATCCGCGATCGTCTTCTCCAGGTCCTGCTGCTCGACCGTCGCCGCGGCCCTGCGCTCTTCGAGGTGCTTGAACCGATCCTTGGCGCGAGTGAGCTCGGCCTGGAACGTGCGCACGTCGTTGTCGGCGGAGAACGCCGCGTTTTGCGCCTTCTCGGCCTGCTCCTCGGTCTGGTGCGCGGCGAGCCTCTGCACTTCGAGCTCGGCGTCGCGCGCGGCGAGCGCCGTGCGGGAGGCGAGGACCTTCTCGGCGTACTCGGCCCGCGCGATCGTCTCGCGCTGCCTGAGCACGATGATCTCGAGCAGCTTGTGCGAGGCCTCGTGCAGCATGAGGTCCTCGAGCTCCTTGCGGTAGGCGATGTAGCGCTCCGCCTTCGCGGCCTGGCGCTTGAGCGACGAGAGGCTGCGCGAGATCTCCGAGACGATGTCGCCGATGCGCAGCAGGTTCTGCCGCGTCTGCTCCATCTTCTGCTCGGCCTGCTTCTTCCGGGCCTTGTACTTCGTGATGCCCGCGGCCTCCTCGATCAGCATGCGCCGATCCTCGGCTCGGGCCGACACGATGAGGCCGATCTTGCCCTGCTCGATGATCGAGTACGCCTTCGTGCCGACGCCCGTGCCGAGGAAGAGGTCCGTGATGTCCTTCAGGCGGACCTGGGTCTTGTTGATCAGGTACTCGCTCGTCCCGTCGCGGTAGAGCCTGCGGGTGACGGCGATCTCGGCGTAGTCCTTGTATTCGAGCGGGAGCTGCTGGGCGAGCTCGGGGTCGGTGTTGTCGAAGGTGAGCGTGACCTCGGCCATGCCGTGCGGCCCGCGCGACTCCGACCCGTTGAAGATGACGTCGGCCATGCTCCGGCCGCGCAGGTGCTTGGCGCTCTGCTCGCCCATGCACCAGCGGATGGCGTCGACGATGTTCGACTTGCCGCAGCCGTTCGGGCCGACGATGCCCACGACGTCGACGTCGAAATGGACCACCGTCCGGTCGACGAACGACTTGAAGCCGGCAATCTCGAGCTTCCGAATACGCATCCGACGTCACCGGCGATGGGACGGTCACATGGCGTCACATAATGCCACGTACCGCCACGCATCGCGCAGGGCTAGGGTTACACCCGCCGGGGGGGCGCGGCAAGGTGTTCAGATGTTCGGGGCGTCAGACGTCCGCAGTGGAGACGAAAGGGCTAGCCACCAGGCGCCTGGGTGGCCAGAATGGCTGGCAGTCGCCCGGCGCCTTGACAGGCGTCCAACGAAGCCGTACCTGCACGGCGAAATTCCGCGAGGTATTCTTTATGCCTACCTACGAGTACGCCTGCATGTCCTGCGCTCACGAGTGGGAAACCGAGCAGTCGATTCGTGAAGATCCCCTCAAGGAGTGCCCAAGCTGCCACAAGGAAACCGCCCGACGGCAGATTTCCCGTGGCACGGGCTTCATCCTGAAGGGAAGCGGCTGGTACGCCGACCTCTACAGCTCGTCCAGCAACAAGTCGTCGTCCAAGTCCGAGAGCAGCAGTAGCTCCGAGAGCAGCTCCTCCTCGTCGACCTCGTCCTCGGAGAGCTCGTCGAGCACGTCCTCGACGTCCTCCGCAGCCACGTCCTGATCCGGCGCGATCCCCACGCGGGCGGGCCTCTCGTCCCGACGCGCGTGGCTCGGGTGCAGAGCTCCTTTCGGGAGCGGAGCCCTGAAGCGTGTACGGTAAGGCCGCCCCGCGTCGGTCCGAGGAATGCTAGGTTGTCGGGGTATGGACGAGAGAAAGCGGCTCGATGAGCTTCGTGCGCAGCTCGCGGAGATCGATCACCAGATGCTCCGCCAGCTGGAGCGGCGCGCGCGTGTCGCCCAGGACATCATCAAGCTGCGCAGCGGGACTGCTCGTTTTGCGCCCATCGCAGACGGGCAACACTTGCTCGCTCTCGAACGAGCGGCCGAGCCGCCGCTTCCGCAAAGTGCTGTCCGGACGGCCTTCGCCGCCATCGACGCCGCCTGCCGCGTCTTCGAGGTGGCGCCGCGTGTCGTGTTCCTCGGCTCGGAAGGGGGCTTCGGCTGGATGGCCGCGCGCGAGCAGTTCGGCCCAAGCGCCGAGCTCGTCCGCGGCGAGACCGTCCTCGGCGCCCTCGACGAGGTCGCCCGCGAGCGCGCCGAGTTCGCGGTCGTGCCCTACGAGTCGCTCGAGGACGGTCCGATCTTCCCGACCATCCAGGGCATCGCCGCCGCGGACCTGAAGCTCGTCGGCGAGCACGAGCTCTCGCAAGTCCTCGTCCTCGCGAACGCCACGGGCAACCCGAGCGACGTCGAGAAGATCCACGTCACGCCGCAAGATCACGGGGCCACGGTCCGGTACCTCGAGTCGAACCACCCGCGGACGGCGGTCTCCGACGTGCGCTCGCCGTTCGTCGCGCTCGAGCTCGCCGCGGAGAACCACGGCAGCGCCGCGATCGTCCCGCGCGGGGCGCTCGCTCCAGACACGCCCGTGCGCGTGGCGCGGGAGAACATCGGCGATCAAGGCGAGGTGCGCATGCGGTACGGCGTGGTCTCGCGCCTGCCGGCGCCGCGCTCGGGCTCCGACGCGACCGCGCTCCTGTTCGGCGTGCACGACAAGCCGGGCGCGCTGCACGAGATCCTCCAGCACTTCAAGGAGCGGAGCTGCAACCTGCGCCGCATCCAGTCGCGGCCCGTGCCGGGCGAGGGCTGGGAGTACGTGTTTTACGTCGAGGTCTTCGGCCACGTGACCGACAGGAACCTCGTCGCCGCCCTCGAGGGGATCAAGCGAGAGGCGAAGATGCTCAAGATCGTGGGCTCTTTCCCGCTCGAGCGGCCCACGTACCGAACGCCCGAGGCGGAGGATCGTCGTCGAACGTCATGACCTTTGCGGCTCGTCGCGCCCGCCCGGCGCGCTTCTTTGCTTTCACCCTCTCCGCCACACTCCTCGCCCTCGGTCCCTCCGGCTGCGGGGGCGGAAACGAGAACGTCGTCCTCGTCGGCGGTCGGCAGGTCGATCCGGCAGTGATCGATCGGGATCCCGTCGCGCTCTTGCCGAGTAACCCCGTGATGCTCGGCTACCTCGACGCAGCGGCGATGTTCCAGTCGAGCCTGGGCCCGGACGTCGGTTCGATCATCACGGCGGTCTTGCCGCTCGGACCCGAGTCGAACTTCGTCGCATCGCGCGACGTGACGCGGCTCTACGGCGGGATCTACGCCATGCAGGGCGCCGATTTCTGCGCCGTGGTCCAGGGCAACTTCGACGTCGCCTCGATCCACCGCGCAGCCGAGGCGCGCACGAAGGTGAGCTCAGGCCTGCCCCTCGTGCGCTCGCGGTACGCGGACATGGACCTGTACACCGCAGGGAACGTGGGCTTCGTGTTGCTCACGC
This sequence comes from Polyangium jinanense, assembly GCF_028435265.1. GTDB lineage: Bacteria > Myxococcota_A > Polyangia > Polyangiales > Polyangiaceae > Polyangium > Polyangium jinanense. The sequence continues at coordinate 128,759 of NZ_JAGTJK010000022.1, read as the reverse complement.
CGCACACGGCACTCACGGGCAACGAGACGGGCATGCGCCGCGCGCTCGATCGGCTGCGGACCACGGAGATCAAGCGCGACGTGCCGCCGTGGATGATCGAGCTCCTGAACACGCCCAACGCGGCGTTCGCGCTCGCGGGGGACATCAGCGGGCAGGGGACGGTCGAGGCCGCGACGCAGAAGATGCCGTTCCTGACGGGGCTGCAAAAGGTGCGGACGATCGGCAATTTCCAACCGCCAGGCATGAACCTCGCCGGGTCGCTGACGTACGCGGACGCGGCGTCTGCAGCGGCCGGGACGACGAATCTTGCCGATCTGCAGAAGCTCACGGGCTTCATGGGGCTTTTGTCGTCACTCGGGCTGATGGGCCCGGTGCCGCAGATCCAGGTGGCGCAGCGCGAGAACGACGTCGCCTTCACGATGCCGGTCGACACGTCATTCGCGCGGTTTCTGCTGGGGATGCTCGGCGACGTCGCGAAGAAGGCGACGACAGGGCAGGCACCGTCGAGCGGGTGGGTTTGGCCGCTTTTGACGCGCTGACGGTGCGCTGCAGCGTAGCGCCGGGGTTTCACCCCGGACCCCGACCAGGGGTTGTCCACCCCTGGACCCGGACCAGCGCAAGCGCTGGACCCGGGGTCGATGAACTGCGCGATGCGCAGTTCATCGAACAGGCCGAGGCAAGACCAGCGATGACCTTGCCAGTCAAAACCGCAGCGCCGACGTGTCTGCCCGAGGCTGAGGCAGCGCTGCCGCCTCGGCTGGCAACGCCGCTCGTGGTCTTGCCCCGGGCCCGTCCTAGAAACCGCGCATCGCGCGGTTTCTAGGCCCTCGGTCCAGGCCGTGCCTGGTCCGGGGTGCAGGGGGCGGACAGCCCCCTGCTGGGGTGCGGGGCGACGCCCCGCTCCGAGCTCTCAGTCCGACGAAGACCAGTCCGACGTCGTGGGCGGCGCTGGTTTTCGGCGCGGTTTTTCCGGCGTCGCCGCGTGCAGATCGATCCGCCGCGCGTCATCGGACAGCCGCCACGCCAGGATCTGGAAGAGGCCCAAGGCGGAGAGCCCCGTGGCGGCTCCGAACGCTACGGCGGCCAGGGTCGTGCTCGTCGCGTTTTGCCACGTCGCGAATGCGCCGGGCCGGCTCAGGTCCGACAGCGCGAGCTCCGCGCCGAGGCCGCAGAGCACGCCGAGGCCCACGTAGGTGCCCGCACCCGTCGTCTCTGAGCCCATGAAGCCCACGAGCGCCGCGGCGACCACCACGATCGCGACGAACGAGCCGGCCGTCGCGAGCTCCGGCGAGAGCGCGGCCAGGCGGAGCACCGTGAGGATCACGAAGGGCAGGGCACAGAGGAACGCGCCGGCGAGCAGCCATCGAGCCCCGGCGTACGCGCGGTAGCGGGCGCGGAAGAGCAGCGCGGCGGGCAAGGTCGTCGCCGCGAGCAGGCGCGCGAAGCCGAGGAGAGGCGCGTTCGCGGCGATGCCCGCGGCCGGCCCGGAGCCGCCGAAGCCCACGAGGGCCGTGAGCATGCCGAGCACGAGCATGGCCACGCCGCGATGGCGGTAACTCACGCGGGTGAGCGCGGCTGCGAGCGTGACGCTACCGAGCAGGAAACACGGGAGCGCGGCGACCGTACCGCCGGGACGCACCCCCACGAGTGGAAGCGCGCCGAGCCCCGCGAAGCCGAGGCCCACGGCGGCGCACCAGGCCCGCGCGGCCTGCCGCGAGGGCTCGATCGGCGCGAGGTCCTCCATGAGCGCCTCGGACGCGAGCAGCGGCTTGACCGGCGTCTCGCGCGGGCGCTCCTCGCTGCGCGGTGCGAGCGAGGGGGGTGGAGACGACGTCGTTGCCGAGGTCGCCGGGAAGGGCGTGGCCTCGGCGGGAGAAACGACCTTGCGGGAAACCCCGCTCACGGCGACGCCGTCGGAGGCGGCTTCCACGCCCTCCGCTGCGGCTGCTGCGCCATCTGCCACGAGGGCGAGCTCGCGCGGCTTCGAGCGGGGGGCGCTTGCGGGCGCCTCGGCGGGCTCGGCTTCGGCGAGCGCCTTTGGGGCCATCGTGGCGGCGGGGTCGCTGCGGCGTGCCGATGGCGGCGGCTCGCTGCTCGCCGTCCCGGCGGTTGCCGTCCTCGACGAGGCCGGGCTGTCCATGTTCTGCGCTGGAGAGGCCATCTGGATCGCCCGCGGTCGATCAGGTACCGCCCGGAGCATACCCCCGGAGGGCGTCGAGCGTCGTGGGGTTTTCGGCGAAGGCGAGGCGGGCGACAAGGGTGCGGGCGAATTCTCGCACACTCTGGAAGCCCTGTGGATCCGTCCGTAACGTCGATTCGTCCATGTAGAGCCGTCGAGAGATCTCGACCTGGATGGCGTGGATGCCGGTCGCCGGGGTCCCGTAGTGGCCCGTCGAGAATCCACCGCGATAGGGGTCGTCGTGGCGCACTGTGTAGCCGCAAGACCGCGCGTGTCGATCCACCATGTCGATCACTGCGGCGGAGGCGGTTGTCCGCCCGCGGGTGCCGGGGACGATGTCGGCCCGGGCGATCCCGGCGGGTTCATGGCCGCGCCGGGCCTGGCTCGGCATCGAGTGGGCGCAGAGCAGGATGGCAAAGCCAAACCGGGCGCGCTTGCGGGCGAGGAGTTGTTCGAGGACGCGGTGGTAGGGGCGGTAGACGAGGTCGAGGCGGCGCTCGAGCTCGGCCCGGGGCAGCCTGCGCGACAGGATGGGCTCGCCGTCCGTGGTGAGGCGCCAGATGAGACCGCGTGGCCAGGGCGCTCGACCTCCGCCGTCGACGGCGTCGTGGTCGACGTCTTGCTCGCCGCGGTTCAGGTCGACGACGTAGCGGCTCGCCCGGGCGTAGAGCAGCGTGGCGCCTTCGACGGGTGCGTCCTCGAAGAGGGCGTCGACGTGCAGGTCGGCGTCGCGGGCGATGCTGCGCGCGGGCGCGACGGTGAACGACAGGGTTTCGGCGTCGAGGGACAGGCCCGCGTGGGGGACCTCGACGACCACGGGGGTCTCGCCCCCTTTGGGTTCGATGACCTCGAACTGGGTGCTGGGCGGCATCGCTCCGCCGGCGGAGCGGAGCCCCCAATCGTCGTATCGGGGATCGACCACGGCGAACACTCATACCCCATAAAGCGTCTGGCCGCAGGTGAAGCGCTCGAAGGAGCACGGAAGGGCCTCTTGCCTCGCTCGTGCGTCCGCCCCATGTACCAAGTTTCGTCCGCGCCACCTCCCTTGCGCTTTGCGCATTTCTTCGGCGGGGCCGAGAGCAGCGGTAGGCTCGGCGCGTGGACCTACACGCCTGGGTGGACGCGTACCTGGATCACCTGCGGGTCGAGCGGGCGCTGTCGCCGCGCACGCTGGAGGCGTATGCCCGGGACCTCGGAAAACTCTGCGCGCTTTGCGAACGGAGCGGGATCACGGCGCCGGGGGAGCTCGACGCGACGGTTGTCTCGACGTACCTCGTCGAGCTCGGCAGACAGGGGCTCGGCGCGCGCTCGGCGACGCGGCATCTCTCGGCGGTGCGAGGTTTTTCCAAGTTCCTGCTGCGGGAGCGGGCGATTTCGGCCGATCCGGCGGCGCTCGTGGAGCGGCCCCGGACGAGCCGCAAGCTGCCGAAGGTGCTCTCCGTGGAGGAGATCGAGCGGATTTTGGAGGCGCCCGACCGAGCGTCGTTCCGGGGGCTGCGTGACCGCGCGATGCTGCACGTGATGTATGCGGCGGGGCTCCGCGTGAGCGAGGTCGTGGGGCTCAAGATCGCGGACGTGGATCGCAAGCAAGGTGTGGTGTTCGCGTTTGGCAAGGGCAGCAAGCGGCGGATCGTGCCGCTCGGGGAACCTGCGCTCGATGCGCTCGATGCGTATCTGGCGGTTCGAAAGGATCATCCGCGCGCCGCGATGACGCCTGCGCTGTTCCTGTCGCCCCGGGGCAAACCGTTGACGCGGCAAGGCGTGTGGAAGCTGCTCGGCGCGTATGCGCGTGGCGTCGGCGTGACCAAGCCGAGCTCGCCGCACAAGCTGCGCCATTCGTTCGCGACGCACCTGCTCGAAGGAGGCGCGGATCTCCGCAGCGTGCAGGCCCTGCTCGGGCATGCGGACATCACGACGACGGAGATCTACACGCACCTCACGGACGATCACGTCCGCACCGTGTACCGGCGGGCGCATCCTCGCTCGTAACATGCATGGACCTCTGCATCGACCGCATCGCGGTCGATGCACCTGAGGTCCAGGGCTTGCCCTGGTCCGGGTCCAGGGGTGGACAACCCCTGGTCGGGCCCGGGGTGAAACCCCGGCGCTACGCTGCCAGTGACAATTACTTGAGGATGGATCCGAGGTCTTGCTCGACCTGCTCTGCCGTCTGCGCGGGGACCTTCGCGTAGAGGCGCGTGCGCTCGGTGCGCACGAAATAGTCCGGTTTGCCTGCGGGATCTGCGGCTGGAACGCGGACGAGCTCGAGGAAGCCGAGCGATGCGCCTGCGGCGTACTCCACGCGGAGCACGTCTTGCTTGCCTGCGGGCTCGCTCATCACGTAGTCCGTCGGCCGCAGCCGATCGAGCTTCCCCATGAAGTTTGCCGCTGTCTCGTCCTTCTGATCGGCCGCGGCTGGATCGGCCCAGAACCGCTTGCCCTCGGGCCCGCCGCGCACGATTTGTCGCTTCTTCCCGCCGGCGCTGAGCTCTGCTGTCGAGACCTCGGCTTCTTTCCACCCGTGAAGCTCACGCTCCACGAGCCGCGACTCTGCTGTGTCGAGATCTCGCACGGCGCTGCCGTCGATCACGTATGTCTCGCCCGTCTGCGGCTCGCGCACGTACCGATCGCCGCCGCCGGGCGTTGTCCCGCCCAGCACGAGCTTGCGCTCGGCGCCGCTGATCGTGACCGTGAGCGTGCCTTCGGGCTCGGCGAGCCCGAACTCGGCCGCGCGATCCTCCGGGATGCGCCCGAGTGCGCGGAGCGCCTTCAGCGGCGCGAGCGACTCGACGAGCTTCTGTGCCACGCCCACGCCGACGAACTCGGTCTTCGACTTGGCGCCGGGCGCGGGCGGTGGCGCGCCTGCGTCGGGGTTCACGGGCGGAGGCGTCGCCTCGCGCTCCAGCGTGCCGACGTAGTATGCGCCGAGCTTGTCGGATTTCGTTTCGAGCGAGACCTTGCGGTTCTTGCCTTCGAAGACGACCCTTGCGACGTCGGCCGGACGCCCGGGCCATACCGTCGCTTCGGTTTGCACGAGCGCTTTCGGCTGCTCGTCGCGGGTCCACACGGCCACCGCGCTGGCCGATGCCAGCACGAAGAGCCCTACGTGGACGAAGAGGCCGCGTCCTACGTTCATGCCTTCCTCCCGGCCGTGCGGCGCGCCCGCCGCGTCACGAGGAGCCCTACGCCGAAGAGGAGCGCTGGAGCCCCGATGATCGTCCCGTAGAACCAGAACACGTCCTTCTGCTTCGTGTGCTCGATTCGCACGTCCTCGGGCGTCACGATCTCCCCGCTGAAGCTCTCGTCGCCGCCGAGCCAGCGCACCGCGTCCACCGCGAAGAGCTGGTTCGTCTCGGCCACCCCGAGTGCGAGGTCGCTCAGTGCGTCCGCGTCCGCGAGCACGAAGGCGCGCATCTCCTGCGGACCTTTTACTTTTGCCTTGTCCACGCCTTCGCCGAGCGGCTTCGTCACCGCTGCGGCGAGGTTGAACGTCGCTTTCTTCTCGTCGCCGTCGAGCTCGTAGTTTCCGTTCTTGTCGGCGAACGCGGAGCCCGACGAGCGAAGGACGAAGTCCACCTTCGGCTCGGATCCGGCCTTCTTGTCGAGCGATCCGGCCACGGGCACGAGCACGACTGCGCGCTGCGAGACGCGGCTCAAGGTCGAGACCGAGGCGTGCGACGAGAAGCGGTTCGAGACGAGGTTCGCCTTGTCCGAGGCGTTGCGCCGCCGCGGCACGAAGAGCTGGTCTGTCGTGGCGAGCACCGTCGGATCGAACGCGAGATCCGCGAGCGCTGCGAGCGGCGCGAGATCTCCCTTCGTCTCCGGATCCAGCGCGAGGAGCAGCTTGCCGCCGCGCGCCGCGTACTTCTCGAGCGAGGTGATCTCCTCGGGCAAGAATGCCTGCGACGGGCCGAGCACCACGACGAGCGACGCGTCGTCGGGCACCGCGTTCGCGAGGCCCTGCGGCATGCCGAGGTCCTTCACCACGTAGTTCTGGCTCTCCAGCAAGCGACGCAGGATCTTCGAGGTCCTGCCCTCGGCGGCCGCCGCGCCCGCGCCCTCGTTGAGCTCGCCGTGCCCGACCGTGAAGTAGGCCGTGCGCTGCTCCTTCATCGCCTTGAGGAGGGCCTTCTGGAAGTCGGCGTCGAGCGTCTTCAGCTTTGCCGCCGCCTTGTTCAGCTCTTTGTCGAGCGTGAGCGTCTCGCGCGTCGGCCCGCGCAGGATCACGATCACCGCGTCCTGCGTGACCTTGTTGTCCTTCGCGAGCTGCGGGTGGAGCAGCCGGTCGTAGAAGCCGTACTTGAAGTTCGGCGCGCTCTTCGCGATGTCCGCGAGGTAGCCCTCGACCTCCATGCCGACGTCGTTCATGGGCGGGAAGAACGCGCGCACCTCGACGGTGTCCGGCGCGCTCGTCACGATCTTCTTCGTCGACTCGCTCGCCTTCGCCGTGCGGAAGTACGAGAAGTCGACCTTCGCGTCGAGCTCGCCGGCCGCGTACGTGAAGAGTGCCGCGTAGGCCACCGCGAGCGCGAGCGAGAGGCCCGCGACGGTCGCCGCGCGCACGCGACGTCCCTCGACGCGGGGCGCGCGCCGCATGGGCGCGAGTGCGATCTCGCCGAACACGAGCGGCACGACCGACACGAGGATCAACACGACCCAGGCGACCGTGCTCGCCCCGTCGAACCGCGCGCGTTTGTCGGGCGCCGCGTCGAGGATGCCGAGCGTGCGCCTTCCAAACTCGGTGTTCCCCGCGAAATAGATCACGAGGGCCACGAGCCCGAGCGCCGCGAAGAGCGAGAGTGCGCGCTCGATCTTCCGTCGCTCCGGATCCTTCTCGGCCGACGCGTGCAGGAACCGGAGCGCCGTCGCGACCACCGCGCCAAGCACGCCGAGCGCGGAGATCACGAGCCGCCAGGTCTCGACGTTGCCGAGCAGCCGCTCGCCGATGAAGACGAGCACGAGCGAGCCCACGAACGCGGGCGCGAGGAAGGGCGCGTAGCTCGGCGGGGCAGGGGCCTTTGCGCCCTTGTCGTCCTTGCCTTCGGGCGCCTTCTCGGCGGCCGGAGCCGCCTCTTTCGGTTTCAGCGCCATCGCCGCGCCTCCAGTGTCTTGGTGGCCGCGAGCAGGAAGAAGTACGTGACGGCCACGTAATAGACCACGTTCTCGAGCTTCAGCACGCCGGTCATGAAGGGGAACTGCCGCTGGTGGTGCAGCGCCATCCCGGAGAGCACGCCGTTCACCGGCGGCTCGGTCACCTTCGCGACGAGCCAGAGCGTCACCATCACCGCGAGCAAGAGCCCGCCGAGGATTGCCGCCATCACCTGGCTCCGGCTCACGGCCGACGTGAACATCCCGATCGCCAGCGCGGCCGAGCCGAGCAGCACGATGCCCGTGTAGCCCACGGCCACGTGCCCGAGGCTCACCTTGCCGTTCACGAAGATGAGCAGCGGCATGTAGACGCTGACCAGCGTGATGAGCGCGACCATCGCGAGCGCCGCGAGGTACTTGCCCACGATGATCTCGACGTCCCGGATCGGCGCCGTGTTGAGCAAGACGAGCGTCCCGCGCTCCCGTTCCCCCGCGAGCAGCGGGATCGACATGAGCACCGCCACGATCATCGTGACGCCGCTCGCGCCGTTGAAGAACTCGCGCAACACGTCGGCCGACATGCGCGATCCGGACAGGCCGTTCGCGCTGAACCACACGCCCTCGACGAGCAGCGCCGCGGCCCCGATGGCCCAGCCGAGCAGGGATCGCCCGTACGAGCCGATCTCTCTCCCTGCGACGAGCAGAGCATTTCTCATGTCCCGCTCCCGTCCTCTTTTTCCGCCGCGGCGTCCTTCGCCCCGGCATCACCCTCGCCGGCCATGGTGCGCGCCTTCTTCGCGCCCCTCTTGCCGGCCCGCTTCTTCTTCGGCGCGGCCCCGGAGCCGCCGTCCGTCGTCTCTGCGCCCGCGAGCTCCAGGAACACGCTCTCGAGCTCCCGCTCGCCGCGACGCACCTCGAGGAGCCCGATCCCGGCCGTCACGATCGCGTGGCACACCGCCTCGCGCGCGTCGCCCTCGGACTCGATCCTGAGCGCGCTCACGCCCTCGCCGCCCTCCGTCGCGTCGATCGCCTCGACCGACACCACGCCCGGCACGCCGCTCACGGCTTCCTTGGCCTTCTCCTCGTCTCCGCGCACCGTCACGTCGATGCGCTGGTTCTTGAGCAGCTTCGCGCTGAGCTCGGCCTCGGTGCCCGTCGCGGCGATCTGGCCGTCGCGGATCACGAGGAGGCGATCACACGTCTCGCTGATCTCGGAGAGAATGTGGGAGGACAAAAGGATCGTGTGCTCGCCCTTGAGGCTGCGGAGCAGCTCACGCATCTCCACGATCTGCACAGGGTCGAGGCCACTGATGGGCTCGTCCAGCACGAGCAGCTTCGGCCCGTGCACGATGGCCTGGGCGATGCCGACACGTTGCTTGTAGCCGTGCGACAGGGACGCGATGAGCTGGTCTTGCACTTCGGCGAGCGCCGTCGCCTCGAGCACCTCGGGCACGCGTTTGTCCGCGGACGCCTTCGACAGGCCTCGCAGCCGCGCGGCGAAGTGCAGGTAGGCGCGGACCGTCATCTCGCCGTAGAGCGGAGGTGTGTCCGGCAGGTAGCCGATCAGCGATCGCACCTCGTGTGGGCTCTCCACGACGTCGAGCCCGTTCACGCGGACGGAGCCCGACGAGGGGAGCAGATCACAAGCGAGGATGCGGAGCGTGGTGGTCTTTCCGGCGCCGTTGAGCCCGAGCAAGCCCACGATCTCGCCGGCTTCGATGGAGAACGAGAGCGGTCCGACCGCTCTCCTCTCCCCGTAGTATTTGTAAAGGTCGACGATTTCGATCACGGCAAAAGCCTTCGTCATGCGCCGGGTTTCCCGGCGACGGCGCCCTTATAACAGAAGCTTGGGCCCATGATTCCCGACCTCGTCGGGATCCGACGTCGAGCAGGACTCGAACGCCCTGGGCAGCTGGGGACCGGGGGGCGCGCCTCGCGGCTCGGGGGGATCCCTCGGGAGGTTCAGCGTTTCCACGCGATCCCGCTCATCGGCCTTGCGGCCGAGGCGGGCCCGCGAGAAGGAGCCGCGCCATGACGGCGCGAGCCATGTTTCCAGGTCCCCGCAACGCATTCCTCGCGGTCACCGCGATGGCCCTCGGCATGGCGTGCCTGCAGGGAAACCGCCCACCCGAGGTCGCGCCTCGCGGCACCCTCGTGCCCGGCGCCGCCGACGGCGCGGCCACGGTCGACACGCGGGGAGCCTTCGCCGTCGTGTTCGGAACGCCGCGCGGGGACACGATCGACCCGCCCGAAGTGAGCCTCGTCTTCAACCGCCCCATGCGGCCGCTCGAGCTCGCGGGGGACGAGAGCGCGCCGCCGGCGTCGCTCACGCCCGCGGTGCCCGGCCGATGGGCCTGGGTCGGGACGAACGCGCTCTCGTTCGTGCCGGAGAAGCGCCTGCCGCGCGCCACCGCGTTCGTGGTCACGGTCCCGGCCGGCACGAAGGCACTCGATGGATCCACCCTGGAAAAACCTTTCGAGCTGCGCTTCACGACGGCGCGGCCCGAGGTCACCTCGGTCGAGCCCGAAGTCGGCCGCGAAGATCTGCGGCCCGACACGAAGTTCACGCTGCGCTTCAACCAACCGATCGACGATCGCGAGCTCGAAAAGGCGCTCAAGGTCACGGCGGGCGAGCGTCATGACAAGTGGGCGTTCACCGTCAAGCGCCCCGATCCGCAGAACGAGCAGCTCGTCGAGGTCATCCCGCGCGCGCCGCTCCCGCTCGACAGCGAAGTCGTGCTCGAAGTGAAGGGCCTCGCGGGCAAAGAGGGCAGCCTCCGATCCGAGAAGGAAGAGCGGTTCGAGTTCCGCACGTACGGCCCGCTCGCCGTGAAGGAGCTCCCGTGTGATCACGACACGCCGCACGGAAAATGCGCGTCCGACGGCGGCATCGGGATCTACCTCACGACGCCCGTCAAGCTCGCCGAGCTGAAGAAGGCCGTCCGCTTCGAGCCGAAGATCGACGTCACCTGGCCCTCGTGGCTCGACGACGATCACGTCACGACCGGCGTCACGGTCTACGGCGCGTTCACGCCGGGCAAGAGCGTCAAGGTCACCGTCGCGAAAGGGCTCACCGACGAGCACGGACAGAAGCTCGCGGCCGACTACCGCGCCAACGTGGCCTTCGACGACCTCTGGCCCAAGGCTGACATCGGCCTCCACGGCAGCGTCTTCGAGCCCGCGGCGCGGCGCGAGATCCCGATCGACTCCATCAACACGAACGATCTCGAGCTCGTCGTCGCGCCGCTCTCGCCGGACGATGCGATCCACTTGCAGGACGACGAGTACGGCGCGGGCCGCGCGCCCTCGTACGAAGACATCTTGAAGCTGCCCGGCGCGAAGGTCTCGAAGCTCGCCTCGAACGCGCCGCTCAACAAGCCCTCGCGGCACGCCGTGAAGACCGAGGAGGCGCTCGGCGGCAAGGACGCGCGCGGCGCGCTCGCGCTCGGCATTCGGTACATCGGCTGGCCCGGCTCGAACCACCAGCGCGCGGTCACGAACACCGCGGTCGTCAAGGTCAGTGACCTCGCGGTCACCGGAAAACTCTCCGCGCGTGGCTCGCTGCTCTGGATCAGCCGCCTCTCGTCGGCGGCGCCGGTCAAGGGCGCCGAGGTCACGATCCAGAAGCCCGGCGAGTCACCCATCGGCCCGTTCCGCTCGGACGACAGTGGCTTCATCACGCTGCCGCCGAACGTCTGGGCCCGCGGCAGCGCGGGCGCCGAGCGCGCCGTCATCCTCGTCAAGGACGGCAATGATTGGACCTACAAGCATCTGAACGACACGCTCAGCAGCTGGCGCTTCGACGTGCAGGTCGATCCCGGCCCCGATCGGCCGTTCGGCCTCGTGTTCACGGATCGCGGCATCTACCGGCCCGGCGACACCGTCCACATCAAGGGCATCTTCCGCAAGGAGGGCAACCCCGGCACCGTCACGCCCGTCGGCCTGCCCGTGGAGATCAAGATCGAGGGCCCCGACGGCGACGAGATCGCCTCGCGCACCGAGACGCTCTCGCCCTTCGGCACCACGGCGATCGACGTCGTCGTCCCGCGCGCCGGCCGGCTCGGCACGTACTCGGTCCGCGCCACGGTGCAGGAAGGAGATCCGGGCTGGGCTGACGTGAGCGGCGACTTCGAGGTCGCCGAGTATCGGCCCGCCGAGTTCGCGGTCTCGGTCGAGAGCGACAAGCCGAGCTACGTGCGCGGCGACAAGGGCAAGTGGATCGCGCGCGGCGATTACCTCTACGGCGCGCCCATGGCCGGCGCGGATGCGCGGGTCGTCGTGACCCGCGGTGAAGCCGAGTTCCGCCCGCCGAACACCGACGGTTTTACCGTCGACGAGGAGACGTTCCACGCGGACACCGCCGACGAAACCACGCGGGAAGGCGAGATCCAGAGCAGCACGACGAAGCTCGACGCCAAGGGCACGGCTTCGATCGAGGCAAAGCTCGCGCTCCCGGGCCAGCGCGGCCCCGAGCGCGTGACGGCCGAGGCCGACGTGAGCGACGTCTCGCGCCAGTACATCGCGGGCAGCACCACGGCCCTCGTGCATCCGGCCGAGTTTTACGTCGCGCTCCGCACGGGCGCAGACCTCTTCGTCGACGCGGGCAAACCCATCAATCCCGAGGTCTTCGCCGTGGATCCCAAGGGCGCGCGCGTCGCGGGCGTCCCGATCAAGATCGAGCTCGTGTCGCGCACGTGGAACGTCGCGCGGCAAGCGACCTCCGGCGGCCTCGCGCACACCGTGGCCGAGGTCGTCGATCGCGTCGTCGAGAGCTGCACGGTCACGACCACGGCCGGCGACAGACCCGTCTCGTGCAAGCTCACGCCTGCCGCGTCCGGCTACCACATCGTCCACGCGACCGCGGTCGACACCCGAAAGAATCCCGTCGGCGCTGCGGAGCCGCTCTACGTCTTCGGCGGCTCGGGCGGTGGCGGCTTCGGCGACAGCGATCGGCTCGTCGTCGAGCTCGTCGCCGACAAGGAGAGCTACGAGGTCGGCGACAAGGCGCGCTTCCTCGTGAAATCGCCGTTCACCGCGGCCGAGGCGCTCGTGACGGTCGAGCGCGCCGGCATCCTCTCGCAGCGCCGCGTCAAGCTCGCCGGTGCGATGCCGACCATCGAGATCCCGGTCACCGAGGATCTGCGCCCGAATGCGTTCGTCTCGGTCCTGCTCGTCCGCGGCCGCACCAAGCCCGCGCCGACGAACGTGAAGGATCCCGACGTCGGCGCGCCCGCGTTCCGCATGGGGTACGCGCCGCTGCTCGTGAACCCCGAGAAGCGCAGGCTCAAGATCGCGCTCACGCCGAACAAGACGGAGGCGCGGCCCGGCGAGAACGTCGAGGTCGACGTCGTCGTGCGGGATCACGCGGGCAAACCTGCGCGCGCCGAGGTCACGTTTTACGCGGTCGACGAGGGCGTGCTCTCGCTCGTCGGGTACAAGACGCCCGATCCGATCGGCGTCTTCGGCGCCCCGCGCCCCCTGCGCGTCACCTCGCTCGAGGTGCGCGCCGCGCTCGCCCGCGTCTTCCGACCGTACGGCGATCTCGGCACCGACAAGGGCCTCGACGGCGGCGACGGCGGCGGCGGCACCTCCGTGCGGCGTGACTTCCGCGCGAGCGCCACGTTCGTCCCCTCGATCATCACGGACGACGCGGGCCGCGCCAAGGTAAAATTCCGCCTCCCGGACACGCTCACGACCTACCGCCTCATGGCCGTCACCGCGGCTGAGGACGATCGCTTCGGCTTCGCGGAAAACCGCGTCGTCGCGAGCCGCCCGCTCATGGCGCGCCCGGCCTTGCCGCGTTTCTTGCGCGCCGGCGACGCCCTCGACGCGTCCGTCGTCGTGAGCTCGAAGGGCATCGGCAAGACCACGGCCACGGTCGAGCTCAAGCTCGAAGGCCTCACGCTCTCCGGCGATACGAAGCGCACGATCGACCTCGCGCCCGGCACGCCCGTTGAGGTCCGCTTCCCGGTCGCGGCGCCGAAGGCTGGCAAGGCGAAGATCGGCTTCGTCGTGCGCGCGACCGAGTCGGGAAAGCCCCTGGAGGATGCCGTCGAGGTCGAGCGCGACGTCCGCGTTCCGCTCTCGCCCGAGGCTGTCGCGCTCTACGGCGACACGACCACGGAGATCGCCGAGAAGCTCGGGGATCTCTCGGCGATCCGCGACGACACGGGTGGGCTCGACGTCAGCATGGCCTCGACCGCGCTCGTGGGCCTCGGCGGCGGCGTCGAGCAGCTCATCGACTACCCGTATGGCTGCACCGAGCAGCTCGTGAGCAAGCTCGTGCCGATGCTCCCGCTCCGTGATCTCGCGCAGGACTTCAAGATCCCGCTGCCGAAGAACACGGACGCGATCATCGCGTCCACGGTCGCCGAGATCCTGAAGCACCAGCGCGGCGACGGCGGCTTTGGCATGTGGGTGGGCTCGGACCGCTCGAACCTCTGGGCCAGCACGTACGCGCTCTGGGGCCTCGGCGAGGCCAAGCGCCGGAGCGTCGACATCCCCCAGACGGCGATCGACGGGGCCGCGCGCCACGTCCACGAGGCGCTCGATGCGGAATACGACGAGTACCTGCGCGCCACCGCGCCCTTCATCCTCGACGTGCTCGCCGAGAACCGCCACCCCGACACGGGCCGCACGACGCGCCTCTTCGAGGAGCGCAAGACGCTCCCGCTCTTCTCGCAGGCGTTCCTCCTGCACGCCATGGTCATGGCCAAGCACGATCGCGCGAGCATCGAACAGCTCGCGAGCGAGCTCGAAGGCGCGCTCCGGCTCGATGGAAACATCGCACGCGCCGCGGCGAACCTCGGCGACAAGTACGCCGTGCTCATGGACTCCGACACGCGCACGACGGCGCTCGTCCTCCGCGCCCTGCTCGCGGCGCGCCCGAACCTCCCGATCGCGGCCAAGCTCGCCATGGGCCTGCTCGCCGATCGCAAGGGCGGATCCTGGCGCAACACGCAGGAGGCCGCCTGGTCGCTCGTCGCGCTCGACGCGTATCGCAACGCGCAGGAGAAGGCCACGCCCGACTTCCTGGCGCACGTCTTCCTCGGCCAGGCCGAGATCGCGACGCAGGCCTTCCGCGGTCGCGACGTCAACCAGGCCCGCATCAGCCTGCCCGCCGAGCGCCTCACCTCGGCCGGCGGCAGCGTCCTCGCCTTCGACGTCGAGGGAACGGGCCGCCTCTTCTACGAGGCGCGCCTTCGTTACGCACGCAAGGAGCTGCCCAAGGCGCCGCTCGATCGTGGCTTCTTCGTGCAGAAGACCCTGCGCCCGGTGAGCCCCGCCGAGCTCGCCACCCTGCTCGCCGCGCCGCCTGGCAAAGGCGTGACCTCCTTCCCCGGCGGTGAGCTCGTCCTCGGCGAGATCGTCGTCGTCACGCCGTCGCCGCGGAAATACGTGGTCGTCGATGATCCGCTCCCGGCCGGCTTCGAGCCCGTCGATGCGCGCCTCGCCACGACCGCGCGCAGCGCGAACCTCGACGAGGAGGCGGGCGATCCCGAGGACACGTTCGACGAGGAGGGCGGCTACGACGACGTCGCCACGGGCCGCGCGATCCTCTCCAGCCGCTACCTGCGCGAGCTGCGCGACGACCGCGTCCTCTTCTTCATCGACCGCATGCCGGCCGGCATGTATCGCTACCGTTACCTCGCGCGTGCGACCTCGATCGGCACGTTCGTCCTTCCGCCCGCGCGCGCCGAGGAGATGTACGTGCCCGAGGTGTTTGGAAGGACCGCCGCCGGCACGATCACGGTGACCGCCAGCAAGTGACCCGATCCCGCCTCGCTCGTGTGCTCGTCCGGTGGCTCGTGCCTCGCAGCCGCCGCCACCGGATCGAGCTTGCGCTCGCGGCCCTTCTCTCCCCGATCCTCTGCCTCGGCGTCGCCGCCGCGCTCACGCCGCTCCCGCCTGAGCTCGCCTCGAACGATCTCGCCGCGGCTGATCCCTCCACGGTCTTCCTCGATCGGCACGGCACGGTCCTTTGCGAGGTTCGCGCCAAGGACGGCACGCGCGCGCGCCCCGTGCGCCTCGCCGACATCGATCCACGCGTCGCCCGCGCCGTGCTCGCGGCCGAGGACAAGCGGTTTTACCTGCACCCCGGCGTCGATCCCATCGCGATCACCCGTGCCGCGGGACAGGCCCTCCTCGCGCGGGGCATCGTCTCCGGCGGCTCGACGCTCACGCAGCAGCTCGCGCGCACGCTCGTCCCGCGCCCGCGCACCGTGGTCGGCAAGCTCCGCGAGATGGCGCTCGCGCTGCGGATCGAGGCATCCCTGTCCAAACCGCGGATCCTCGAGGAGTACCTGAACCGCGTCGCCTTCGGCCCCTCGCTCCGCGGCGTCGAGGCTGCGAGCCGCTTCTACTTCGACAAGTCCACCCGCGATCTCTCCCTCGGCGAGGCCGCCGCGCTCGCCAGCCTGCCGCGTGGACCCACGCTCTACGATCCTCGCCGCGGCACCGATCTTCTGAAACGCCGCCGTGATCGTGTCCTCGAACGCATGCGCGCCGCGCGCCTTGCCGAACACGAGGACGTCGACCGTGCCCTCGGCGAACCGCTCGTCCTCGCCCCGCGTGGCAGCGGCCTCGGCATCCCGCACCTGCGCCAGGCGCTCCTCGCGGGAGGGAAGGGGATCGGCACCGACGGGCTCGCCGGCCGCGCCACCAGCATCACGACCACCCTCGATCGTGGCCTCCAGCGCGAGATCGAGATCCTTGCGGTCCAAACGGTCGAGCGCCTCGTGCCGCGCCACGTCACCGCGGCTTCGGTCGTCGTCCTCGACAACGAAACGGGAGACATCCTCGCGTACGTCGGCTCGCCCGACATCGAGAACGAGGCTCGCCTCGGGCACAACGACGGCGTCCTCGCCAAGCGCCAGCCCGGCTCCACGTTAAAACCGTTCGTCTACGGCCTCGGCATGGAGATCGCGGGCTTTTCCGCCGCCACGATCCTCCCCGACGTCGACCTGCATTTCCCCACGCCCGACGGCGACTACCACCCGAACAACTACGACGGCCGCTTCCACGGCCCCGTCCGCGTCCGCGAGGCCCTCGCGAGCTCCTTCAACGTCCCCGCCGTCGTCGCCGCCTCCCGCGTCGGCCCCGAGCGCCTCCTCGCGCGCCTGCGCGACCTCGGCTTCGCCTCCCTCGATCGCAGCGCCCGTGACTACGGCCTCGCCCTCGCGCTCGGGGACGGCGAGGTCCGCTTGATCGAGCTCGCCGCCGCCTACGCCACCCTCGCGCGCGGTGGCCTCTCCGTGACCCCACGCGCCGTCCGCGAGGCACGCGCCGCCACGGGTGAGCTCCTCCCGCTCCCCGCGCCGCCGCCTCGCCGTGTCCTTGATCGGCGCGCCACCTACGTCCTCACGCACATCCTCGCCGATCGGCACGCGCGCCTTGCCACGTTCGGCGAGAACAGCGTCCTCGAACTGCCGTTCCCGGTCGCCGCGAAGACCGGCACCTCGAAGGGGTTTCGCGACAACGTCACCGTTGGCTTCACGCCCTCCGTCACCGTCGCCGTCTGGGTCGGCAACTTCGACGGTTCTCCGATGAGCGGCGTCAGCGGCGTGACCGGCGCTGGCCCGCTCTTCCACGACGCCATGCTCGCGGCCGCTCGGTTGTACCCCGAGCGCGCCTTCGAGCGCCCCGAAGGCCTCGTCGACGTCGACATCTGCCCCCTCTCCGGCGCCCGTCCCGGCCCGGACTGCCCGCACCGCCGCAGCGAGCTTCTTCCTCGGAACACCTCGCTCGCGACCTGCGACATGCACGAGCGTGTCCGCATCGATCGCCGCAATGGCCTGCGCGCTGGTCCCGCCTGCTCGGACGCTTCCACCGACGTCCGCGTCTTCGAGCACTACCCGCCCGAGCTCGCCGCGTGGGCCGAGAATGCCGGCCGCCCCGTCGCCCCACGCGCCTCTTCGCCCTTCTGCCCCGAAAGCGATCGCGCCACGGCGCCCTCCCGCATCCGCATCGCCTTCCCGCCCGACGGCGCGCGCTTCGTGCGTGACGGCGCCCTCGCCGCCGAGGAGGCCATCCGCGTCCGCATCGACGCGCCTTCGAACGCCCGCACGGTGCGCCTCCTCGTCGACGGCCGTGCGTTCGTCCTTTTGCCCCCGTTCGAGCGATCGGTTCCGCTCGTGCCCGGCGAGCACACGCTCGTCGTCGACGCGGACGGGATCACCTCGGAGCCCGTCAGGTTTTCGGTGGAGTGAGCAGCTGCGGAAGCGGGGTCGCTTGCACCGCTTCCCTCGGCATCTCCGCAGAGCGTTTCTCCTCGGACGCGGCCGGCTCGAAGCGCCCCCGTGGCAGGTACCGCCCTCCGTCGAGCCCCTGCAGCCGTCTCACCAGCCGCTCCCGCACCCGACACCGGAGATCCCAGAGCTTTCCGGAGCTCGCCGCCGACACCAGCGCCCGCAGTTTCACCGTCGTCTCGAGCGCGTCGACCACCACGAGCCCGGCGACCTTCCCGTCCCAGTCCGGATCCTCCTCGCAGGCGCGACGCACCTCTTCGCGGAGCACGTCGATCGGCGCCATGTAATCCACGTGCAGGAAGACCGTCCCCAGGAGCTCGGACGACGACCGCGTCCAGTTCTGGAACGGCTTGTCGAGGAAGTGCGAGATCGGCAGCACGAGGCGCCGCTGATCCCAGATCCGCACGACCACGAACGTCAGCGTGATCTCCTCGACCGTGCCCCACTCTCCCTCGATCACCACCTCGTCGCCGATCCGCACCGGCTGCGCGATCGAGATCTGCAGGCCCGCGAGGATCGTCGCGAGCGTGCGTTGCGCGGCGAAACCCAGCACGACGCCCGCGATGCCCGCGGACGCGAGCAGCGAGACGCCCACCTGCCGCACGAGATCGAACTGCAGCAAAACGAGCGCCGCGGCGACGAGCGCGAGGAGCACGCTCGCCACCTGCCGCAGGATGGAGAGCCGGGTGCGCGCGGCGCGTGCGCTCACGGCGTCGA
Organism: Polyangium jinanense; assembly: GCF_028435265.1. Lineage (GTDB taxonomy): Bacteria > Myxococcota_A > Polyangia > Polyangiales > Polyangiaceae > Polyangium > Polyangium jinanense. The sequence goes on along the minus strand of NZ_JAGTJK010000022.1, from coordinate 110,528 downwards.
GCTTCGACGCCTCGTACCGATCGCCTATCTCCGCAACGCCCACGCCGAGCGCCCGATCCGCCGCCCACGCGCAGCCGATCACGAGCAGCGGGCTCAGGATCCGCCCGAGCCACGCCTCCGTCTCGGCCGTCGGCTCGAACGCCGCCGCCCCTGCGCGCACGAACAGCACCGCCAGAATGAGGCGGCACGGGCCCCGGAACGCCGCGACGAGCCGATCATCCTTGCGTGAGTCCGTGCGCGACGCGAGCTTGGCCAGCAGGCGCACCCCCGCCGTGCCGCAGATCCATCCGACCACCGGCGCCACGAGCAGCACGAGCCCTTGCCAGACGAGCAGCCCGAAGGGCGTCCCCCGATGGAGGATCCGGGCGGCGCTCGCCACGCCCCCGTCCGCGGCAAGCGCCTCCGTGGCGAACGTCGACGCGGCCGCGAGCGCTCCGATCAGAAGGCCAGATCCTTTGGGCACAAAGAGAATGTGCTTCCCAGGACCGGCATCGCAAGGGGGTTTTGGGGTCAGGTCAGGACGAAGTTGTTCAGCGTCGCCACGACCACGCCGATGATGCTCTCGCCGGCGATGAGGCCCGAAGCGATCGGCACGACCATCTCCTCACCCTTCTTGCTCAGCTTTCCGCCCACGAACGCGATCACCGCGCCGAGGAACATCGCGAGCGGATAGTAGAACGGCAGGATGAACCCGAGACCCACGCCCGTGGGGGAGGGGAGGTACTTCTTGTACTTCGGCAGGAGTTTCTCCAGCAAAAGCAGCACCGTACCCACCGCCAGGCCTACCGCGATGCACGTCCGCGCCATCGGGTGCAGGTTGCCGATGCCCACCTTGAACACCTCGGCCACCGCCTTCCACTGCTGCGCCGCGGGCGCCGGGAACGCGGGATTGTCGCCCGTCAGCGACGCGGCGGTCGGCACGAGCATGTAGAAGCCGATCACCGTGGCGATCGTCCCCGGCAGGATCCCCAGCATCTGCGCGACGAACTGCCGCCGCGGGTTCGCGCCGAGCAGATATCCCGACTTCAGATCGTTCAAGAGATCCGCGCTCGCGCTCGCCGAGCCCGCCGTGATCCCGGCCGTCATCAGGTTCGCCGTCGCGCTCTGCGGGATCAGCACGCCGTAGATGAGCTGCATGATCTTGCCCATCGCGCCCGTCGGCGTGATGTCCGTCTCACCCGTCGCGCGGCACGCCACGAGCGAGAGCACGAACGTGAGCCCCACGGCGAGCAGGCCGAGGTGCAGCGGCACCCCGAAGAACTTCCAGGCGATCCCCACGACGCCGACGGTGGCGATCGAGCCGCCGATCGCAAACCAGCGCATCGGCACCTCGATCCCGGCCCGCGCCGCGCCCGCGTTTCCGCCCGCGGCCTTCCCGAAGCTCTTGAAGGCCCGGACGATCGTCTTCCACTGCAGCACGAACGAGAGCAGGCCCGACGCCACCAGCATCGGCGCGCCGATCCAGAGCCCGATCTCCTTCCACGCCGTCTGCGGCTTCGCGGCTGCCGCCACGACCTGCCCGAGCTGGTTCGTCCACTGCGCTTCCATCGCGATCGGCGTCACGAACACCGCGAGCACGATCGCGCCCACCATCATCGAGATCGTCGCGCGCAGCCCCACGATCGCGCCGGCCGCGATCAGCGCGACGCCGTGATCCAGCTTGATGTTGAACGCGGAAAGCGGGTACGCCTTGCCCGCCGCGGTGATCTTGGGCAGCCAGTCGAAGAGCGCCGACGCGCCCGGCACGAGCGCCGAACGTGTCACCACGCCCGCCGCGTCCACCGACTTGAGGATGTTCAGGTCCTTGAGGATCGGAATGAACCCGGCCACCGCGGCCGACGTGAGCAGCGCCTTGCCCTTTTCGACCGCGGTCGCGCCCTGGCTGTAGAGGCTCTGGAGCGTCACGGCCGCGGCCGTGCCCGAGGGGAAGCGCAGGCGCTCCTGGTTGATCATGTTGCGCTTCATCGGGATGGCGATCACCGTCCCGAGCAGCGCGAGCGCCACGGTCCAGGCGGCCAGCACGGGCCAGGGCATGTGCGTGCCCTTGGGATTGTCCGCGCTGACGCTCAGCATGAGCAGCGCCGGGATCGCCGAGACCATCGTGCCGCCGGTCGAGTACCCCGCGGAGGACGCGGTCGACTGCATGCAGTTGTTCTCGAGGATCGTCATCGGCGTCTTCACGATCCCGGCGCGCTGGAAGGCGCCCCAGATCGAGAAGGAGAGGATGCACGCCGTGATCGCGACGCCGAGGTGCCAGCCCGTCTTCAGGCCGACGTAGAGGTTCGTGAACGCGAGCAAGAACCCGAGCGCCGCGCCCATGCCCACCGCGCGGGGCGTGAGCTGCGCCGTCGCGTCGCCCCGGTAGGCCTTGGCATACCAGGTCTCCTCGTCCATCTCGCCGACCGTCTCCGGCGCGATGTCGAGCGGTTTTCCGCGATCGAACTCCGCCTGCGTCGTCGGCGCCGGCTGGAAGAGCCGCTCCGCGTCCACGACTGTGACCGTTCGCGCCTCTCCTGCGGGCGTCTCGATCTCGCTCATATCCGCCTCATAGCATGGAGACGGGCCCAACCGCTTCCGTCTCTCGGGGCTACCTCAGCGGAACGCGACCTCAGGATTCGCCGCCTCGCGCGCGAGCGCCGCCCGCTCCCGGGCGAGATAATCCCGGATCGCCGCGTCGAGCCTGGGATCGGCCACGTGATGGAGGCTCCGGGTGATCGTGGGTTCGAAGCCCCGGGTCATCTTGTGTTCTCCCCCCGCGCCAGGCTCGAAGCGCCCGATCTTCCGCAGAATGCACTGCTCGATCGAGTGATAGAAGCAAACGTTGAAATGGAGGAAAGGCCGCTCCTCGGAGGCGCCCCAGTACCTCCCATAAAGCGCGTCCTTCCCGGCGAAATTAAAAGCCCCGGCGATGGGGCGTTTCCCGTCCCGGGCGAGCACGACCTCCACCCCGTCCCCGAGCCGCGGCACGATCTCCTCGAAAAACGCGCGGTTCAAATACCGTCGCCCCCAGTAAAACTTGTCGACGGTGGCCGTGTAATACCCATACATCGCGTCGACGAGATCGGGCGTGATCTCGCGCCCTCGCAAGGTGACGATCTCGATCCCCTGCGCCGCCATCTCACGCCGCTCGCGCTTCCACTGATTGCGACGTTTCGACGAAAACCGCGCGAGGAAATCGTCGTAGGTCGCATACCCGGCGTTCTTCCAGTGGAATTGCAGCCCGTACCGTTCGGCGAGGCCGGAGCTGGCGAGCTCGGCCGCCTGATCCGCGGTCGGAAAGAGGACATGCGCGCTCGAAATCTCGAGCCGCGCAACGAGCTGCCGGAGGCCCTCGGCCATGGCAGCCGCGATCTTCGAGGACCGAGCGCCCTCCGCCAAGAGGATGCGCGGGGCCGTCGCGGGCGTGAACGGGACAGCCACGACGAGCTTGGGGAAGTACTCGATGCCAGCGCGGTGCGCAGCGCTGGCCCAAGCGTGGTCGAAGACGAACTCGCCCTCGCTGTTGCCCTTGAGGAACGCAGGCGCAGCCGCGATCAAGCGTTCGCCCTCGTGCAAGGTGAGGTAGTGCGGGAGCCAGCCCGACTTGGGCTCGACGCAGCCCGTCCGCTCGAGGACGTCGAAGAACGCCCAGCGCAGGAAAGGAGCCTCGGAGACGCCCCCGAGGTCGTTCCAGGCCTCCTCAGGGATGCTGCGGATCGTGTCGTGGACGCGGAGCTCGAACACTCCGCGGTATCCTCGGCGGGCGTGGGGCGGTTGGCAAGGGGCATGGTCGTTGCGTACGGCTGCTGCCCCGGGCAAGATGGCCGGTATGGGTGACCCTGCGCGAAGGATCAAGCCGCCTGCCAAGCCTGCGACGCTGGAGGATCTGCTGGTGATCCCCGAGGAGGAGCGGCGTCACGAGATCATCGACGGCGAGCTCGTCGAGAAAGCGGCGCCGAGCCCACGCCATGGCTCCGGGCACACGAGCGTGGTCATGAGCGTCGGTCCGTCCTACCACCGCCCCTCGGGCCGTGGGGGACCTGGCGGCTGGTGGATCCTCACGGAAACCGAAATTCTCTTCGAGGCGCGGCAGCTTTACCGCCCCGATGTCTCCGGGTGGCGTCGCGAGCGGCTGCCCCAGCTGCCCGACACCTGGCCCATGACACTGCGCCCCGATTGGGTCTGCGAGATCCTCTCACCGAACAACACCACGAACGACACCGTCAAGAAGCGCCGCACGTACCATCGCTTCCAGGTCCCGCATTACTGGATCCTCGATCCCATGCGTGGCGAGCTCACGGTCTATCGCTGGGCCGAAGGCGGCTATCTCGTCGCGGCGGAAGCCACGCGCGGCGAGCGTATCCGCGCCGAACCCTTCGATGAGGTCGAGCTCGACATCGACGAATTGCTTGGCTATGCGGAAGAGGAAGGGCCGCCGGCGGGCGAGCCCTGACGTCTCGAAAGGAGGCCCTCAACCCGTCGGGGCCGCCTCGTCCTTCTTCTTCTTGGCGCGCCGCGCCGAGAGCTCGTCCACGTAGGCGAAGACGCGGCTTTCGAGATCCCGCGGCAATAAAGGGTTCGTCGCGACCTCGTCGCGCAGGGCGTCTCGGAATCGGCGGAGAAGGCCGATCGTGGTCGTGCGCAGCTCGGTGGCGGGCTTGCTCGCGGCGTTGGCCTCGGTGGAGGAGCGGTCGCTGAGCAGCTTGTCGAGCGTCTCGCCGGCGTCGACGAAGCCGAGGGCCCAGTCGTAGAGCGTCTTTCCGTCGGGCGCGGGGAGGCTCTGCAGGTCGGCCTTGAGCTCGTCGAGCTTGGGTCGATTCTTCTTCGCCTGGGCGGCCTCTTCCGCGTACGAGTCCATGAGCCTGCCGCGGTTCGGGACGAACGCGTCGCGCACGCGTTGCGCGGCATTGCGAGCCGCGGGGGAGACGTCGGGCGTGACGAGCACGGCTTCCGTGTAGCACCAGATCCCGTCGCCGAAGGCGTCGTGGCGGCTGTCGGTCTCCGCGAGGGCGCCGGAATTGGCTCGCGTGGCCTGCCGCTCGGGCAAGGCTTCGAGGAGCACCAAGCGCGCAGAGAGCTGGGGCGTGTAGAGCTTACCGATCACGGAGAGCTCGAGGTCGGCCTTGCGCTCGGTGAGCATATCCTGGATCCCAAGAAAAAGATCATTCGCAGTGAGATTTCGCATCGGCGGGAGGGTGCCACGAAGGGTTCGGCGGGATCAACTTGCTTGGGCTTGTCGCTCAGAGCAACGAAAGCGGCTTTCCCCGGTTCGGGGGAACGGGTAGCCCGCGGTGATGGTCAGGACCATGGGCTCGGGGGAACGGGTAGGCCGAGGCGATGAACTCGACCATGGGGATGGGGGAGGGGCCAGGCCGAGGCGATGGTCGGGACCATGGGCTCGGGCAAGCGGGTAGGCCGAGGTGATGGTCGGGAGCATGGGCTTGGGGTAGGCGGTAGGCCGAGGCGATGATCGGGACCATGGGGATCGGGTCGCGGGTAGCCCGAGCGGATGGTCGGGACCATGGGCTTGGGCAAGCGGATAGGCCGAGGGCATGGTCAGTGAACGGCTCTCCGCGCGACGGCTGACTCGAGCTGCGAGCACGCCATCGGTCGCTTGTCATGATGCAGTTTCCTGCCGGCGATCTCGACGAGCCGTTCCTGTGTCGGCGGCCGGGTCAGGTACCGGCACAGTCTCTCCACACGGTGGCGATCGCGGCCATCGATCACAACGCGCCCGCTCACGCTCGAGTGCGGCTCACCAGACGTCGCAGCGCTGCTTGGGGTTCAGGGCCTTGCCCTCGGCGCATGAGAAGGCGCGGGCGAACTCGGGCATGTTCGTGACAGACCCGTTTACCCGAAATTTTGCCAGCGAATGCGGGTCGGTCTGCAAGAGCGTGCGCGCCCGCTCTTCACGCCACTTCGTGCACTGAGACTGGCCGAACGACAGAAAAAACTGTTGGTCTTCGTCGAACCCGTCGGCCCGAATGCGCTCTTCTGCGCTCTTTCGCAGGGCGCGATACGCGCGAAAGGCGAGCTTGAGGCCACCGATGTCGGCGATGTTCTCGCCGAGGGTCAGCTTGCCGTTGATCTTCACGCCGGGCAGGGGCTCGTAGGCCGAATACTGGTCGACGACGCATTGCGCCCTGGCCTCGAAGCGCCTGCGCGTTTCAGGCTCCCACCACGACGCGAGGTTGCCCTTGCCGTCGTACCGCGAGCCCTCGTCGTCGAAGCCGTGGATGAGTTCGTGGCCGATGGTCTCGCCGGTCGCGCCCATGTTGACGGCCAGGCCAGAGCGGGCCGAGAAAAAGGGCGGCTGCAAAATGCCTGCCGGGAAGGCCATTTGGTTGAGCTGCGGGTCGTAGTAGGCGTTCACCGTGGGCGGGCTCATTTGCCAGTCCTCGCGGTCGACGGGCTTGCCCACCTTGGTAAGTTGGCGCTTCACCTCGAAGGCCTTGCCGGCGAGCACGTTGGCCGCGTGCACCTTCTTGTCGAGAGAGAAATCATAGACGCGCCACGTGTTCGGGTAGCCGATGAGGTAGGCCATCTGCTGGCGCTTTTCGCGGGCGTGCTCTTTGGTTTTTTCGTCCATCCAGTCGAGCTCGCCGAAGCGCTCGTCGAAGGCCTCGCTGATGGCGGCGATCATCTGCCGGACGACATCGCGGCTCTCGCCGGCGAAGTGGCGGGCGACGAAGAACCGGCCGAGCGACTCGCCGAGCGCGGCGTCGGTGGCGGTCACGCAGCGCCTCCAGCGGTCTCGCTGCTTCTGCTGGCCGCTCAAAAACCGCCACATGGTGAACGATTCGTCGTCGAACCTCTTTGGTAGCGCGTCGGCGGTGGCGTTCAGAACATGCCACTCGAGGTAGGCCTGCCACGCCGCCGGCTTGGTCGACGCGAGCAGGTGCTCGAGGCCCTGCAGAAAGCCCGGGGCGGTGACGTTGAAGTCGTGCAGGCCTTCGAAGCCCAGGCCCTTGAAGTAGGCGCTCCAGCCCCAGGTGGGCGCGAGGCGCGCGAGCCCTGCGCGGTCGACCTTGTTGTACATGCCGGACGGGTCGCGCCGCTCGACGCGCGTCTTCGAGGCGCGGGCGAGCGCGGTCTCGATTGCCATCACGTCGTCGGCGGCCTTCTTTGCATCGGCGGGCTTCTTGCCGGCAAGCTGCATCATGCGACCGACGTGGTCGAGATAGTGCGTTCGAATCTCTTTCGACCGCGCGTCGTCGTTCAGGTAGTCGTCGCGGTCGGGCAACCCGAGGCCGCCTTGGTCGAGGCGGGCGATGACGCGCGTCGCGTCCTTCGCGTCTTGCTCGCTGCCGATGACGAAGATCGAAAAGATACCGTGTCGGTGCAGCTCGGCGACGGCGGCGACGAGCGAAGGCAGGTCACGCACCGCGCGCACTTTCTTTACAAGGGGGTCGATGCCCTTGGTGCCGGCGGCCTCGAGCGCCGCTTCGTCGACGCACGTGCCGTAGAAGGTGCCGACGGCCTGGAGCGCCGGGTCGCCGGTCGACTGCGACGAAGCGCTTTCGAGAATGCTTCTGAGTGCGTTCTGGTTTCGTTCGACGATCTCGATATTGCGACCCACGCGGGTGCGGTCGGCGGGTATCTCGTTCTTGGCAAGCCAGCCGCCGCAGGCGTATTGATAGAAGTCTTGGCAAGGGTCGGCGGTGCGATCGAGCGCGGTCGGGTCGAGGCCGACGTCGCCGAGCGTGACGTGCTTTTCAGGGGGGGCTGGCGCCGTCACCGGGGTGGGGCTCGGGCGGGGCGACGCGGGGGTGGCCACCGCGGGGCGGCTGGCGTCACAGGCGGCCGTCGCTGCCGCGAGAACGGTCAGTACGAAATATCTCAACCCTATCATGTTTGTAGATTGTAGGGCAAAAACCAGAGCTGTAACCATAATTTTGTTCTCGCCGTCGATGCTGCCTCTCGGCCGAAATCTTGTACGTCTTCGCCGTAGGCCGTCGTGACGGATCGGGGGGCGCGCGGCACGCGGGCCGGCCGGCGGGCCGCCAGCGACAAGCGCTCGGGGGGGCGGAAGCGCCGGGGAGGCGCACGCGAGCCGACGGCGCGCCCCGCCGAAGTTTATTGACGTCGTTTACGCGCCCGTCACCGGCGGCGGGCTGTGCACGCCGTCAAAGAGGACGCGACCCGGCCCTGGGCAGACGACCCCGAGAGCCGGGTGTCGGCGCTGGTGTGTGGGCGGGGGCGGCGTCGCTCGACCCGCACGCAGGAGGACGCCGCGATGGACACCTACACCGCCCCCGTCACGCGCCCCCATCATTCTCCGGTTCGTCGGGTAGCTCGACAACCCGCAGCGGCGCTTGCTCTCGCGGAGCGGTGGCCTTCCGATGCTCGCGCTCCGAAAGCTCGACGAGCGCATCCACATCCGGCCACCACGCGTCCTGCTCATGGCTCGGCGACGCCCCCTTCGCCTGGAATGCGCCGGCGACCTTCTCGCAGCGTTCGCCGAAGATCCGCAGAAGGAAGGCCGCACGTAACGAAATGCGCCCGGCCGTCGACAGGGCGATGGCGTGTCGCTCGCGGACGTCATAGGGCTCGTCCTTGTAGACCTCGGCCATGACCTCCTGCGCTTCATGCTGCGCCGCGGCCTTGATCAGGAAGAGGGCGCCCATGCTGATGGAATCGCCGCCGATTTCGAGCGGGTTCCGCCTGTCTTGATAGTCCTCCGACGAGGCGGGCGCATCGTCTTCCGAAGCAGGCTCCTCGCGGCTCTCTTCTGGAGCTGCAATCGCGGCGACGGCGACTTCGTCCCGGGGCTCCGCGGCGGCGGGGGCGGAGCGACCGAACAGGACGACCATGAACAACGTGAAGAGCCCCGGCGACGCGCCGTGCGCCTCGATGTACCATTGGTGATCCGCGCGCATCTTGTCGCGCGCGAGGAGCAGGAAGGCAGCTCCGGTTACGAGGACCGTGACGGCAAATCCGACAATGAGCGATAACGACGCACCCATAAACACCCCACCAGCATGAAACAGAATTGCACGAACCGGACGGCCTCCGTGTAGTTCCACGGGCCGATCTGGGCGTACACCACGGCGGGCAAGGTGATCTCACCCGCCAGAAAAGCAAAACCGATCACCCGCGCCGGTGTCCGCTCGACCCCGCCGCGCTTGGCGAGGTACACGGACAGCCCCACGTAGAGCGCAATGGCGACCTGAATGACAGAATAAAGGAGCCGGAGCCGTTCTCCACGAATCAGGGGATACCCGCCGCAGACGAGGGCAACGAGCGCGAGCCATACGCCGACATGGATGCGGTGGCGAGAGACGCCGCGAAGGGCATCTGCGCAGGCGGGAACGGAGACGAACCAGGCGAGCCAAGCCGCGTGCTCGACTCGCCAGGCCCAGAGAGGCGCTCCGCCCTGGTAGGGCATCGGAGCGTCACCCTGTACGACGTGCGCAATGTCGACGACCGCGCTCCCTACGGTGCCCAAGGCCGCGAGCCAGACCAGCGGCCGAAACTCGCGATCACCTCGGGCCCGCGAAAGCGCCGCCAGTAGCGCGAGGAGGCGCACGACATAGACGGCGACGTGCGGACCGGTCACAGAAGGTCGGCGTAGGCGACGCCGCGATCATCCACCCGGAGGGCGAGGCCGGTCGCGGCACCCGCGCGAAGGGCCTCGACGGCCTTCGCCGAGATCGGCACGGCAAGAGCGCCCTCGGGCACGACAGACGGGAGGGCCCACACACAGGAGCCATCCTTGGCTTGCATCAGGACGAGGGGCCGCGCACCACGCTCGTCCATGAGCATCACGAGTTGCAACTCGCGGCCCTTCAGTTGCGCAACGATCACGCGTTCGACGAGGCCGAGGAGAATCGCGGGGTTGAATTCAAAACCCCAGTTCGGCGGGCTATTCATAGAGGCGAGAGGGTACACCTCCTCGCTGTGGCCGGTCAAGACGAACCCCGATGGGCCGCGAGGGCAAGCAGGCGGTTCGTCCGGGGAGTGCGCGGAGCATGCGCCCGTCGATCCGACGGAACCCTGAGCCCACCGTGATGATCGGGACCAGGGGGATCGGGTCGCGGGTCGGCCCCCTTGTCCGTCTCGGGATCCTCCGGCAGCTCGACGACCCGCAGCGGCGGCGGCTCTCGCCGAGCGGTAGCCTTCCGATGCTCACGCCACTATTTCGACGACGCCGATTTTGCAACCAAACATGTCTTCAGGTGCCCCTGGTAGTCGCCGCTCATGTCACATTCGGCCTTCGCTTTTACGCAACACTGATAACAATCAGGCCGCGAATCCCGCCTCCTGCACCCTTCATTGCAAACGTCATCATACTCGGAACACGTCGGCTCGGTGTAGCCTTCGGAGTTCCATCTGTGGCCTATCGGCTGCACCCCGATGACGCCTACAACGAAAAGCCCCAGCAAAGCTATCACTGCAACTGCAAGCAACGCGTATCGTCGCATTGCCCAATCCTCCGTACAGCTAAGCTAGGCGTAGACGGCGACGTGCGGGCCCGTCACGGAAGGTCGGCAAATGCAAGGCCGCGGTCATCCACGCGGAGCGCGAGCTCGGACGTGGCTCCCGCGCGAAGCGCCTCGACCGCCTTGGCCGAGATGGGGACCGCAAAAGCGCCCTCGGGCACGACCGCCGGAAGGGCCCAGACGCAGGCGCCGTCTTTGGTCTGCATGAGGACGAGGGGCCGCACGCCGCGCTCGTCCGTGAGCATCACGAGCCGGAATTCACGGCCGTTCACTTGCGCGAGAATGGAGCGTTCGACGAGGCCGAGGAGGATCGCGGGGTTGAACTCATAACCCCAATCGGGAGGGCTGTGCATAGGGGAACGAGATTACCTCTCCTCGCTGTGGCCGGTCAAGACGAACCCCGATGGGCCGCGAGGGCAAGCAGGCGGTTCGTCCGGGGAGTGCGCGGAGCATGCGCCCGTCGATCCGACGGAACCCAGAGCCCACCGTGATGATCGGGACCAGGGGGATCGGGTCGCGGGTCAGCCCCCTTGTCCGTCTCGGGGTCCTCCGGCAGCTCGACGACCCGCAACGGCGGCGGCTCTCGCCGAGCGGTCGCCTCCCGATGCTCACACCACTATTTCGACGACGCCGATTTGGCAACCAAACATGTCTTCAGGTGCCCCTGGTAGTCGCCGCTCATATCACATTCGGCCTTCCCTTTTACGCAACACCCATGACAATCAGGCCCCGAGTCCCGCCTCCTGCACCCTTCATTGCAAACGTCGTCATACTCGGAACACGTCGGCTCGGTGTAGCCTTCAGAGTTCCGGGCATCCGCCGAATCCACCGCTCGCATGCTCATACGCAAGCCCGGACGATTTCGACAGGAATAGAAGGCGCTCGCCACCTTCCGGGTGATCGAGAAACGCAAAAGCTGATCGAAAAACGCCAAAAACACGTGGCAGCGCAAGATCCGGCTCTACCCTCGGCGACGGCTCTGGCAAGCGCCCGTGCGCTTCGGCTATGATGCGTCCGCCGATGACACACTCTTCTTCTGTTTCCATGGGTGATGCTCGGGGCGAGGGGGTGCGCGCCCGGCTTCACCGCTAGCAGGGGGAAGCCAGGAAACGAGAGTGTGGGGGCAGCCGCGCCACGGCCTGAGCTTCTATCCCCACGTGGCGCAGACGAAGAAATAAGGAGAAACGATCCCATGATCAACACCACGTTGGACTTTCCCATCTTGCTCGTCGATGCCGACTTCCACTCGGAGCGAGCCGCAGGCGTATTCATGCGCAGACTGGCCCAAGAGCTGGAACGCCTCGGCTTCAGGGTATTGAACCTGGCGACCTTCGCCGACGCCGCGACGGTAGCCGGAGGCTTCAACGCCTTCTCGTGCATCTTGCTCTCCGCGGAAGGCTCCGAGGAGACGCCCGATCTCGAACCACAAATGAAGGCGTTCCTCGACGCCGCGCACAGAAAGAGCGACGACATCCCGATCTTCTACATCGGCGAACGGAGGACCGTCGAGGCGGTGCACCTGGATTTTCTGACCCGGGCCAAGGGCGTCATCTACCTCTTCGAGGACACCGCGGAGTTCATCGCGCGACAGATCGCCCGCACCGCGCAGGAGTACCTCGACAATCTGCTGCCTCCTTTCTTCAAGGCAATGGTCCGGCACGCCGAGCAGTCCGCGTACTCCTGGCACACGCCAGGGCACGCGGGCGGCGTGGCCTTCATCAAGAGCCCGGTGGGTCGAGCGTTCCATCAGTTCTACGGTGAAAACGCGTTCCGCACGGATCTGTCGATCTCGGTGCCGGAGCTGGGATCGCTCCTCGATCACACGGGTCCGATCGCGGATGCCGAGGCGGAGGCCGCGCGCAACTTCGGGGCGGACCACACCCTCTTCGTCATCAACGGGAACTCCACCGCGAACAAGATCGTGTGGCACGGGATGGTCGGCCGTGACGATATCGTCCTGGTGGATCGCAACTGCCACAAGTCGATCCTGCACAGCATCGTCATGACCGGGGCGATCCCCGTCTATTTCGTACCGTCACGCAACAAGCACGGCATCATCGGACCGATCGGACTGGATCAGTTCTCGCCGAGCGCGATCGCGGAGAAGATCGCCGCAAACCCCCTGGCCCGCAATCACGGAAAGAAGGCCCGGCTGGCCGTGGTGACGAACTCCACCTACGACGGCATCTGCTACAACGCAGATGCCATCAAGGAGCGCGTCGGAGGTGCGGTGGACGCGCTGCACTTCGACGAGGCATGGTACGCCTATGCCGCGTTCCACAAGTTCTATGACGGTCATTACGGCATGGCCAAAGGCTCCCCCCGGGCCGAGCATCCGATCGTGTTCGCGACCCAGTCCACCCACAAGCTCCTCGCCGCCTTCTCCCAGGCTGCGATGGTCCATGTGAAGAACAGTCAGAAGCAGTCGCTCGACCTGCATCGTTTCAACGATGCCTTCCTGATGCATACCTCCACCTCGCCCAACTACCCCATCTTGGCTTCCATCGATGTGGCATCGCGCATGATGGCCGGGCGCGGCGGGCACGCCCTGCTGCAGGAGACCATCGAGGAGGCCCTCACGTTCCGGCGGCTGCTGCGGGACATGCGCAACGAATTCAATTCCCGCGACTGGTGGTTCTCGACCTGGCAGCCGGATCAGGTCCCGCTCAGCATGGATCGGCTCAGGGCGGAGGACTGGCAGCTACGCCCGGACGACCGCTGGCACGGGTTTGCCAATCTCCGACCCGGGCAGGCCATCCTCGACCCGATCAAGGTCACCCTGATCTGTCCCGGTCTCGACGCCGGGAAGGGAGAGGTGGGGATTCCGGCGGCCGTGGTCTCCAAGTACCTGTGGGAACGCGGGCTGACTGTGGAGAAGACCGGAATTTACTCCTTGCTGGTGCTCTTTTCCATCGGGATCACCAAGGGAAAGTGGAGCACGCTGCTCACCGAGCTCATCCAGTTCAAGCGCCTCTACGACGCCAATGCGCCGCTGGAGGTCTCGCTCCGGAGCGTCGCGTCACGTTATGCCGGGCGCAAGCTGGGGCTCCGCGATCTCTGCACGGAGATCCACGAGAGCTACCAGGCCAACAACCTCTTGCAAGCCATCCAGAAGATGTATCTCACCCTCCCCGAGCCGGCGATGCGCCCCGCCGACGCCTACCAGGCCATGGTGCACGGCCAGGTGGAGCGCGTCGACATCGAGGAGGCGATCGGTCGCGTCGCGGCGAGCATGGTGGCTCCCACGCCCCCGGGCATCCCCGTGATCATGCCGGGAGAGCGCCTCATGCCCGAGAGCCGCTCCATCATCGACTACCTACGGTTCACCCGCGAGTTCGACCTGCAGTTCCCTGGGTTCGAGAGCGAGATCCATGGGGTGCGTATCGAGGGCAGCGGCTCGAAAAGACGATACACGATCGATTGCGTCAAAGAGTAGCAGCCTCGATTCGATCGTCGCATCCGGGTGGTGGGGCGGGGCTGAAGGAAAACCCCCCGCCTACGCCTCCGCCAGGATGCCCTGCCGGAGCACATCGAGCAGACATGCCGCCTCGGCAGGCGCCGGCAAACCTGCCGCGCGCGCCACCTCGGGCGCCGGGGCGCGCGTCGTCGACGCCGCGAGGCGCGAAAACGCGTCGGCCTGCGCCCGCTGGATGTGCGCCCGCTCCTCCGGCCCGAGCTGTTCCATTGCCCAGACGTGGACCTTCCACGACAGGGCCGCGTGCCGCGCCTCGTCGGCCGCGATGTCCCGCATTGCCGCCGCGAGCTCGGCGTCCGCCGCGCGCCGCGCCTGATGGGCCCCCACGAGCGCCCCGAACGTCTCGCGCACGCAGCCCTCCACCGCATTCTCCAGGGCGAGCGCAAAGAGCGCGCGGAGCGGCAGCTCCTCCACGCACGGCGGCACCGGCGTGCCGCCGCGCGCCCGCCCGAGGGCCGAGACCACCTCCGCGTGCCGGACCTCGTCGTTGGCCGCTCTCCGCGCCTCTTGCACGAGCGACACCGGCGCGCCGAGGGCGGAGAGCTCCGTCGCGAGCCGCTCGAAGGCGATCACGCTCGCCGCCTCCAGGTGCGCGGCGCGCGCGAGGAAATCCCCGAGCGGAGACCGCCCCTCGTCCGCGGGCGCGCTCGTGAGCCCGGCCGGGACCCGCCCGATGCACGCCGATTCCCGACTGATTTCCTCGGTGCGGACCGTCTGGGTCTCGCCGCTTCGCCAGATACGGAACGTGAATCGTGTGGTGATGATCGGCGCGCAGTCCCTCGTGATCTTCGTGGCCGTCACGAGGAAGCCGTCCTGCGTCGCGCGCACGGTGGTGCGCTCGGCATTGTCGCACGTGAGGTCGTATCCCATCGACTCCACGAGCAGCAGCGCCTCGTCGGGCGTGTCGATCGGGCCGAGGAGCGAAAGGATCTCCGGGACACCGACCCAGCGTCGCACCTCGTTGCCTGCCGTGGTCACGACCGACGTCTCGTTGCAGAGCTGCAAGCAGCTCGTCGGCCGGAAGGGCTCCGGGTGCATGCGGATCTTCTGGTGGCATTCGCGGGTCGTGGCCGTCGCGCAGGCGGTGCCCACCTCGCTGACGACGTCGAAGGTGGAGAGCGTCCAGCGCTCCGGGCCCTCCTCCGAGGCCTGGATGCCGTGGCTCGTGCGGATGGCGAGGTAATCGAAGCGCCGTGCGGGCGAGAGGCCGCGTGCCGAGATGGGCAGCTCTGCGCCGGGCGCGCAAGGCACCCCGCTAACCACCTGCGCGCTTTCCGTCTCATCGACGGCGTCCGTATCCCGAGGCTCCGCGAGCGCCTGCGTCGGCTCGGTCGTGCAGCCCTGGGCGAGGAGCCCGGTCAGGAGGGCGGCGCGCTGGGCGCGCTCGAAGATGCGCCCGAGCCATGACTCCACGGATTCACCGGGATCCGGGTTGCATTCACGCAGGAATCGATGGGCCATGAGGATCTCCCGAGCCCGCGCGTACACACGGCGAACGGCTCGACCGACTCCATGGCAACACGCATGCCGCGGGCATGCTCGTTCGTGGTTTTCTTTCTGTGATTTCCAGTCTGCTTCCTGCTTCCCCCTTCACGAAGCCGCTTCCTTCGTGCGACCTTCGCGCGCCCCATGCCCGACTACGACATCGCCATCGTCGGCGGCGGATGGACCGGCGTCCACGCGGCCTACCGTATTGCGCTGACCGATCCCGGCGCGCGTATCCTCCTCCTCGAAGCCTCCGATCGCCTCGGCGGCCGCGCCCGATCCATCGAGATCGCCCCGGGGCGCGCCCTCGACTTCGGCGCGCATTACTTCGGCATCAAGCAGCGCCGCATCCACGCCCTCGCGCGGCGCATCGCGCCCGGGCTCGTCTACGAGCATCCGCCGCTTTATGGCCTCGACCCCGGCTTTCGCACGTTCGTCGAGGGTTCGTGGCGCATCACCACGAAGAGCACGAGCTTCCTCGAGATCCAGGGGCTTTCCCGCAAGATCCCGCCCTCCGACATGCTGGCGATGTTCGGCTCACTCGCGCGGTATCACGCCCTGGAAGACGTCATCGACGTGCGCGCGCCGTGGAATACGCCGGGGGCCGCGGAGCTCGACGCGCAATCGGCGCAGAGCTTCATCGACGCCCAGGATGGGCCCGCCTGGATTCGCGAGATGTGGGGGCTCGGTGTCCTCGACATCCTCTCCGTGCACGCGAAGGACATTTCTCTCTTGTATTGGCTCTGGTACAACCGAGCGAACGGCGGGTTTCTCCTCACGGCCAACGATTTCACGGGCGGCCCGCAGGAGTTCTCGGTGCTCTGCGGCCTGGGAGGCCTGCTCGAACATCATTCGAAGGAGATCCAGGCCGAGATCCGGCTCGAAACGCCCGTCGTCGCCATCGACCACAGCCATCCCGATCACGTCGAGCTTGCCCTCGCCGATGGGAACACCGTGTCGGCCGAGTGCGCGATCGTGGCCGTCACGCCGGCCATCGCGGGCCGCATTCGCTACGAGCCCGAGCTTTCGCCGACACGAAAACGGCTCCACGCGCAGAAGACCGGGCACGCGTCGAAGGCCATTGCCGTCTACCGCCACGCCTTCTGGCGCGACGATCCCGCCGCGCCGCTGATGGGCATGACCGCCGGCCCAGGCGCCGAGGGCATCGAATGGGGGCTCGACACGACGCAGCCAGGCGGGTCGCCTTCGCTCTCGGTCTTCGTCTCGGATCGCCTGCTCGATCGCGCCGGCCCTTCCCCCGACGCGCGCCGCGCCGCCGTCGCCGAGGCCCTCGTCGAGCTCACCGGCGATCCCCGCGCAAAAGATCCGATTCGGCTCGAGGTCTACGATTGGCGAGACCATCCGTACGTCGGAGGCGGCCCAAATACATCCTTCGCGCCGGGTGTCCTCTCGCAGGTCGGCGAGGCCTTCGGCAAGCCCGAATTCCCGCATCGACGCCTCTTCTTCGCCGCGGCCGAATACAGCACGTCGTTCCCCGGCTACGTCGAGGGCGCGCTCGCGAGCGCGGCGCACGTCGCGGCCCAGATCGCCTGGCGCAGGGCCGGCATGCCCGGCGATCTCCCCGCGCTCCCGCCCGGCCCCGAGCCCCACGAAAAACGCGCAGCCGTGCTCGACGAAGGCGGCGACCTGCTGCTGTCCGGTCACCGATTTTTACGCCGTTTTGGGCTCTGAGCCAGCGTTCGGAGTTGGTCTCATCTGGAGGCCGTTGCGCCGGGGCGCTGCCCCGGGCCCCGCGGGGGCTGTTCGCCCCTCGACCCGAACCAGGGCAAGCCCTGGACCTCAGGGGGAAGAACTGCGCGATGCGCAGTTCTTCCCACAGGCCGGTGGCAAGACCATGGAGGTCGGGTTCACGCTGTCGACGCCAGCGCCGCTCTTTCGGTTGGCAGGGTCGCTCGCCGGTCTTGACTCGGCCTGTTCGATGAACTGCGCGATGCGCAGTTCATCGACCCCGGGTCCAGCGCTTGCGCTGGTCCAGGTCCAGGGGCGGACAGCCCCGGGGTTTGGGGCGTAGCTCGGCTTGCCGAGCGTAGCCCCATCGTTAACCAGACGGGTCCGGGGTGAAACCCCGGCGCTACGCCGCGGGACCGCGCGCTCACGCCTTCGCGGCCCGCGATTCTCTGCCGGACGAGTGTCTCCTGGCTTGCGAGGGCGAGCTCTGGCCCCTCCACCTTTGCGAGCCCCTCGCGGAGACCCGCCGTGGCGAGATCCGCGAGGGCGGTTTGATAGGCTGCGAGTGTCCATGGGCCGAAGAGCGTGCTTGCGCCCTCGTAATGCTGCGCCTCGTACTCTTCCCGCGTCGTCACGTAGCCGGCGTATCCATTCGCATACGGCGCGATGACGATGCGCGAGACTCCTGCGAATGCAAGCGCTTCGGCCACGGTACGGCGGATTCGCTCGCCGGCCACCGTCGTCGGCTCGCAGGGCAGGGCCACGAGCACGAGCGAGCCGATCCGCGCGATCTGCAGGGGCAAGACCTCGGGCACCCACGGAAGTGATCCCATTTCGCCCGCGCGATCCGCGGCCTCCACGAAGGCCACCGTCGGCACGCGCGGCGCGACCAGCGGGAAACCTGCCCGCGTGGGCACGAGCCCGAGGAACTGGCCCTCCACGCCTCGGCCGACTTCCAGGAATGGGAGCTTGGGATCGACCTCCCGCCCGAGCATGCGTCCGAACTCCGCCCGCGCCCGCGTGAACGCTCGGAGAATGCTTTCGACCGGTCGCGCCGGGCCCGGACCCTCCGCGGTCCCGGCCGTCGCCCCGAGCCCGAGCACCGCTTTTCGTGTCCTCTGCCCGACGAATCCGTCCGCATGCTCCGGCGAGACCGCCGCGTCCGCGAAATCGATCCGCCGCACATGCCCGCCGATCGGCCCTTCGAGCGCCGCCTCGCCCCGCGCCGCCTCGAAGGCCTGTCGCGCATATCGCACTTGAATGACCGCATTCTGCGCCGCGCTCTCGAGGTCATCCTCGCTCGTCCCGCGAAGCACGCCGCGCTCCTCGTCGACGTGGCCGTTCGGGCTCACGTCGCCGGCCGCTTCCTGCGCGAAGATCGCCACGAATCCCGGCGCGAACGCCCGATCCCGCCGCGCCTGCGCCTCGAACCGGAGCGCCGCGAGCCCCTTGTTGTCGCCGTGCAGGATGCGCGCGTCCGCGTGCACGCTCGTCCCGTGCACGCCGAACCAGTTCAAGATGCCGAGCGTTCGCCCCTCGGTATCGTCGGCCCGCAGCGTCACCGACAATCGACGCGTCCCGAGCTCCGTTCGCGCGCCGTCGACCCGCCCCACGTCGCGGTTCCGGTTGTACGCCTCGATCGACCGATTGAACGCGACGGGCTCGTCGTACGGCACATGCGCCTCGCCGACGCGCAACGTCGCGGGCCGGCGCGCGTCGTCGGCGCCGAGAATGGCTTCGACGAACCCTCGGACGATCGTCTCGAACACGGTCGGGCAAAACCCGAGGCTCGACCCATTGTACGTGACGTGATGGGAAAAACCGCCCGGCCCGCTGTGGGTATGCGTCGCCGTGAGCACGACGTCGTGCGGACCGAGCCCCCGCGAAGGCATCGCGGCGAGCCGCTCGATCACCGCATTCCATACGGCCGTGCTGACGAAGCAGAGATCGGCGCAAGCGTAGGCCAGCGTGCCCGCGGGGCCACGCACCACCATGGCGCGCACGTAAAGGCGCGTGCCGATTCCCTCGATGAAATTCGTCTCCTGGCCCCAGCCGAGCGCACAAGTCCCGGGCTCCCAGGTCGTGATGTCCGCGCGCGCGAAACCCACCTCGAGCATGATCTCGACTCTCCTCACGTTTTCGACGCGCAGCCCCCACGCCGGGGCCTCGCGCTTCGCGCACCGCCCATTGCACGGGCCGTACCAGTGCGCGGCAAGGACGTTTTCCCGCGGGATTCCCTGGCCGCGCCGCGCGCCCGCGCCCCGGGTGCAGGCCCGCGCCCGCACCGTCCTGCAGGCCCGCGCCTGCGCCTGCTTTCGCTTTCACCTCCGCTTTCGCCTGCTACCATCGCCCCCGCCCATGACCACGACCGACACCCTCCTTCAGCAAGCCAGCGAGGGCGACCTCCGCGCCCAGGGCCTCGCCGCCGCCCGTGATCTCTGCGCCTTCCTCGATCATTCCCCGAGCCCCTACCACGCCGCCGAAGAGGCCGCGCGCCGGCTCTCCGCGCATGGGTTCTCCGCGCTCTCCGAGCACGATGCCTGGCAGCTCCAGCCCGGCGATCGCCGCTATTTCCTTCGCGCCGGTACGATCGTCGCCTTCGTTGTCGGCGACGAGCACCCCGCGCTCGCGGGCTTCCGCCTCCTCGGCGCCCACACCGACTCGCCGAACCTCCGCGTCAAACCAAACGCCGACCTCGCGCGCTCCGGCTACCAGGAGCTCGGCGTCGAGGTCTACGGCGGCGTGCTCCTCTCGACCTGGCTCGATCGCGACCTCTCCATCGCGGGCCGCGTCTTCTGCCAGCGCAAAGGCGAGCGGCCCGCAGCGCGCCTCATCGACCTCGGCCGCGCCGTGGCCCGCGTGCCGAACCTCGCGATCCACCTCAATCGCTCGGTCAACAAGGAAGGGCTCGTCCTGAACGAGCAGAAGCACCTGGTCCCGGTCGTCGGCCTCGGCGCCGCGCCCGACGTGCGCACCCTCGTGGCCCGCGAGCTCGACGAGCGGCCCGACGCCATCCTGGGCTACGATCTCTGCCTCTACGACACGGCCAAGGCCACGATCGCCGGCCTCGCGCAGGAGTTCGTCCTGGCCGCGCGCCTCGACAACCTGGCGAGCTGTCACGCGTCGACGGCCGCGCTCGCCGCCGAGTCCGGTCGCGCCCCCTCGACCCGCATGATCGTGCTCTACGACCACGAGGAATGCGGCAGCCGCAGCGCCGCGGGCGCCGCAGGCACGGTCCTCAAGGACACGATCGCGCGGATCCTCGAGGCCTATCCGCACCGCGAGCCGCAAGGCTTGCAGCGGGCGCTCGCGCGCTCGTTCCTGGTCAGCGCGGACATGTCGCACGCGCTCCACCCGAATTACGCCGACCAGCACGAGCCGCAGCACCAGCCCATGCTGAACAAGGGCCTCGTCATCAAATCGAACGTCAATCAGTCCTACGCGACGGACGGCGGCACCGCGGCGGTGTTCGAGGAGATCTGCCGCGACGTCGGCTATCCGGCGCAGAAGTTCGTGATCCGCACGGACTTGCCCTGCGGCAGCACGATCGGTCCCATCACGGCCGCGGCGCTCGGCATCCCCACGGTCGACGTCGGCGCCCCGATGCTCAGCATGCATTCGTGCCGCGAGATGTGCGGGACCCTCGACGTGCACTGGGCCGTCGAGACGTACCGGCGGTTTTTGCGGGGGTGACCCTCCCGCGACGAACCCATCTCGCGCTGCTCGGACCTTCCTGCTAGAGTTCCTCCCAAGGAGCACCCGCATGCCGCCCGAACTGCAACGGCTCGCCGACGAGATCCTCTCCTTGCCGGTCCCTTCCCGGACCGTGCTGGTTCGTTGCATCCTGGAGAGCCTGAGCCAGTCGGAGAGCGAAGCGCTCGAGCAGATGTGGGCGAAGGTAGCGGAGGAGCGTTGCCGTCAGATTGACGCCGGCGAGGTGGAACTCCTCGACGGGGCCGACGTGCTTCGCGAGCTTCGCGCGCGTCCTCGGTGAAGCGGTTTTTCTTCCACCCCGCGGCCCGCAAGGAGCTGCGGGGGGCCGTGGCGTTCTACGAGGGTCGAGCCGAGGGCCTGGGCGAGGAGTTCCTCGACGAGGTCGAGGCGGCCCTCCGGCGCATCTGCGAGATGCCTACGGCCTGGCCCAAGCTCTCCGAGCGCGTGCGACGCTCTCAGACGCGACGGTTCCCCTACGGAATCCTTTACCGCGAGGTCCGGGACCGGATCGAGATCATCGCGGTGATGCACCTGCACCGTCACCCGGACACCTGGAAGAGCCGCTGAGGGGGCGCACCCACCCCCCGCAGGACCCGGACTTCCCGGAGCCTCGTGGCCCGGTGAGGGCCAGCCCGCATTTTCAACGCCCTGGACGGTCGAAAATGCGCTAGAGAGTGTCGAACTTTCGACACACGTGGGCTGAGCTTCCCGGCGGGTGACTTTCCATGCTTCGTTACCGAGCCGACATTCGGACGTTGTGCTTCGTGGCGATCTACTTCGCGCTCGTGGCCGTGCAGTGGGTGACTGCGCCGAGCGCGCTCTGGATCGCGATTCCGCTCGTCGCCGTGACGTGCGTGTTCTCGTTCCTTGGCGCCGTGGCGACGCACAACACCGTGCATTGCCCCGTGTTCAAGCAGCGCTGGGCGAACCGGGCCTTTCAGGTCGTGCTCACCTTGACCTACGGCCACCCCGTCAGCGCCTTCGTTCCTGGCCACAACCTGAGCCATCACAAGCACACGCAGACGCGGCGTGACGTGATGCGCACGACGAAGGTGCGTTATCGCTCGAACCTCCTGAACGGCCTGCTCTTCATGCCGACCGTGGGCAAGGACGTCTTCTTCGCCGACATGCGGTACTTCAAGGCGATGTACCGCCAGAACCCGCCCTGGTTCCGGCAGATGATCCTCGAGGCGACGGTCTTCCTCGGCACGATGGGGGTCCTCCTCGTGCTCGATTGGAAGAAATTCCTGCTGTACGTGCTCCTGCCCCACCAGTATGCGGCCTGGGGCATCATCACGATCAATTACCTCCAGCACGACGGCTGCGATCAGAACAGCGAATACAACCATTCGCGGAACTTCCTCGGCAAGTTCGTCAATTTCCTGGCCTACAACAACGGCTACCACACGATCCACCACATGGAGCCGGGCCTGCACTGGAGCCTCCTGCCCGCGGAGCACGCGAAGCGCGTCGCGCCGTTCATCCATCCGGAGCTCGATCAGCCTTCGATGCTCGTGTATCTCTTCCGCACCTTCGTCTGGCCCGCCAAGCGCCGCATGTACGATGGAAAGCCCGTCGAGATCCCCGCCGAGGGCCCCGACGAGGAGTGGATTCCGCCGCCCCGCGAGGTCCGGCACGACCTGGGCGCGATCGCCATGTAGCGTTCCGAGCCCGCCTGGGTAGCATGATGACATGCGCCCTCTTCGCCTCGCTTTCCTTTCGGCCCTCTCCCTCCCATTCCTGACCACCGGCTGCGGTAGCTCCCCGCTCGAGGACGCCACGCGCGGCTACGACGTCGAACGATACGCGCTCGAAGGCGCGTTCGATTGGACCACGCGCAAGCTCGCCGCGACCGTGTCCGTGACGCTCACGCTCACCGAGGATACGCCCGCGATCGCGCTCGACAGCCACGTCACCGTGAAAGCCGTGCGCATCACCGGCGTGGAGGATCCCGACTACGAGGTCGACGTCCCGCGCGGCGTGCTCGCGATCTCGCTGGAAGACGCGCCCAAGGCGACGAAGGGACAAACCATCGAGATCGAGATCGATTACGAGGCCGGCACGAGCGACAACCTCTATGCCATTGCCACGCGGCGCGGCGATCCCGTCATCTCCCGCGCCCTCTTCACGGACTCCGAGCCACTCGGCACGTCGTGGTGGATGCCTTGCACCGACGATCCGAGCGATCGCGCGACGTTCTCCGTCTCCCTGAAGATCCCGGCCCAGGAGCAACTCATCGCCAATGGGCGGCTCGTGCTCGACGCCGAGGAGGGGCCGGGCTCGCACCGCGTGCAATACGAGTCCGGCTGGACGCTGCCGACCTATCAAATGGCGTTCGCCGTGAGCCAGTTCGAGGTGGCCAAATCGCATACGGAGACCGGATTGCCCGTCGAGGTCTGGCATCGCCGCGAGCTCCCGGGCAGCCACGCTCAAATGGCGAAGGCCCTCGCCGGCATGATCGATCGTTTCGAGCCGCTGATCGGGCCTTATCCCTTCGAGCGATATGCCCTCGTTCTTTTGCCTTCGTTCCCCGGGGGCGGCATGGAAAACGCGGGTATCTCGTTCCAGCGCGAGACGAGCAGCACGGAGCCTGCGCTCTACGGCGATTTTTACCTCGCCGCGCACGAGCTCGCCCATCAATGGTTCGGCGACCTCGTCACCCTCGAGACCTGGGACGACATCTGGATCAAGGAAGGCATGGCAAACCAGCTCGAATACGAGGCCGGGCGCGCCTTCACGGACGCGAGCGGGGAGGGGACGCTGCACGGGGATCAATTCTTCGCGGAGGACGGGGTGCCCATCCGCAACAAGGCCCTCGCGCCGGCCGACAAATACACGTCCGGCCCGTACGATCGCGCGGCCTGGCTGCACACGCAGATCCGGAGCGTGGTGGGGGAGGCCGCGTATTTCGAGACGCTGCGGAAGATCCTCGACGCGCACAGGTTCGGCACGATCGGGACCGATGCATTCATCAACGCGTTCGCAGAGGCCCTCGGGCCGGAGGCGACGGCGCGGGTGCGGCGCGCGCTCGACGCGACGGCCATGCCGCGGATCGAGTTGCACGCCGAGCCAAACGCCGCGTTTGCCCTCGTGCTCGACGATCCCGACGGGGCGGTCGTCGCGCCGCTCGTGGTGCGCTGGTACGGCGCGGATGGGTCGGCCGAGGAGGTGTCGCTGCTCGGCGGCGCGCGGGCCGTGATTCCGGCCGCGGGGACCGAGGTCCTGCTCGTCGTGGATCCGGGCGACGTGCACCCGGAGTTCGAGGTCGCGGGGGACGAGGCGCACACGGCGGCATGGCTCGCGGCGCGCGTGCCGCTCACGGCGAACGGAAAAACCGTGCTCGCAGGGCTCGGCGGGGCGGCGCAGATGAATGCGCTCCGGGTGGCCGGCACGTCGAGCGCGGCGATGATCACGCCGGCCGAGATCACCGGGCTTCTCGGCGAGCTCGACGCGGACGGGGCGAAGGCGCTCGCCTTGCAGCTCGCTTGTGGGCTCGCGTCGAGCTCCGCGGACGCGGCCGAGCAAGAGGCCTGGGCGGCGGCCCTCGCGCCGCTGCTCGAACCCGGCCCGCCGTCGTTCGGGCTCGGGTGGATCGGCGCGGGCCTCGGCGCTTGTGGTGACGTCGTGCCGCCGGACGCGCTCTTCAGCGTGGAATGGCCCAAGCTCGAAGCCGGCCTCGTGGCCGAGGACGTGCCCCTCTCGCGGCTTCAGTACCTCGGCGCCTTTCAGCTCCCCGACGATCGCGAGCTCGCCACGTTCGGCGTGGTCGCCTCGAAAGCGCCCTCGCTCCGGGCGCGGCGCATCGCCCTGGATCACCTGGCGCGGCGCGCGCGCGACGTGACCTCGGAGGCGTGGGTCACGTTTTACCTCGACCTGCTCCGCGCGACGCGGACCTCGGAGACCTTGCCCTCGGCGATGAATGGCGCCTCGTGGGCGGTCTTCAACACGGGCGCGGGCCTCGGCGCGTTCGTGGACGAACTCGGCGACATTCTCCACGACGAAGTGACGCGACCGGCGCACGCGCGGGCGATCTGCATCGGGGTGCGGCTGCTCGCGGACGATCCCGCGGCGACGAAGGCCTTCCTCGGAGGCCTCGCGAACGCGCCCCTTTCGGAGCCGGCGCGGGCGATCCTGAGCAAGCCGGAAACGTGCCTCTGATCAGATCTCGAAGCGCTCGCCCTCGCGCGTGCAGGCGATGGGCGAGTGCTCCGGGTCGTGAAAATCGGGGTAATGAATGAGCCGCATGCGGCGCTTCACGTCCTCGGGCAGCCCCACGAGCGAAGCGAGCGGCGTATGGACGCCGAGGTTCGTCTCGTGGAAGAAAAGATCGGCCTCGGCGAGCCAGTCGATCAGCGTGGGATCAAACGCCGTGTCGGCGCTGTAGCCGAACCGTGCCCCGCCCGCGGAAAACCGCAGCGCCGATGTGGGGATGTGGTGAATCGTCGGCCTCCATTCGAGGTCGAGATCGCCGATGTGGTTCGTCCCGGCGCCGAGCGGCACCACGTCCGCGTAATCGTCCAGTGTGAGCGACGAGCGCGTCCCGTCAGGCGCCATGAGCGTATCCATCCCGCCCTTGAGGCGCGTTTCCCAGAGCCCCGCGAGCACCTCGGGGGCCGCGTGCAGCTGGGCGCGTTTCCCCGTCACGAACCGCCGATAAAAGAGGAGCTGCTCGAGCCCCCCCACGTGATCGCCGTGCAGGTGCGTGATGATCACGCGATCGACGTCGTCGAGCCCGATCGGCGGTCCGCCGCGCGCGCCGAGATCCCCGAGCGCCCGTCCGAGCGCGGGAGGCGCGTCGACGAGGATCCGGGTGGATCCTGCCTCGACGAGGAAACAGGCATTGAAATAACGCGTGGTGAACGCATCCCCCACGCCGACGACGCGCACGACGAGCGAGCTCACGAAGGCCTCCCGCCGTGCGGCGTCGTTCCCTGGGTGTTCCGCGGAGACATGGCCATGGCGCGCCCCGATGGTGCCCCATCACGGCGAGCCGAGCCAGCAGTCTGCCACGGCCCCGCGCGAGGGGAGCGACGGACGCCGCTCCCCCAGCGAGCGATTGCGATCAATGGGTGCCGCGCGCCTCACCACCCTTGCGCCCAATCTGAGCCATGTGGGCCCGATCGCTCGACACGGCCTCGCCGCCTTTGCGGCCGATCTGCGCCATGTGCTCGCGGTCCTGGCTCACGCGCTCGCCGCCCTTGCGGCCGATCTCGGCCATGTGTTTGCGGTTCTGGCTGACGACCTCGCCGCCTTTCTTGCCGGCCTGGCGCGCCTCGTCGGGCGTGAATTCGTGCGCCGTGCCCTTCTCGTGCGCCGCCTTGCCGCCCTTGCTCGCGATGGCGCGCTGCTTGTCGCGCTCCATGGCTGCGAAGCCGCGCTGCGAGGGAGGCTTGCGCTCGGTCGTCGGACCGAGGTCGCTCGAAGAAGGCGGCCCCTCGTGCTCGGCCGAAGCCAATTGCTCAGCGCGATCCTGCGACGTCTCCGCCTGCTTCGTGTCCTCGGCCTCGCCGCTGTTCCTCGCGGTCTCGTGCTGGTCCTTCTCGATCATTTGCCCCTCCTTGGTGACGCCCCGCTCGATGCTCCAGCCGGGCGCCGTGTTGCTTCGCGGATTGCTGTTGGGCCGCGCGAAATGACGTCAAGCTGCGCTCGGTAGCGCGTGTGCCTGCTGCAATGAGAAATGGTCGCGGAGCGAGCGATCTCGTGCACGCCGGCCCGGATCGAGCGCACGCTCGTGGTTTGCTCCGACGAACGGCGGAGCTCGAGCATGATGCAATCGGGCCGGACAGACGACTTCATCGGGTTTGGCAGAGCCTCATTCTCGATGCTGCTACACGCTCAACCGCTCGCTCGCCCGGTTGCTTCCGCCGGGCGAGCGGGCGATCTCGGCGCCTCATGGAAAGGTCTGTCCCGTCCTTACCCGAGCGAGCGCACGATGGCGTGCGGGCAAGGAGGTGCACACCCCTCCGGCGCATACGCTCGCCAATCAAAGAAGGGACCACGCGGCTTCGCCGCGATGGACGGCTCCTTCAATCGAGCGAACGCGACGGCCATCTTCGATGCACGAGCCCGCTCATCGGCTTGCGAAAGCAGGCCTTCAGCGGCCGCGCTCGGCCATGAGGTTTTTCGCGGCAGATCAAGCCCGATACGCCAAACCCGCCCCGCATTGCGCCGTGGGTGCCGGGTTTTTCGGCGATGTGGAGTAAGGCGAGGGCCTTACCCACCCGAGCGGGTGTCGACGAAGCTCTGTGGGCCAGAGCGAGGGTGTGGATATCCGCGGGGCACCGCCGGACGTCGAGGGCTGTTCCTCGCGGATGCGATCCCTCCGTCGGCGGCGCGCAGAGGCCCCCCAGGACGGCGCTTTCCTGCTCGTCGGCCCGTGGTTCGATGTGGACCCCGCTGCGCCGATGTCGGTCCCGGGAGCAGGCGCCGGCCGCGCAGCGCCCCCCGGGGCCGGAAGAGCGCGCAGGCGGCCAGCGTGGGCCGTGGGAGGCCTCGGGGCCCAGGGCGACGCAGAAGCGGCCGAGGACGCGGTCCACGGTGGAGCGGCTGAGCCCGCTGGCCCTGGCCAGGGTGCGTCGGGACCGACGCCGACGTGCGTCGCGACGTACGCGACGTCATGGCCCTCGGCGCAAGCGAGCACGATCTTCGCACGCGGCGCCCGCCTGTGTTCGTGCGTGTCCTTCCCGGTCGGGGCCCGGGCGAGCGCTTCGAGCATCAAGCGTTCGTCGGGGCTTATCTCCATCGGCGGGATCGTTCGTCCCATCGATGGTGAACATGTGCCCAGCCCCCGCTCGTTCTGACGTTTTCGTCAGCCGGCCGAGCGGGCCTCACCGCGAGCTTTCGGGCGAGGTCAGAAGGTGCCGCGCAGGCCGACGCTGCCGATGCCGACCCAGGGCTCGACGCTCGCCTTGGTGGGCGAAGCGGGCTTGGCCTTGGGGGCCGTCAAGAGGAGGACGACCCCGGCCGTGAGGCCGACGCCGCCCACGACGAACATGGCGGTCGAGAGCGTGGCCTTCGTGTCGATGCTGTCGCGGTAGTTGACGTAGGAGCGAGGGGAGACGGGGGTGTCGTTCGTCTCGCTCTTGTTCGTGCAGGGGTCGCTGCCGTTGACCCGCCGCTCGCAGAAGTCCTCCATGTCGCTGCGCGTGGAGTAGGCGCTGATCAAGGCCCCGATGCCGGCGATCGTGGCCGCGCCGCCGACGCCGAGGCTGACGTAGCCGATGATCCGCTGCGTGGCGCCGGGCGGCTTCTTGGTCGTGCCTTCGCCGCCGCCGGGGGGCGGGACGACGTCGCCGCCGCTGGGCTCGGCGCCGCTCTTCGGCTTGAGCTCGAGCACGGCGCGGGCGGCTTGTTTCTCGTCGACCTTGAGGTCGAGCACGGCCGCGGACGCCGGCGTATCGGCCTCGACGCGATGCACGCCGGGGTTCAGCGGCGTCTTCACGCCGATGAGCGCGCGCGGAAAAACCTTGCCGTCGAGCATGACGGTCGCGAGCTCCGCGCCGGCGCCTTGCACGGTGAGCTCGATCGTGGGGATGCGCGGCGTGAGCGCGGCGAGCTCCTTGGCGGCCGTCTCCTGCGCGTCGCGGAATGCTTCGGGGGCCTTGTCGTCGAGCTGCAGGATCGTGATGGAGCGGTATTTCTCCGCGGCCTCGACGAGGCGCCCGAGCTTCTCCAGCGTGCGCGCCGCGAGGAGTTTTACGGTGGGCGCGTTGACGAGCGCATCGGCCCGTTCGAACTTGTCGAGCGCGTCGGCGTACTTGCCTTGATCGTAAAGCGCGAAGCCCTCGTCCGCGAGCGCGCGGGCGGCGATACGCACTTGATCGTTGATCGGCTGCGCCCACGCGGGCGAGGCGCAAAGAACTGCGCTCACGAGCAGCAGGCCGATCCCCTTCGACAACCGCATCGTATTCCTCACGCTCCTTGGAGCCGTACGCGAGCGGGTGCGCCCGCGTCCGTCAGATCCCCCAGTCGGGCTTCTTCTTGTTCGTCGTACCCGTTTTCTTGGTCGTCGTCCCGCCCTTGTTGATCGGGACGCGCGTGGTCGACGTCGGCGCAGCGCTCGCCGTGGGTGGGGTGTCCGTGGTCCCCGCGGCAGGCTCGCTCGTGGGAGGCGTCTCGGGCGTGGGCGCGACCGAAGCCGTCGTCGGCGCGGCGACCGTCTCCTTCGGCGGCTCGGCAGCAGGAGACGCGGAGGGCGGCGACGCCGAAGGGGTCGTCGCCTCCGTCGTCGCGCGCGGGCCGCTCGTCGAGAGCAGCACGACCGCCGTCGCGGCGCCGATCACCATGGCCGCGAGCGCGGCCACGATCACGGCGGGGCGCATCTTCTTTTGCGTGGGCTGCGCCTCTGCGACGGCCGAGACGAGGCCGCGATGGGTCATCGTCGTCGGGTCGGGCGCGCGCGTCTTGGCGAACGCCGAGGGCTCGGGGCCGGGGCTCGAGATGCGCGCTTGCTGCGGCATCACGATGTTCGGCAGCGAGGGGTGCGTCTGGCCGAGCTTCCAGATGCCCGACTGGTCCGGGCAGAGGATCCAGCGCAGCGACTCGGCGAGCTCCTTCGCGGTCTGGAAACGCTCGTTCGGCTCGCGTGCGCAGGCCTTGGCGAACCACGCGTCGAAGCCATCGGGGACGGGCGCGACCGCGGAGGGCACGGGCAAGGGGCGCGCGCAGATCTGCACGATGAGATCGCCGAGCGCCTCGCTGTCGAAGGGACGCACGCCCGTCACGCACTCGTAGGCGATCACGCCGAGCGCCCAGAGATCGGCGCGCTGATCGATCGTCTTGTTCCCGAGCGCCTGTTCGGGGCTCATGTAGCAGGGCGTTCCAACAACCGAGCCGGTGCGTGTGGCGACGCCGCCCTGGCTGCCGAGCACGCCGCCGCCGATGGCCTTGGCGATGCCGAAGTCGAGGACCTTCGCGATCTCGTCCTCGTCGTTGCGCACGAGGAAGACGTTGCTCGGCTTGAGATCGCGGTGGACGATGCCGGCCTCGTGCGCCTTGCCCACGGCGCGCCCGATGTGCGTGATGATCGTGGTGGTCATCAGCGGCGGCAGCACCCGCAGACGCTCGATGCGCTGCTCGAGCGTCTCGCCCTCGAGCATCTCCATCGCGATGTACGGCAGGGGCCCGTCGTAGCCGTGGTCCTGGATCTGCACGACGTGCGGCGTGCGCAGCGCCGCGGCGGCCTTCGCCTCGCGGAAGAAGCGCTGCACGATCTCGCTGTTCTCGTTCGCGCCGCTCGATCCGAGGAGATCGACGTCGATGAGCTTGATGGCGACGGGCGCGCCGAGCGTCACGTGCTCCGCGCGCCACACTTCGCCCATCGCTCCTTTTCCGAGGAGATCGATCAGGCGATATTTCCCGGCAATCACGGTTCCGGGGCCCAAGCTACTCATGCTCGTCTCAGCTTACTCCAAGTCGCACCGAGCTTGGAAGGATCGTGCGTGCGGAAAAGTACGATGACCCCGCGTATGTGACCGTCAGGCGACCGTCACGATCGCGCATGCCCAAACGCGCGTTTCGATGGGCTGATCTTGGAATCGGGGCCATCTGCAATCCACTTCACCGTCAGCCCGATTGCTTCGCGAAGTCCTTCATGAAGCGAACGAGCACTTCGACGGAGGCGAGCTCTACGGCGTTGTAGAGCGAGACCCGGATGCCGCCGGTGACGCGATGGCCGGCGAGGCCCACCATGCCTTGTTTCGCCGCCTCGGCGACGAACCGCTTCTCGAGGTCCTCGGTGGGGAGCCGGAAGACGACGTTCATCACGCTGCGGCTCTCGCGCTCGACCGGGGCCTTGTAAAACCCCGAGAGCTCGTCGAGCGTGCCGTAGAGCAGGGCCGCCTTCGCCCGGTTTTTCCGCTCGATCTCGGGCAAACCGCCCTGCTCCTTGGCGATCGCGAGGACGTTGCGCACGAGGTAGATCGCGAAGGTCGGCGGCGTGTTGTAGAGCGAGTTGTTCTCGGCGTGCGTCCGGTACTGGAAGATCTTGGGGATGTCCTTGCGGCTGCGCTCGACGAGGTCCTTGCGTGCGACGACGACCGTGACGCCCGAGGGCCCGATGTTTTTCTGCGCGCCGGCGTAAATGAGCGCGTACCGACGGACATCGATGGGACGCCAAAGGAAATCGCTCGACATGTCCGCGACGAGCGGGACGTCGCCGGTGTCCGGGACGTCGTGCCACTGCGTGCCGAAGAGCGTGTTGTTCGTGGTGATGTGCACGTACGCCGCGTTCGGATCGAGCGAGAGCTCGCTCTGCCGCGGGATCCGGGCGAACCGCTTGCCCTCGGCCGTCGTCGCGGCCACGCGAACCGTGCCGATCCGCCCCGCCTCCTCGTACGCCTTCTCCGACCAGCCGCCCGTGAGGACGTAATCCGCGCTTTTTTCCGGGGGCAGGAGGTTCAGCGGCACCATGGCGAACTGGTGGCTCGCGCCGCCCTGGAGGAAGAGCACGTGGTAGTCGTCGGGGATCGAGAGCAGCTCGCGGAAGAGCGAGAGGGCCTCGTCGTGCACGCCCTCGAACGCCTTGCCGCGGTGGCTGTGCTCGATGATCGACATGCCCGTGCCCTCGAAATCGAGAAGCTCGCGCTGGGCGCGCTCGAGCGCGGCGAGGGGGAGCGCGGCAGGTCCGGCGTTGAAGTTGTGCACGCGAGCCATCGGTCGGGTCTCCTCTGCTCGAGCCGCGCGGAAGGCGGCGCGTCTCGTGGCGCGACCCTATAGCACGAGGGCGCCTCCTGGCGGAGCCGCGCGCGTGGTGCTCTACTCGAGCCGGCGATGAAAGACGATGCGGCAGTCGGGACGGCCCCGGGCGCGCGCACGGAAGGTCCGCGCGAGCCACGCCTCTTCGCCGAGTTCCCCGTCCTCGCCCGCGAGGTGCCGTGGCTTCCGCTCCTGCCCGGTCCCACGCCGGTCGAGCGCTGCACGGCGATCGCCGGCTACCTCGGGCGCGATGACGTCTGGATGAAGCGCGACGACCTCGCGTCGCCGCTCTACGGCGGCAACAAGGTCCGGCGCTTCGAGCACATCCTGGCCGACGCGAAGGCGCGCGGCGCGCGTGAAATCCTCACCGTCGGCGGCCTCGCCTCGACGCAGGTGACCGCGACGATCCTGTTCGGCCGCGCGCTCGGCTTCGAGGTGACGAGCGTGCTCTTCGATCAGCCCATCACCTCGTTCGCGCGCCGATCGTTGCTGCTCCAAGCTTCCGCCGGCGGGCGCTTGATCCACGGCGGCGGCTACGCCCGCACGACGATCCTCACCGCGAAGGAGCTCGCGCGGGCGCGCAAGGCGTACTTCGTGCCGCCGGGAGCGTCGGGGCCGATGGCGAACCTCGGTTACATCGGGGCCGCGTTCGAGCTCGCCGATCAGGTCGAGCGGGGCGAGATGCCGCGGCCGGATCTGATCGTCCTGCCCGCGGGGAGCGGCGGCACGGTGGCCGCGCTCTCGCTGGGGATGATGCTGCTCGGGTGGTCGACGACAGTGATCGCCGCGCGGATCACCGAGCGCTTCGCTTGCAACCGCGTGACGCTGCGGCTGCTCGTCGAGGCCACGGCGCAGAAGCTCGCGCGTCACGCGGGATCCCGTGTGCTCCGGCGGAACCTGCCGGCGCCGCGTTTCGAGGTCGATCACGGCGTCGCGGGGCGCGGGTACGGGCACCCGACGCCCGAGGCGCTCGAGGCCGCGCCCGAGGTGACGCGCCTGCTCGGCGTGCCGGGCGAGATCACGTACAGCGGCAAGGCGCTCGTGGGCCTGCGCCGCGCGTGCGTGGCCCATCCGGGCAAGACGATTTTGCTGTGGAACACGCTCTCGGCCACGTGGCCCGAGCCTTCGATCGGGCCGGAGGCGTTGCCTCCGGCCTTTCATCGGTTTTTCGAAGGGGACGTGCCGATCTAGGCGACGAACGGTCTTTCGCCCGTCACTGGAGCGGGGGCGGGTAGGCGGGGCCGAAGTTCTGCTCGGCGATGTCGTCGTAGGTGAGGAGCGGCGTCTTCGCGGCCTCGTCCGAGTAGAGCGGTTTGACCACGCAGCCGCGCGCGCCGCACTGGTTCGATTCGCGGAACGCCACGTCCGCGACGAGCCAGAAGCGGTTGCCGCCGGAGAGGCCCTCGCCATCGGTCGGGGTGAACGTGATGGGCGTCTCGGGATCGTAGTAGCCCTTCGGCCCGAGCTCCGCGCTCAGCGCGCCGTCGCAGAAGATCTTGATCGTCGGGTGGACGTCGTAGGTCTTGTCGTCGTTGCTGAAGTAGTGGACGCCGATACGGAACCACTGGTTCTTCGGCGGGAAGTCGACGTTCACGTTCTCCGGCGCGCAGAAGTCGGAGTCGTCCGGGTTCGAGACCGTCGGATCGCAGCTGATGTTGTCGAGGTCGAGGCGCGGGTTGTGACAACCCTGGCCGAGGATCTGCCAGTCCTGGCCCACGCCGCGCGGCGCGAAGTAACAGGTGTTCTTCTCGAAGGTCGGGTCGAGGTACCAGGACACGGGCTCCGGCGGCTGCACGTTCGCCGGGAACCACGACGGCGCGTCGATCGAGGGCGGCGGCGTGAAGTCGCTGAAGACGCAGTTCGACCAGGCGCAGTCTTGCGGCGAGCCCGAGACGGCCCAGGGCAGCGTGTTGTTCGGCTGGTGCAGGTGCAGATCGAGGTCGACGCCGTCGCCGCCGAGGTTGTGCTCCCACTCGAGCTCGACGCGCAGGCCCGGCGCGCCGACGAAGAGCGGATACGTGCACGTCGCGGTCCCGCCGCCGGCGAGGCCCTTCGTGTACGTCACGGTGTACTCGCCCGACTGGAGCGGCTTGAAGTCGTCCGCGGGGCTCGAGCCGCTCACGCCAGGGCAGGGGCTCACGCCGTCGGGGCAGGCGACGGCCCACGTCTCGGAGCCAGGCACCGCGTCGGCGCTGAAGTTGCCCGTGCCATCCTTGAGGTTCACGTTGACGAACGGCGACGTCGTCATCGCGTGACAGGCGTTCGTGTCGTTCAGGAAGCACAGGTCGGTGGCGTGGACGCCACCGATACACGACGACCAGTACCCGTTCTCGCTGCACTTCATGGTGCCGTCGAAGCAGCCCGGCGTGCCGCGGTACGACGGATCGCCCTTGAAGCACGGATGCGCTTGGCCCGCGGAACAGGGGCAGTCCTCGTCCGCCTCGCCGTCGCAGTCGTCGTCCGAGCCGAGGTGATCGGGGTCGCAGAGCTCCGTGGGCCCGCATTTCGTGCCGCACGGGTTTACCGGGACGTCGTTCGGCGCGTCGGTGCCGCCATCGTCGGTGGGGAAGATGAACCCGCCTTCACCGCCCATCCCGCTCGAGCTCGACGTGGGCGAGCCGCCCCCGCCGCCGCTCGCGCCAACCCCGCCGGAGCCCCCTTCGCCGGGATCGAACTTGTTGCCGGTGGACGTGGCCGAGCAGCCGGCGGCGATGGCTGCACCGGTGGCGAGGCCCGCAAGCACAAAAAGAAGCGGTTTCAAGGAGCGGCGACGGCGACGCATGAGACTCCTCCCGCCCCGGCCGGGGCGCGATGGCTGAACAAAGAAACGTGCGAGGGAAGGGGCGCCGCGGCCGGGATCCGGTGCGCGGCGCAATGTAGTGTAACGCGCCGACGTCGACGTCGAGGGCTATTTGGCGCGCAGGCTTTCGACGAACTTCTCGAACGCGGGCTTCGCGGCGGTGACGGTCTTCTCGGGGCCCGTGAGCTTGAAGAAGGTCAACGCGCCATCGGTCTCCACGATCGCGCCGAGCAGGGCCCATTTCGGCTTCGGCCCGGCCGGCGCAGCGCCCGGCATGCCCATGCCGCCCGAGAACGTGCCGTGGATCTCGACGACGGTCACGGAGAGCTCGCCGATCTTGCGATCCTGCCGCGACGTCGTGTCCTCCTTTCCGCGTTCGAACTGGCCCGACCAGCGCTGGACGTTCTGATCGACCGTGCCGCCGGCCTGCGAGACGCTCATCTCGGCGTCCTCGGCGTCGCCCTCGGCGCGCGGGATCTTGAAGGTCGCCTTGCGCATCGGGCTCGGGTTCTCGGCCTTCTGCCAGCCCTCGGGGACGTCGTAGGCGACGTCGGTCGGGCCTTTCCGCTGCGGCGCGGCCGCGCCCGGGCTCGTGCTGCCTGCGGGCGCCGCGGGGGCGGGACGCGCCTTGTCCGGCGCGCCGCTCGGGGGAGGCTCGGGCGTCTTCTCGCAGGCTGCGAGGGCGAGGATCGCGACGGGCGCGATCAGTGCAGCGAAGCGTCGATTTCGCGTTCCCATGGTGGCTAGTAGCCCTCCGTCTTGCAGATGATCTCGTTCATGATCTCGCGCGTCCCGCCGCCGATCGGGTAGAGCCGCGCGTCGCGGTAGAGTCGCTCGACGAGCGTCTCGCGCATGTAGCCGTGTCCGCCGAAGATCTGTACGGCCTCGTCGCAGACGAACGAACAAGCGTCC
This sequence comes from Polyangium jinanense, assembly GCF_028435265.1. Lineage (GTDB taxonomy): Bacteria > Myxococcota_A > Polyangia > Polyangiales > Polyangiaceae > Polyangium > Polyangium jinanense. Next base: position 75,337 of record NZ_JAGTJK010000022.1, on the reverse strand, counting down.
GTCGCGGTGTTCTTCGCCATCGCGGCGAGGCCCGTGACCATGTCGCCGCGCAGGTAACGCGCGATGACGTCGTTCATGAGGGCGCGCGCCGCCGCGATGCGCGTCGCCATGTCCGCGAGCTTGTGGCGCAGCACCTGGAAGCCCATGATCGGCTTGCCGAAGGCGCGTCGCTCGCGCGCGTAACGCACGGCCTCGTCGTACGCGAGTGAGGCGATCGCCACGCAGTTGCCGGCGAGCAGCAGTCGCTCGACGGCGAAGTTCGTCATGATCGGGATGAACCCGGCGTTCTCTTCGCCGATGAGGTTTTCCCGCGGAACACGACACCCGTCGAAGACGAGCTCGGCGGTGTCGGAGGCCCACCAGCCCATTTTCGCGAGTTTCTTGCCTACGGAAAAACCGCGCGTCCCGCGCTCGATCACGAGCAACGAGATCCCGCCGTGCCCTTCGCCGCCCGTGCGCACGGCGGTGGTCACGAGGTCGGCGCGGCATCCCGAAGTGATGAAGGTCTTCGCGCCCGTGACGACGTAGTGGTCGCCATCCTTGACCGCGCGCGTCGCGAGCGAGGCGACGTCGCTGCCGCCGCCCGGCTCGGTGATCGCGAGCGCCGCGATCTTCTCACCCGCGAGCACGGGCGGGAGAAACCGCTTCTTTTGCTCCTCGGTGCCGAAGTTCAGGATCGGCGGCAGTGCAATCGCGTGGCTGCCGAGGCCCACGGCCGTGCCCACGGACGTTCCACCGACGATCATCTCCTCGGTCGCGGCGATCATGTGCGAGAGATCCCCGCCGGATCCGCCGTACGTCTCGGGATAACCGACGCCGAGCATGCCGGCGCGAGCGGCCTTCTCGTAGAGCTCGCGGGGGAACTCGTTCGCCTCCTCCCAGGCGTGGGCGAAAGGCGCAATTTCGCGGCGCGCGAAGCGGCGGATCTCGTCCCGCAGCCGGGCGTGCTCGGGGGTCTCGTGCAGAGAGGGCAGGGATGTCACGGGATACCGTCCGTTCCAGGCGAAGAGCTCACGACGAGCGAGCGCGTGCCTTTCGCATGCGGATGCCGCAGGGGCGGAGGGTGAGGTTCGAGGTGGGGATGTTCAGGCTCCGGACCGGAGCCTCGTCAACCGCCTCAACCACCTCCACCGGGTGCGGGGGCCGCAGCAGCGCCGGGCTGCCCGGCAGGAGCTGCCGGAGCAGGCGGGGGCGCAGGAGCCGCCGCGGGTTCAGCCTTGATGGTGATCTCGTCGGGCCGCGTCAGGGACGAACAGGCTGTCGCCGAGAGCGAAAGGATCACGACCGCGAGGGGCGTGATGGATCGTCGGGAGAGCACGACGGGACGTTACCACCCGACGGGCCTTCGGATCCATCCTCCTTCGGTCCCCTGCCGCGACGCACCCCGCTCGTGCTACCAAGGAAAGCGCATGGATCCCGTCTTTCGCCGCGCCTACAACGCCGCCTTCGGACCCAACACCTATGCGGATTATCTCGAGCGCCTCGAGCGCCGGGTGGGCTCGAAAATCCCCTTCCGTGTGGCTGAGACGCCGCTCTTCCTGCCCGAGGGGCTGCGGAGCTACCTCGCGAAGTCCGCGAAGGAGATCGTGCAGCAGATCTCGCGGCCGAACGTGATCGAGACGATGAAGCGCGCGATCCCCGCGCACCTCGACGCGCCCGGAATGGACCCCTTGCCGAACTGCGTGCAGGTCGACTTTGCGATCGTGCGCGGGCCGAGCGGAGAGCTCGAAGGCCGTGTGGTCGAGCTGCAAGCGTTCCCCTCGCTCTACGCGCTCATGGTGCTGCAGAGCGAGGTCATGGCCGACATGATGCGCACGATGCCGGGGCTCGATCGGAAGTGGTCGATCTTCTTCGGCGGCCTCGATCGCGAGGGGTTCGTCGCGCGCCTGCGCAAGGCCGTGCTCGCGGACGAAGATCCGGCGAACGTCGTGCTGCTCGACATCGATCCGCCGAACCAGAAGACGTACCCGGACTTCCTCGCAACGAAGGAGCTCATCGGCGTCGACGCGGTCTGCCCGACGACGCTCGTACGCGAGGGGCGCAAGCTTTTCCGCAAGGTGGCCGGCAAGCTCGTCGAGGTGCGCCGCATCTACAACCGCGTGGTCTTCGACGAGCTCGAGGCGCGCAAGATCGAGCTCCCGTTCCGCTACACGGACGACCTCGACATCACGTGGTGCTCGCATCCGAACTGGTACTGGACGTGGTCGAAGTACACGCTGCCGTACATCGATCACCCGGCCGTGCCGCGCGCCCGCTACCTCTCGGAGCTTTCGGAGATCCCGAACGATCTCGAGCGCTACGTGCTGAAGCCCCTCTTCTCGTTCGCGGGCTCGGGCGTGAAGGTGGATCCGACGAAGGAAGACATCGCGGCGATCCCCGCGTCGGATCGGCACGGCTGGCTTTTGCAGGAGAAGATCTCCTACGAGCCCGCGCTGCCGATGCCCGACGGCTCGGGCGTGAAGGGCGAGGTGCGGATGATGTTCCTGCGCGCGCCCGACGAGCCCGCGCCCGAGCTCGTGCTGAACCTCGTGCGGCTCTCGCGCGGCAAGATGCTCGGCGTCGATCAGAACAAGGATCTCACCTGGGTCGGCGGCACGGTCGGGCTCTGGCCCGTGGACTGAGCCGGATCAGAACGGCCAGACGAGTCGGTACGGCAAGGCCAGGCGCCACGCGCCGAGAAGGATCGCGATCGTGGCTCCGAGCAGCCCCACCTGGAGCCACGGCCGCGGCGAAGGCCGCGTCTTGCGCAGGCCGAGCGCCGCGCCGAGGCCCACCACGACGCCCCCGACAAACCCGAAGAAATGCGCGCCGAGATCGGATTGCGGGCTCGCGCCGAGCGCGCCGAGCAGCGCGAGTCCGCCGACGATCGGCGCCGCGATCTCCTGCATCGTCCGCTTCCGCCCCGCCGCGTGATCCCGATCGAGCGCGAGCTGCGTGGCCGCGAGGATCCCGATCGCCCCGAACACCGCTGTCGACGCGCCGATCGAGCGATGCACGTCGTTTCCCATCGTGTGGTACGCGACGGCGTTCGCGACGTTGCCGAGCGTGCCCGCCGTGAGGATCGCGAGCGCAGAGCCGCCCGGGCCGAGCCTGCGTTGCACCGCCGACGCGAAGATCGCGCCCGAGATGACGTTGCCGATCACGTGCGACGAGTCCGCGTGCAGCGTGAGCGCCGTCAGCGCGCGCCAGGGCTCGGCGCCGAGGACGAGGTCGCTCTCGGCGCGACCGCGCTGGAACCAGAACGAGTTGTGCGCGACGGGCCCCGTGACCAGGAAAAACAGGGCGAGCGCAGCGAAGAGGAGCGGCGCGATGATCGAGGGCGCGTGCCGCGGCCGCTCGCGGACCTTCTGCGGCGGCCAGTCCCGATTTTCGGTCTCGTACCGATCGATCGAGCTCGACGCCTGATCGTAATCCTCGTCCCTCACGACGAGGACCCAGCCCCGGAACGTCCAGCGCATCATGTGCCAGACCGACATCGACTGCAGGACGAGCGACCAATCCCGCGCTTTGCGCTCGTTCACCGGGCCGATGGCCGTGAGGCCCGGCAGGGGGTCGACCGGTACGAGCACGCCCGGCGTGGGCGGGGACGCAGCCCCCGTGACCCCCGCGAACGCCGCGGGCGAGGCGAGGGAGGGGAGGGACGGTGCCTGGGCGGCGCTCGTGCCTGAATGGTCGTCGTTGTCGTTCACGGTTCGGGGAACGTGCGGACGAGCATGAGAGCTGTCAACACGGCCTGGGTTTCCGAGACCTCCGAAAGTCCCCTTGTGGACGGCTCGGGTGCGTGGCACGGCAGGGGCGTGTCCACCGCCATCACGAACGGAATCCGCGTCAACGTCACGACCCAGTACGTTCCGTCGCAATCCATGCCGAGCGCGAGGCGTTACGTGTTCGCCTACACGGTGCGTATCTCGAACGAGGGCAGCGAGCCCGCGCAGCTTCGCACCCGGCACTGGATCATCACCGACGGCAACGGGAAGATCGAAGAGGTGCGAGGCCCCGGCGTTGTCGGCAAGCAGCCGACCCTCCGGCCCGGAGAGCACTTCGAGTACACGAGCGGCTGCGTGCTGGAGACACCGCGCGGCACGATGCACGGCACCTACCAGATGTACCCCGCGAGCGGCGGGCCGGCGTTCGACGCCGAGATCGCGCCGTTCACGCTCGCGATGCCGTATTCGCTCAACTGAAATGAAAACGGGGGCTCCTCCTTTGGGAAGAGCCCCCGTTTCCTTAGCCTGCGCGTAGAAACGCGTCAGGCCTGGGCCGGCGCCTCGGTCTCCTTCGGCGTTTCGGCCTTTTTCTCCTCAGCAGGCGGCTCGTTCGGGAGGAACGAGAACGAGAGCGCGCCGTCCTTCAGATCGACCACGGTCTTGCCGCCGTGCTCGAGTTCGCCGAAGAGGATCTCGTCGCCGAGGCGAGGCTTGAGCTCGCGCTCGATGACGCGTCCGAGCGGGCGCGCGCCGAAGGCCGGATCGTAGCCCTTCTTCGCGAGGTACTCGCGCGCCGCGTCGGTGACCTGGATGCTCACGCCCTTGTCGCCCACGAGCGACTCGATCTCGCGGATGAACTTGTCGACGATGCTGCCCATGACGCTCGGATCGAGCGGCTTGAACATGATGCGCGCGTCGAGTCGGTTCCGGAACTCCGGGCTGAACACGTTCTTGAAGGCGCGATCGTCGTCGCCCACGTTGCCGCGCTCGCCGAAGCCGAGGCGCGTCTGCGTGAGCTCCCGGGCGCCGACGTTGCTCGTCATGATGAGCACGACGTGCCGGAAGGAGCTCTTCTTGCCGTTGTTGTCCGTGAGCGTGCCGTGGTCCATGACCTGCAGGAGCACCTGGAAGATGTCCGGGTGCGCCTTCTCGATCTCGTCGAGCAGGAGCACGGCGTGCGGCGTCTTCGCGATCGCCTCGGTGAGCAGGCCGCCGCGATCGAAGCCGACGTAGCCGGGCGGCGCGCCGATGAGGCGCGAGACCGTGTGCCGCTCCTGGTACTCGCTCATGTCGAAGCGGAGGAACTCGATCCCCATGACCTTCGCGAGCTGCTTGGCGAGCTCGGTCTTGCCGACGCCCGTCGGGCCCGTGAAGAGGAACGAGCCAATCGGCTTCTCCGGCGAGCGCAGGCCTGCGCGGGAGAGCTTGATGGCGCTCGCGAGCTGCGAGACCGCCTCGGCCTGGCCGAACACCACGCCCTCGAGCTCCTTCTGCAGATCCTTGAGCTGCGCGCGATCCGAGGTCGAAACCTGGCGCGGCGGGATCTGGGCCATCTTCGCGACGACGATCTCGATGTCGGGCACGTCGACCGTGTAGTCCTCGCCGTGGGCGAGGCGCGCGGCGGCGCCGGCCTCGTCGAGCAGATCGATCGCCTTGTCGGGCAGGCGCCGGTCGCGGAGGTAGCGGTCGCTGAGCTTCGCGGCCGCCTCGAGCGCGGCGTCCGTGAACTTGACCTTGTGGAACTCCTCGTAGTGCTTGCGCAGGCCTTCGAGGATCTGGCGCGTCTCGTCGACCGAGGGCTCGTTGATCTCGATGCGCTGGAAGCGGCGGGCGAGGGCGCTGTCGCGCTCGAGGTGCCCGCGGTACTCCTGGAAGGTCGTCGCGCCGATGCAACGCAGGCGGCCGGATGCGAGCGCGGGCTTCAAGAGGTTCGAGGCGTCCATCGTGCCGCCGCTCGCGGCGCCGGCGCCGATGATCGTGTGGATCTCGTCGATGAAGAGGATCGCGCCCGGCTGCTTTTCGAGGGCCTTGAGCACGCCCTTCAGCCGGTTCTCGAAGTCGCCGCGGTAGCGCGTGCCGGCGATGAGCGCGCCCATGTCGAGCGCGTAGATCGTCGCGCCCTTGATCGCGTGCGGGACGTCGCCCTTGACGATCTTCATGGCCAGGCCCTCGGCGATCGCGGTCTTGCCGACGCCGGCGTCGCCGATGAGCAAGGGGTTGTTCTTGCGGCGGCGCGCGAGGACCTGGATCGTGCGCTCGAGCTCGATCGTTCGGCCGACCAGCGGATCGATGCGCCCGCTCTCCGCTTCCTTGTTCAGGTTCACGGTGAACGACGCGAGCGGATCGCGGCGGCTCTCGCGGCCTTCGCCCTCGGCCTCGGCGGCGTCCGCGCCCTCGGTCGCGTCCTCCGGGCCGACCTCGTCGTCCTGCCCGTCCTTGGCGATGCCGTGCGACAGGAAGTTCACCACGTCGAGGCGCTGCACGTCGGCCTCGCGGAGCATCTGCACGGCGGGCGAGTCGCGCTCGGAGAAGACCGCGACGAGGACGTTCGCGCCCTTGAGCTCTTTCTGGTTCGTGTTCTGGACGTGCACGGCCGCGCGGCCCACGACGTTCTGGAAGCCGATGGAGACGACGGGCTCGTTGTCGACGTGATCGGGCAGCGCCTCGATCTCTTCTTCGAGGAAGCGCTCCAAACGCTTCTTCAGCTTCGGTAGATCTCCGCCCGCCTTGCGGATCACGTTCGCCGTCTCCTCATCGAACGTGAGCGCGTAGAGAAGGTGCTCGACGGTCACGTACTCGTGCCGTCGGCGGATGGCCTCGTGCGTGGCCAGCTTGAAGGCGATCTCGACCTCGGGGCTGATCTTCATGGTTCCTACTCGGGTTCGGCCGAAAGCCGGAGGGGCATGCCGTGTTGCCTCGCGAAGCTCTGCACCTGGGTGACCTTCGTCTCGGCGACGTCCTTGGTGTAGACGCCCGCGACGCCTGAGCCCTTGTGGTGCACGCTGAGCATGATGTGCGTCGCTTCCGTGTCGGTCTTGTGAAAGAACTTCACGAGCACGAGAACGACGAATTCCATCGTCGTGTAGTTGTCGTTGTGGAGGACGACCTTGTAGCGGCGGACCTTCTCGACCTTGCGCTTCTTCTGGGTCGCGAGATCGCCTTCGTGGTCCTCTCGTTCACGCGGATCGTTCGCCATACGTCTGGGGGGGCCGAACAGAATAGCAAGCCAGGGCCCGGCGCGCCGGTGGTCGCGCGCGGAGAATCGTTATGCTCGGGGCGGGGAGCGGGCGGAGAAGCCCTACTCGGCGGCGGGCTCATCGGGGACGAGCCGGATGGGGCAGGGCTCGATCCCCCAGATTTCATTCGCGTATTCGCGCACCGTGCGGTCCGACGAGAAGCCGCCGACCCGCGCGATGTTGAGGGCGGCTTTGCGCGACCAGGTCTCCTCGTCGAGGAACGCCCGCTCGACGTCCTTCTGGGCGTCGGCATACGCGCGGAAATCGCTCATCACGAGGTAACGGTCGCGGCCGAGCAGCTCGTCGACGAGCGGGTGGAAGGCGTCGGGCTCGTCCGGCGAGAAGAAGCCGGTGCGGATGAAGTCGATCGCCTCGCGGAGCTCGGGATCGGCCTCGTACGCGGCGCGGCCAGGCACGCCCGACGCGAGGCGCGCCTCGACCTCCTCGGCCGTGAGGCCGAAGAGGAAGAAGTTTTCGGCCCCGACGGCCTCGCGGATCTCGATGTTGGCGCCGTCGTAGGTGCCAATCGTGAGCGCGCCGTTCATCGCGAGCTTCATGTTGCCGGTGCCCGAGGCCTCCATGCCGGCCGTCGAGATCTGCTCGGAGAGGTCGGCCGCAGGGATGATCTTCTCGGCGAGCGAGACGCGGTAGTTCGGCAGGAACGCGACCTTGAGCTCGGGGACGCGGCTGTCGCCGTTCACGACGGAGGCGATGGCGTGGATGAGCTTGATGATGAGCTTGGCCTGTCGATAGCCGGGCGCGGCCTTCGCGCCGAAGATGAAGAGCCGCGGGTGCACGCGCTCGCCGCGCTTGGCGCGCAGGTAGAGCGTGACGATGTGAAGGGCGTTCAAGAGCTGGCGCTTGTACTCGTGCAGGCGCTTGATCTGGACGTCGAAGATCGCGCGGACGTCGACCTCGAAGCCGAGCTCGCGCTTGACGATGCGGGCGAGCGCTTCCTTGTTCGCGCGCTTGATCGACCGGAGCTCGGCGAGGAACGACGGATCGGCGACGCACGGTTCGAGCTCGGCGAGGCGCTCGAGCTCGGTGACGAAGCGCGGGCCGATGCGGGAGGTGATGAGCCGGGAGAGCCTGGGGTTGCAGGCGAAGAGCCAGCGGCGCGGCGTGACGCCGTTCGTCTTGTTGCTGAAGCGATCGGGCCAGAGATCGTGGAAGTCGCGGAAGAGCGAGGTGCGGACGAGCTCGCTGTGGAGCTTGGCCACGCCGTTGATCGAGTGCGAGCCGACGACCGCGAGGTGCGCCATGCGGACCATGCGTTCGGAGCCCTCCTCGAAGATGCTCATGCGCCGGGCGCGGCCTTGATCGTAGGGGAAAGCGACGGTCACAGCGCGGAGCAGGCGGCGGTTGATCTCCTGGATGATCTCCAGGTGCCGCGGCAAGAGGCGCTCGAAGAGCGCGACGGGCCAGCGCTCGAGCGCCTCGGGCAGGAGCGTGTGGTTCGTGTAGCCGAAGGCCCGCACCGTCAGCGTCCAGGCCTCGTCCCAGGTGAGGGCGTGCTCGTCGACGAGCACGCGCATGAGCTCGGCGATGGCGATCGCCGGGTGCGTGTCGTTGAGCTGGATCGCGACCTTGTCGCCGAACTTCGAGAAGTCGTCGTGCGTCTTCGTGTACCGCCAGACGATGTCGTGGATCGAGCAGGCGACGAAGAAGTACTCCTGCCGGAGCCGGAGCTCCTTGCCCTTGTCGAAGTTGTCGTTCGGGTAGAGGACCTTGGAGATGACCTCGGAGGCGTTCTTCTGCTCCACGGCCTTGACGTAGTCGCCCTCGTTGAAGAGGCCGAAATCGAAGTCCTCGTGCGCGCGGGCCGCCCAGAGGCGCAGCGTGTTCACGGTGCCCGAGCCGTGGCCCGCGATGGGCGTGTCGTAGGGGACGCCGAGCACGTGATCGGCCGGGTGCCAGAGGACGCGGAAGCCGCCGCGGCCGTCCTGCACCATCTCGGTGCGACCGCCGAACCCGACGGTGACCGCGTATTCGGGCCGCTCGATTTCCCAGGGATTGCCGAATTTCAGCCACTCGTCGGCGCGCTCGACCTGGGCGCCGTCGCGGATCACCTGCTCGAAGATGCCGAACTCGTACCGGATGCCGTAGCCCTGGCCGGGTAGCTCCAGCGTGGCCATCGACTCGAGGATGCACGCGGCGAGGCGTCCAAGGCCGCCGTTGCCGAGGCCCGCGTCGTGCTCGAGCTCCATCATCTCGTCGAGGTCGATCCCGAGATCACGCAGGACCGCGCGGTAGGTGTCCTCGACGCCGAGGGCCTGCAGGTTCGACTGGAGCGCGCGGCCGAGGAGGAACTCGGCGGAGAGGTAGTAGGCGCGCTTGACGTCCTTCTCGTAGTAGGTGCGCTGCGTCTGCGACCAGCGCTCGACGAGGCGGTCGCGGACGGCGAGCGAGAGCGCGACGAAGCGGTCGAAGCTCGTCGCCGTCTCGAAGTCGCGGGCGCGCGAGAACTGCACGTGATCGGTGAACGCGCGGCGGAGGGCGGCGGGGTGCATGCCCGTCCGGTCGTCCTCGACGCGGACGCGCGAGGGCACGGGATCTCGGGTCGAGGGGGGAGTGGCGCCATCGGGCGGCGCGGGGGGGCCCTGGAAGAAGGAGGTCATCGCCCGCGCATCATAAGCGAACCTCCCAAGGTGCGCCGCAGGAGCTTGTCCCTTGGCGGCCGGGCTGTGATAGACGAGACCACGGCCCGCGCTCTCGCGCGGCGAGAGAGGAACCATGAGCAAAACCCGTGGGGCGAAGGTGGGTGGGGCGCTGCGAGGTGGGGCGATGATCGCGTTGCTCCTCGGTCTCGGGGCAGCTGGCTGCGGGCTCTTGAAGCAGGAAGAACCCGAGAAGAAGGCGTTCGGCGTGGCCTGCACGAAGGACACGGACTGCGCGTCGCTCCAGTGCGCGGCCACCGGGAGCATCTGCACGAAGAGCTGCACGTACGACAGGGACTGCGGCGACGGGCTCGTTTGCCGCGCGAAGGACACAGGCTCGGGGTTGGAGTGCAGCAAGTCCGTGGGCGCAAAAATCGGCGCGAGCTGTGCGACCGCGGGGGAGTGTGATCACGGCTTCTGCCTGAAGAAGGCCGACGCGCCGAACGAGCCCGGCTTCTGCTCGGCCACGTGCCAGGGCCCCGCCGAGTGCCCCGATGGCTACAAGATCTGCGACACGCTCACGGCCAGCGACACGACGAAGATGTGCATCCTCGGCGACGACCGGATCCCGATCGGCGAGCGGCCGAAGTTCACGGCGCCCACGACGACGACCGTGAAGACGACGCCGACGGCGACGGCCACGGCGACCGCCACGTCGACGGCGAGCGCGACGCCCACGGCGACGTCGACGGCGAGCGCGACCCCGACGGCGACGTCGACGGCGAGCGCGACCCCGACGGCGACGGCGTCCACGGGGCGGCCGCGCATCAAGCTCGATCTCGGCAAGACCAAGAAGTGACGTTTGCCCGGTGGATCCCACGCGCCCTCGCAGCGCGGGAGTTCCGGCGCGCGCGGGGGTCGGGTAGAATGGGGAGCGCTCGCAGCCTCGAAGGGATCGCGGGCGTCGGGAGCAGTGCTCGATGAACATGTCTCAGCGAAGGGCGCGTCGCGCGGCGCGTGTGGCGATGATGGCCGGTGCCGCGGCAATCGCGCTCTTCTCGCAGGGGGATGCCTCCGCGCAGACGAAGGAGGAGCTCGACAAGGCCCGCGCGCTGTTCCGCGAGGGCCTCGCGCTCAGCGCCGCGAACAACTGCTCCGGCGCGCTCGTCAAGTTCAAGGCCGTCGCCGCCGTGAAGATGACGCCGCAGGTCGCCTTCAACATCGCCGAGTGCGAGGAGAAGCTCGGCAAGCTGCTCTCGGCGCTCGGCAATTACAGGCTCGCGGCGAGCGCGGCCGCGGGCGACAAGAAGGCCGCGGACGTCGCGGCGGCGGCTACGCCGAGGATCACGGCCATCGAGGAGCGCTTGCCGAAGCTCACGATTGCGCGCGGCAAGGGCGCGGAGGCGGCCGTCATCGAGCTCGACGGCACCGAGCTCGGCGCGACGCAGGTCGGCACGGAGATGCCCGTCGATCCCGGCCCGCACTACATCGTGGCGAAGCTCGGCAACCGCGAGATCTGGAAGGACTCGATCAACGTCCCCGAGCGCGACAAGAAGACCGTGGAGGTCGTGGTCAAGGACGAGCCAGCGAAGTCGGATGGCCCGAAGGACAATGACCAGCCGCCTCCGCCGCCGCCGCCTCCGCCGCCTCCGCCGAGCGGGCCGAGCATCCCGGGGATCGTGCTCACGGGCGTCGGCATCGCGGGGATCGGCGCCGGGGTCGCGCTCTTCTTCGGACCACGGCAATCGACGATCAACGACCTCGAGGAGCTCTGCGGCGGCGACACGTCGTGCCCGCCGTCGGCGAAAGAGACCGCGGATCGAGGGCGGCTGTTCACGGGGATCGCCGAGGCGGCCGTGGGCGTCGGCGCCGCGAGCTTGATCACGGGCGTCATTCTGCTCGCGACGAGTGGTTCGAAAAAGTCTTCCACGACAGCGCCATCGGCCTCGGCGGAGACGGAACGTGGCGCGCGGTTCATCGGCGCTGCGCCCGGCGCGAACCTCGGCGGCGTGAGCCTCGTGGGGAGGTTCTGATGGCGCATCGAACACGTTCGTCCGTGCGGCTGGCCTCGTGGTTCGTCGTCGCGGGGCTCGGCGTCGTCACGATGCCGGCCGCGTGCCTTTATCCGGCGTACACGTTCGACGAGCCCGAGCCTTCGGGCAGCGGCGGCGCGGGCGGGCAGGGCGGCCAAGGCGGGCAGGGCGGCAGCGGCATGGGCGGGCAGGGCGGCGGGGGAGCACAAGGCGGGCAGGGAGGATCGTCGGGCACCGAGGATTGCCTCAACGGCATGGACGACGACGACGATTCGCTCGTCGATTGTGCGGATGACGAGTGCACGCAGGGGCACGTATGCGTCCCGTCCGTGCCTTTCGGCTGGAGCGGCTTCGCCGCGCTTTTCGAGGGGTTGCCCGCGCAGACGCCTGATTGTCCCGGCGCGTTCCCCACGGTCACGCCCTACGAGGGCGAGAACACGCTCACCACGCCGAGCCACACCTGTTCCGCGTGCACGTGCGGCGCGCCGACGGGCCAGGCGTGTGATTTGCCGGATGAGATCGTCATCCAGAACAAGGCTTGCGGCACGACGCCGACGGCTACGGGCAAGCTCACGGTCCCCGCTGCCTGGAACGGCGCGTGTTATGGGCCCGAGGGGTATCAGGGGGGACAAACCTGCGACAATGGCCCGTGCAACGTTTCCGTCACGAGCGCGAAGCCCACGGTGACGGGGGGGAGCTGCATGCCGAGCGGCGGAGAGCCGGCGCTCACGCCGATCGCGTGGGCGATTCACGGAAAGGCCTGCGGCGACGCGCCTCCTGGCGGTGGGTGCGGCATGGGCATGGTATGCCAGCCGAAGACGCAGCCGCCCTTCCTGCCGGGCCTGTGCGTCTACAAGGGCGGCGACAACACGTGCCCCGCCGGCGAGTTCACGGAGAAGCACCTCTTCTTCGAGGAGGCGGTGGACTCGCGCGCATGCAGCCCGTGCGCGTGCGGCGCGCCGAGCGGCGCCTCGTGTGATGCGACCATCACGCTCTACAGCGAACAGTTGGTGAACACGTGCACCACGCAGGTCGCGAGCTTCTCCGCGGGGAGTTGCGCCAACGTGGTGGGCAACCCTGCGCTCTTCGGTCGCATGGCCACGACCATGCCGCCCACCGGCGGCGCCTGTGCCATCTCGGGTGGTGGCCAGCCGACGGGCGCGCTCACGCCCTCGAACGCCACCACGTTTTGCTGCATCCCCCCCTGATCGTCGGCTCGAACGAACGAAGCCGGATCCCGCGCTCCTCGCGCTCGGATCCGGCTTTCGTGTCTGGAGGGGTCGCCTTTCGGCGAGCCGCTTACTTCTTTTTCGGCGCGGGCGCGGGGGCCGCCGGCGGAGGCGCCGCGGGGGCCGCGGGCTTGCCCGGCTGCGTCGTGGCGCCCGGTTTGGCCGGGGCCGCGTCGCCGCCCTGGCCGCTGTTGTACATCTGGATCGCGCGATCCGTGATCTCGAGGTCGGCGCGCATGTAGGGGACGCTGGCCTTCTCCAGGATGATCTCGTAGCCGTCCTGGGCCGCGATCCGGCGCACGATGCCGATGATGCGCTGGTAGATCGGCGTCGTCATCTCCGTCTCTTTGCGCTGCATCTCGCGCTGATACTCCATCGCGATCGATTGGAGCTCGGCCGCCTGCTTCTGCAGCGCCTCGAAGCGCCGCTGGAGCTGCTCCTGCGGCACCTTCTTGTTCTGCGCGTCCTTCTCCAGCGATTCCTTCTCGGCCTGGAGCTTCTGCTGCTTGGCGTCGAGCTCGACCTGCCGGCTGTCGAAGAGCTTCTTCAGCGTCGCCTGGACACGCAAGCCCTCCTCGGTCTCGAGCATCGCTCGACGCACGTCGATCACGGCGATCTTCGATTGCGCCGCGGCCGTTTCCTCCGCCGCGAAGAACCCGCCCACGCCCGCGACGAGGGCGGCCGCGAGTACGGGGGCCCGCAACCCCGAGAGCCAAGACGAACGCCGAGGACTCACGAAACCAGTACGATCTGCACGCATCACCCCGGGGGACTAATCCCGAAGCCGGGTCGATGCAACGTTTTCTTGCGTGCTACCGAACGAACCTTCCGCGTTCGAGCGGAGAAGCGTGTCGCGTCCGGATCAGGTGCCTGCCTGAAAATACCGGCCCAGGCGGTGGTAGGCATACTGGACGATTCGATAGACCTCTTCGTTGCGGCGCACGAACGCCTCGCGATGATGAGGCATGTGGATCGTGCGGACGCGCTCCTCGAGCGCGGTGAACGCAGCGTCGAGGACGGCGTTCGCCTCGTCGTCTTCGCCGACCGAGAGCAGGGCTTCGATGAGCGTCACGCGGATGCCCTCTTCCCACTCCTCGACGGGCGCCGAGGCGAGGCGCGCGTTCGCGTCGCGAGCGGTCTCGACCGCGGCGTCGACGGCGCGCCGGGCGAGCTGGACGCGGGAGAGCGCGAAGAGCGCGAGAACCTGGAGCGCCGGCTGCGCGCGCGTCTCCTCGATCGCCCAGCGGGCCAGGCTCAGCGCGGTCGCGAGATCGCCCGGAGCGCCGCGCCAGACGAGGAAGATCGTCTCGTAGATGCGCGTGTTCACCCGCAGGCGCGCGGCGTTCGTCTCGTCGGCGATGCGCGCGGCCTGGCGCTGGTGGTCGATGCCGAGATCGAGGTTTCCGAGGCGCGCGTAGCTCATGCCGAGGTTGTGCAGCGCGAAGGCCTCGAGGATCCGCATGCGGCGGGCGCGGGCGTCGAAGAGGGCGCGCTCCAGCATCGACTGCGCCTCCTCGAACATGCCGAGGTGGTTCAGCGCAGAGCCGACGTTCAGGCGGCCGCGCGTGGCGAAGGCGATGTCGCTGATGCTCTCGGCGACCTCGATCAGCGACGCGCCCGTGGTGACGACCTCGGAGGGGGCGTTCATGTGCGCGATCGCGAAGAGCCGGGCGTCGAGGGCACGCACGAGCGCGTCGCTCGCTCCGGACGCACGGGCCGCCTCGACCGCGTCGTTCGCCACGCGCATCGCCTCGCCGGGCTGCAGGCGATCGACGAGGCCGCGGACGCGGACCGCGAGCAGGCTCGCGCGGATCGGCGGCGAGAGCGTGTTCGCGTAGGGCGGCGTGAGGGCCTTGGCGGCGCGATCGTCGCCCTCGGCGGCGCGGCCCGACTCGATGAGCGCGGCCGCGGCGAGTCGTTGCGCCTCGCCCCACATGTCCGAGCCAGCGCGGGCGAGCTGCGCTGCTTCTTCTGCTGCGGCGATGCCGTCGAGCAGCCGGCCCATGAAGATCGAGAACTGCGCCCGCGCCACGAGGAGCTGGACGCGCACGTCGCCGGCCGCGCCGCAGGCAAGGCCGCGGTTCGCGAGATCGAGCGCCGTTTCGAGCTGCGCGCCGTTCGTGTAGGCCTGCTTCGTGGCCCGCGCGTAGAGCCTCGCCGCGCGATCGTGCGCGCCGCCCGCGTCGGCGTGCCGGGCGATGAGACCCGCGTCCACGTCGCCCACGGATTCGAGCCAGTTGCCCGCGGCGAGGTGCAGCGCCGCGCGGTCCTCGTCGAGGATGGCCTCGTAGGCCGCGTCCCGCACGAGCGCCTGACGGAAGATCCACTCGTCCTCGCCGGCGATACGCGACTCCGGCTGGCGGGCCACGATCTCCGCCGCGTAGAGCTCGGACAGCTCGAGGCCCACGCTCCTGCCGACGAGCGCGGTCACGCCGCCGGTCCAGAACGACTGGCCGAACACCGAGGCCGCGCGCAGCACCTCGCGAACCTTGGAGGACATACGATCGAGCCGGAGCTGCACCACGGCCTGCACCGTGAGCGGCAGCTCGTTGCGGCCCTCGGCGGCACAGCGGACGAGCTCCTCCAGGAACAGCGCGTTTCCGTCGGCGCGTTTGACGAGGTTCGCCCGCGTGGCCGCGTCCATGCCCGGCAGCGCCGCGGAGACCAGGCGATCGGCGGCGAGCGGCGAAAGCGGCGCGAGCCAGACGCGCGTGATGTTGCGGCGCTCCCAGAGCGTGCGGAGCCGCGTGGCGAGCTCCGTGCGGCCGAACGCGAAGACCGCGAAACGGATGTCCGCGCAGCCGAGCAGCCAGTCGACCATTTCGAGCGTCGTGTCGTCGGCCCAGTGCACGTCTTCGAGCACGAGTACCTGCGGCGCGCGATCCGCTTCGGCGCGGAAGTACGCTTCGAGCGCCATGCGCAGGCGCGCCTGCATGAGCTCGGCGCTCGCGCGTGCGGCCCGGAGCGGCTCGTCGTCCTGATCCGGGAACGTCACGCCGACGAGCTCACCCAGAAAGCCCGCGACGAAGCGTTGTCCCGGCGGCAGGCGCGTGGCCACGTGCCTGCGCACCTTCAGCACCTGCTCGGCCGGCGCCTCGCCGTCCTGCAGGCCCATCACGGCGCGGAGCGCGCGGCCGAGCGCGGACAGGCTCGACGTCTGGCTGAGCGAGTCGCCGCGGCAGATCAAGAGCTCGGGGCGCACCGGCGCCACTGCGAGCCGCTGCACGAGCTCGCTCCGCACGCGGCTCTTGCCGATGCCCACGGCGCCGAGGACGAGCGCGCCACGCGGCGTCGCGTCCTCCAGAAGCTCGCCGTAAATGCCCTGCAGGAGCGCGATCTCCTTCTCGCGGCCCACGGTCGGCGTGGGACGGCCGAGGAGCTGGCGCGCGACGAACCCGCTCGTGTCCTCGCGCAGAAGTACGCCCCCGCGCGCGTCGGGCTGCAGGATGAACCGACCTTCGAGCCCGCTCGCGGCGTGCGAATCGACGCGGACCGTGCCGGGGCTCGCGAGCTCGATCTGCCCCACGGCGCGCTCGAGTGCCTGGCCGGCGAGGTTCGCGCGGCCGCGGATCGCCAGGCCAATCGCCACGGCGGCGCGCGCCGTCGGCAGCGCCTGCGTCACCACGAGCGCGGCGCGCGCGGCACGCATCACCTCGTCCCCGCGCGAGTGCTCCACGCCGAGCACGGCCACCATCTGCTGATCGAGCAGCGGTTCGAGCCGCGTGTCGTCCCCGAGCACGTCGCGCAGCTTTTGATGCACGTCGGCACCGAGGCGCCCGCCCGCGAGCTCGAAGAGTACGGAGGCGACCACGCGGCGCTCGGCCGATCCCGGGCGCGAGGCGGGCACGGGCGGCGCGCTGGCGTCGGTGATGGTGATCGGCTTCTGGCCGGGGACCGCGCGGACCGCCGAGGCGCTGCTGCGATCGGCCGCGGGCGGATCGTTGTTCAGCTGGCCCACGCGGGCGAGGGCGCGGGCGAGCTCGCCGCTGTTCTCGAAGCGATCCTCGCGATTTCGCGCGACCGAGCGCAGGATCACCTCGGCGAGCGCCTCGGGGATGTCGAAGCGGATGCTCTGCGGGTTCGGCGGATCTTCCAGCACGAGCCGTCCGAGCAGCGCGATCACGTGCTCCGTCTCGAAAACGTTACGTCCCGTCACGAGGCGGAACAGCACCGCGCCGAGCGAGTACACGTCGGCGCGCTCGTCGATCGGCTCGCCGCGGGCTTGCTCGGGGGCCATGAAATGCGGCGTGCCGATGATCGTCCCGCGCTCGGTCTGGTACTCGTCCGGCACGGGCGGTTTCACCACGCCGAAATCGATCAGCTTGATCGCCGTGCCCTTGCCGCGGACGAGGAAGATGTTCGAGAGCTTCAGATCGCGATGAACCACGTTTCGCGCGTGGATCGCGGCCATCGCGGCCGCCGATCGCCTCACGACCTCCACCGCGTCGCGCATGCCGAGCGGGGCGCGGCGCTGCCGCTGGCCGAGGTCCTCGCCGTCGAGCCATTCCATCGCGAAGAACAGCCGCCCGTCGTTCCAGGTCCCGTGCGTGACGTACTGGACGATGTTCGGGTGACGCAGGTCCGCGAGAATCGCGATCTCGCGCATGAACCGCACGCGCTCCTGCGGCGTCGCGCTGTCGCGCAGGATCTTCAGCGCGACCTCTTGTCCCGTGAGCTGGTCGGTCGCCTTGTAAATGTCCCCCATGCCGCCGCTGCCCGCGCGACCTTCGATGAGGAACCGGTCCGACGCCTGACTGAACTCCGGGACCACTGGGCGTACAGGCTACGCGAGGTCCAGTCCGCCTGGGTAGATTTCCGCACCCAAAAGGGGTGTGCGGCGCCTCGTCGGGCAGAATTTTTCGTCCCGGGCTGCCCTTCGGACTTTCCACCAGGACTTCCACGTGTCATCGCGGCGCCTCCATGGCCGAGCCTCTCAAGAACTTCTTCGACGAACGCCTCGTGCGCCGCATCGCCGCCTCGATTCAGGCCGCCTGGCCTGATTTTCCAGCGCGTTCGTTCATCGCGGAGGCAAGGGCTGGGCTCGACGACAAGGAGCTCAAGGCGCGCGGCCGCCACATCGCCGCGGCGCTCGGGCGCGCCTTGCCGGACGACTTCGAACGCGCCGTGGACATCCTCCTCCGCTCGCTCGCCACGCCCGCGTCCCGCGACGAGGGCGCGATGTCGAGCTTCTTCTACCTCCCGCACCTGACCTTCGTGGCGGAGCGAGGGCTCGATCACTTCGAGGCCTCGATGCGGGCCCAGCACGCGCTCACCCAGGTGTTCACGGCCGAGTTCTCCATCCGGCCCTTCCTCCTCCGCGACCCTGTGCGCACGCTCGCGCGGCTCCGGACCTGGGCGACCGACCCGAGCACCCACGTGCGCCGCCTCGTCTCCGAGGGCACGCGCCCGCGTTTGCCCTGGGCCGAGCGCTTGCCTGCGTTCATCGAGGATCCCACGCCCGTCCTCGAGCTGCTCGAGCTCCTGAAGGACGATCCCGAGGCGTACGTTCGCAACAGCGTGGCGAACAACCTCAACGACATCGCCAAGGATCATCCGGATCGGGTTGTCGCCTTGTGCCGCCGCTGGATGGAGGGCGCGGGGCCGGGCCGCACGTGGATCGTCCAGCACGCGCTCCGCTGGCTCGTCAAGCGCGGTCATCCTGGCGCGCTCGCGCTCTTCGGCGCCTCGGCCGCGCCCGAGATCGTGCTCGAATGCGCGAGCGTCACGCCGCCGAAGGTCTCGCTCGGCGAGGAGGCGCGATTCTCCTGCGAGCTCGTCTCGCGCGCGCGGAGCGCGCAAAAGCTCGTCGTCGACGCGGTGATTCATTATCCCGGCGCGACCGGAAAATCCCGCCCCAAGGTCTTCAAGCTGCGCAAGATCGAGCTCTTGCCGTCGGGGCGGGAACGGATCGAGGGCCGGGTGAAACTCGTCGATTTGACGACGCGCCGCCATTACCCGGGCGAGCACCGGATCGAGCTCCGGATCAACGGCGTGGATTTTTCGCTCGGGCAGTTTTTGGCTATTGCATCGCGCGGTGGAGAAACGTCGCCATCTGCGCGCGCGAAACCGGAAGATCGGGGCAATAAAGCTGCTTCGCCGCGTCGCAGCCGGACGTGACCCCGGCGGCGGCGAGCGCGTTGATTGAGCTTTCGAACGGAGAGGTCTCGTCGTCCGTGAAGGCGTCCACCGACGAGGCGGGGAGCTTGAACGCCATCGTCAGGAACGCGGCCATCTGCCCGCGTGTGATCGCGTCGTTCGGGCAGAACCGCGGCCCGTCGTCGCTGCAACCCGACGTGATGCCGGCGGCGGCGACGGCGTTGATCGAGGCCTCGAAGGGCGACCCGTCGTCGTCCGTGAACGCGTCGGGCCCGGCGGGCAATTGCAGCGCCCGCGCCAGGAAATCGGCCATCTGCCCGCGGGTCACGTTCGCCTCCGGGCAAAAGAGCTTTTTCGTCGCATCACACCCGCTCGTGAGACCCGTTTCGGCGAGCCATTCGATGTCCGGCCGATGCACCGATCCGCACACGTCCACGAACACCGCGTCGCAGGCCGGCCCTGGCCCGTCGTACCCGAGCGTCTTCGCGTACCCGCCCCACACCTTCCAGAACAGATAATTCCCGAATGGCGGCGCATTGCCACCCGAGGCCTTGTCGCCGACCCACGGCGTGTACGTGTACAGCACCGCGGCGGCCTTTCCTTTCGGCGTGATCGTGTATCCGTCGAGCGTCTTCTTCCCCACGCCCACCTTCCACCCGGCGATCGTCGTGCCTCCGGCCGCGAGATCATCCAGGTAGCTCCGCGTGAGCTTCCCCGCGCAATCGAGCTGCTTGTCGAACCCCGCGTACGTCGCGCTGCACGGCGCGTTGTCGGGGCAGCCGCAGCCGAACGCCTTGTCGAGTCGGCTCTTCGGACACGTCGCCGAGGTATTGCCGATGAGGGACGACTCCTTTTGCAGGTGCGTCAGGACGAACAGTGGGTTCAGTCCGTATTTTTTGCTCGTTTCGGCGATCACGGTCCCTGCGGTTTTCCCGCCGAACGTCATGCGCGACAGGCACGATCCCGCGCTGTGCAGGTGCGGGTAGGGTTTCTTCAGGAACGCGTCCACCTCCGCGGCCGTGAACGCCTCCGCGTCGAGCATCTCCGCGTCGGGGATGATCCCGTGGCGATCGAAATCACCAATCGCGAAATCCTCCATCATCGGGTTCTCTTCGAGGGCGGTCTCCTCTTCCGTCTCGGCGACGCATCCAGCGCCGAACAAGAGCATGATGGGAGTCACGACGGAGGCAAAACCAAGAAACTTACCAGGCATGCCCGCCGCGATAGCAATGGCTGGGCCAGCGTGTCGTGTCGCGATGCGGCTCGAAATTCGATACGTCCAAGGAGCGAAGCGGTGGATCAAAATGGATCCAGATGGGGCGACGATCCACCCGCGCGGCGAGGTTGCGCGCAGCACGGACACGTCCATGTTTGCAAGCCCGCATCAGACGAGATTGTGACGGACGTCCCTGTAGCAGTTTCGCAGCGAGGGTGGTATCTTCGCCTGGATGTCGTTCATCCTCAAGTCCACGCCACCTCCGGCTCCGCCGAGCAGCGGCCGTGCTTCGGTGGCTCCTCCTCCGGGAGGCCTGGCGGCGCCGCGCGACACGGGCCGTCTCGCCTCGCTTTCGGGAGGCCTGTCGGCGCCGCGTGACACGGGCCGCCTCGCCTCGCTTTCGGGAGGTCAGGGCGTACTCGAGGGGGGGGTGCTCGACGTGTCGCGCTGGCCGCTCGTCGTCCTGGTCAATCACCCACGCGCGAACGAGGCACAAACCGAGCAGTTCGTGAAGAACCTCGGCCTCGTCCTCCGCAGCCGGGCCGGGAAGTTCGCGCTCTTGCACGATTATCGCGGGACGAAGGAGCTCTCGCCCAAGCAACGCAAGACGATGGCGGACCACCTCGCCCAGAACCTCGACGTCTATCGGCGCTGTGCCTGCTGCGCCTTCGTCGTCGACGCGGCCTTCCCCAAAGGCGCGCTCACGGCGATCTTCTGGATGACGACGCCGCCCTATCCCTACCGCATGTTCCCCGACGTCGAGTCCGCCGAGCGCTGGGCGCTGGGCAGCCTCGGCTGACGAACCCGGGGCCCTCGCAAAACGAAGGCGGACATACGGCAGGGCTGCTTTCCCGTTGTCCTCGCGCCGAGGTCATGCGAGCGTCCCGGGCATGGGTCTGCCCTCGCACTGGTGGAAGGATCAAAAACCTTTCCTCGACGCGCTCTTCGCAGAGACCGCAGGGGATTCGGGGCAGCCTGGCAAAACCGGCTGGGTGTGGCTGAGCGAGCAGCAGAGCCGCGAGGCGTCCGCGCGGATCCAGAGCACGGAGGAGAGCGAGGAGGCGCCGCTCGGCGCGTGGATTCCTGCAGAAGCGCACGAGGCGTGCTTCGAGATGCTCAAAGGCGTCGTCCCGCTGGCGACGCGCGGCGAGCTGCGCGGGGATCGCTGGATGCGAAAGATCCACAATCCCACGTTGTTCGGCGATCCCGCGCGGCCCGAGCAGCTCTGGATCGCGCTGCACGAGACCGCGCCGCCGCCGCTCTGGATTCCCGCGGGCACGACGGCCGACTCGCTTGCCGCGGCGTTCGCGCCGTACGTGTGGCCCGAGACGCAGGATCCATTGCCCTCCGTGGTCGGTTTGCCCCGGAGCGTCCGGATCTTCCTCGGCACCGAGACCGAAATGGGCGCTGATTTCGACACCATCGTGCGCTTCTTCCAGGGCCTGCCCATGACCGACAGCCTGCCCTGGGGGACACGGTTTGTCGCGGATCCGTGGCCCGATCACCCCACGGGGATCGCGCTCGTCGGAGCCGGATATCGAATGCCCGAGAACATGGAGCAAGCCGACGGCGCCGTGACGAGCATCACGATGCGGTCGCGCCGCCTCGGCGCGGCGATCTCGATCTCCACGCAGCAAAAGTTTTGCGTGCTCGAGGTCCGTTATGCCCCCATCGCGCATGACAGCATCCTGCCGCTGCTCACGCAGATCCTGCCGGGTTTGCCCAAGGGTTTGCCCTCGGATATGCCCGCCGACGCGCTCGCGGTCGTGGCACGTTTTCGTGGGTATCAGGCGGACGAGCTCCTCGGATTTGTCCGAAACCCGGAGGAGGAGCCGTCGCTCGGCTATTACGGAATGGCGTGCCTCGCGACGATGGGCGACGACGGCGCTGCCGTGCGGACGCTGCTCGCCGAGCTCGGCGGCCGCGGCGATCCGCGGCAGCGGGACCTCGGCTACCAGCTCGCTTCCATTGCGCGGTACAAGCGATTCCTCCACGAGGCGCTGCTTCGCGAGACGGACGCGGACAAACGCGAGGCCTTGAAGAACGCCCTCCGCCCTTGACCCTTCGAGGAAACCATGAGCGAACAGGTCGTGTATTTTCTGCGCGAGGACGTCTCGCTTCCCTCGATTTTCGAGGGCGTGGCCCGTGAGGGTTTTCAGGTCGTAAGGCGCGCGCCGCGCCGGGCTGACGCGTCGCCGTTCTGGACCATCGACATGGGCGAGGGGCGGTACATGCTGCTCGTCGACTCCGGGCTCCTCGGCGTCCGGTTCATCGATTGGAAGAGCGGAAAGCCGATGCCCGCGTGGCTCGAATCCTCGGTCGTACGTCGCACCGCCGACGAGCTCGCGGCGCGGGCCCGGGAGGCAAAGACGCCCGAGGAAAAGATCGCCACGCTTTGCGAGGCCGTCGCGGCGTTCGCGCCGAATCTGCCCGACGGCATTCGCGCCGCCCTCGCGGCGAGGCTACGTGATTCCGAGGAGGCCGTCCGCTGGATGGCGCACAAGTCGGTCGTGACGCTGTCGGACGCGTCGCTGGAGCAGACGCTCGGCGAGATGCTCGCGGGCGGGCCCGTGCCCGAGGACATGGAGGCATGGGCGCGGGAGCTCCACGAGCTCGCGGTGAGGGCCGTGCGCGGCGATTACACCGACGATCTCGAGACGGACAATGAAGATTACCTGCGCGACGCGCTCCGGCGGGATCTGACGGAGAAAAAGTGGCGCCGCGTGGAGGTCGCTGCGGCGCGGCTCCTGTGGAAGGAGCTGCCGCTTTACGAGCTCGAAGCCGCGGCCGCGTGGGCGAAGGCGATGGCGGCGACGGGGCGCGTCTGGAAGGCGTATTTCGCGGCGCTGCTCGTCTCGGAGATCGAGCGCTCGCGAGGGGAGGAGGGACTCGCGGCCGTCGTACGCGCCGAGATCGAGCCGACGCTGGCCACGCGCGAGGATCTGCCGACCCGGGAGGACCTGCACCCGATCCTCTGGATCGTGCGGGACCGATTGAACGACGATTACACGGCGGCCTGCGATCGCGCGCTCGACGCGATGGATGCGCACGTGAAAAACCTCGAGGTCGAGCGGCTCCTTTTCCGAGCGATCTCGCTGCGCAACGGGCCCGAAGGACGGCCCCTCGCGAAGAAGCTCCGGGACCTCTTGCCCGGCGCGATCACGCCGCTCGCGCTCCTCTCGTATCTCCATGGATTCGACGACGTCGACGACGAGGCGCTCGCGGACGCCGAGGCGCTCGCGGCGGCCATGGCCCAGCGCGAGCTCGCGGCCAAAGGAAAGGCCGATCCGCCTTCGCCGGAGAACGCCTCGTTCGACGCGTGGGCCGAGGGGATTCTCGCGTACCAGGCGCGAAAGCCGAAGGATCTCATCCGCGGGCACATCCGGATCCTGCAGAAGCGCGGCGACAACGAGGGCGCGCTTCACGCCGCCGAGCGCGCAATCGCCGCGGAGGATTCGGCCCTCGCGTGGATGGACAAGGGCTTCATCCTCACGTCGATGAAGCGCCACGCGGACGCGATCGCGGCGTACACCGAGGCGATCGCGCGCGTCGACAAGGACGGCAAGGTGCTTCTCGGCGGCAGCTACGACGTCCTCTGGTTCAACCGGGCCTGCGAGCGCGCGATCACCGGCGATCACGAGAACGCGCTCAGAGATCTCGCCACCGCCGTCGCAAAAGACAAGGAATGGATCGAGAAGGCGCGGGCCGACGATTATTTCGATTCGGTCCGTGACGATGCGCGCTTCGAGGGGATCCTCACGGGGACGTACGAGCTGCCGCCGGAGAGCTCGCCGTTCGATTGGAAGACGCTCGCCGACCGCGCCAAGGGGCTCTCGTTCGTGGGGCGGTACGAGGAGGCGATCGCGGCCGGGCGTGAGGCCTTGCGCAAGGCCGAGAAGGCGCTCCCGCCCGAGGATCCGGGCATTGCGACATGCCTCGAAAACCTCGGGTTTGCCGCGACCTGGGGCGGCGATGCAAAGGAGGGCGCGACGGCGCTCCGCCGCGCGGTCGCCATGCGCGAGCGAATCGACGCCGAATCGCGTGAGGCCGGGGAGGCCTATCACCACCTCGGAAGCGCCCTCGGGATGACGGGGGACGGCGCGGGGGCCGAGCTTTATTATGGAAAGGCGCTCGCGCTCCGCGAGAAACACGACGGCGTCGAGAGCGCGATGGCGGCGAAGAGCTGGGGCGACATGGCCGGCCTCTCGCTCGGCGCGGGCCGGAGGGACGAGGGAATCGAGCGGCTCGAGAGGGCGCGATCCATCCTCGAAAAGGTGATCGCGGGTTTCCTGGCCGAGGGACGCGCGGCGGACGACGATACGCTGGTCGAGGCCCGCGCGGATCTGCTCACGGTGTACGGGAACCTGCTCCTCACGCACGCGCGGGGTGGCGAGCACGAGCCCGCGATCGAAGCGGCACGGGGCGCGGTCGCCGAGGCCGTTCATCTGGGCACGCGTATCAACCCGAATCTCCGCAACTCCATCGCGCAAACCCTGCAATCGCTCGCGGAACAAGGGGTGGCAGGGGCGCTCGATACCCTCGCAGCCCTGGCCGACGCGGTCCTGCCCAAGGAGCCGACGGAGGTCCTCGAATCGCGGGCCCGCTGGTCGCGCATTCGTGCCGGGCTGCAAGCGCTGCGTGAGGCCGGCTTCGGCGACGACTTCATCCTGGCGCGCCTCAAGGACGCGTTGCGGGGCGAGCCGCCTCCGCCCGCGGTTGCGCGCGTCGCGGGTGCGACCGAAGCGCTCTCGGGGTTCGTCCAGGAAATCGCCACGACCCAGGGCACCAACATCGTGGTCACGCTCATGGCGCTGCAAACGGCCGAGGCCGGCGGGCGCACGCTCGACGAGACGCTGCACGACCTGCAAGAGCTCGCTCTCGCCTCCGTCGCCGCTTCCGTCGAGAACAAAGGGCCGCAGAACGAGCAGGGTAAGCCCTCGAAGGCGAAGAGCGACGAGCCACCGCCCTGGGAGCGCGATCCGTTCGGCAATCCGTACCTTGACAGCGAGATGAATCGGCGTCTCGGTTACGGCGACGAGGACGACGATTCCGAGGACGACGATTCCGGCGAGGGCGAAGAGGACGAGAGCGACGAGGACGGGTACGGCGACGAAGACGGGTACGACGACGAGGACGAGGGGGACGACGAGGACGATTGAATGAGCGAGGGCCCGGGGAACGACGTACTTGCAACACGCCGGCCGTACCTGGCCACGGCTTTCGTGTTGATCATGGGCAGCCGCATCGTCGGGGCTGCCCTGTCGCCGGTCCTGTTCGCGCATGCGCCGCTCGCGCTCCTCGCGCTCTCCCCGGTGCCCGCCCACCTCGTGCTCGTCGCGGGGGTTTCCTCGCCGATCGCGTACTGGGCCGTCGCATGGCCCATTTGCGCCGGGCAATGCTTGCTCGCGTACCTGTTCGGCCGCTCCGAGGGAACGCGCGCCCTGCGCTGGCTCGTCGCGCGGGGCGTCGCCTCCGAAGGGCGCGTCGAGCGTCTCATGAAGCCGGTGCGGATGAGCGCGCCCCTGCTCGTGCTCGCCATTCCGGGCCCCATCGCGAGCACCCTCGCGGGCGCGTTCGCCGCCCCGGCGCGCCTGCTCGTGCCCGCGATCGTCGTGTCGCAGACCCTCTGGGTCGGCTTCTGCCGCTTCTTCGGCGAGGCGCTCCTCCACTGGATCGCGGCGCTCCGGGAGCAGGTCGTCGAGCACGCCTTGCCCTTGACGATCGTCACCGTGGCCATCGCGGCGTGGGTCCATTTCCGCAAGAAATGGGCGAAGCGCGCCGAGCGATCGTGACTTTGGCTTGACGAGGGGGCCCTCTTCGCCCGACGCTGCTTCCCGAGCGAGCGAGCGATGGGACGAACCATTCGAGGACAAAAGGGTTTTTCCTACACGTACGTCAAGGACGAGCAGCCCGTGAACCTGCTCTACCTCGCGGCCGTCTCCGGCGCGGGGATGTCGCTCGTCGTGCCCGAGATGGTGGGGCTCGTCTCCGGGGACGAGACTCCCGTCGCGTGGAGCTGTCTCGCGCTCGGGCGCGCGCTCGTCGAGCGCGGGAAGGCGAGCCGGCAAGGCGAGCTCGGCGCGCTCCTGCGCAAGCTCGACGGCGACTTCCTCCGCGTCGACGATCCGCACCACGTCCCGCTCGAATTCGTGCAGGATGCGATGGCGGAGAACGTGGTCGCGATCGTGGAGCGCATCGACGCCGAGGCCGAGCGCCCGCTCGTCGAGCTCACGCTCGCGGGAAAGTCCGGCTACCGTCTGCCGCGGGCCGACTGGCCCAAGATGCTGGTGTTCGTCAACGAGTCGCTGCCGCGCACGAAGCGGCTCGACCTCGGCATGTTGCGGGAGGCGACGGGCAAGGGGCCGGGGGCGCTCGGGCCGCAATGGTCGTCGCTGCGCGGCAAGATCGAGTATCTCCCGTTCATGGGCCTCTCGGTCCTTTGCCACGCGGTGGAGCACGATCTCGAGGGCCTGCTCGTGTGCGAGGACGAGCCCGAGGTGTACGCCGAAGGGTTCTGGGATCTGGCGCTCGCCTGGCACGATTGGCTCGGGGACGCGGCCGAAACATCCGATCCGAACGCCCTCTTCGCGCGCGCGCTCGTCTCCCATTTCGCAGGCCGCAAGATCGATGCGCGCCGCCTGTTCCTTTCCTGCGCCGACGCAGGGGACAGGCGTGCGGCGAGGTATCTCGCGATGGTTCGCTGATCCGGCGCGCGGGGGAATCGCTCCGCTCGCCCGGCCGCGCATCCATACCGTCCCGCGCGGCATCGGACTCCGTGCGAGCCCGTGATCTCCCTTCACCTCCACCCATACGCCGCGCGAATGCGAGCGTTCCTGCTCGTCCTCGTCATCGTCCTCCTCGGGCCTGCCTGCTCGCGCGAGCGAAAGGGCCCTTCCGAACCGCCGAGAGCGCCTGTTCGCGTGGCCTTTTCGGAGGTGGCGACCGTGCCCATCGAGCTCTCCGCCATTGGCACGGTCGAGCCTTCGGCGAGCGTCGCGCTGCGGCCGCGGGTGACCGGGCTCGTCACGGCCGTGAAATTCCAGGAGGGCGCGGATGTGGCCGAGGGGGACGTGCTCTTCCTCCTCGATAAGCGGCCCTTCGAGGTCGCCTTGCGCGAGGCCGAGTCGAACCTGGAGCGCAGCCGCACGCAGGCGGCGAACGCGGCTGCGGAGGCCGAGCGATACGAGGAGCTCGCGAGGGCGGGCGTGGCGACCCGGCAGGACGCCGAGCAGAGGCGCGCCGAGGCGCGAGCCGCGGCCGCGGAGGTCGATGCATTTCGCGCGGCCACGGTCACGCGGCGGCTCGACCTCGAATACACGACGATTCGCGCGCCGATCACCGGGCGAACGGGCTCTATCCTCATGCGGGAGGGCAATCTCGTCCGGGCCAACGAGACGGTGCTCGTGGAGATCGTCCGGCTCGCGCCTGCGTTCGTCTCGTTCGCTATTCCCGAGGCGAGCGTGCCGACCTTGCAGCAAGCGATGGCGAGTTCGTCCGGGCCGCTCCCCGTCTCCGCGGCGGCGGCGCCGTCGGGTGACGCGGGGGCCCCGAGCAATGGCGAGCACGGGACGCTCTCGTTCATCGACAGCACCATCGATCGCGCGACCGGGACCTTGCGCCTGCGGGCGACGTTCGAGAACACGTCGCGAACCCTCTGGCCGGGGCAATTCGTGCAGGCGACCGTGCGCCTCGGTGTGCAGGAGGGCGCGGTGGTCATCCCGTCGGAGGCATTGCAAACCGGGCCTTCGGGCACGTTCGTCTTCGTGGTCGGCGCGGACGAGACCGCAGAGATGCGTCCCGTGCAGGCGCGCGAACGTGTCGCCGGCGGGCGGATCATCGTGCAATCGGGGCTCTCCGGCGGCGAGCGCGTGGTCACGGATGGGCAATTGCGCATTCGGCCGGGCGCGAAGGTCACCATCGTGGGCGAAGGCCCAGGAATCCGCGCGGGCGCGGCGACGCCGGGGCAGGAGGCGCGATGAACGTCTCCCGGCCTTTCGTCACGCGGCCCGTGATGACCACGCTCTCCATGCTGGCCATCGTGATCTTCGGCATCGCGGGCTTTCGCGCGCTCCCCGTGAGTGATCTGCCGAATGTCGATTTTCCGACCATTCAAGTGAGCGCGTCGCTCCCGGGCGCGAGCCCGGAAACGATGGCCGCAGCGGTGGCGACCCCGCTCGAGCGGCAGTTCTCGACCATCGCGGGCATCGACTCGATGACCTCGACGTCGGGCCTCGGCAACACGCAGATCGTGCTCCAGTTCGATCTCTCGCGCGACATCGACGCGGCGGCGCTCGACGTGCAATCGATGATCTCCCGGGCGGCGCGGGATCTGCCGCCGAACATGCCCGCGCCGCCGAGCTTTCAGAAGGTGAACCCGGCCGAGCAGCCCATCATGTACCTCGCGCTGCACGCCGATACGCTGCCCATGTCGGAGGTCTCCGAATATGCCGAGACCACGATCGCGCAGCGCGTCTCGATGATCCGCGGCGTCGCGCAGGTCCTCGTCTTCGGCTCGCAGAAATATGCCGTGCGCATTCGCCTCGATCCGCAGGCGCTCGCCTCGCGCGAGATCGGCATCGACGAGGTCGCCACGGCCGTCGCCCGCGAGAACGTGAATTTGCCGACGGGCGTGCTCGAAGGACCCGCGCGCACGTACGTCGTGCAGGCGAGCGGCGAGCTTTATCGGGCGAGCGCGTTCCGGCCGATCATCGTGGCGTATCGCGACGGTGCGCCCATCCGGCTGGAGGAGCTCGGCACGGTGCTCGACAGCGTGGAGAACGATCGCGTCGAGAGCCATTACGATGGCAAGCGGGCGATCGTCCTCGCGATCCAGCGGCAGCCGGGGACGAACACGGTCGCCGTGGTCGACGCCGTGCGGGCGCTCATGCCCCAGCTCCGCGCCGAGATTCCCGCTTCGGTCGAGGTCGCGACGCTCTACGATCGGTCGATCTCGATCCGCGAATCGGTGGCCGACGTGGAGCACACGCTCCTCGTCACGATCGGCCTCGTCGTGCTGGTGATCGGCGTCTTCCTGCGGGATCTACGCTCCACGATCGTCGCGAGCGTGGCGTTGCCCGTCTCGCTCATCGGCACGTTCGCGGGGATGTGGGCGCTCGACTATAGCCTCGACAACCTCTCGCTGCTCGCGCTCACGCTCTGCGTGGGGTTCGTCGTGGACGACGCGATCGTCGTCCTGGAGAACATTTTTCGACACCTCGAAATGGGAAAACCTCCGCTGAAAGCCGCGCTCGACGGCGCGGGGGAGATCGGCTTCACGGTCGTATCGATGACGACCTCGCTCGTCGCGGTATTCGTCCCGGTGCTCTTCCTCGGCGGGATCGTGGGGCGGCTGCTCCGCGAGTTCGCCGTGACCATGAGTATCGCGATCCTCGTCTCGGGCGTGGTCTCGCTCTTCCTCACGCCCATGCTGGCGAGCCGGTTCTTGCGGCCGAAAAAGGTGGACGAAAACGAGAAAAAAGACGCGGCGCACGACGCGCCGTCCGGGCGGATGGATCGCGCATATTCGCGTAGCCTCGGCTGGGTGCTCCGGCACCGCTTCGCCACGCTGATGGCCTCGTTCGTGCTTTTCGGGGGGACGATCGTGCTCGCCGTCATCGTGCCAAAGGGCCTCTTTCCGAGCGAGGACACGGGGCAGATCTTCGCCCTGACGCGCGCCGCGCAGGGCACATCGTTCGAGGCGATGAGCCGGTATCAAGCGGCCGCGGCGGACATCGTGCGCGCGCACCCGGGCGTGGCGTCGGTGATGTCGAGCCACGGCGCCGGCGGGCCGAGCGGAGCGGGCAACACGGGCCGGTTCTTCATTCGATTGAAGGATCGAGACGAGCGCGACGGCAAGAAGCCCGAGCAGATCATCGCCGAGCTCCGGCCCGAGCTCGCGAGGATCCCGGGGCTCGAAGTGTACCTGCAGAACCCGCCTCCCATTCGCCTCGGCGGTCAGCTCTCCCGCGCCCTTTATCAATTCACGCTCACGGGCGCGGACGTGGACGAGCTCTACGACGCGGCGACGGAGCTCGAGCAGGCAATTCGCGGGATCCCGGGGCTCATCGACGTGACGAGTGATCTCGAACGGAGGACACCTGAGGCCACGCTCGTCATCGATCGGGACCGCGCGGCGACGCTCGGCGTGTCGGCGCAGAGCATCGAGGAGGCGCTGTTCTCGGCGTACGCGGGGAGGCAGGTCTCGACGATTTACGCGCCAACGAACCAGTATCGGGTGATCCTGGAGCTCGATCGGCGCTTCACGCAGGATCCGAGCGCGCTCGGGCTCTTGTACGTGCGGGCGGCGAGCGGCGAGCTCGTGCCGCTCTCGGCGGTCTCGCGGACGGAGGAGGGCGCGGGGCCGCTCAGCGTCAATCACCTCAGGCAATTGCCCTCCGTGACGATCTCCTTCAACCTGGCCTCGGGCGCGCCGCTCGGGGAGGCGGTCGCTCACGTGTCGGCGCTCGCGCGGGAGCGATTGCCCGACACCATCGGGACGCAGTTTCTCGGCAGCGCCGAGGTGTTCCGGGAATCGGTCAAAAACCTCGGGTTTCTGCTCGTGCTCGCGATCCTGGTGATTTATGTGGTGCTCGGCATCCTCTACGAGAGCTTCGTCCACCCGATCACGATTCTCTCGGGTTTGCCCTCGGCGGGGTTCGGCGCGCTGCTCGCGCTGCTCGTCCTCGGGCAGGAGCTCAACGTGTATTCGTTCGTCGGGATCCTCCTGCTCGTGGGGATCGTCAAGAAAAACGCCATCATGATGATCGATTTCGCGCTGGAGGCGGAGCGGCGGGAGGGAAAGCCGGCGGCGGAGGCGATCGTGCTCGGGGCGCGGATTCGTTTCCGGCCGATCATGATGACCACGATGGCGGCGCTCGCGGGCAGCTTGCCGATCGCGCTCGGGTTCGGCGCGGGCGCCGAGTCGCGGCGGCCGCTCGGCATTGCGGTCGTCGGCGGTCTCGTGGTGTCGCAGCTCCTCACGCTCTACATCACGCCGGTGATCTACACGTATCTCGACGCGGCCGAGAAGCGGGCGCGCGAGGCGCTCGCGCGGCGACGGGCGCGGCGGTTCGCGTGATGGATCCATGGTAACGGGCGCAGATTCGCCCCGCTCGTCTGATCCTCACGGAAACGACAGCCCGAGCACGTAGGTCTCCCAGCGCTTCTTGAAGGCCGCCATGTCCTCCTCGCCGAGCACGCGGCGGAGCGTGTCGTAGCCCGTGGGGTCCTTTTCGCGGTTCGCGTGAAACGCGTGGTAATAACGGACGAGCAGTCCCTTTTCCTGGAGGTAATGAAGCAGGTAACGCGAGGCGGCGTAATGGACGCCGTAATCGCCCTCGTAAAACGCGCTGTCGTTCATCGCGGTGAGCGCGCGGATCGAGGGGACGCGGTTCTCGGCGATCGCAGATTGCAGGCCGCGCAGGCGCCAGTTCGTGTAGCCGTAGATCCGGCCGTCCACCTCGCCGCTCTGCTCGTAGAGCGAGCCGAGGCCCTCATTGAACCAGGGCGGGCAGTCGGGGAAGTTCGCCTCGATGAACGGGTGCACGATCTCGTGTACGAGCGTGCCGCCGCCCGTCGCGATGTTCATGACGAGCGCGCCGTGCTTCGAGGTGTAATACCCGTACGGCGTGGTCGGCTTCTCGCCAAAGAGCGTGATGGCATTGCGCTCGTAGCTCGGCGCGTCCTTGAAGAGCCACACGACGAGGATGCGCGACGGGTCCTTGGCGAAATAGTCTTTCTTGAGCTTCTCGGTCGCCCAGCGGACGGTGCCCTCGGCGCCCCTGCGCACCTGGGGCGCGGCGCCGTCGCCGACGACGACGAACGGGGGCTCGACGAAGACGGTGAACGTGCCGCGCAAGCGCGAGGTCTTTTGCTTGACCTCCATCACCTTTTGCGCGTAATCGGCCGGGGAAAAACCAGGTTTGCGCGGCGTCGCCTTGGCGAGCTCGAGATCACGCGGGGCGAGGCGCAGCCGGATCGCGGTCCACGCGTCCTTGTTGTATTTGAGCGGCCAGAGCGAGAGGAAACGCGACCGCGACATGCGACGATACGCGCCCGCGTCCTCGGCGGGCTCGTGGTAGATGATTTCGTCCCGCGAAGAGTCATAACCGACGACGAGTCGGAAATGCTCCGTGGTCGTGGGGGTCTCGTCGTAATGCATGCAGACAATCGAGGGGATGCCCTTCTGGAGATCGGCATGGAGCGCGGCGAGCTCGGCCCCGAGCGCTTCGTCGGCCTTCGCGGCGTCGATGCGGATCCACACAGGTCCAGGATCAAAGCCGACGGCCTCGACGGCCTGTTTGAGCTCGGCGGTATAGGCGCCGCGGCCGAGCGCCGGATCGAGGCCAGTCCGCGCGAAGATTTCATCCTGGTCGAGCGGGCGGCCGAGCCGCGCGAGCGCCATGGAGACGCAAGCCTCGCCGCAGAAATCAGGCTTTTGCCGGACGTGCGGTATGCCTTCAAGCAGGACGGTCTCGAGGTTCTGGCGAGCGAGCCCGAGCGGGGCAGGGGCGGCGACTTGTTCGGGCGGCGGGGGCGCGGAGCTGCGGCTGCAGGAGACGACGAGGAGCGAGGCGAGGACGGTGAGCAGGCGAGCAGGCGGCATCGAGGGACTCCGAGCATGCTTGGACGCGCAAAGTTCCCCAAGAGTTGGATCCTTCCTGGGGCCGCTTCGCCGGGGCGCTGCCCCGGGCCCCGCGGGGGCTGTTCGCCCCTCGACCCGAACCAGGGCAAGCCCTGGACTCGGGATGGAAGAACTGCGCGCTGCGCAGTTCTTCCACGGGCCGGTGGCAAGACCAGGGGCCGTGTTGCCGATTGAAAGGTCAGCGCTGCTGGCTTGGCTGGCAGGGGTGTCGCCAGTCTTGCCTCGGCCTGTTCGATGAACTGCGCATCGCGCAGTTCATCGACCCTGGGTCCAGCGCTTGCGCAGGCCCCGGGTGCAGGGGCGGATAGCCCCTGCTCGGGTCCGGGGTGAAACCCCGGCGTTTTTTATTGACAGGAAGTCGGTGTACTGGGTCCCCGGAGATGGTGCAAACGATGACACATCCGGCTCGCCTCTCTCCATGGCTTGGCGTTTTCCTTTTCGCAGTCACATCCTGCGCCCAGCCCATGACGCCGGCGGACCGGTCGACGGAGCCGTGCACGAAGGGCGGTCTTGTCCGGATCACGCCGATGCCCTCGCTCAGCCAGGATCCGGCGCCCTTCCGGCTGGAGGCGCGAACGCCACGCGACATGCACGCGTGTGATGCGCCGAAGCCGATCGTGTACCGCTTCGAGCGGGAATCGTCGGACACGACGGTCCCGCTGCGCGCGGTGAGCATGGGACAGAAACAGGTCTTCGCCGTTGGCGACCGCGGTGTGGCACTTCGGCGTGATTCCGGGAAGGGCTGGTTGCGCGAGGCGACGGGCACCACCAAGGACCTCTACGCAATCGTGGGCGCACCGACGCAGCCGATGGGCGAGATTGACTTGCATGTCGCGGTCGGCGCGCACGGCACCGCGATCGCACGCATGGCCGATGGAACCTGGCGCATCGAGGAGACGGGCACGGACAAGGATCTCCTGGGCCTGTATCACGACCGGGCGCTCACGCTGGCGTTCGGCGCTGGCGGGGTGATCCTGCAGCGCGTCGGGAATGGCACATGGCGGCCGGTGCCTTCGAACAGCACGGCAGATCTCCACGCGTTCAATCCCTGCCATCCTCATCGGTTGTGCGTGCTCGGCTCCGGAGGCGCGATCGTCGAATGCGACCAGCCCCAAGGGGAGGTTTCCTGCACCCCGAGGCCGTCCTACGCCGGCGGGGATCTGCCTGCGGACTTCATCGATGTCATTCACAGGGACCCCAACGTGGTGATCAGCCGCGATATATCGACGGATGGGGCGAACCCGCTGTCCGTCTGGAAGACGTGGCTCCGCGACGGCAGCTCCGCGCCGCCTGCCGATGCCATGGAAGCCGCCTGGGAAAACAACGAATCCGGCGACAACCTCTTGGTCGGTCGCGGCGGCGCGGTATGGCGCAGCTCGATGGAGAAGGGCAAACGGACCGTCGAGCGGCTCGTGGTGCCATTCCGCGTCGATTTTCACGGCGTCGTGTTCGAAGGGGCTGACGGCTTCCTGGTGGGCGATGACGGGACCATCGTGCACCTCGCCGTGGATGGGCTCGCGGCGACGCTCTACGAGAACGTGGGGCGGTGAGTCGAGTCGCCGGGTTCGAGGGCGAGCGCGGGCAGGGCGCGTTCAGCGAGGGAATGTGCTCGAAACCGCGGCTCCTGGGACCCCTTCCGTGACGCCGTTCAGCTTGGAGGACGGGTCGCTGCCGTACGGGCGGGTGAAGGCCTCCATGCCGTGACCCGAGGGATCGAAGAAGTACACGCCCCGCCCGCCGTCGTTGCGGTTGATCCGCCCCGGCTCCCGGCCGTGCGGATCTGCCCAGATGGGAATCTGGCGCTGCACGAGGCGGGCGAGGATCTGGTCGAACTCCTCCTCGGAGACGAGGAAGGCGTAGTGCTGTATCGCGATGTCGATGTCGACGGTCAGGAAATCCAGCGTGACGCCATTGGCGGTGGCGACGGGCAGGAAGGGCCCGAACGGCGGGCTCACCGAAAGGCCGAGGATCTCGGCCAGGAAATGAGCGGATTTCTCCCGGTCGCGCGAGAGAACGATGGTGTGGTTGAATTGGATGGCCACGGTTTTTGTCCCCCAGTTCCGATGCATCGTGCCTCATGAGGGGCACGTTGACAAATCGCACCATGGGGGCGCCGCGCCGGGGCGCCGCCCCGGACCCCGGCAGGGGCTATCCGCCCCTGCACCCGGACCAGGCACGGCCTGGACCGAGGGTGGAAGAACTGCGCGATGCGCAGTTCTTCCAACGGGCCGGTGGCAAGACCAGGGACAGCGTTGCCAGTCATGGCGGTCTTGGTTGGCAGCGCCGTTCGTGGTCTTGCCTCGACCTGTTCGATGAACTGCGCATCGCGCAGTTCATCGACCCCGGGTCCAGCGCTTGCGCTGGTCCGGGTCCAGGGGCGGACAGCCCCTGGTGGGGCCTGGGGCAACGCCCCAGCTCAGCGCCTCCCCGATGAGACCCATGCTCAGATGGGGCGGTGAAGGAGGTCCAGACGCGACAGCCACGCGCGAGGCGAGTACCCTCCGCCGCATGTCCGGTGCCGAGCTGCCGAGCTCTCTCGACAAGCCCAAAGCTCCCCTGCCGTCCGACGACGATCCGCCCGCGGGCGCGCTCGAGCGGGTTGCGGCGCGGTTCACGGCGTGGGCCGAGCGGTGGATCCCCGATGCGTTCGTGTTCGCGCTCGTGGCCACGTTCCTCGTCGTGATCGTTGCGTGGGTGAGCTTGTCGCAGAAGCGGGGCGCGGCGAGTGCGGCTGCCGAGGTCGCGGCGATCTGGGGCGGCGGGTTCTGGGAGCTCATCCCGTTCACGCTGCAGATGGCGCTCGTCATCATCACGGGGTACGTCGTCGCGACGACGCGGCCGGTCTACCGGCTGATCCGCGCGCTCGCCTCCGTCCCGCGCTCGCCGCAGGTCGCGATCGCGTGGGTTGCGCTCTTCGCGATGCTGTCGTCGTGGCTCAACTGGGGGTTTTCGCTGATCTTCAGCGCGATGCTCGCGAAGGAGACGGCGCGACGCGTGCGCGGCGTCGATTATCGCGCCGTTGCTGCGAGCGCGTTCCTCGGGCTCGGGAGCATCTGGGCGCAGGGGCTCAGCGGGAGCGCGGCCCTGCAGATGGCGACGCCGAGCGCGATGCAGCCGGCGACACGCGCGATCGTCGAGGCGGGCGGGAAAGTGCCGGGCGGCGTGATTCCGCTGTCGAGCACGATTTTCCTGTGGCAGAGCCTCGTGTCCGTCGTGGTCGAGATCGTGATCGTGACGGCGCTCGTGTACCTCTACGCGCCTTCGGCTGCGCGGGCGCGGAGTGCTTCGGACCTCGGGATCGATCTCGGGCGTTCGCCGCTCGAAGCTGACGAGCCGCCGCGGAAGGCGACGCCGGGGGAGTGGCTCGAACATTCGCCCATCCCGAGCGTGCTTTTCGTGCTTCTTTCGGGCGCGTACCTCGTGGGGTACTTCGCGTCGAGCGGGCAGGGGCTCAATGCGCTGAACCTCAACACGGTGAACCTGATCTTCCTGACGCTCGGGGTGCTCCTGCATGGGACGCCGGCGCGGCTGATGCGCGCGGTGAAGGAGGCGACGCCGGGCGTGTGGGGCGTGATCCTGCAGTTCCCGTTTTACGCGGGGATCGCGGCGCTGATCGTCAAGACGCACCTCAATGAGGCAATCGCGGGGTTTTTCGTGGGGCTTTCGACGCCCCGGACGTATCCCGCGATCGTGGCGGTGTACTCGGCGGTGCTCGGGGTCTTCGTGCCGAGTGGGGGGTCGAAATGGGTGATCGAGGCGCCGTACGTGATGCAGGCGGCGCATGATCTGAAGGTGCACCTCGGGTGGATGGTGGCCGTCTACGATCTCGGCGAGGCGCTGGCGAACCTGGTGCAGCCGTTCTGGATGCTGCCGATCCTCGGCCTGTTTGGGCTGCGGGCGCGCGACGTGATGGGCTACACGTTCATCGTATTCCTCGTCCTGCTCCCCATTGTGCTGATCCTCGTGACGGTGCTCGGCGCGACCTTGCCGTATCCGCTCTGAACGGGCACACGCGGCGCAACGCGGGACGTCAAAATCACGTTGAAATCTTGCGGTTTGTGATAACGTGCACGTTCTGCGGCTGCAGAATTGATCGCCGGTGATTGCAGAATTGAGATGTGTGGGGGGCAGGGGGTACGTAAGTATTGGAAAGGGCGAAGTGATCCCATTGGCCCGCGGGTTGCTCCTAAGGATGGGCGAGCGCCTGCTCCGGTCCCCCCCCACCGTCGAGTAGGCGCTCTTTTTTTATCCATCGCTCGCAATTGTAATCGGTATCGCCAATGTTTGGCCGGGGCGAGGACGCCTCGCACGGATGCAACGCATCCTTGCAACATTGCGATGTGGGAAGGTCGATCCGACGCGGATCTTCGCGAATCAGGGGGCTCCCGAGGTTGGTATACGGGTTGCTCTCATCCCCCGCGAGCGCCTGCTCCGGTTCCCCCCCCCGCCGTCGAGTAGGCGCTTTTTCTTTTTGTTCGCGTGATCAATCGACGCGAACGATGGCCACCTGCTCGATCACGCCGGGCGGGATGACGTCGACCGTGAGGAAATGCCGGCCGATGCCATCCATCCGCTCCGGGATCGCGCCGCCGCCGCCCGTGATGTGCGCCGGGATGCCCGCGTTCTCGAAGGCGTAATACGAATGGATGTGCCCGTAAAACGTGAGGTCGACCCCGCCCCGGGCGAGCTGCGAGAGGAGTTTGTCGGCCTCGGCACGGCTCGCAAACGAGCCGTTGCGTGAGCCGACCGGATCGATCGGCACGATGTGCATCGTGACGACGTGCAAGCGGTCGCGACTGCCCTCGAGCCAGCCGTCGAGCCACATGTAGACCAGCGGATCGAGCGTGGCGCTCGCCGAGTCGAGGAGCGTGAAGCGCACCCCGCGGAAATCGAAGGTGTAGTTTCCGCGGCCGAAATACTCGTGGTAGAGGTCGTCCCGCGTGCCGAGCTCGTGGTTGCCAAGCGTCGAGTAACAAGGGAAGGCGAGGGCTTTCATCTCGCGCTGGAAGGTCTCGAGCTGCTCCACCGTGCCCTGCGAGGTGAGATCGCCGCTGATGAGCGCAAAGCGGATCCCGGGCGTCGCGTTCATCTTCGTGTAGATGTCCTGGACGCCGTCGATGGCCTCCTGGACGTCCGCAAAGACGGCGAAGCGCCACGGCGTGAGCAAGGCCCGATCGGGCGCGCGGAGGGAGAGCGTGATCTCCTCGTTCGCCGGGAGCTCGAGGCGGAACGTACGCTCCGTGGGGAAAGGCGTGCCTTCGATTTCGACGGCGAGGGGCGCGCCGGCCTTCGTTTCCGCGACGAGCTCCGCGTCGGGGAGGAGGTTTTCGATACGAACGTTCCACGTGCCCCCGCCGGAGGCGCCCGTGGTCAGGCGGATCGAGAGCGTGGGCGCGGAGGCCCAGAGGTGAAGCTCGCGGGCGCCGAGGCGGCGAACGGCCGCGAGGCCTTCGGCGATCTCGACGCCGACGTCGCCCTGCGAGGCGCGGCCGACTTCGAGATCTCGGCGGGCCCGGCCCTCGGCGACGTCGAGGCAAGAGGCGAAGAGCGGCGCCGCGGAGGCGAGGAGGAGCGCGGCGAACAACGATTGCATGGGCTTCACGGGTTCCCTCCGTACCGAAAGAGGAGCGAGGCGCGGCCGACGAGCGCCGATCCGCCCTGCACGTCGAAGAACGCGCCCCAGCGGGGCGTGAAGAAGAGCCGGGTCTGGGCGCCGAAGTGCCCTGCGATGCCGCTGCCGAGGCCGGGGCTCTTGAACCCGCCGGCGAAGCCGTCGTGGCGGTGCTCGTAATAAGCCATGGCCTCGCCGCGCGGATATCCACTGTGGCCGAGGTACATGCCGAACGCCATGCGCGGGGTGAGGAGGTCGTTCGCCTCGACCCCGATGCCCGGATAACGATGCGCGGCATACGCGAGGCCGAGGCCGAGCTCGGCGAAGGAGCCGCGCAGCGTGGGGCCGACGCGGGCGAGATCGAGCCGGCCGAGGAGGTTCACCTCGCCCGTGGTGACGGAAAACCCCTCGGTGCCGTAGCTGTGGTTCGTCAAGGCGAACTCGACGTCGAGGTACGAGCCGTCGCGCGCGCGCTCGCTTCCGCTCGGGCGCGGGCCGAAGAAGCGATACGCGGCGGAGATGCGGGTGCGAGCGTTCGTGTCGTCGAGCGCGAAGAAGCCGAGCGCCGAGAGGCGAAACGAGCCCGCGCGGAGATCGGCGCCGGGCGTGAGGAAGGCGTTGTAGGCGAAGTTCGGGTCGTGGACGAACGTGACGCCGAGCTGGGTTTCGACCGAGGGAAGATAAACCGGGGGGCTGCCGGTGCCGCCCTCGGGCGCGAGGACGCCGTAGACGTCGGCGAGGGCCGAGAGGAAAAAGAACGCAGCGCCGGTGACGGTGCCGAGGATGATCGGGCCGATGAACCTGCGGGTGGCGCCTGTCGCGGCCGCGCCGCCGAGCCCGGCGACGATGAGCCCGAGCCCGAGGCCCTCGGCGCCGAGGAGCACGAGGCCGGTGCGGGTATGGCCGAGGACGAGGTGTCCGGTGCCATGCACGAGCGCGCCGGGGACGAAGGATCCCGCGACGGCGAGGGCCTTGCGGGCGCTCGTGGGGGCGGGATTCGGTGAGGTCTTCGGAGCGGGAGGCGCGTCGTTTTTCGCGGCGGCCGGCGCGTCGGTTTTTCGGGGGGCGTCGTCGTCGGCGGCGGCGGGGCGCGTGGCAAGCAGGAGGAAGGCCGCGGCAGCGAGGGCCGGTCCGGGTATCGATGGCCGCCTCGTGGGCGCGATGAACGCTGTCACGAAGGCGGAGCTTAGCTGAAAATCACGCTTGTATTTCCAGCCTGAACGGCTGTTTAATGCTCGACCCGAGGCGTACCACCGCGAGGCCGTCCATGAACCGGATGAAACAAGGGGCTCTGTATCTTTCGGCGCTGCTCCTTTTGGGGATGGTCGCGGCGTGCGGCGAAGACGCGCCCGGGACGACGCCGGGATCCACGGCCGGCACAGGTGGCGGTGGCGGCACCGGAGGCGAAGGCGGCGCCGGCGGAAGGCCTCTCGTCCCGCCAGGG
Source organism: Polyangium jinanense (assembly GCF_028435265.1). GTDB lineage: Bacteria > Myxococcota_A > Polyangia > Polyangiales > Polyangiaceae > Polyangium > Polyangium jinanense. The sequence continues at coordinate 35,525 of NZ_JAGTJK010000022.1, read as the reverse complement.
CCTCCCGGGAACGAGACCGTGAGCGCCGGCGACGTGCTGAAGAGCCCGAGGTACAAGATGGTCTTCACGCTCGGGCAGCCCACGCAGAACCAGTCGAAGACGACATCGCCCAGCTATCGGATGCAGGGCGGACTCATTGGAGCGAACGGGAGCTTGCCATGAGCAACGGGATGATCACGCGTCTGATCTCGGCTTCGGCCTGCGCTCTCGCGCTCTCTGCCGGCGCCGTCGCCGCAGAGGCCGCGGTGCCGCAGACCATCACCCACCAGGGGCGGCTCTACGACGCCGACAATGCCCCGGTAAATGGCACGCTCAAGGTGAAGTTCGCCCTCTACGCCGATCCCGCGGCGGTCGACCCGATCTGGTCCGAGGCGCACGACATCACGTTCGAAGAGGGGTATTTCTCGGCAAACCTCGGGACGCTCACGCCGTTCGAGAAGAACGTCTTCGACGGCTCGGTACGTTATCTCGGCGTGACGGTCGGCGACGATCCCGAGATGACGCCGCGCGCTCCGGTGCAGAGCGTGCCGTACGCGATGGTCGCCGGGGACGCGATCGGCGATATCCACCCGACGTCGGTCTGGGTCGACGGGACGATCGTGATCGACGGGACGGGCAAGTGGGTCGGCGATCCGACGGGGCTCGTGGGTCCCGAGGGTCCGCAAGGTCCGGTCGGCGCGACGGGTCCGCAGGGTCCGAAGGGCGATACGGGCGCGACCGGCGCGAAAGGCACGACGGGCGCGACGGGCGCGACGGGTTCACAGGGGCCGAAGGGCGAGACCGGTGCGACGGGTCCAGAGGGGCCGAAGGGCGCGACGGGCGCGACGGGCGCCAAGGGCGCGACGGGCGATACGGGCCCGACAGGTCCGACGGGCCCGACGGGCGCGACGGGCCCCAAGGGCGCGACGGGGGCCACGGGTGTCGTGTCGACGACGAGCCTCGACGCGCCGGGCATCACCGTGAACGGCAGCTCGCTCGCGTTCGCCTGGGCGGCGACGCCGGTCAGCGTGACCGTCGGGGCCGGGCAGCGGATCACGGGCTCGGCCGTGGCCATCCTCGGGACGAGCTCGGGCTCGGCCACGTCGGTGGGCTTCGGCCTGTGTTACCAGGCCGCAGGAGGCTCGATCATCACGTTCTACCCGGCCTCGTACACCATCACCGCGAGCATCTCGGCGCGCGCGCCGTTCGCCGCGGCGGGCACGGTGTCGGGCCTCGCGGCAGGAACGTACAACGTCGGGTTCTGCGTGCGAAACGTGTCGTCCACCGCGCTGAACTCGAACGACGCGATCAACGGCTGGGTCATGGTGACCAACTGAACGACGGGCGTCCTCGTTCGTCGTGTCCATCCTTTCGCTCCTCGTCGAAACGGTCACGCGCGCGGCGCACGTCTTCGCTTTGGCGATCGCGCCGCCGCTCTTCGCGCCCGAGCCCGCGCCCGGCTCGATCACGGGCGCGCTTCTAGCGACCATCGTGCTCGCGGCCGTGGTCTTTGGCGCGCTCCGCCTCGCCGCCCGCGTCCGCTCGACCGAAGCGAGGATCGCCGCCGCCGCGCTCGTCCTCTCGGTCGTCGCTTCCCTCGTCGTCGGCGCGTACCTCCGCGGCCCCCGCGCGCCGCTCGGTCGCGGCGTGCTCTTCGTGGCCGTGCCGCTCTGGACCGGCCTCGCCGCGTGCGCCGCGATCGTGGCTCCGCGCAGGAACGCGCGCCTCGTCGCGTTCGCCGTCGTGGCTCTCGGCCTCGTGCTCTTCGGCGCTTCGGCCGAGTGGCTCTTCTCGACGCGGCAAATGTGGTGGCAGACCGTGCTCCGCGACGGCGACGCGCGGCGCGCCCTCGACGTGATCATCGAGCCGCACGCGCGCGCGCGTGATCACGCCGCCGCGCTCGCGGTGGTCGATCGATGCCTCACGCTGAAGCCCGCGAGCTGCGCGTGCGCCTCGCGTCGCGCGTTCGTCGTGCTGCACCTGCGAGACCTCCCCCGCGCGCTCGAGGCCGCGCAGGCCGCCGCGACGCAGTGCCCGGCCGATCCGCTCGTGCATGCTGCACTTGCAGCAACGCTCGCGGCGAACGGCGAGGGGAAGCGGGCCGAGGAGGTCGCGCGCGCGGCGCTCGTGGACGGGAGCGAGCCGCTGCTCGAGTACGCGCTCGCGCTCGCGCTCGATCAGCAAGGCCTTTCGGCGGAGGCCGTCGCGCCCGCCCGGCGGGCGTACGAGGGCGGCGTCGGTCGCGACGCGGCGGTGCTGCTCGGCGCGCTGCTCATCCGCGAGAACGATCTCGACGGCGCGGAGAAGGTCCTCGCGCCGATCCCCAAGGAAGCGCCGAACGACGCGGAGGCGCTCTTCGATCTGGGGATCGTCGCGGACAAGAAGAACGATTACAACCGCGCCCGCGAGCGGTACCTCGCCGCGCTGCGCGCCGATCCAGGCCTCACGGCCGCGCGTCGGAACCTCGCGCTCCTGACGCTGCGCTTCGGCATCCTCGAAGAGGCGAAGCACCACGCGCGCAAGCTCGTCGACGCCACGCCCGGAAATGCGCAGAGCGTGGAGCTTTTGCGGCGCATCGAGCTCGCGGCCGTCGAACGGTCCGCGCGGCCGCCGGCGCCCGCACCCACACCCGCGCCCTGACGCGCGGTCGGGCTCAGCGGTAGGGCCCGAGGTTTGTTGCGCCCGCGAGCGAGGCGACCGCGGCGGCGAACGCGTCGGCCGTGCCGAGCACCTCCTCGGGGTCCTGTACGAGCGGCAAGCGAATGCCGAGGCGGGTCTCTTCGAGCAAGGGCTCGCGTCCCGTGGCCTTCGTGAGCGTCTCGCGAAAGGAGGCCGGCAGATCACGCTCGGGCCGCGGCGACCAGAGCCGGCTCTCGGCTGGACGATCTTCCTCCCAGCGGTGATCGAGCGACATCACGATCCCGGCGCGGGAGAAGTTCTCGAGCGCGAGATCGCCGACCCGCAGGCGCGCGCCGCGCTCCTCGGCGAACTGCTGGAAGGCGGGCAGATACGGCGCGAGCGCGGTGGGCGGGGGCAATGCGGCGATCGCCTTCGCCAGGCGATGCGCGAGCATCTGCGCCCGCGCGAGGAACCGCTCGAGGCCCGAGACCTGGTAGACGCCGCCTTTCTGCACGACCACCGCGTGCTCGTCGTCGAGCGCCGCCTCGTCGAAGACGTCGAGCGCCTCGCGCACCTCGGCGTCGAGCAAGCTCGTCGCCTGCATGGGCTCGCGCGCCTGCACCGTGAAGCGCTTCGCGAGGCGCTTGTCGAGGCCGGGCAGCTTCGCGCCGAAATCGGTCCATCGCCGCTCGGCGAGGCGCAGATCGAGGCCCAGCGCGGGGAACGCGAGCTCGGCCACGACGCATGGCCCGAGACCCTCGCGGTGCTCCTCGGTCACCTCGACGCGGATGCCACGCACGTCGAGGACGAGCACGGCCTGCTCGGGGTCGAAGTCGACGACCGTGGAGCCCGCGGCCCGGGCCGAATCGGCGACCGCGCGCCACACGGACAGATGGCGCTGTTTGCCGACGAGCGGCAGGCCCTTCGCGGACTTGCGCGGGCCTCTCTGGCGCTCGACGACGACGGGCACGCGCAGGGAGAGATCGCGGCCGAAGGCCACGACAGCCGTGACCTCGAGCGCATGATCGACGCGGATGAAGGGCGAATGGAACGTGGGCACGAGATCGGGCGGGATGCCGATCCGGAACGGGATCGAGGCGCCCTCCTCGGGCGTGCCTTCGAAGAGCGTCCAGGTGCGTCGATCGATCTCGGCGGGGCCGGCGCTGCTGGTGACGAGCGCGGTTTCGACGACGCTCGTCGCCAGCTCGACACGCCGAAGCCTCCGATCCCCGAGGCCCGTGAACGCGACGGCGCCCGCGAGGGTGCCCAGGAGGGGCAAGCGTTGATCCTCGACGGAGAGCTCGATCACCGGGTCCTCACCGCGGTGCTCGCCTGCCTGGCTCGTGAACACGCGCGGCTCTGGGGGCGCGGCGCTCGTGGTCGGCACGCGTATCGGGATGACGTAGGCCTCGTGGCGATCGGGCCACCACGGGATGTGGACGTGGACCGAGAGCTCGTACTCGATCGTGGTGTATCCGCTGCGATAGGTGGGCGGGAGGTCCGGCGGGAGGGGGAAATCGATCGCCTGCTCCCAGGTCCCCGGCTGGAGGACGCCCGCGGGGAAACGCTTCCCGAGCCGCACGATCTCGCGGCGATGGTATTTGCGGGTGGAGGTTTTTCCGTTGGAGGACGTGCGCCGATAACGCGACTCGCGGCCCACGAGCTCGACGTCGATCGCGTCGAAGGGCGTCTCGGTCTTGGCTTTCAGGTGAACGTGGACGCGGAGTCTCTCGCCGGCGCTCGGCTCGGCCGGGTCGAGGTAGACGGTGACGTCGGGGCGGCTGCGCATCGGTGCGAGCCATCATCCACGAGGAGACGCCAGGGGCACAAGCTCAAGGCCGCCCGCCCGTGGAGACGAGCCAGGCGTGGTAGGCGCGATAGGCCGCGTGCCAGGCGGCGTGCTTCGACGCGTCCGTCTGGACGAGGCGCTCGTAGTGCCGATCGAGCTCGAATGTCTGCTCCGGCGTGAGGCGATACCGCGCGAGGATCTCGGGCCGTTTGTCCGGAGCCATCGCGAGCTCGACGGTCAAGGACGCGTGTTGTTCGAGCGTGAGCAGAGGCGGCGGCAGGCGTGGCTCGGGCTCGGCGCGGGGAGGCGTGGCGGAGGCTCGGGCGGGGGGCTCGGAACGCGCGAGCTTCGGGGGGACGAGCACGGGCTCGGCCGGCCGGATGGCGGGCAGGGCGCGGGGAGGGGTCTCGGCGGTGAGGCGCGCGGCGCGGTCGCGGAGCGCGGGCGCGGCGTCGAGGCGGCGCGCCCAGAGGCGGCCGAGGCGTGAGAGATCGGGCAGGGCGAGGCCGAGGTCGCGGAGGAGCACGAAGGGCGCAGGATGGGCGGCGTACACGGCGAGGAAGGCCACCCAGGCCTCGAGGTTCTCGTCGAGCGGGGGGACGCGCCGCGTGAGGCGATCCTCGGCCTGCGCGAGCTCGACCTCGTATGTGGCGCGGAGGGCCGTATCCCCGGCGAGCGTGATTTTCCATTGGGCGAGCGCGGCCCGGAGTTTGTTCCGGTCGAGTCCCTGGGCCGTGACGATGGCGGCCTCGGAAAAACCCTGCGCCCGCGCGGCCTCGAACGCGGCGAGCTCCGGGAGCGACATGCCCGCGCGGCGCATCTCAGGGACCCGCGCCGGATCCGCCTTGCAGATCGAGCACGCCCATCATCCGAGGGGAGCGAGGTCCGCGCATCGGCGTGGAGCTTACCACGCTTGGACGTGCCAGCGGCTCAGAGGGGTTCCACAGGCGTCGTCGGCCCCAGAGAACCTCACCCCCCAACCCCCTCTCCGCGCGGCGGAGAGGGGGAATGACTCTGGATCGAGCCGGAAATTCCCTCCCTCTCCACTGTGTGGAGAGGGAGGGTTGGGGTGGGTGAGGTCCGGATGCCTGTGGAACACCCTCTTAGGTAGAGGTCCCCGTTTTCGTTGACGAAGTCGTCGTCGGGTGTCGACGAAGTCGTCGTCGGGTGTCGACGATGTCGTCGTCGGGTGTCGACGATGTCGTCGTCGGGTGTCGACGATGTCGCGTAGGCCGTCGACGAGGTCGCCGAGGGCGTCGACGAGGTCGCCGAGGCCGTCGACGATGTCCTGGAGGGCGTCGATGATGTCCTGGAGGGCGTCGATGATGTCCTGGAGGGCGTCGACGATGTCCTAGAGGGCGTCGACGATGTCCTGGAGGGCGTCGATGATGTCGCGGAGGTCGGCGACGAAGTCGTGGAGGTCGGCGACGAAGTCGTGGAGGGGGTCGACGATGTCGTGGAGGACGTCGACGAGGTCGTGGAGGCTCCCTCACCCCGCGGGCCGCGCGCGGCGCTTCGCTCGGCAAAGGGCGAGCGCGGCCAGGGCGACGGTGATCCCGAGCGGCGCGCCTTCGTTCGAGCTTCCCGCGGCGGACACGGAGCAGCCCTTTTTCTCGGCCACGGACGCGGTCGCGGCGGACGGCGTAGGCGCCGGCGTTTTTGCGTCGGCGGGCTGCGGGGTCGCGGTCTTCGCCCCCGTCGGGGCATTCGCGCCCGCCACGCAGCGGAGCCGCTGCCGCCCCCCGAGGGCCTCGGAGGCGACGCACGTGCCGGCCGCGCCTGCGGGCTCGGCGCACGCATCACCGGCGGCCTTGTTTTGACAGGCCTCTTCCGCCGGTCCGATCAAGTCCGCGGCCGCGGAGGCGGGGCCGACGAGCACGGCGATCGCGAGGAGAGCGCCGGAAAGCCGGCACGCGAGGGAGCGTTTGTCCTGGGCAATGGGAGCGTGCATCCTGCACACCTCGCTCCTTCGCCCGGCGAAGTCAAGGGTGACGGTGCGCGTCATGACAGGGCGGCACGGTCCGGGCCCGCTGCTTCGACGCGTGCGGGCTGCGCGGGGACGTCTTCTCCCTCCTCGCCGCCGTTCATCGGCTCGCCCTGCCTGGGGACTTCCGACGGAGAGCCGAGCGAGATCGAACTCGAAGCGCTGGGCGCGGAGAACCAGATTGAAAACGCGGACGCGTACCTCGTTGGCGCGCGCGAGCATCTCGCGCCGTCCCTCGGCGGCCTTCCCGCCGGCCGCGCCCGCAAGGCCGCGAAGTCCCCTGGAGGCCGATCCGTCAGTGCGCGGAATGCCCGGATCCGCCTTGCAGATCGAGCACGCCCATCATGCCGGCGTCGGCGTGATCGAGTATGTGGCAATGGAACATCCACATCCCCGGCCGATCATCGTATCGCACGGCGAAACGGCCCGTTCCGTCGACGGGCACGTTGACCGTGTCTTTCCACTCCATCGGGTGGAGCGGGGCGAGCGACTCGTCGAGCGGCTGGAAGAAGAAGCCGTGCAAATGGAACGGGTGGGCGAAATCCATCGTGTTTTTCACGGTCCACACCTGCGTCTCGCCGACCGTCGCCGGGATGGGCGCGGCCTCCCACGAGGGCACGCCGTTGATGCCCATCACCATCTTGCCGTCGATCTCGCCTTGCGTGAGCTCCAGCGCGATGGGCGTGGCGCCCGCGAGATCCAGCGGTGTGATCACGCGATCCGTCTTCGGCCGCGGCGTTTCCGTGACCTCGGCCTCGTCCGAGAGGCGCACACGAAAGACCTCTTCCTCGGGCCGATTGAACGTCGTTCCGTAGCCGCGATCGTAGGGCACCCAGCGCACCGAGAGCGTCGATCCGGGCGCGCCGCGGGGCACGACCATCACGTCGGCGCGCTCGCCAGGCGTGAGCACGATCGCCGCGGACTCCACGGGTTTTTCCATGAAGCCGCCGTCGCCGCCGAAACGCGTGAAGGTGTGCTCCTTCATCGCGAGCTGGAAATACCGGCTCTTTGCGGCGTTCACGATCCGCCAGCGTTGCCTCCGGCCGGCGCGCGCCTGGATTACCGGGTTCTTCTTCCCATTCACGAGCAAGAGATCCCCCTCGCGCCCGAAGAGCGTGCCGAAATCGAGGCCCGTCTGCGGATCCTGGAGCGAGCCGTCGTCTTTGATCGCGATGTCCGAGAGCACGAGCACGAGCTCGTCGCCGATGTCCGCGGGTTCGTCGGGAGCGTCGACGAGCAGCGCGCCGTAGAGGCCGAAGCCGAGCTGCGCGGCCGAATGCACGTGCGGGTGGTACCAGTACAATCCCGCGTCGGGCAGGACGAAATCGTAGGTGAACGTCTCGCCCGGCTGGATCTCCGGCTGGCTGTGCCCCGCCGCCCCGTCCATCGCCGCCGGGATGCGTAATCCGTGCCAGTGGATCGTCGTCGGCTCGGGCAGCGCGTTACGGAAATGCACGATCAGCCGATCGCCGACGGTCGCCCGGATGAACGGCCCCGGGATGCTGCCGTCGTACGTCCACGCGGGCGTCTTCGTGCCGGCGCGCAGCTCGAGCTCCTCGATGCGTGCTTCGAGGTCCATCTCGAAGGTCCGCGGGTCGGCGTTCTTGTCCACCGCCGGGCGCATCGCGACCGCGGAATCCCAGCCCTCCGGCTGCGCGCCGGCCTCCGGGCCGCCGCACCCGGCGAGGCCGAGGAGCCCGAGGAGCACGATCGTCGCTCGGCGACGGAGGAGAGGCGTTTTCCGGGGCGTAGCGAGGGGGAGCGTCGACATCAGGGGCGAGCATCCGCCGAGCCCCTCACGAATGCAAGTCGCGGCGCGCCTTCGTGTCTTGCGAGCGAAAGGCATCTGCTCGTAGGATGCCCAGGATGTCCGTCCACGTCTCCGGCTCGGCCCTCGGGCCTCGCCCAAAGCGCCGCTCGCTCATCGCGCGACGGGCGCAGGCGTGGACGATCGTGAGCGTTTGGCTGTCCGTCCTGCTGCTCACGTACGGGTGCGTCTCGCCTGACCGGCCGTACGGCAAGGGGCCTCCCGACGCGGGCGAGGGCGGCGCGGCAGGGCAGGGCGGCGCCGGCGGCGTAGGCGGCGAAGGCGGCGGCGCGATCGGCGAGCCTTGCAGCGACGACCTCGCGTGTGGATCCGGCTTCTGCGTGGACAACGTCTGCTGCGACGCCGCGTGCACCGGGACGTGCGAGGCGTGCAGCGCGGCGCACACGGGCCAGCCGAACGGCATGTGCGCGCCCGTGCTCGCGGACATCGATCCCGAGAGCGAGTGCCCCGACGACGGCGCGGAGTCCTGCGGGCGCAATGGCTCGTGCGACGGGAGCCGCGCGTGCGCGCTCTACGTGCTCGGGACCGAGTGCGCGGCGCAGACCTGCGACGGACAAACCAAAACGCTCGCGAAGACCTGCGACGGCCAAGGGGCGTGCGTGGACACGGGCACGGTCGATTGCGCGCCGCACGCCTGCAAGGGCAACGTCTGCGCGAGCGACTGTGGCAACGACGGCGACTGCGCTGCTGGAAAATACTGCGACAACGCCACCGGCGAATGCCTCGACAAGAAGGCCGTCGGCGAGGCGTGCCAGACGACCAAGTCGAACCAGTGCCAGAGCGGCTTTTGCGCGGACGGCATCTGCTGCGACAAGGCCTGCGACGGCGTGTGCGAGGCGTGCAGCGCGGCGCTCACGGGCGGCGCGAACGGCACATGCGCGGCGTCGCTCGGAGGCACCGATCCGCATGGCGATTGCCCCGATCAGGGCGCGGGCTCGTGCGGGACCGACGGCACGTGTGACGGGGAGAGCGCCTGCCGTCACTACCCGGCGGGCACGATCTGCGCGCCGGGCGGCTGCGCGGCCGGCGTGCAGACGAACCCCGATACCTGCGACGGCGTGGGGAGCTGCGTCGACATGGGCACCGCGAGCTGCGCGCCGTACGCGTGCAGCGGCGACGTCTGCGCCTCGATGTGCGCGTTCGATCTCCAGTGCGCGACGGGCCAGTACTGCGCTCTGGGCGCGTGCCTGCCGAAGAAGATGCAGGGCGCGAGCTGCGGGGGCGCGAACGAGTGCGCGAGCGGCTTCTGCGTCGACGGCGTCTGCTGCAACTCGGCCTGCGGCAGTGCTTGCCAGGCGTGCTCGACGTTGAAGAAGGGCTCGGGCGCGAACGGTGTCTGCGGATCCATCGCGGCCGGGACCGATCCGGACAGCGAGTGCCTCGATGAAGGCGCGCCCTCGTGCGGGACGAACGGCGTCTGCAACGGCGCGGGCGCCTGCCAGCTCTACGCCGCGGGCACGGTCTGCGTCGGATCGAGCTGCACGGGCGGGACGCAGACGAACGCCGACACCTGCAACGGCATGGGCGCGTGCGTCGACGGCGGCACGAAGGCCTGCGCGCCCTACGTCTGCGGCGGAGGGAGCTGCAAGCAGGCGTGCGTGGGCGACAGCGACTGCACGGCGGGCAGCGCCTGCGTGAACGGCGTCTGCGGCACGAAAAAGCCCCTCGGCGCGGTCTGCACGCAGGCGAACGAGTGCCAGAGTGGCTTCTGCGTCGACGGCGTCTGCTGCGACACGACCTGCTCCGGCCTCTGCCAGGCTTGCTCGAAAACGAAGAAGGGCGGCGGCACGACCGACGGCACGTGCGGCGTGATCCTGGTCGGCACCGATCCGGATAGCGAGTGCAGCGAGCAGAGCGTGGTGACGTGCGGGACGAACGGCTTCTGCAGCGGCACGGGGAGCTGCCAGCTCTACCCCGCGGGCACCGCGTGCGTCGCGGCGTCGTGCATGGGCTCGACGTTCGTGAAGGCCGACACGTGCAACGGCATGGGCGCGTGCATCGACGGCGGCACGACGAACTGCTCTCCCTACGCCTGCAGCATGGCCTCTTGCAAGGTCACGTGCGCCGCCGACGCGGACTGCGTCTCGACGTTCTACTGCGCGGGAGCGCAAGGCTGTATCGCGAAGAAGAACACGGGCTCGACGTGCGCCGCCGCGAACGAGTGCGCGAGCGGCTACTGCGTCGACGGCGTCTGCTGCTCCACCGCGTGCACGGGCCTCTGCCAGGCGTGCTCGACGGCGAAAAAAGGCGGCACCAACGGCGTCTGCGGCAGCATCACGACCGGCACCGATCCGGACAACGAGTGCGCCGCCGCGGCGGCTTCGACCTGCGGCACGACCGGTTTCTGCGCCGCCGGTGCTTGCCAGCTCTACACGTCGAGCACGGTGTGCGTCGCGGCGAGCTGCACGAACGGCGTCGAGAGCACGGTCGACATGTGTAGCGGGTCCGGCATGTGTGTCGACAGCGGCACGAAGTCCTGTAGTCCCTACGTCTGCGGCACGACGTCCTGCAAGACGACCTGCGCGGTGCCCGCGGATTGCGTGACCGGCTACGTCTGCTCGGCGGGCACGTGCGTGGTCGGGATAGCCCCCTCCGGCGGAGCGCGATGAAGCTCGAAGAAGGCGCGATCCTCGACGAGAAATACCGCATCGTCCGCATGCTCGGGCGCGGCGGGATGGGCGTCGTGTACGTCGCCGAGAACCTCCGGGTGAAGCGCCAGGTCGCCATCAAGGTGCTCTCACGCGCCGCGACGGAGCTACACGGCGACGCGCTCATGCGCTTCGAACGCGAGGCCCAGGCGGCCGGGCAGATCGGCTCCGATCACATCGTCGAGGTCCTCGACATGGGCACCACCGAGGCGGGCGATCGCTTCATGGTGATGGAGCTGCTCGAGGGCGAGACGCTGAAGGAGCGCGCCAAGCGCGGGCGGATCTCGATCGACAAGATCGTCGAGCTCTTCCGGCAGATCCTCGACGGCCTCGAGGCCGCGCACGCCGCGGGCATCATCCATCGCGACCTCAAGCCCGACAACGTCTTCCTCCAGAAGAAACGGGCTGGATACGACGACTGGGTGAAGATCCTCGACTTCGGCATCTCGAAGTTCTCGGGCATGTCCGGCGAAGCCGAGCAGCACACGCGCACGGGCGTCGTGATGGGCACGCCCTTCTACATGAGCCCCGAGCAGGCCCGCGCCGCGAGCTCGGTCGATGCGCGCAGCGATCTCTACTCCATCACCGTGATGCTCTACGAGATGCTCACGGGCCAGGTGCCCTTCCGCGGCGAGACGTTCGCCGAGCTGATGTTCAAGATCGTCTTCGAGCCGCAGCCGCACCCGAAGTCCGTGAGCCCGATGCTCGACGACGAGATCTGCGGCATCGTGGTCAAAGGCATGAACCGCGACCCGGCCGCGCGTTTCCAGAACGCCGGTGAGTTCCGCGCCGCGCTCGTCGCCTGGGAGGAGAAACGCGCGGCCGGGCAGCTCAAGCGTTCGCCGCTCGCCTCGATCTCCGAGCTGTCCTTGCCGCCGTCGCCTCTCTCCTTCGTGTTCACGCCCGAGCCTCCGCCGGTCTCGACGCCGCTCGGCGCCTCGGCCGTCGTAAGTCCGCCGAGCAGCCCCTCCGACCCGGGTTCGTCGCCGAACAGCGCCTCGCAGACGCGGCAAACCTGGGCGCAGAGCGAGCGCGCCTCGGTGCCCGCGGGCAAACGCAAGGGAGGGATCGTCGCGGTGGGTCTGGCGGCCGTGGTCGTCGTGTCGGCCGTGGCCGCGTACATGCTGCTGCGCAGCAAAGCCGTGGCGCCCGAGCTCCCGCCGAGCGTCGCCGCCGCGCCTGCACCCACGCCCGAGCCCGAAAAGACCGCGCCGGCTCCCTCGGCCTCGATGGCCACGCCCGCGCCTCCGCCGAGCGCCTCCGCCGCGTCCTCGGCCGACGTCGGGGGCAAACCCGCGACGTCGAGCGCCGCGCCTGGCGCGCCGATGCAAGGGTCGTCCACGAAGAAGAGCGTGACGAAGAAGATCGTCACGGACTACGGGTACTGAGCCGGGTTCGCCCCGTAAAACCTAAAAGCGACCGACCACGCCGCCGCCTTGCGGCGCGATCCACGGGGTCACGAAGGCCTTCGCCTGCGCCTTCCCGGGCGATCGTTTCGAGACGACGAACAGCACGATGCCCGTGACCGTCAATGCCCCGCCCGCGGCGAGGCCGATGATCCCGATGTTTCCTTTCTTGTTCGCATCGTCGTCGAGCGCGCGCACCTCGTCCGCCGGCGGACCCCAGCATCCGACGCCGCACGCGTCGAACGTCTCGTCCGCCTCGGCGCGCTTCGCCAGCGACAGCCCCCCAAAAACGCCTCCGGCCCCGAGCCCCGCCACGCCGAGCCCCATCAGCACGACGCCCGCGATCCGCCCCGGGCTCGTCTTCCCCGACGGCTGCTCGCGCCCCTCGCTGGGCCCCGTCGGCCCCAAGGGCCGCGGCACCGGCGTGATCGGACCGGCGCTCGCGACGGGCGCGAGTTCCAGCACCACGGCCGCTTTTTCGCCTTCCTTGACGGTCACGCTCTTCTCGGGCGCCGCCATGCCCTCGGCCGTCGCGCGGAGGACGTGCGTGCCCGGATCGATCGGGCTCGGGATGCCGATCAGCGCCGCGGGGAGCGGCTTGTCGTCGAGCGTGACGACGACGTTTTTCGCCTCGGGCGTGGTGCTCACCTGGAGGGAAGGGATCCGCGGGGAGAGCTCGGCGAGCTCTTTTTCCGCGTCGACCTTGGCGAGCTTGAACGCGGCGGGCGCCTTCGGGGCGAGCTCCTCGCGCACGATGGAGTGGTAGGCCTCCTTCGCGAGGACGAGCTTTCCGAGGGCCACGTACGAGCGCGCGAGCATGAGCACGTGGGTGGGCGCGTGGAAGAGCGACTCGGCGCGCAGGAACATGTCGACGGCTTCGTCGTAGCGCGACTCCTTGAACGCGTTCGTGCCCTTCTCGGCGGCGGCGCGGGCGCCGGCTTTCGCCTCGGCGGTCGCGGTGGGCTCCTCGGCGCGGACGCGCGGGGGCGCGAGCGTGGCGCTCACGAAGAGGCCTGCTGCGAGGAGGGCGCGGGCGCCGAGCTTCATGGGAGGGGCGAGTCTACGTGACGAGGCGCGGATCTGGCAAATTGTCCTTTACGGGGCGCTGTGGCGGTGCGAAAACATGCAATTGCAGAGGTGCCGGGTATGGCGATGGCAAGCCCGTGGGGCGCGAGCAAGGCAATCTTCGTGGCCGGGTCCCTCGGGATCCTTTCCGGTTGCGGCAGCTACACGTCCGACTACGTGCCGCCGAAGGACGGACGCGCCCGCGTCCTCTGGGACGACGACCGCGTCGTCGCCTCCCTGCCAAGCGAGGTCTCGGGCCGCGGCTGCAGCGAGGCCATCCGGAACCTGCCGGCAGACCCGGCGCAATATTCGACGTATTACGGCGGATCGACCGGCGTCGTCTATTATCGCCCCTGGATCATCGTGCGCCCCGCGCCCGTGGTGATCGTGGGCTCCGGCGGCGGCGTCTCGAACGCGCCGCGGACCATCCACCGGACGCCGGCGGACGCCACGGTCCGCAGCCCCTCGGGCGGCGGATCGGGCAGCATCAGCGGGCCAGGCGGGGGAGGCGGCGGCGGCAAGAGCGGCGGCAGCAGTGGGGGCGGGGGCGGGGGCGGGGGAGGCGGCGGCGACTGGGGCAAAGCGGCGGTCGTGGTCGCGGTCGTCGCGCTCCTGACGCTCCCGATCATCACGTTGAGCCTCGGCCTGACCCGTCCGGAGCCCGAAGGCGACGTCGCAAACGCGATCGACGAGGTCAATGCGTACAACGACCTCGCGCGCCTGCCAGGATCGCCGTGCGCGGTCGAGCCTGCCGAGGTGGCCCAATGAGCGCGCGGAATTCTCTCGTCGTCCTCGGGCTCTCGGCATTCGCGCTCACGGGATGCGGATCCGGCTTCACGGCCGTCGAGCCGCGCGTGCTCGCCCCGCACGAGCTTTCGCTCCGCTACGAGAACGAATTCCAGGTTCATTCGCCCCAAGGTATCGTCGCAACCGGCGTGCGTTATCGTGGCCTCGCCGAATACGTGGCGTGCGTGCCCGACGCCGAGCGGCACGCGCTCGCAGCCGAGACCGCGGGCGACACGGCCGTGGGGCTCACGGTCGCAGGCATCACGCTCGGCGTGGGCGGCATGGCGGGTCTCGCCGGTCTCGCCTACCAGAACAACCCCGATCTCATGTGGGGGCTCTTGCTCAGCGGCATTGGCGTCGAGATCATCGGCCTCGTGATGACGGCATCCGGTCGCGCCACGAAGATCGACGCGCACGGCCACGCGGTCGACGCGGTCAATTATTACAACGACGCCGTGGGCAGCCGCGGCGGCCGTTGTGGCCCGCGGGGCGCCGAAATGCCCCAGCCGGAATACGTCGACGCGAAAGCCCCGCCAGCCGCGCCCGGGCCGATTCTCCCGGTGCCCGTGCAGCCCGACGTGCCCATGCTGCCGCCCGCATTGCCCGAGCCCGAAGGGACGACGCCCGAGCAGCCTGCGGATCTGCCGCCCGAACGAATCATCCTCGACAATCCTTAGATCGGGAGGCGCTGAGCTGGGGCGTTGCCCCAGGCCCCACCCGGGGCTATCCGCCCCGGGACCCGGACCAGCGCAAGCGCTGGACCCAGGGTCGATGAACTGCGCGATGCGCAGTTCATCGAACGGGCCGAGGCAAGACCAGGAGTGCGTCTGCCAAATCAAGGCAGCCGCGCTGATATCTCGAGGCCAGCCAAAAAACGATGGAGAAGTACGTCCGCCGCGTGTCATAACGCGCGCCCATGCGTAGCCTGCACCGCATCCTCTTTCTGGGCATTCTCGTCGTCCTTCAAGCAGCCTGCGGCGGCAAAGTCGTCATCGATCGCGACGGACAAGGCGGTAGCGACCCGATCGACCAGGAACCGTCCGATGTTTGCCCGTCCTATTGCAGCGCGGAGGTCGCGCTCGGGTGCTTCAAGGAGGAGGCCGGGTGCGTCAGCTCTTGCGAAAACAGCCTCGGAGCCGTGGGCTCCTGCGCCGCGCTCCTCGGCGCGGCATACACATGCTTGGGGCAGAACATCTCGCCGTCGTCGAATTGCAACAAGCCGCCGCCGCCATGTACCGACGAGATTGAGGCCTTCCAGACCTGCGTGGCGTCGGCCCCCTGCACGAGCCTGGGCGAATGCCACGTCTCCGCCGGGGACTGCAACTGCACGAACGAATGCGGCGGTGCGCTTCTGGAATCGGACTGCAATACGGACACGGGAGGGGTGTGCACCTGCCGATTCAACGGTGAGGTCGTCGGGACCTGCACCCCGACGACGACCGCAGTCTGCGACAACCTGGTGGGCTGCTGCGCCGGCCTCTTCGCCGCAAGCCATTGATGCGCCACTGCGCTGGGGCGTTGCCCCAGGCCCCACCCGGGGCTATCCGCCCCGGGACCCGGACCAGCGCAAGCGCTGGACCTTTGGTCGATGAACTGCGCGATGCGCAGTTCATCGAACAGGCGGAGCCAAGACCAGCGAAGGCCCTGCCATCAAGACAGCCGCGCTGACAGTTTTTATGGGCAACGCCGTCCCTGGTCTTGCCACCGGCCCGTGGAAGAACTGCGCAACGCGCAGTTCTTCCATCCCGAGTCCAGGGCTTGCCCTGGTCCGGGTCCAGGGGTGGACAACCCCTGGTCGGGCCCGGGGTGAAACCCCGGCGCTGCGCTTCCCAGCGCCCCCTCTAGAGATCCATCTTGAGCAGCCGGCCCTCTGGCTTCGAGGCGTCGAGCAGCGGCTCCAGGAGGTACGGCGCCTTCTGCATCTCCTTTGGCGGCGGCGCTGTCGTGGTCACGACGTACTGGAACGCTGGCGACCCGTTCGAGCTCTCCTCCAGGTGCCGCGCGTAGAGGAACAGCCGCTCGTAGATGCGCCCGTCCATGTCTGCCTCGCGGGGCCCGTCGTGCACGAGCAGCCCCGGGAGCTGGCCGTGTCCGTCCATCGAGAGCTTCATCGCTGCGAGGTCGAATGCGAGCAGCTTGATCGTCTGCATCGCTGCGCCGTCGCGCTCGCCGCGGTCCTCGACGCGCAGCTCGAGCCGCCGGCCCTTCACCTCGACACGTGCCTCCACGTGATCGCCGAGCAGCGCGCGCACGACGTCGCGGAATCGCTCCGAGATCCGCGCCTCGGCCTCCTCTTGCTCGCGCCGCAGTGCGGCTTGACGCTCCGACGAGGCTTTCACCTCGTCCGTCACGATCACGAGCCGCTCCGTGTTCGCGTCCGCCTCGCGCTCGGCTGCCGTCATGTAGCCGTAGAGCCGCTCGACCTCCTCGATCGCTGCTCGCTCCCGCGCGATGCGCTTCTCCTCCGCGGAGAGCGCGCTCCGCTGCCGCGCATGCTCGGCTGCCGCCTCTTTCTGCGCGGCCCGCGCCTCTGCGAGCGTGCGCTTCGCCTCCATCACCGCCTCGGCGAGCGCCTTCTTCCCTTCGCGCGTGATCGGCGTCGCGGACGGATGCGATGCTGCGAGTGCACATCCCTTCGCGATCGCCACATCGAGCGGCACGCTGCAAATGCCCGCGTGCACCGGCAGCGACGCCTTCGCCCCTTCCTCTGCTTCGCGCTTCTTCTCGCTCGGCCGCTTCGCCTCCTCGCGACGCGCTTCTGCCTCGCGCAGCGCCTCGACCCGCACGCCGCACGCCTCGGCCGCTTGCCGCGCCGCATCCTCGGCTTGCTCCACCGCGAGCGCCTGCGCCGCGAGTGCCTCCTCCGCGGCCGCGACGCTCTCCTTCCGCCGCGATACCGTCTCGCGGAAGCGCGCGGCGAACAGCGGCCCTGCGTCGCTCGTGTCGTCTTCGACGCCGAGCAGCCGCGCGAGCCTGCGCCGATCTTCCGCGGCGCGATCCGCGAGCCTTGGCGCCCTCTCCTCGAGGCTCTGCTTCTCCAGCGCGAGATCCTCGTAGCGACGTTGCGCCTCGCTCTCCTCGTCCGACATGAGCGCGCAGAGCGCTCGCAGCACCACGTGCCGATCGTCCGTCACGAGCCGCGGACTCTCCGATTCGCTCGACGGATCGCGCCACTCCACGAGACCCGCGAACCGTGACTCCTGGTCCCGCGAAAGCCACGGCAGCACGTGCTCCCACGCGATCGGCTCCCGCTGATGCGGCAGCTCCTTCACCGGCACGGGCTCCATCACCACGTGCCGGATGTCCGCGAGAAAATCCTGGTACCCGCCGCGCCCGCGCTCCGCGAGCGCCTCGGCGAACGACATCCCGCGCACGGCGAACGGATGCAGGCCGAGCCCGAACGGCCGCCCCACGATCCAGCGCGCGTCGCCCACGACGATCGCCGCCACGACCCAGCCGTCGGGCAGCGCCTCGCGGATCTTGTCCTGCCCGCGCGTCGTCCCGAACCGATGCTCGCCGAGCAGGTAGCGCAGCATGCGGCAGAACGTGGTCTTGCCGGCCGTGTGCCCCGTGATCTGACCGTCGCCGAGCCGGTTCTCGATGTCCTCGGGCGTGGGTGGCGCCCAGAGCACGTTCAGGCCTTTGCGCAGCGTGAGGTGCCGGATGATGGACGCCTCGGACGCGTCGTAGTCGCGGAGCAGCCAGACCTCGGCGACCCAGACGAGCGGCTCGTCGCGGCCCTTCTTGATCGGCGCGGAAGGAGGCGGGGCGGGGGGCTCGAAACCTCCGAAGAGGTCGAGCTGTTGCATGCGACGCTTGGCCATGACTTCGAGAGCGGGTGCGCGACCCTACCCCACGTTTTCGCGACTGTCTCTGGAAAGGTGTCCTCGTGCCGTCCCGCGCGCGCCGGCTAGTCCTTCAGCGCCAGCAGGGTCCGATCGAGCTCATCGGCCATCTTGGTGAGCTCCTCCACGCTCACGCCGAGCTCCTTGCTCGCCTTGATGTCGGAGACGGCGCCGTCCTCCACGAGCAGGGCCGCGTACCTTTGCGCGAGCTTCGACGAACGCTGCAGCGTGCCGCGCAGATCGAGGGAGAGCTCCGGATCGTTCATGAGCCCTTCGAGGGAGGCGAGCACGCGGAGCGCGCGCACCTGGCCCGGCGCGTCCTTTGGCTTGCCCATCGGTTTCCCCATCGCCGGGACATCGTCGTCCTCGTCGTCGTCCTCGTCGCCGTCGAACCCGGGCAGGCCACGTTTGTCCTCGATCCGGGCGAGCATCTCCTCGACGGGGACGAGCGGTACGTCGTTCGGAAAGACCAGTGCGCCTTCGCCGGCGCGCGGCAGGAGGTACCGCAAGGTTGAGACGAGGCCGCGGCATGGGCCGACCTCGAGGTCCGAGGCCCGGTCGAGGGTGAGGACGGACTTGCAGGCGCGGTAGCGCGCGAGGATGGGCTTGGGGAGTGGGCGCTTGGCGAGCGCGTAAGCGGCCTGGAGCTCCGAGACGGGCGGGACTTCGCCGCCAGCGGCGACCTCGGGCACGCTCTCGTCCTCGTCGATCCGATCGACGTGTTCGTCGATGTAGGCCTCGAGATGACGTTCGTACTCGTCGGCGAGCGCGGAGATCGCGCGGGGCGAGAGGGGGCTGTAGACGAACCAGGTGGCGCTCACGAAGCCGTCCCATACCACGGGATGGCCGGCGCGCGAGCGGAAGCAGGCGAGGAAGCGGTGCTATCGTCTCATCCCGAACCGCGACGCTGGGGCGTTGCCCCAGGCCCCACCAGGGGTTGTCCACCCCTGGACCCGGACCAGCGCAAGCGCTGGACCCGGGGTCGATGAACTGCGCGATGCGCAGTTCATCGAACAGGTCGAGGCAAGGCCGGCGAGCGGATCGAGCGAGGTAAACGACGATGATGAACGGGTTTTGCTGGTACGAGCTCAGGACGACCGACACGGGCGCGGCGCAGGCGTTTTATGTCGACGTGCTCGGCTTTCGAATGCGGGACAACCTGTTTTTCCGAGGCGATCGGCCTGTCGCCGGATGTTCGCCGTTGCCCGAGCGCGCCGCGGCCCGGGGCGCGCCGGCGCATTGGCTCGGGCATATTGCCGTGCGTGACGTCGAGAGCCTTTCGCATCGCATCCTCGCGCAAGGGGGGGAGCAACTCGGACCGACGCGCACGCTCGAAAGTGGCGCGACGCGCGTGATCCTGCGCGACCCATTCGGCTCGGTCCTTTCGCTCGTCTCGTCGAGCGACACCACGAGCGGCGACGTGGTCGTTTGGCACGACCTCAACACGCGAGATCATGCGCGGGCCTTTGCTTTTTATTCGGATCTGTTCGGCTGGAAGGCGACCGAGACGGTGGATTTCGGGCCGGAGTTCGGCGCGTATTTGAAGTTCTCGTGGGACGAAGGCGGGCCGAGCGTGGGTGGCATGGTCAGCAGCGCTCGGCTGCCGCATGTCCACCCGCACTGGCTCTTTTATTTCCACGTGGAAGATCTCGACGAAGCGCTCGCCAAGGTGAGCGCGCGCGGGGGCAAGGTGCTCGCCCCGCGTGAGCTCCCGAATGGCGATCGTGTCGCCGTCTGCGACGACCCGCAGGGGGCCGCGTTTGCCCTGCATGCGTCCGCGGCGCGGGCCTAGCCTCGTCCGCCCCCGCTGGCCGCGTCGGCCGTCGCCTTCGCTTCTCCTCCCGTTTTTGCCTTCTCGGTGGTAGAGCAACCGCATGCGCGTGATTTCCAGTCATCGAACGAGCCCGGCGGTCCTCGCGACCGTCGCGGCGGTGCTGCTCGCGGCCGCGCCTGCCTGTTCGCGCTCGCAGGAGCCCTCCGGCAGCGGCGCCGTCCCGACCGCCGCCCCGAGCGCGACGTACACGACGCGCGGCAAGGTGCGCGCGATCGGCGAGAAGAAGGACAACATCACGATCGCCCACGAGGACATCCCCGGGTACATGAAGGCGATGACGATGATGTTCGAGGTCGCCAAGCCCGAGCTTTTGCGCGACGTGAAGGTCGGCGACGACGTGTCGTTCACGTTCTCGGATCGGGACGGGCGGCTCTTCGTCGAGTCGATCACGCCCGCGCCGCCGAAGTAGCAGGGGGGTGTGTCGACGGGCCCGTTTGTCTCGGCTTTTTTGACCCTCGACGTCACAAAAACAGCCTGTTCCCCGCCATTTTTCGTGGTATCGTCTCCAACGTGACGATGCACCCGACGAAGCTCTTCGCGCCCGGCCCGTTTCAGGCCCAGCAGCTCCGCTCGGGGGACCCGTACGAGCTCTCGAACGGGCATCCGATCCTGTGTCTGCCGACAGGCGGTCGCGGCGCGCGGGCGAACTTGCTCGGCGGCACGGTGCTGGAGACGGATCCGGCCGTCGAGCAGGCGGGCGTGGACGCGGGATTTTCGCCGGAGCCGGGGACGATGCGTGCGCCTGACGTGGCCGTGGGCCACGTGCCGGACGTGCCCGGCTGGGTGCAGGGTGCGCCGCCGCTCGCGGTGGAATACGCGGATCGCGGGCAGGACGAGGAGGAGCTGCAGTCGAAGATCGCCGAGCTCCTCGCGGCGGGCACGCAGTACGTGTGGGTCGTGTGGCTCACGGGTCCGCGAAGGGTCGAGGTGTACGCGCCGGGGCAGAAGCTTCGCACCGTGCGGCCGGGCGAATCCCTCGAGGCGCCGGGGATCCTGAAGAACCCGGTCCCCGTCGAGGCTCTGTACGACCGCGAGGCCGCGCACGAGGCCACGCTGCGCAACCTCTTGCAGCGCCGCGGCTACGAGAGCCTGGAGGCCGTGCGGGATGCAGGGCGTGAGGCCGGGGAGCTCGCCCACGCGCGCGCCGTTCTCCGCCGGCAGCTCGGCAAGCGCGGGATCTCGCTCGACGCAGCCCAGGAAGCGCGCATCGACGGGACGACCGACCTCGAGACCCTCGACCGTTGGCTCGATCAGACGCTCGTCGCGAAGACCGTCGACGAAGCCCTGCGCTGACCCTTCACGGAAACGTCCCGCACGGCGTCGACGTCTTCCCCTCGGACCACTCGGCCGGAAGCGGTCCGGCCACCTTCACGGTGAACGTCGCGTTTCCCTCGTTGTTGCGCGGATCCGCATCGTTCAGCCCCACCCAGACGAGCCCGGGCGTGCGCGCCACGAACCGCGCGCAAGGCGCGACGATCGCCCCCATTCGCGCGTCGCCGCCTCCCACCGCGGCGATGCCGGCGCCGTGGGGCGCGGACCGGAAGGGCTCGTTGTCGAAGTTCGGGTCGTGCGGTTCCTTCTCGAAATACCCGCGCGGATCGATCCACGCGCCGCGCCCCGTCCCGATCCGGTATTGCCCCCGCGCCGCGATTTCGACCACCTCGCCCGCGCGAATCGGCCGCATCGACACCAGCGTGCCGCCCGCCTGCGCCGTCACCGCCGCCTCGGCCGACTCCATGGGGTTCGCAACGGCCATCACGGCGAGATCCATTCGCATCACGCCTCCGCCGCGCATCGAGAACACGGGCCGCGTCGCCTGCGCGGCGAGCAGCTCCTGCCGCCCGAGCTTCACCCCGCCGATCACCTCCGCCCCGGCGCCGTCCCGATCCACCACGGCAAGCGTGATGCCCTCGGCCGGGATCGAATTCGTTGGAATCACGAATTCGCCGTTGAACGTGGTTTGCATCGTATCGTGCGCGGTCGGCGTCTGGTAATGGGCCGCGCTGCCCACGCCGAGCAGCACCACGAGATCGGGCAGCCGCGCGTCGGCGTTTGCGGGCCGCGGGCGCGGATCGATGGGGCAGAGGGCCTCGGCGCCTTTTCCCGTGATCGGATCGGTCGTGGCCATCATGCGGCCGAGCATGCCGCACGCCGTGCCGTCGGTCGGCTGGGGCTCGATGTCGTCCCAGGGCACCTGCGTGCCTGGCCGGAGCGGGGTCACCTCCACCGTGTCGACGCGGACGACGAGCCAGGGCGGCTCCTGGAAAACACTCGGGGTCCCCGGCTCTCCCATCGGCTCGGCGCAGGCCGCGGCGAGGAGCACGAGCGAAACGAATCCGATCCGGCGCATGCCCCAGCGTACGCCAGAACGAGCGGGAAGGGTAGGGGACGAGGCGGCTTGCTCTCCTCGCGACCTGCGTGATACGCCAAACCAGCATAATGACGTCGCAAGCCAAGGAGCCCATCCACGGACGCGCGCCCACTTGCCCGGCGTGCGGCGCGCCCTTGCCCATCGAGCTCGGCGACGCCCGCGTGCGCTGCCGCCATTGCGGCGCCGTCACGCCCCTCGACGAAGGGCTCCGCAGGGCCATGCTCGCCTACGTCGGCGACGTCGTCGCCGTGGCCAAGAAAGAGCTCCAGGCGCGGTTCGTCGCGGCGTTTTACGAGCAAAACGCGAAGGCCGCCAAACCGGTCATCTTCGGGGTGATTGGCTTCGCCACGTTCCTCACGTTCGCCTTCGTCGCGGGGCTCATCACGGGGGAGGTCAACATGGGCCTGCCGCTTCTCTATTTCGGGATCTTGTTCGGCGGCTGGGTCTTGTCCCTCGCCGCCTTCACGCGCGGCTGGGGCGTCATGTACGACATTCCGGACATCGAGACCCTCGCCGCGACGGGGATCGTCCGCTGCGACGGGTGCGGCGCCATGCATTCGTTCCGCGCGGGCGAGGCCGTCTCCGATTGCAAGCATTGCCGGAGCCGCCTCCTCGTCCCCTTTGCGCTCGCCGCGAGCCTGCTCGGCGAGGCGCGCGCCTCGAAAGACCGCGCGGACAGAGAGCAAGCGCAGAGCTACGATCGGGCTGCGAACGCCGGGGATCGCCTCGTCGGCGTTTCGGTGTTCCTCGTGTTCTTCGGCATCCTCGCCGCTATGGTCACGGTCATCGCCATCGGGCGTCCCGAGGGGCCCGAGGTCACGCGCACCGAGATGTGGCTCTCGTTCCTCGGGACGTTCGTCCTGTCGATCGTCTTCATGGTGCGAAGCACCAAGCGCGGCATGCAGAAGCGGCAGGAGATGGACGCCCAGGTCGACGCGCTGGCCCGGCGCGTGGGGGATACGGCGCGCCGGGGCTGACGTCGCGGGTGCTGAGGATCACGGACCGCAGAGTGCGGGATTCGGCGCGGGCGGGAGTGGGAACGCGTCCGTCGCTTCCTTGGCGAACTGGCACTGGAGATCCTCGGTCTTGCACCCGGCCTGGCTGATGCAATTGCCGGCGGCGTCCGTGCCTTGGCAAAGGCAGGCCGTATCGCCCTCAGGGCAGATCTCGACGAGCTCCATCATGCCCATGTCCTCGTGGTTCAGCTTGTGGCAATGCAGCACGAATTGACCCGTGAACTTGCGAAAGTTCGTCAGGATCTGCCGCGGCCCGTCCTCCGCCTGCACCCAGAACGTGTCACGCCAGTGCGGGAAATTCGGCTCCTTGTTCGAATCGTTCGCGCAGACGAGGTACGGATTGATGTGAATGTGGAACGGGTGCCCGTCGAACGCGCGGATCTCCCATTTCTCCGTCGTGCCGACCTCCATTACCCGGTCGCTGCGATATCCCCAGGCGCGCCGATCGTCGAAGCGCCGGCAACTGATGTTCGGGGCGGGGCAGAGGCACGTCGGCGCGTCCGGATCGATGCCGTGCATGTGGTCGTTCGGACTGCACGAGCCGAGCTCGGAGGGTTTTTCCGGGTCGGGCTCCTCGCCCGGCGTGGGGACGAGCAGCGCGATCTTCTGGTGGACCTTTTCGACCGATTCGCAGCTCGCTTCCATCGTCTGGCCGTCGACTTTGCCCATGAACGTCGTCGGCGGCGCGATGGCCGCGAGGGCCGACTCCTCCGGCATGTTCGTCTCGGTCGGCTCGCCGTTCGCCGGATCCACGTCGAAGATCGCCACGAGACTCCCGAGCGGATCGGCCGGGCGCCGCCCCACGAGGCAAAGCGTCGTCTTCTCGGCGGGCATCTTCACCACCGCCTCGATACGATATCCGGGTGATACCCATATCGTATCGCTCACGTAAAACTTCGGCAGCGTGATGCCGTCGCGGGCGATCTGCGTGATCTCGATCGGATGGAGGACGTCGAACGATTCGCAAGTCGGATCCTCCGAGGGGTGGAGCTTCATTCCGAGCTCGTTCGGGGTGCCGGCGTGCACGATCCGGAGACGCTCGACCTGATTCGGCGACGTCTTGATGTGCGGCAAGAGCTTGCCGCTCACGAGCGTCGGCTTCGTATCGTTCTCCGCAGCCTCGAAATCGTTCGCCGACAGCGTGTCCTCGGAGCAAGCTTCTCCATCCGCGAGCGGTCGCGTCGATTCGACGTTGATGGGCACGCCGCCGAGCACCATGATCCGCTCGTTCGCCTTGGCGATCCCGGGAACCTCGTCGAGATCCCCCTCGAAGATGAGCGCGCCTGCGGCGCCGTTCGTCACCTGAATGGCCGTCGAACCGTGGATGTGCGGGTGATACCAGTTGAAGCCCGCGTGGTGCGTCCCGTCCTCGTCGAGATCCCAGCGGTATTGCGCCATCTCGCCGGGCGGCACCTCGTGCAGCACGTCGTCGGCGTGGTACCGCGCGTCTGGCCCGCAGCCCGAGCCCTCGCATGGATCCCCCGCCGCGGGCGTCGCGTAGTTCGGCTGGACGTGCGCGCCGTGCGCGTGCAGGTTCGTCAGGTTGAAATCGTGGCACGTGACGGCGGACGTGTTCGCGGCCCCGGCCACGAGCCGATAATCGGAGCGCTTGAAGTCGTTGTGCAGATTGACCCGCACCTTGCGGTCGGTCCCCGAAGGAACGCGGATCGTCGGCCCCGGGATCGATCCATTGTACGTCCGCAGGCAATACCTCTTTCCGCCGATCGTCACCTCGCTCGGCGCGAGGCGCAGCTCGTGGACCCCCGCCGCGTTCGGCGCGAGCTCCGGCGGGTTCTCGAAGATCTCGGGCGGGCCAGCCGGCGCCGCTTCGTCCGAGCAACCGCCGAGCACCGCGCTCAGCAAAAGGAACGCGCATCGACCTGCGCGCGAAATGGGTAAGCCAAGGCTCCCTTGCTTCATGGTTTCCCTCCACGCCCGGCTTCGAGCGCCGGTGATTCGTTGCTTCCGGGCCTTCCGAGGTCGACTCTAGACGAACGGCATCCTCTCGGATGGCCGCAGGTGGTCAGTGGATGGCCAGGATCCGGCCATCGAGGAGGGAAACCATGGGTCTCCTCTGGGAGGCGCTTCGCTGGGGCGTTGCCCCAGGCCCCACCAGGGGCTATCCGCCCCTGGACCTGGACCAGCGCAAGCGCTGGACCCGGGGTCGATGAACTGCGCGATGCGCAGTTCATCGAACAGGCCGAGTCAAGACCAAGAGCGACCCTGCCAATCAAGAGAGCCGCGCTGCCATTTCAACCGGCAACGTTGTCCCTGGTCTTGCCACACCGGCCCGTTGGAAGAACTGCGCGGAGCGCAGTTCTTCCACCACGAGTCCAGGGCTTGCCCTGGTTCGGGTCGAGGGGCGAACAGCCCCCGCGGGGCCCGGGGCAGCGCCCCGGCGCGGCGCCCCCAAGAAGAGACCAATCCTCAGCGCGACGACGACGGGAGGCTCGATTGGCCTCCCGCTCCCGCCACAAGCTCTGGCATAGTCGCGAGCACGAATGGATCCCCATCGCCTCGTCGCTTCGTGGCTCGACGGCCGCGCCCGCGTCGAAAAGGACGGCGCGCTCGTCCTCGGGCCGCGTAGGAGCGCGGGCCTCTCGGGCAAGCTCCGCCGCGCCTACACGTGGATCGCCACGCAAGCTCTCGTGTGCCCGTACCTCGACATGGAGCTCGGCGAATCGACGACGCTCGGCAAGGGCGAAGCGCGCGTCGATCTCGGCCGCGCGGCGCACGCCTCGTACGTCCTCTTGCCGCTCCTTTGCCTCGTCACCTCGCAGCGCCTGCTCTTCGTTGGCGCTCCGGGCCGCGGCAAGACCACCATGGCCACGATCATGGCCGCGCTCGCGGGCATCCCGGAGGGCGAGATCCGCCGCATCGTCCAGCACGGCCATCCCCAGCTCACCACGGCCGATCTGCTCGGCAGCCCCTTGCCCGGTAGCCTCGTCAAGGCCGAGGAATCCCGTGAGATCCGTGTCGAGTGGCGCCGCTGGATCGGCAAGCGCGTCAAGATCATCGACGAGTACAACCGCATCCCCACGAAGACCCAGTCCGCGCTCCTCTCGCTCCTCGCCGAGGGCTACGCCGAGAGTTTCGAGCAGGTCGCGCTCGCCGGCAAATCCGCCTGGTATCTCACGGCGAACGAGGACTCCGGCGGCGGCACGTTCCAGGTCATCGAGGCCCTCAAGGATCGCATCGACGTCGTCGTCCGCGCGCCGCCGTTCCACGCCCGCTCGCTCGATGCCCTCGCCGAGCGTGTCGCCACCGCGCGACCGCCCGAGACGCGCATCCCGGCCGACGTCGTCTTCTCCGCGGAGGAGCTCGATCAAGCCGAGGCCGAGATCCGCGCCGTCCCGGTCCCCGAGAGTGTGCTCGACGTGCTCGGGTTTTTCGCGGGCCAGCTCGATTTTTGCCGCAGGGCCTCGGACGTCCTCGAATACCGCAACAAGGACACGCTCCACCTCGCGGGCAAGAAGGTCGCGCACGTCTGCAACGAGGATTGCCCGCTCGACAAGAACGTCCACGTCTGCACGCAGACTGAAAATGGCGTCTCGGCGCGCGCGCTCCAGGCCATCCTGCTCTTCGCCAAGGCCCTCGCGTATTTCCGCGGCAAGAGCGAAGTCTCCGTGACCGACGTGCGCCTCGTCCTGCCGTTCACGCTCTTCGAAAAACTCCGGCCGAACCTGCAGAGCGCGTTCTTCCAGAAGGCCGAGAGCCGCGTTCTTTTGCTCGATCGGGCCACGTGGATCACGCGCCTCTTCGATCAAGCGGCCGTGCAGCACGCGGCCTACGCGCCGCTCCGCGCGAGCGTGCGCGAGCTTCAGGCCGAGGCCGAGGCGACCGCGCTCGGCGCCACCACGGCCGAGCTCAAGCGCCGCGTCGGCAAGGTGCAGCGCGCGATGGAGGAGCTGCTCAAGCGCGCCGATTTGTCGGGGCCGATCTACGAGGATCTCGTGCTCCTGAAGAGCCTCCACGAGTCCTACCAGCGCAGGCTCGCCGCTGCCGAGCGACTGGAAGGAGGGGCCCGTGAGTGATCTCGAAGCGCTGGCGACGCACCATGTACGGGAGGGAGAACGCCGGTTCTCCCGCTGGGACGCCGCGCTGTTCGAAGCGCTCCTCGCTGGGCCAGGCAAGCGGCTCGCGGCGGGCCTCGACGGGTCCGAGAGCTCGCTTCGCGCGTTCGAGGCTTGGCTCGGCCTCGTGGTCGAGGCGATCGGGCTCGGATACATCCGGCCCGGCGTCGTGGGCGAAGGCGACGCGCCACGCGTGCGCAGGCCGGAAAACCTCGTGGAATGGCTGTTCGTGGACATGCTCCCGGACACCCTTCCCACCGTCCCGATCGAGGCGCGCATGGGCCTGCTCGCGAAGGCATGGAACCTCGGCGAAGGCCTGTTCGGCGAGCCGCCGTGGCTGAACCTCTGCGTCGCTTCCGCGATGGCCGCGCCGAGCGCCTCCGCGAGCGCCGGCGCGCGGTTCGACCTCGAAGGCCGACTCCTCCGTATCCTCGACGCCGCGCTCGCGCCGCGCGCCCGCTCCACGTGGAAAGGACCGTTCGTGGTGCGGACCATCGATCTGCGCGAGGTCGAATCCGCGTTCTTGCCGGGCCGCGTGCATTTCGGCGCGCCCACGCTCGTCTGCGTCCACGATCGCAAGCGGCCCGATCTCTCCGCGGGCGTGCTCCTCGGCGCGCGTGGCGCCCCGAACCTCGCGTTCCGCTCGCCGTGCCTCGCCGACAAGGTCGAGCCCGATCCGAGCTTGCCCACGGTCACGCTCGGGCAGGCCGTCCTGTACGTGAGCGACGCGCGCGTCCCACTTCCGCACTGGAAACGCGGGCACAGCGTGGCTGCCTCGCGCGCGGGCCTCGTGGTCGCGACCGCGCTCGACTCGCAACGCCTCTGGCTCGTGGAGAGCCCTTGAGCGCCGAGGAGCGCATTGCATCCCTTGCGGCGCGCGCCTTCCCTCGCGCGCTCGCGCGTTACTCGCCGTATCTCCTGATCGGCGAACCCGTCGTGGACCCGGATGGCGAAACGTTCGCCCGCATCGACCTCGCCTCGCGCACGATCCGCCTCGGCGCGCGCCCCATTGCCGAGGCTTCACTCGAAGACGCGCTCGAAGCGCTGATCGCCCACGAGCTCGGCCACCACGTCGCGTTCCCGGGCCATCCCGTCGAGCACGCGCGCCTCCTCCTGCTCGAACGCACGTTTTTGCCGCGCCTGCCGCGCTCGCTCACGGGCCCGTTTTACGACCTGCTCGTCGACGAGCGGCTCGGCCAGGGTTTGCCCTCGATCGAGGACGACCTCTGCCGCATCCTCGTGGCGCGCGGCGCGCGTGCGCCTGACGACGTGCTCTTCACGTTCCAGCGCGCCGTGATTGAAGAGCTCTGGCAACGAAGGGAAGGGGAGTTGCTCGGGAAAAATGCCGCCGCCTTCGCGCGCGCTTTTCCGGACCACCGCCTCGACGCGAAGCTCGTCGCGGAACACCTCTTCGCGTTCGCGCCCGACGTCACGCTCCAGTACCTTTATTTCGCCTCCATCGCCTGGCGATACGCGATGGCGAGCCCCGCGCAAAAACACGCGGGCGAAGGCGACTGCGCCGAAGGTGAGCTCTCGGCCGAGGATCTCGCCGCGGCGCTCGTGCCGAAGAAGAGCGAAAAAGCGGCAATCGAGCGGGCGATCCGCGAAGGTTTTTTTTCGAAGGACCTCGCGGAAAAACTCGCCGATCAGAGCCTCGAACGCCGCGCGGGGGCGATGCCGGGCGACGGCGCGGGCAAATCCGAGCTGCTCACGACGGCCATGGCGGCCCATTACCGCCGCGAGGCCGAAAAATACCTTTTTCGTCCGCCGCCTGCCCGCGTCTTTGCCGACGCGCTCGTGCCCACCACGCACCTCGAATGGGAGCCCGGCGATCCGGTCGCCGATATCGACTGGGTCGCCACGCTCCTCCGCCGCGGCGAGACCCTCGGCGCCGCGATGCCGCTGCTCCGCGAGCGCATTGCCGACGAGGAGGGCCAGAGCACGCCGTCGTTTCTCGGTCGCACCGAGATTTACCTCGATGTGAGCGGATCCATGCCCGACCCGAAGCGCGCCCTCAACGCGATGACCCTCGCCGCGCAGATCCTCGCGACCGGCACGATCCGCGCGGGCGGCGCGGCGCGCGCACTCGTCTATTCGGTGGGCCACGAAAAAGCGTGGGACTTCTGCCGCTCCGAGCGTGTGCTTTCGAGGTTTCTCATGCGCTATATCGGCGGCGGCACGCAGTTCCCATTCGACGTCCTCGCGGCGTCCGTCGAAGAGACCCGCTCCGAGCAGCCGATCCGCGTTGTCATCACCGACAGCGACTTCGACGCGAACTACGACGCGCACCGGCAAAACGCGACCATCTTTGCGCGTGCGGCCGAACGCTCACCGGCGTTCGTGCTCCTCCTGCACGCGCCGAATCGCGAAAAGGTGCGTCGCTACGAGCAGGCCGGGGCGCGTGTCGTCGCCGTGCGCGCGCTCGGCGATTTCCCGCGTGTCGCGGCCGAGCTCGCCTTCTCCTTGTTCGACGACCCGGGCACGACCCACCCCAGCGGATAGAGCCATGTCTTTCCTGAAAAACTGGACCGCGAAGCCTACGACCGCGCCGGCCACGCAAGACGCCCGGCTCCTGCCGGAAAGTGTGCCTCTCGACCTCGCGCCGATCCTGGCCGCGCTCGGCCAGGTCCTCGCGGAGATCGAGCCCGCCGCGCTGGATGTCGACGTCGCGCGGGCCAAACTCGCGGACCTCTGCCGGGATCTCGCGATCGAGCCCGTCGATCCGCTGGAGCTCGATCCAATCGCCGCAGAGCTTGATCGCGGCGCGATCGAGCGGCTCGCGCTGCTCGTGCTCGTGCTCGAACGGCGCGGGATTCCCGAGGCTCTGCTGAAGCGCATCTTCGAAGGTCGCGCGCGCACTGCGGCGCGGGAAGGGCTTTTTGATGTCGCGCGGGGATCGAGCCTCGTGACGCTCGATCTTTTGCGCGGCAGCCCGCTGCGCCGCGAGGAGCTCGCGCGTAGGCTCGTCCTCGGGCTCGGCGCATCCGTCGCGGGGGAGAGCCTGGCCGAGGCGCGCGCGGCGCTCGAACGACTCGATTATGGGCGGCTCATGGCCGAGGCGGAGCGAGCGCGGCGGGCGGCGGGGAAGGGGTGAGGATCATCCTTGCCAGGATTTGAGGTTTCCTGATTGCATCCCGAGAATGAAGTTTTCGCGCCTGCGCACCCTCCTCTCCTTCGGGTTCCTCGGTTGCGCGACGATGGCGGTCGTGCCGCTCGGCTGCGGGGCCACGGTCAGACAACTGGCGCAGCAGGACGACCGCCCGCGTGTGCCGGACGCCACCGCGGAGCGCCTACGCGAATGCGTGGATGAGTTCGGTGGCGACCTTCACCGGGGGTACTACACGTTCGACTACACGGTGACGGTCGATGAAGAGGGCCGCGTGGTCGATGTGGCGTCGAAGGGCGTGCCCCACGCGGATCTCGCGGCGTGTACGCGGATCGCGCTGCGAGGCATGACCATCCCCGAGGAGCTACTCGGGCTGCGCAAGCTGCGCCTGTCCGAGTCGACCGCGCCTGCGAACGGGCAAACGCCGGCCGAGCGTGGCCTCGTCGGCAACCCCGGGGTGCTCGTGGCCGTGGCGATCGCCCTCGCCGACCTCATCATCGAAGTAGGCCCCGTCATCATCGTGATGGCCGCCGAGCTGGAGCTCAGCAAGGATATTGCGGTGACGGTTCGAGAGAAGGAAGAGTGGGAGAAAGAATGCGGTAAGCACCTGAACGCTTGCCTGGATTCGTCTAGACAGAGCGACCCGGGGTCCGTCTATGGCTCAAAGAGATGCCTCATGTGCCACGAGAAGTGTAAGGCTGAGCAAGAATGGCCCAAAGGAGTTCGGTTTACGAACGGCAGATGGGCAAGTTGTGTTTACAAATCCAATTAGCAACAGTGGGACGTGATGAGCACGGACGAAGAAATAGTAGAAGAAGACAACGAGCTCTTATCGGCGTTTGCGGAGGCGAGCGTTGCCATTTACTTGAAAGCGACGGAGCGGACCCGAACGTTCGCTGAGGTCGTCGACGACTACCGCGGGCTCGAAGCCGAGTTTGTGGCGCGTGCAGGCGACGACGAACGCAGCGCGCTCGAGGTGAGGAGACGCATCGCCGAACACGTTCTCTCCGCAGCACGGGATAAGGCGCCCCGCTTCGAGGTCTGCCGGGGGGCCTGGAACGAGCTGATTCGCCTCGGCTTTACGAATATCTGGATAAGGTGCCTGACGACCTGGTCTTATTTAGATTGCTGCGCGTATGATGAGCAGCCCGAGGAGGGGCTCGCCGTGGTCGAACCCCTCCTCGCCGAACTCGAGCGCGGGCTCGAAGAAGCCAGGGCGGCGCAGCGCCCCACGGATTTCTACGAAGAGGAGCTTGAGCGGTACGGGGACCTCCGTGACGAGCTCCTGGCCCAGCAAAGGGGCCAGCTCAGCCCGAGCCGAAGGACGCGGCGTATGGACGAGGCGTCCCAGCCGGCCCCGGAAAAAGAGAAAATCGACGAGATCGACGACGAGCTCAGGAAAGCGTGCAGGGCCGTCTTCAAAAGCTTTGCACGATCGCAGGATCGAAGCTTCGCCGAGGTCGCCGCCGATTACAAACGGATCGAGGCGGACACTGTGGCGCGCGCAGGCGAAGGCCAAGCGTTCCAGGCCTTCGTGCTCAACGTGAGGCAGCGCATCGCCGAAGATATTCTCCAGGCAGCCTGTTGGCTCAAACAGCCCTTCGAGGTCTGCCGGGAGGCCTGGAACGATCTCGTTCGCGTGGGCTTCACGAGCATCTCGGAACGATGCTGGAAAACGACGTACTACGCGGAGTCCTGCGGGGAGAACCAGAAGCCCGAGGAGGGCCTCGCCGTGCTCGAACCTTTCCTTGCTGAGCTCCAGCGTGGGCTCGAAGCAGGGCTCGCGCGACGGAGCGAAGCCCGCGCGAAGCTCGAACCCCCCCGCCATGGGCCGTCCCCGAGGTTCTACCGACAATGGATCAAGTCCCTGGGCGAGCTCCGGGACAAGCTCGAAGCAGCGCGCAAGGGCGCCGAGCCATCGACCTGAGTACCGTCAGGGACGACGCGGGCGTGGGCGAGCGCCGCCAACGCCGCGGCGCCCACCCTCCTCGTCGCTCGAACCACGCGCCCGAGGCGCAGGCGAATCATCCCACGTCCCCCACTTACCCCTTGACTTCCTCCGCGTCCTCGTCCTCGCCGGCCTCCTCCTCCGCGCCGCTCCCGCCCTTCGACCGGTACAACCTGTCGAGCTTGAACGCCTCCGCCATCGCCGGGTTCCCGAGCCGCTTCGACGCTGCCAACGCCGCCCGCCGCGCCCTTCGCACGAGCTGCACGATGATCCCGTCGAGCAGGTCGAGCGTCTCTGTCTCCACGGGCGTCCCGCGCCCGCCCACGTCTTCCTGGTCGGCTTTTCGCAGCGCCGGGATCGACGCTTGAACGTCCGCCAGCGCCTCGGGCCCGCCCTGATCCGCCGCCACCGGCGCCACCACCGGGTGCTTCAGCGTATCGCCGAGCAGCGCGAGTTGTTGCGCCAGCGGCTCCGCCTTCTTCGCGGCCGACCGCGTCTGCCGCAACGCCGCCGCAACGGTCGCCGCGGCCTCTTCGGCCTCCCCGCTCGCCTCCAGGTCCTCCTTGACCCCCGCGAGCACCGTGCGCGCGTTGATCCGCGCCGTCGCCGCCTGGTTGTACGCCTTGACGTAGGCCTCGCCCGTCACCTTCTTTTTGCCTTTGGCCGCCTCGCGCCCCACGCCCGCTTCGACCAGCCCGTCGCGCGCTCCTGCGAGCTCCGCCGCGTGTTTCGCGCCGAAGCCCGACATCCTGAGCAGCGGCGCGTGTTTTTCGTAGGCGCCGAGCGTCTGGTTTGCTTGATCCAGCGTGTCCTGCGAGCCGAACTGCTCGCCCAATCGAATGAGCGTGAGCCGGCGCGTCTTCGGGATTGTGTCGGTATTGATGGGCATGCGGCGTAGCCTAACGAACTTCGGGGCATCACGAAACCACCTGCGTCCGTCCGGTCGTCACCTCGTCCTGCCCCGGAGCCACCGCTGCGCGTCGCGGCATCACCGCTGTACGTCGCGGAGCCACCGCTGTACGTCGCAGAGCGACCGCTGCGGCTCGTGACACGACCGCTGTAGCTCGCGAAGCGACCGCTGTAACTCGCAGAGCGACCGCTGCGGCTCGTGACACGACCGCTGTAACTCGCGAAGCGACCGCTGTAGCTCGCAGAGCGACCGCTGTAACTCGCGAAGCGACCGCTGTAACTCGCAGAGCGACCGCTGTATCTCGCGAAGCGCGCCGCCTACCGCGACAAGAGCCCCTGACTCTCCAGCGCCGTCCGTACCGCCCCCGCGATCTCCACCGCGAGCGGACCTTCTCCGTGCACCCCGATCGCGTCGAACCGACTCGTCCTCGCGAGCCTGAGCGCGTTCTCCGCGGCGGCTGCGGCGCTCTCGACCATCGCGCCCGGCTCGCCTTCCGGGATCAGGCTTCCATCCGCGCGGTAGCCCCGATCCGCGTACGCCTCCCGCAGATAATCGAGCCCGCCGGTGCGCACGTAGTCGAGCATCGGACCCTCGAACGGGCCGATCACGGGCACGTCCATCGACAACCCTTCGAACGCGCCGTCGAGGATCGCGTCGGCCACGCGCTGGTTCGCCGTCGCCGCGAAGAGCAGCGGATCCGTCGCCTTCACCGCGAAGATCCGCGCGCCTTGCCACTCGGCCACGCGCAGCATCGCGGTACACTGATCACGCACCACGCTCCGCACCTCTTCCGGCTCGACGGAAGGTCCGATCGGCCCGCCGTGCGCGGGGAACGAGACGAGCGCGACGATCTTCGCCCACGACT
Organism: Polyangium jinanense; assembly: GCF_028435265.1. Taxonomy (GTDB): domain Bacteria; phylum Myxococcota_A; class Polyangia; order Polyangiales; family Polyangiaceae; genus Polyangium; species Polyangium jinanense. The sequence continues at coordinate 1,453 of NZ_JAGTJK010000022.1, read as the reverse complement.
CCTTCGCCTGCTGGATCGCGCGCTTGATCGACCGCTCGTCGACGCCGGGGCCTCCGCAAGCGATGCTCGCCATCGTGGCGAACTTGTAGAGCTCCCGTGGCTCGTCCAGTCGAAGGCCCACGGGGATGTTGAGGCTGACCGCGCGCATGAGGCCGACCATCGTAACGCAGGGCGCCGCCGCCTGGGTAGTCTCATCGCGAAGGGTCTCCGCATAGGACGCGTGGGTGCTTGACGCCGCCGAGCCGGCATGGTTTCCGCGCTCGATGCAACCGAGCGGCGCCCGCGCCCGTGCCCTCGTCCTCGGCGCCACGGGGCATATCGGACAGGCGATGGTCCGCGAACTGCTCGCGCACGGCTACCAGGTGACCGCCGCGACGCGAAGGAAAAGCCCCCCGAACCTCGCCGGCCTCGAGGTCGACCTCGCCGTCGGCGACGCGGACGCGCCGGGCCAGATCGACGCGTGGGCCCGCGGGCACGACGTGCTCGTCGACGCCGCAGCGCCTTATCCGGTCCACCGCTTCGCCCCGCAATCCTCGGCCGAGCGGGATCCTCTTCGGTATGCCGTGACGCGCACGCGCGCGGTCCTCGACGCTGCATTCCGGAGCGGGGCGCGCCTCGTGTACATCGGCTCCTTCACCACGTTGCCTCGCCACGAAGCAGGCCTTGCCACGCTCGAAACGAACTTCCGCCGGCAGAGCCATCCGTACTTCACGGTCAAGGCGCACATGGAGGGTATGGTCCTCGATGCCGCGCGCCACGGCCTGCCCGCCGTCCTCGCCAATCCCACGGCGTTCCTCGGCCCCTGGGACGACAAGCCCCAGGAGCTCGCGCTCGTCCCGCAGCTCCTCTCGGGCCAGGTCCCGGCCACGGTGCGCCGCGTCGTCAATGTGGTCGACATCCGCGACGCGGCCTCGGCAATCCGCGGCGCGCTGGAAGCCGAGGCGTTCGGCACGCCGATTCCGATCACGGGGCACGACGTTTCCACCGACGTGCTCGCCGCGCGTATCTGCGAGCTCGCGGGCGTGCGGCCTCCGCTTTTGCGCGCTTCGGCCCGGCTCTCCGCGACGGGCGCGTTCTGGATGGAGGCGGCGCTTTCGCTTGGCGGTCGGCCTTCGCCGCTCCCGTCGCTCGCGCTCCTGCTCGTGCTCGACGCGTATGCGATGGGCCCGCCGATGGGCACGACGCGCTTCGCAGCAGGCGTACGCCCGCTCGACGAAACGTTGCGGGATGCGATTGCGTGGTATCGCGCGCAGCGGCGCGCCTGAGCATTGGTCTCATCTGGGAGGCGCTGCGCTGGGGCTTTGCCCCAGGCCCCACCCGGGGCTATCCGCCCCGGGACCCGGACCAGCGCAAGCGCTGGACTCGGGGTCGATGAACTGCGCGATGCGCAGTTCATCGAACAGGCCAGGTCAAGACCAACGACGACCCTGCCCATCAAGCCGGCAGCGCTGGC
>NZ_JAGTJK010000021.1:0-210594 GCF_028435265.1 Polyangium jinanense | reverse complement strand
GGCCGGTGGCAAGACCAGGGACAACGTTGCCCATCGAAATGGCAGCGCGGTTGTCTTGGTTTTCGGGGGTCGTTCCTCGGCCTGTTCGATGAACTGCGCATTGCGCAGTTCATCGACCCCGGGTCCAGCGCTTGCGCTGGTCCGGGTCCAGGGGTGGACAACCCCTGGTGGGGCCTGGGGCAACGCCCCAGCTCAACGCCTCCCCGATGACACCCATGCTCAGCTCAGAGATCGATCTGCATTCCCAGCTCGACGACCCTGCCTGGGGGAAGCCCGAAGTAGGCCGTCGCCGGCCTGGCATTCCGCGAGATGAACGCGAAGAGATCCTTCCGCCACTTCATCATTCTCGATCGCCCCGTCGGCAGGAGCGTCTCGCGGCCGAGGTAATAACTCGTGTTGCGGAGCTCCACGACGAGACCGTGGTCCTTGCACTGGGCGAGCACGCTCGGCACGTTCGGCGTCTGCATGAAGCCATACCGCGCCGTCACCCGGTAAAACCCGTGGCCCATGTCGACCACCGCGACCCGCTCCTCGGGCGCGATCTCGGGGACACGCTCGTTCACCACGGAGAGCAGCACGACCTGCTCGTGCAGCACCTTGTTGTGATTGAGATGGTGCCGCAGCACGGGCGGCGTGCCCTGCGGGTTTGAGGCCATGAACACGGCCGTCCCCGGCACGCGGTGCGGCTTCCGCTCCTCCACGTCGCGCAGAAACGATTCGAGCGGAAGGAGGTTCGCCTGGAAGGCTTCGCCGAGGATCCGGCGGCCCGTCTTCCAGGTCGTCATCACGGCGTAGATGCCGGCGCCCATGACGATTGGGAACCATCCGCCGTGGAAAAACTTCGCGGCGTTCGCGCCGAAGAACGCGAGGTCGATGCTGAGGAAAAGGACGACGGGCGGGAGCGCCTTCCAGAGCGGCCATTTCCAGCGCTGCGTCACGACGACGAAATAGACGACCGTGGTGATGCCCATCGTCCCCGTGACCGCAATGCCGTACGCGGCGGCGAGCGCGCTCGAGTTCTGGAACCAGAGCACCAGGAAGACACAGGCGGCGCAGAGCGCGCGGTTGATCTCGGGGATGAAGATCTGGCCCTCGGTCTCCTTCGAGGTGTGGACGATGGTCACGCGCGGGAAATAGCCGAGCTGCACGGCCTGCTGCGTGAGCGAGAAGGCCCCGGAGATGAGCGCCTGCGAGGCGACGATCGTGGCCGCGGTCGCGATGGCGACGATCGGATAGAGGGCCCAGGAGGGGACGAGGGCATAAAAGGGGTTCGCCGCCGCGGACGGGTTCCGGAGGAGGCAAGCGCCCTGGCCGAAGTAGTTGAGGAGCAAGGCTGGCCAGACGACCGCATACCAGACCGTGCGAATCGGACCGCGGCCGAAGTGCCCCATGTCCGCATACAACGCCTCACCGCCGGTGATGCAGAGGACGACGGCGCCGAGCAACAAAAAGCCGTGGGTCTTGTGTTCCAGGAAAAACCCGACCGCGTGGCGCGGGTCGATCGCCGCGAGCACTGAGGGCTCCTGCCAGATCCAGCGGACGCCGAGCGCCGCGATCGTGACGAACCAGATCAGCGTGATCGGGCCGAAGACGTTGCCGATGCCCGCCGTGCCGCGCTTCTGCACGAAAAAGAGCGTCAAGAGAACCACGACGGTCAGCGGGACGACCGCGGGCTTGAGGGACGTCGTGGCGACTTCGAGGCCCTCCATCGCGGAGAGCACCGAAATGGCGGGCGTGATGACGCCGTCCCCATAAAGAAGCGCCGCGCCGAAAAGCACGAGGAGCACGAGCGGGCCCGCTATGGATCGACCGTCCTTGCGGGCAGGGACGAGCGCGAGCAGCGCGAGGATGCCGCCGGAGCCCTGGTTGTCCGCTTTCAGGATGAACGTCAGGTACTTGACCGTCACGACCATCAGCAAGGACCAGAAGACGAGCGAGAGGACGCCGAGGACGTTCGCGGGCGTCGGATCGACCCGGTGCGTGCTGGCGGGGCTGAAGCATTCCTTGATGGCGTAAAGCGGGCTCGTGCCTATGTCGCCGAAGACGACGCCGAGCGCGCCGAGGAGGAGCGGTAAGCGGGCGGCGTGCGCTGCATGCGCCGCCGAGGGCGCATGCGTACTGGTAGGTGGCACCTGGGAAGGAGTGACCGACATGGGGCGCAAAGAGTAATCCCATCCGGAACGGCCCCAACGTCGCGCGCCCAATCTTGATACTTTCTTGATACCCGGGCGCCGGACCTTGACGCCGCCCTTACACGGGAAGCTCTATACACCGGGCATGCAGATCGTCGGCATGACCCGTCATGGTTCTGCTCTCCTGGCCGCGACAGCCCTGCTCGGCTCCGTCCACGAGGCTCGCGCGGACGAGGCACAACCCCCCGCCACGTTCCAGCTCGGCGGGTATGCGGAAGGCTTTTATCAGTGGAATTTTGGGCGGCCCTCGAACGGCATCACGCATTATCGAGGGTTCGATAACAGGCACAACACGTTCACGCTCTCGAACGTCGCGCTCTCCGCGTCCTGGGACATGGAGCGGATCGTGGGGCTCGTCGCGCTCCAGGTCGGCCACACGCCGAGCACCTATTACCTCGCCGAGCCAGCGCTCGCAGGCGCGAGCGGGACGAATGCCACGAGCGCGGAGCTCTGGAAGTACGTCCAGCAAGCTTACGCCGGGTATCGGTTCGACATCGGGCGCGGGCTCCTCGTCCAGGCCGGTCTCTTTCTCTCGCCGATCGGCCCCGAGGGAATGGCGGTCCGGGACAACTGGAACTTTTCCCGCTCGAACCTGTTTTTCGGGCTTCCGTTCTACCACACGGGCGCGCGCGTCACGTATCCGCTGAGTGACGCCTGGGCCTTGACGCTCGCTTGTTACAACGGCTGGAACAGTGTCGTCGACAACAACGAGGAGAAATCGCTGGGCGCGCAGGTCACGTACACGCGGCCGGACAAACTCGCGCTTTCGCTCCTCTATTTCACGGGCGTGGAGCGGCCCCGCGGCGCCCCCGAGGGCCGCGCGTGGCGGCACCTCGTGGACGCGCACGCGACCGTCCACCCGACGGACCGGCTCTCGTTCATCGCCCACCTCAATGGCGGGACGGAGCCCAATCGTTTCGGGACGAGCGCGTGGATCGCGGGCGCGCTCTATGCGCGTGTCCGCGTCTCGGACAAACTCTACCTCGCGGCGCGAGGAGACGCATTCCACGAGCGTGTGCCGAGCAATGGCAATGGCGAGGGCGCGGCCGCGGCCATCTTCTGGCCGGTCTCCTGGGTCGCGTCCGGCACGGCGACGGCGGACTTCCGGCCGCACGAGCGAGCCTCCTTCCGGCTCGAATACCGCCACGATCACGCGGCGGGGAACATGTATTTCGGCGGCGCGGTCCCGGGCAATGGCGTGGATGCGCCGTTCGTCCCGAACCGCCCTGCCCAGGACACCGTCACGCTCGGCGCGACGACGTGGTTTTGAACATGAATCCGTACCGAAGAGACAAACGACCTGGAATCGATCGGGATCCCGACGAGAGCGCCGAGCAGAGGAGCCTCCTCTGGATATGGCTCGGGCTCGGGCTCCTGCTCGTCGTGTACGAGGCCGGCCAGCCGGCGCCCTTCGGCTCCGTGGGCACGCTCGGCATGTTGATCTCGATCCTGGCCATAAGAGGCCTCGTGGGCTCGTACGTCACGCGCCTCCGCCACGGCGGACGACGCGAGAGGAGTTGACCCAATGGACGCCGTGTTCCTGGCCATCACGGCCGCGTTTTTCCTGATGTCGTGGGGCTTCGTGCGGCTCTGCGAGAAAGTCTGACGCCATGGCGATCCTGACGAACCTCGGCGGCGTCCTCGCCGCCCTTCTCTTCGCTTACCTCCTGTTCGCGCTCCTCTATCCGGAGAAGTTGTCGTGATCGAAAACGCCCTTCTTCGATGCGTCCTGTACCTGATCGCGCTCGTCGCGCTCGCCGTCCCGCTCGGGGCCTACATGGCGCGGGTCTACGCAGGGGAAGCCAAGCTCGCCGCGCGAGTCTTCGGGCCGGTCGAGCGCCTCTTTTATCGCGCCGCGGGCATCCGCGAAGGCGAGGACATGCCTTTTCCTCGGTATGCCGCGGCCGTCCTCCTGTTCAACCTCTTCGGCCTGGTCGTGGTGTACGTGCTCCAGCGATTGCAGGCCCTCCTTCCCTTGAACCCGGCCGGGCTCGGCGCGGTGTCCCCGGAGGTCTCCTGGAACACGGCCGTGAGCTTCGCGAGCAACACGAACTGGCAAGCCTACGCAGGGGAAACGACGCTGTCGCACCTGACGCAGATGCTCGGGCTCACCGTGCAGAACTTCGTCTCCGCGGGCACGGGCATGGCCGTGCTCGTCGCATTGGTACGAGGTTTTACCCGACGCACGGCCGATGGCATCGGGAACTTCTGGGTCGATCTCACGCGAAGCACGCTGTACGTGCTCTTGCCGCTCTCTGTCATCGTGGCGCTCGTGCTCGTCTCGCAAGGCGTCGTGCAGACGTTCGCCGGGAGCCACGTGGCGGAATTGCTCGATCCGACGACCTCGAGCGACGGAGCGGGCGTCACCCGGCAAATCCTCGCGCTCGGGCCCGCCGCTTCGCAGATCGCCATCAAGCAGCTCGGGACAAACGGCGGCGGTTTTTTTAATGCGAACTCCGCCCATCCGTTCGAGAACCCGAACGCCCTCTCGAATTTCGTGGAGATGCTCTCGCTCCTGCTCGTCCCCGCCGCGCTCTGCTTCACGTTCGGTGCGATGGTGAAGGACAAACGGCAAGGGTATGCCGTCTTCGCGGCGATGCTCGCGATCTTCGTGCCCCTGCTCGTCATCGCCACGGCCGCGGAGCAGCATGGCAATCCCGTCCTTTCGAGCCTCGGCGTCGATCAGGGCGCGAGCTTGCTCCAGCCCGGCGGCAACATGGAGGGCAAGGAAGCGCGGTTCGGCATCGTCGACAGCACGCTTTGGACGACGGCGACGACCGCGGCCTCGAATGGATCCGTCAATGCCATGCACGACAGCTTCACGCCGCTCGGCGGGCTCGTGCCGATGTGGCTCATGCAGCTCGGCGAGATCGTGTTCGGCGGCGTGGGCTCGGGGCTCTACGGCATGCTCATGTACGCGGTCATCGCCGTGTTCATCGCGGGGCTGATGGTCGGGCGCACGCCGGAGTACCTCGGCAAGAAGATCGAGGCATTCGAGATGAAAATGGCCTCGCTCGTCATCCTGCTCCCGGCGGCGGCGGTGCTCGTCGGCACGGCCCTCGCGAGCGCCACGCCCGCGGGGACGGCGTCCCTCGGGAATCCCGGCGCCCATGGATTCAGCGAGATCCTCTATGCATTCTCGTCCGGCGCGAACAACAACGGATCCGCGTTCGGCGGGCTGACCGTGAGCGGGACGTTTTACGCGACGGCCATCGGCCTCTGCATGCTGATCGGTCGTTACGGGATCATCGTCCCCGTGCTCGCGATTGCCGGCTCTCTCGCCCGCAAAAAGCTGGTCCCTGCGAGCGCGGGGACGCTGCCGACGCACACGCCGCTCTTCGTGCTTTTGCTCGTCGGGACCATTCTGCTCGTCGGTGCGCTGACGTTCGTCCCGGCGCTCGCGCTTGGTCCCATCGTCGAGCATCTCTCCCTGTTTGCAAGGTGATTGGAGCCCCCTCATGACGACCCGAACCCAGGCTCGTCCGCTTTTCGAGCGCGCCATCGTCGGCCGCGCCGCCGTCGACGCCTTCCGGAAGCTCGATCCACGGCGGATGATCAAAAACCCGGTCATGTTCGTCGTGGAGGTCGGCAGCGCCTTCACCACGGTGCTGTTCCTCCACGCGGCGATCACCGGACCTGGCGAAGCGCCCGCGGGGTTCATCCTCGCCGTTTCGCTGTGGCTCTGGTTCACCGTCCTCTTTGCGAATTTCGCCGAGGCGATGGCCGAAGGACGCGGCAAGGCGCAGGCCGATGCGCTCCGAAAAACGCGCAAAAACGTGAGCGCCAAACGCCTGGATACGCCTCGACTCGACGCGCCGCGCGCCGAGGTGGACTCGTCGACGCTTCGCCGCGGGGACATCGTGCTCGTCGAAGCGGGAGATACCATTCCCAGCGACGGCGAGGTGCTCGAGGGCGTCGCGTCGGTCGACGAGAGCGCCATCACGGGCGAAAGCGCCCCCGTCATTCGCGAGAGCGGCGGGGACCGCAGCGCCGTCACCGGCGGGACCCGCGTGCTCTCGGACTGGCTCATCGTGCGTATCACCGAGAACGCAGGCGAGACCTTCCTCGACCGCATGATCGCCATGGTCGAGGGCGCCAAGCGGAAGAAGACGCCGAACGAGATCGCGCTCGACATCCTGCTCGCGGCCTTGACCATCGTTTTTCTGCTCGCGACCGTGACGCTCCTGCCGTTCTCGAAATATGCCGTGCAGAGCTCCGGGCAAGGCGCGCCCGTGAGCCTCACCGTGCTCTGCGCATTGCTCGTTTGCCTCATTCCTACGACGATCGGCGGATTGCTCTCCGCGATCGGCATCGCGGGCATGGATCGAATGGTCCAGGCGAACGTGATCGCCACGTCGGGGCGCGCCGTCGAGGCGGCCGGGGACGTGACCGTGCTGCTGCTCGACAAGACGGGCACGATCACGCTCGGCAATCGTCAGGCGACGGCGTTTTTGCCCGCGCCCGGCATCAAGGAGGGCGCGCTCGCGGACGCGGCGCAGCTCTCGTCGCTCGCGGACGAGACGCCGGAGGGTCGCAGCATCGTGGTGCTGGCGAAGGAGCGCTTTTCGCTGCGCGGTCGGGACGTGCACGCGCTCGGCGCGACGTTCGTGCCCTTCACCGCGCAGACGCGCATGAGCGGGGTCAACCTCGACGGGCGTAGCATCCGAAAAGGCGCGACGGATGCGATCACGCGCTTCGTCGAGGAGCAGAACGGCGTGGTCCCGGCCGAGGTGCGGCAGATCGTGGACGAGGTCGCGAAGCAGGGATCCACGCCGCTCGTCGTCGCCGAGGGAGCGCAGGTGCTCGGCGTCGTGCAGCTCAAGGACATCGTGAAGGGCGGGATCCAGGAGCGATTCGCGGAGCTGCGCCGCATCGGTATCCGCACGGTGATGATCACCGGCGACAACCCCCTCACCGCCGCGGCGATCGCGGCGGAGGCGGGCGTCGACGATTTCCTCGCCGAGGCGACGCCCGAACAAAAGCTCGCCATGATCCGCTCGTATCAGCGGGACGGGCACCTCGTCGCAATGACGGGCGACGGGACGAACGACGCCCCGGCGCTCGCGCAGGCGGACGTGGCCGTGGCCATGAACACGGGCACACAAGCCGCGAAGGAGGCCGGGAACATGGTGGATCTCGACTCCAACCCGACGAAGCTGCTCGCCATCGTGGAGATCGGAAAGCAGATGCTGATGACGCGCGGCGCGCTGACGACGTTCAGCATCGCGAACGACGTCTCGAAGTATTTCGCCATCATCCCGGCCGCGTTCGCCGCGACGTACCCCGCGCTCGGCGCGCTGAACGTGATGCGGCTGCATTCGCCGGCCACGGCGATCCTGTCGGCCGTGATCTTCAATGCGCTCGTCATCATCGCGCTCGTCCCCATCGCGCTCCGCGGCATTCGTTACCGGCCGGCGCCCGCGCCCGTGCTCCTCCGGCGGAATTTGCTCGTGTATGGCCTCGGCGGCGTGGTGCTGCCGTTCCCGTGCATCAAGCTCATCGACCTCGTGCTCGCGGCCCTCGGCGTCGGTTAAAAGGAATCGAAGATGAAATCGCTCCTCCGCCCCGCGTTCACGCTGCTCGCCCTGTTCACGCTGCTCACGGGCGTCGTGTATCCGCTGCTCGTCACCACGGTCGCTCGCGCGGCTTTCCCGGCGCAGGCGAATGGCAGCCTGATCCGCGAGGGAGAACGCGTGGTCGGCTCCGAGCTCATCGGGCAGCCGTTCGACGATCCGCGGTATTTCTGGGGGCGCCCGTCCGCGACGCCGAGCCATCCCTACAATGCAGCGGCATCGAGCGGGTCGAACCTCGGGCCGACGAACCCGGCGCTGCGAGACGCCGTCGCGGCGCGGATCACGGCGCTCCGCGAGGCGGATCCGGGGAACACCACGCCGATCCCCGTCGACCTCGTCACGGCCTCGGGCAGCGGCCTCGACCCGCACATCTCGCCGGCCGCCGCCCATTTCCAGGTCGCCCGCGTCGCGCGCGCTCGCGGGCTCGACGTGGCGCGCGTCCGTGCCCTCGTCGACGCGCACGTGGAAGGCCGCGCCCTCGGCGTCCTCGGCGAGCCACGCGTGAACGTGTTACGCCTGAACCTCGCTCTCGATCACGCGGAAGCTCGTCCATGACCGATCCCGACAGTCGACCCGATCCCGACGCGCTCGTTCGCCGTGCGAACGAAGAAGAGGGGCGCGAAAAACGCGCGCGGCTGCGTGTTTTCTTCGGGTTCGCCCCCGGCGTCGGGAAGACGTACCGCATGCTGCAGGTCGCACGCGAGCGGGCGCTCGAGCAAAAGGTCGACGTCGTCGCCGGGATCGTCGAGACACACGGGCGCGCGGAGACCGAGGCCTTGCTCGAAGGGCTCGACGTCTTGCCGCGGCGCAAGGTCGACTATCGCGGACGCACGCTTTCCGAGCTCGATCTCGACGCCGCGCTCGCGCGCCGGCCCGGGCTCCTCCTGCTCGACGAGCTCGCCCACACGAACGTCCCCGGCTCGCGGCACGCGAAGCGCTGGCAAGACGCGCTCGAGCTGCTCGACGCGGGCATCGACGTGTTCACGACCGTCAACGTGCAGCACGTGGAGAGCCTGAACGACGTCGTCGCGCAGATCACGGGCATCCAGGTCCGCGAGACGATCCCCGATTCGATCCTCGATCGCGCCGACGAGATCGAGCTCGTGGACATCGCGCCCGAAGAGCTGCTCGCGCGCCTGCGCGAAGGAAAGGTCTATCTGCCGGAGCAGGCGAAGCGCGCTGCCGCGCATTTCTTCCAGCGCGGCAACCTGCTCGCGCTGCGCGAGCTCGCGCTGCGGCGCACGGCCGAGCGTGTCGACGTGGACATGCGGGCGTATCGCGAGCAGCACGGCGTGATCACGCCGTGGCCAGCCGGCGAGCGCATCCTCGTGTGCATCAGCCCCGCGCCGAGCTCGGGACGGCTCCTGCGCGCAGCGAGCCGCATGGCCGCGGGCCTGCGCGCGCCGTGGGTCGCCGCGTACGTCGAGTCGCCCGCGACGAAGACGCCGAGCGAGGCCGATCGGGCGCGGCTCGAAGCCCATTTGCGCCTCGCAGAGACGCTCGGGGCCGCGGTGACGAGGCTCTCCGGCGCGAGCATCTCGGAGGCGCTCCTGCGTTACGCGCGCAAGCACAACGTCACGCGCATCATCATCGGCAAGCCGACCCATTCGCGCCTGCGCGACCGGCTGCGCGGCTCGCTGCTCGACGAGGTCGTGCGGGGCAGCGGGGACGTGGACGTGCACGTCATCAGCGGCAGCGAGAGCGCGGAGACGGCGCCCGTCCCGCCGGAATTGCCGAAGGAGCCGACGCGGCCCGTGATGTACGGGTGGGCCGTTTTGCTCGTCGCGGCCACCACCGTGCTCGCGGAGGCCGTGCGCGCAATCTACCCGGTGCCCGATCTCGAAGTGCTTTACATGCTGGCCGTCATGCTCGCGGCGGTGCGCTTCGGGCGCGGCCCGTCCATCCTCGCGGCGGCGCTGGCGGTGGCTGGTTACGATTTCTTCTTCGTCCCGCCGTTCCACACGTTCGACGTGGCCGACGCGCGGTATCTCCTGACGTTCGCCATGATGTTCGGCGTCGGCCTGCTCCTCAGCCAGCTGACGGCCCGCATCCGGCGCCAGGAGCAAGACGCGCGGCATCGCGAGGCGCGGACGGCCGCGCTCTACGATCTCAGCCGGGATCTCGCGGCGGCGGACGATACCGGGGCCGTCGCTTCGGCCGTCGCGCGCCACGCCGAGCAGGTCTTCGAAGCGGCCGCGCACGTGCTGCAAGCCGCGGACGACGGCGCGCTCGGGACCGTCGCGGTCGCCCCGGCCACGGCAACCCTCGATTCCGCCGATCTCGCGGTCGCCCGCTGGGCCTTCGAACACGCCCGTCCTTCGGGGCTCGGCACGGATACACTCCCGGGCTCGAAGGTCGTCTGTGCGCCCCTCTCCGTCCGGGGAGCGCCGCTCGGCGTGCTCGTGCTCGCGCCCAAAGGAGCGACGCCGCTCGGGGCCGAGCAGCGCGCGTTTCTCGACGCGTTTCGCAGGCAGGCGGCATTCGCCTTCGAGCGCGTGCGGCTCACGAGCGAGGCGAACACCGCCGCCCTGCGCGCGAAGACGGAGGAAATGCGCAGCTCGCTGCTCTCGGCGGTCTCGCACGACCTGCGCACGCCGCTGTCGGCGATCACGGGCGCGGCCACGGCGATGCGCGACGACGGGGGGCTCGGCGCGCACACCCGCGCCGAGCTGCTCGAGTCGATCTGCGAGGAAGCCGAGCGGCTCGAAAGGCTGGTCGCGAACCTGCTCGACATGACCCGCCTCGAGGCGGGCCCGGTGGCGCTGAAGCGCGAATGGGTGCCGCTCGAAGAGCTCGTCGGCTCCGCGCTGACGCGGCTCGAACGAAAGCTCGGGGACCGGCCCGTGAACGTCGCGTTCGCCGAAGGATTACCGCTCCTGTCGGTGGATCCCGTACTCTTCGAGCAGGTGTTCATCAACCTCTTCGAGAATGCATCGCGGTACACGAGCCCCGGGTCTCCGATCGAGGTGCTCGCCCGCGGCGAGCCCGGCATGGTGATCGTCGAGGTGGCCGACGCGGGCCCAGGGCTGCCGCCGGGGAGCGAGTCGCGGATCTTCGAGAAGTTTTTCCGCGGAGGAAACACGGGCGCGGGCGGCGCAGGGCTCGGGCTCGCAATCTGCAAGGCGATCGTCGAGGCGCACGGCGGCACGATCACCGCCGAGAATCGCGCCTCCGGCGGCGCGAACTTTCGCATCCGCGTCCCGATCCCCGGCGTGGCCCCCACCGTCGCCGCGCACGCCCTGGAGGCCCAGCCATGACCGACTTCCGCCCGCTGGTGCTCCTCGTCGAGGACGAGCCCCAAATGCGAAGGTTCATGCGCGCGACGCTCACGTCGCACGGGTATCGGCTCCTCGAAGCGGGCAGCGCCGCAGAGGCGCTCATGCTCGCGAGCACGCACAATCCCGAGCTCTTGCTGCTCGATCTGGGCCTGCCGGACGGCGACGGAATCGACCTGACGCGAAGGATCCGCGAATGGGGCCGGATGCCCGTGATCGTCATCTCGGCGCGCGGGCGCGAGGACGACAAGGTGGCCGCACTCGACGCGGGAGCGGACGATTACCTGACAAAACCCTTCGGCGTGAACGAGCTACTCGCGCGGATGCGGGTCGCGCTGCGGCACGCGCACGCGGGCGGGGCACAGAGCGCGGCGCAGACGATCGAGATCGGGGATGTCGAAATCGATCTCGTGCGGCGCGAGGTAAAAAAGGGGGGCCAGGAAGTGCACCTCACGCCGATCGAATACAAGCTCCTCGTGCTGCTGGCGCAGAACGCCGGCAAGGTGCTGACGCACCAGCACATTTTGAAGGAGGTCTGGGGGCCGGCATACGCGAACCAGCCCCATTACGTCCGGGTCCACATGGCCGAGCTGCGCAAGAAGATCGAAGCGAACCCGGCGCGGCCCAAATTGCTCGTGACGGAGCCGGGCGTCGGATATCGGCTGCGGGATCGAGGGGGCGACGCGGGGGCGTGACGCGTCCGGGACCGGAAAATTTCCCTGCGCCCGGGGAAAAATTCCCACACGGGACGTCACCCGCGCGTGCGGGATCCCCGCGCTTCCCGCCGTGGCATGCTCTCTGCTCTTGCGAACGAGCGTTTGGAGGTCCACCACGTGAAACCTTCCTTCACACGCTGGTTCGTTGTTTCCGTCGGAATGCTCGTCGCATGGGCCGCCTGTGTGCCCGAGCCGAAATCGGTGCCGTGCTCGAACCAGGGCGACTGCGAGGGCAAAAACGCCGCGTTCCAGTACTGCCTCGAAAGCCGCTGCGTCGAATGCGTGAGCGACGCGAGCTGCGGTGTGGGCAATGCCTGTGTCGACGGCGTCTGCGAGCGCTCCTGCAGGGACGGTCGTGATTGCCTCGACGGCTACGCCTGCACGAGCACCCGCTGCACACGTCTCTGAGCATCCTCCCGTCCTTCACGAACCCATGGCCCGCGCGAGCACCGCCGGCGCCGAGAGCCTTCCCGAGACGCGCTCGCGGCGGCGCACCTCCGCCGCGTCCACGAGCATCCGTCCGGCCCAGCGATAGACGTTGAATTCGGAGACCATGCGGCGCATGGACGACATCCGCTCGCGTTGCTCGTCCTCGGGCATGCGAAGCGCCGCGGCCATCGCGTCGCCGGCCTGGCCGAGGTCGTACGGATTGACGATGAGCGCCTCGGTCAGATCGCGCGCCGCCCCGGTGAACTGGCTCAGAACGAGCACGCCGAGCTCGTCGTCACGCGCCGCGACAAACTCCTTGGCCACGAGGTTCATGCCGTCGTGGAGGCTCGACACGTAACAAAGCTCGGCCGCGCGGTAATAACGGAAGACCGTGGGAGGCTCGTGGTGCGAGCGCAGGAGAATGATGGGGCGGTAGTCGCCCTTCCCCCACCGCGCGTTGATCTCGTCGGCCAGGGCCTCGACGCGATCGTTCAGCTCGCGGTAACGGGCGATCTTGGTGCGGCTCGGCGCGGCAAGCTGGACGAAGGTGAAACGGCCGCGGAACTCCGGGTATCGTGAAAGGAGCTCGTCGACTGCCTGGAGGCGCTCCTCGATGCCTTTCGTGTAATCGAGCCGATCGATGCCAACGCCGAGGAGCGCGTCCGCGGGCAAACCGAGCTCCTTGCGCACGGAGGCGCGGCACTCCGCCACGGACGGCAGCTCCTCGAGCCAGTGCACGGGCCATTCGATGGAGATCGGGTACGGCCGGACCAGGCTCCGCCGCGCCCCCTGGACGACCGCGTTCGCCTCCCGGTCGATGCGGCTCTCCATGAACGTGTCGACCGCGTCGATGAAGTTGTTGCAATGCTCTCGGGTGTGAAACCCGACGATGCTCGATCCGAGGAGCCCCGAGATGATCTCCTCGCGCCAGGGGCAAATGCCGATCCGCTCGGCGCTCGGCCAGGGGATGTGCCAGAAGGTCAGGATCGTCGCACGCGGGAGGCGCTCGCGGATCATGCGGGGGGCGAGCGCGAAATGGTAGTCCTGCACCAGGATGATCGGGTCCTCGGTGTCGACCTCCTCGCAGACCGCGTCCGCGAACTTACGGTTCACGCGGACGTAATGCTCCCAGTCCTCGGCCCGGAACACCGGGCGCGCATGCGCCACGTGGCAAAGCGGCCAGAGCCCCTCGTTCGAGAAGCCGTAATAATACCCGTTCTCCTCAGCGTCGCTGAGCCAGACGCGTCGAATGCTGTAGGACTCCTCCCCGGGCGGGACTTTTACGTGGCCGCGAGCATCCGAGGTCTCCTTGTCGGCGCTCCCGCTCCCGTGCGCGACCCATACCCCGGAGCAGGCGCGCATGACGGGCTCGAGCGCGGTCACGAGGCCACTCGCGGGGTGCAGGACCCGCACGCCAGTGGGCGTTTTGTCGTGAATGTAGGGCTCGCGGTTCGCGAGGATGATGACGCGCTCGCCTTCGAGGTGCGTCGTGAGCGTGGATCGCAATCGCGAAGGATTCCAGGGGCCGCCCCGCGCCTCGCGATCGCGCTCGCTGGCGAGGCGCCGGGCGAGCTCCCGCACGTCCCCGACGAGCGGCTTGAAATCACGCGTCACCTCGCCCGACAAGGCGCGCCGCAGCTCCGAGGTCCATACACGAAAGGCCAACCGCTCGCGATCATCGTGATGGTGGCCGCGCCGAGCGAGAGCACGAAAAACGCCACGAGGAGAAGGTTTCGCGTGGTCGCCTCACGCCGCTCCAGATAGCTGAGATCGTGCACGAGGAGCACGCGCCCGAGGGGTTGGCCCTCGGGCCCGACCGTGACCGCGCTGAGGTGCACGCGGCCGCCAGGCAGCGCTTCGGTCGTCGTCCAGGGGTTCGCCTCCGCGCCCTCCTTCTCGATGCGCGCGAGGACCCAGCGGCAGCCGTAATCGAGCGGATACGCGGCCGTCGCGGCGAGGCGCTGGCCGTCGAGCGTGCACGCGGCGGCGCCCATGACGCGCTCGTCCCGGGTGATGTCCTCCAGGGCGTCCACGAGGCCCTCATGGCCGAGCTCCCAGTTCCGCGCGAGGAGCTGCTTGGTGGCGGTCACGACGAACAGAGAACGTGCGCGCAAATCCGACTCGAACCAGCGGTGCGTCGTGCGCGTCAAGGCGACGTACCCGACCGCGGTGATCAGGGCGAGCCCGCACAAAAGGAGCAGCAAGAATCGCAACAGGCGAGGCATGAGTCCCCCATTCACCTACGGTTCATTCGACGGAAAGCACGTCCTCGGGACTTCGTTTGGCCAGGAAAACGAACATCGAAGGCACGAGGAAAAGCGACAGGAAGGTGGACGAAGCAAGGCCGCCGGTGACGGCAAGCGCAAGCGGGCGGTTCGACTCCGTCCCGTGCTCGAGGCCGAGCGCGGTCGGGAGCAAGCTGATGATGGTGGCGAGGCTCGTCATGGCGATGGGGCTGAATCGAGCGCGTCCTGCCTCGACGGCCGCTTCGAGGAGGTCCTTGCCCGACTGGAACGACCGATTCGCATGGTCGACGAGCAGAATGCCGTTCGACACGGCGATGCCGATGACCATGAGGACCCCCATCAACGCGGGAATGGAAAAGCCTTCGCGCGCGCCGAGGAGCGCCGCGACGATACCGACGAGGCATGCAGGGATCGTGAACAACATGACGAGCGGCAGCCGGAGCGACTTGAACTGAATGGTCATGATCATGAAGACGACCATGACGGCGAGGCCGAGCGCGATCCCGAGGCCGCCGAAGGTCGTGCGCATCAACTCGACCTGCCCGGCCATGGCGAATCGCACGTCGTGGGTGCGTGGATCCTGCTCGAGCCGCGCTTCGAGATCGGCGGCGGCGCTGCCGAGATCCCGCCCCTCGGTCTGCATGAGGACGTGCGCGACGCGCTGGAGGTGGTTGCGCTCGATGGAGATTGGGCCTGCCGATCGCTCGATCGCGCCATAACTGCCGAGGGTGACGGCGCCCGAGGAGAGCGCGCGGATCGGGATTTCGCGCAGCCGGTCGGCCTCGCTCACGACCCCGCGATCGTAGGCGGTGACCACGTAATACGACTGGCCATTCGAGCCGTCGACCCAGACCGAGGGTGCATTGATGTTCCCGAGCGTCGCTTCGAGCGTCGTTTGCGCCGCGGCGCGCGCCGTCACGCCGACGAGGCCCGCCTCCTGCCTGTCGGTGGCCACGCGGAGCTCGGGGTAATCGAGCTGCAAGGTCGTATAGATGTCACGGACGCCCGGCACGGTCCGCGCGACCTCGGCGGCGGCGCGGGCCTGGGCGTCGAGCTCTTCGAGGTTGTCCCCGCGCACCTCGACGACGAGCGGGGCCATGTATCCATTCGAGAAGACGCTGGCCACGAGCCCGCCGGGGGCCTGCAAGAAATCCACACCGGGGAAACGCCGCGCGAGGATTGCGCGCATCATGTCGGCGATTTCGCGCTGCGAGTGCTTGCGTTTCTCGGGCGGCACGAGCGCGACACGCAAAAAACCCATGTGCGGGCCGGCGTTCGGGCTGTTCATCTTCGCGCGGGCCTTGCTGGGAGCTCCAACGTTCATGAGCACGAGCTCGACCTCGTCCCTGGGCAATTCCTCCCGGAGCGCCTGCCCGATCTCCTGGAACACGCGCGTCGACTCTTCGAGCGAGGTCCCGGGCGCGAGGCGGACGTAGACGCGCTCCATCGATTCGTCGATCTCGGGGAAAAACGCGCTCGGGAGCCGCGACGCGCCATAAACGCTGCCCGCGACGAGCACGACGGTCGCGAGGACGACGGCGCCCCGGTGGAAGAGCGCCACGCGGAGCGCCGCCGCGTACGCCCCCGCGAGCCTTTCGACGGCTCGTTCGAGCGTACGCGCGAGTTTTCCCGGTTCGTCGTGGCCGAGCAGGTAACGGCAGGCGACGGGCGTCACCAGCATGCTCACGAAATATCCGGCGACCATCGCGGATGCGACGGTGAGCGCGAGGGGCGAGAAGAGCTTCTTCGCAAGTCCCGTCAGGAGGACGACCGGCAGGAGCACCGCAATGGTACAGAGCGAAGCGGCGAGCGCGGGCCCGGCGACGAGGTTCGCGCCCCGGAGCGCCGCCGTCGCGTCGTCCTCGCCGGCGATGCGCCTGCGATGGATCGATTCGAGCACGACGACCGAGATGTCGACGAGCGGCCCCATGGCCAGCGTCAGCCCGCCCAGCGTGAATGCATTGAGCGATTGGCCCGTCGCGTAAAGGACGAGCAGGATGACCGCGAAGCTCAGCGGCACGGAAATGGCCGCGATGAGCACCGAGCGCCCGCTCTGCAGGAAGATCAGGATGACCCCCGCGATGAGGAAGAGCGCCTGCACGATCTCGCGCCCGAGCCCCTTCATCGCGCCCTCGACGAACGTCGATTGATCGAAGATGGGCTGCACGACCATCCCGGGGGGGAGCTCGGGCAGGTGCGCGAGCGCCTCGCGGATCGATTCCACGATCTGCACGGTGTTTCCGCCGGGAATCCGGAGCACGTTGAGGTACACGGCGGGTTTCCCGTCGACGGAGACGAACTGCGTGGGGAGCGTTCCGCCGTCCTCGACCGTGGCCACGTCGCGCACCAGCACCGGGTGCCCATTCACGACCTTCACCACGGACTCGCCGATGTCCGAGACGCGCGGCGCGACCGCATTCGTGTAGACGTTCGCCTCGAAGCCCGCGGCCATGAAGCGGCCCGACGGCAGGAGCGCGTTCGCTTTGTCTACCGCGGCGGCGATCTCGCTCGAGGTCACGCCGCGCGCCTGGGCGCGCACCGGATCGACGACGACGTTGATCTGGCGCTCGCGGCCGCCGTTCGGCGAAGCGCTGGCGACGCCCGGGATCCCCTCGATGATGGGCTCCACGGTGTTGACCGCGAAATCATAAAGCTGCGGTCCGCTCAGCCCGCCGCCATGAACCGCGATCTGGATGAGGGGCGCGTTCGAGGGATCGTATTGCAAGACGAACGGCGGTAGGACACCGAGCGTCTTCGGCACGGACGACATCGCAAACGCGACCTGCTGCTGCACGAGCGATTGCGCGGCGTTGAGGTCGGTCCCCCATTTCAGCCACACATAGATGATGCTGAGGCTGTTTCGAGATTCGCTCTTGATGTGGTCGACGCCGGGCGTGGCGGCGATGAACTTTTCGAGCCGCCACGTGATCGTCTTCTCGACGTCCTTGGGTCCGAGCCCAGAGGCGAGCGTGCCGACGATGAGCACGGGCGGCGTGAGCTCGGGGAAGGTATCGACGGCCAAACGCGGCGTGACGACCGCGGAGAAGACCATCAGCGCGATGCTCACCACGAGCACCGCGAGCGGGTTTCGCAGCGCGAGGCGGGTCATCGGACCGCACCTCCCGAGGGCGCAGGCGTGGACACGGGCACGAGGGACGGCACGGGCGCGGCCGCGCCTTCGACCTTCGCGCGCACCACGTCGCCATTCCGGAGCTGCGCCCGGCCTTCGAGCACGAGGAGGGAGCCAGGCAGGATCGAGGGCTCGAGGAACAGGCTCTTTCCGGTTTCGCCGAGGACACGCGCCGTGGCCTTTCGCGCGACGTCGCCCTCGACGATGACCACGGTCGCCTTCGCGCCACGCACCGTCGCTGCGCGCAGCGGCACCTCGATGGCGGGCTGGGGCGCGCCGACCTCGGTGAAGACCTCGGCGGTGGTCCCCACGGGGAGCGTTCGTTCCGGGTCGGGCACGTCGATCTCGACGTGCAGCGTGCGCGTCACGGGATCGGCCGCTGGAGAGCGTCGCGCGACGCGGGCGGTCATCTCCTTGCCCGTCGCGAGCAGGCGCAGCTTGACCTCGGCGCCCGGCGTGACCGCCTGGAAATCGACCTCGGGGACGTCCGCCGTGACGCGGATGATGGCGCGATCGACCATCGACACGAGCGCCGTCCCGGGCCGCACGAACGTGCCTGGATCGAGGCTCCTGCGGGTGATTTCCCCGTCGAACGGCGCCTTGAGCACGCAATCGTTCACCTCGAGCGCTTTGCCCGCGAGCTCCGCGCGCAGCGCCTTCAATTGCGCATCGGCCGCGGCGCTCTGCGCGGCCTTTTGCTCGGCTTCGTTCTTCGAGACGAACCCATCGTCGACGAGGCCCTGCACGCGCGCCGCCTCGCTCGCGATGGCTCGCTGCCGCTGGTCGAGGGCGCGGGCCTGCATGGCGACGCTCTGGCTGCCCGCAGACGCGTTGCGGCAGTCGAGTGTCGCGAGGACCTGCCCGCGCTTCACGACATCCCCGGGCCGTACGAGCACCGTCTCGACGTAGGCCGAGACGAGCTGCGGGCCGACGTTCGCCTCTTGCCACGGCGCGAGTGTGCCCACGAAGCGCCGCGTGGGCCGATATGTCGCCTCGCGCGCGGGCACGACCGTCGCGGCCTTCGGCTGCGCCGAGAGCGGTGTCACGTCCGACGAATTCGCCCGAAGAAGCAGCGCCGCGCCGCCGCCGAGCGCCACGAAGAGCGTTGCGCCGAGCGCGATCATCACCCGCCGATCCATTCGTTTCATCAGCGCACCTCCGCCACGGCCCGCTGGAGCGCGGCCCGCGCCCTCGCCACCTCGAACCCGCCCACCGCGCGCTCGACCTCGGCCTCCACCCGCAGCGCCTCGGCGTCGACGAGCTCGAGCATCGTGCCGAGGCCGGCCTTGAACCGCGCCTCGGCCTGCTCGTGGTTCGCCCGCGCCGCAGCCGCGGAGCGCTCCAGCGCCCCGAGCGCCTGGCGCGCGGCGACGAGGCCGAGGTAGGCCTGTCGCACGGTCGCCGCCTGCGTCGTGCGGGTCGCCTCGAGCTCCGCCTCCCGCACGTCCTCGACCTCGCGGAGCGCGTCACGCCGGGCCGCGAGGACCGGATCGTAGAGCGGGACGCTCAGCACCACGCCGACGTCCCAGTTCGGCACGAGCGGCGCGAAGCCGTGCCCGCCCACGGTCGATCCATTCGAGGGCGGCGCGCCGCCCGCGCGCCCGGAGATCGCCGCGGTGAGAAAGATGTCGGGCCGCATCTGCGCCGCCGCCGCGCGCGTCTCGGCCTTCGCGAGGTCGACCCGCGCGTGCGCTTGCTGGACCTCCGCGCTGCCTTCCCGGGCGCGTTCGAGGAGCGCATCCAACGAGCCGAGCGCCTCGTCTTCGCCTGCCTCGCCGCCCGCGTCGAGCGCCGCATCGGGCACGCCCACGACGGCCGCGAAGACGGCCTGCGCGGCGGCAAGCGAGCCCTGGGCCCGCACCTTCGCGACCTCGAACCGCGCGACCTCCGCCTCGGCGCGGGCGAGATCGACGGGCGTCCGAAGGCCTGCGAAGACGCCCGCGCGCGCCGCATCGCGATGCGTCGAGGCCCTCGCCGCGGCTTCGTCGGCTGCTTGCGCCACCGACTTCGCCGCGCGCACGGCCCAGTACGCCTCGGTGACCTCGAGTGTGACGTCGAGCTTCGCGCCTTCGGTCCGCTGCCGTTCGAGCTCGGCCTGCGCATCGAGGGCCGCCGTCTGCGCGGCGATCCGGCCGAAATCGAAGATCTCCTGCCGCAGGCCGACCGCGACGAGCGTCGAGGCGTAAGGCGTGAAATCCGGCTCGGCCGAGATGCGGGTCGCGCCGATCCGCGGCAGGTCGACGCGCGGGTTCGAGAGGACGGTCGCCGTGGAGTTGTTGACCGTCGAGCCGAGGATCTGGGCCGTCGCGCCGACGGAGGGGAGCCACTGCGCCCGGGGCACCCGCGCGGCGGCCTGCGCGGCCTGCACCCGCGCGCGGGCCGCGACGAGATCCGGGTTCCGCTTCTCGGCGTACGTGATCGCCTCGCGCAACGAAAAAGCCTTCAGGCCCGGCGATTGCGCGGTGGCCGCGGCCTGCTCCGCCGACGAAAAACCTGGCACGAGCAAGAGGCCAAGCGAAAGCAGCGCCATCCACCGCCGTACGGCGCGATCCTCGTGAAGCATGCATGCTGTATGAGCACCAACGATGCCAAGGGCACAGCAAGCCGAATCGCCCGGGATCCGGGCGTCGACCGAGGCGCGAGAACGGGAAAAATTCCCGACCTTGATGGGAAAATTTCCCTGCATGCGCGCCCGGTCCCGCGCAGGATAGAGCCTCGCTCCGCCGTGGCATGCGCGCTGCAATCGGCGGATCCGCCGCGGGAAACGCCCTCGCCATGCGATCAGCCTCGCCTCCCCTCCCCTTCCGGACGCTCCCCTCGCGGATCGCGCGGGCCATCCGGCGCGGCTGGCTCGTCTGGACGGCGGCGCTCGGGGTGCTCGCCATCACGACGCTCGCGCTGCTCGACGAGCAGCGCGAGTTCGAAGGCGCGCTCGTGGCCCTCGCGCGGCAGCAGCAGATGCTCGCGCTGCTCCTGTCGGACGAGCTCTCCGCGCGGCTCTCCGCGGTGCGGCGGGACGCCTTGCTCGTCGCGGACGACGTGTCCGCGGGCCACGGGCCCTCGGCGGGGATGCGAAAGGCCTATCCGAGCATCGAGGTCCGTTCGTCGGAGAGCGCGCCGAGCGTACGCCCGCCGCGGACGATGTCGGTGCGTGTGCCCTCGACCGAAGGGAGAACGGTCGAATTGACGGTGCCCGTCGCGTGGCTCATGGGTCCTTCGGCGCGGATCGAGCGCCCGGACGAGCTCGTGGTCCTGGTCCGGCCGCCCGACGAGGCGCTGTGGCAAGCGGCCGATGGCCGGCAAATCGAGAGCACGCCGCTCACGCGCGCGGTGTCCGAAGGTCGCGACACCACCCGGCTCGAACGCGACGACGCGGTCGCCCTCGGGCTGCCCCATCGCCGGGCCGTGGCCGCCGTGGCCGCGACCGATGCCGGGTCCCTCGGCCGGTGGACGACCGCGGTGGTGGCGAGCGCGTCGCAGGAGCGGGATCGATGGGATCGAGCCCGCGGCCGATTGCTCATCGGCGTGCTCGTGCCGTGCGCGCTCATCGTGGCGTTCGGCGCGACGGCCTTGCGCCGGCAGCGTCGCGAGCTCGAGCTCGAAAAGCAGCTCGCCCTCGCCGCGCTGGTCCGCGAAAGCGACGAGCGGCTCTCGCGGGCGAGCCGCGCGGCCACGACGGGCACGCTGGCGATGGGGATCGCGCACGAGATCTCCACGCCGCTCGGGGTCATCCTCGGCCGCGCCGAGCAGCTCGCGGCCCGCGTGGGCGAGGATTCGAAAGCAGCGCGCGCGGTGCGGACCATCAGCGAGCAGGCCGAACGCATCACCCAGGTCGTGCGTGGCTTCCTCGACCTCGCCCGCGGCGGCTCCCCCTCGCTGCGCCCCGTCGATCCGGGCGACGTCGCGCGCGGGGCGCTCCGGCTCGTCGAGCACCGGTTCGTCGCCGCGCACATCACGCTCGTGACGGTCGTGGACGAGGGGTTGCCCACGCTGGCGGGTGATCTTCGCCTGCTCGAGCACGCGGTCGTGAACCTCCTGCTCAACGCCTGCGAGGCGAGCAGCCCCGGGACGCTCGTCGCGCTCTCGGTGCGCGCCGCGGACGCGGGCGTCGATTTCATCGTCGAGGATCGCGGCGCCGGCATAAGGCCCGAGGACATCGCCCGCGCGACCGAGCCGTTTTTCACGACGAAGCCCGCCGGCTCGGGCCTCGGCCTCGCGATTGTCCACGAGATCGTGAACATCCACCGCGGCACGCTCGTGCTCGAACCCCACGAGGGCGGCGGCACCCGCGCGCGCATCCACGTGCCTGCCCAAGGTGAGGAGTGCTCCGATGCCTGATCGATCCCACGCCCCGCATATCGTCATCGTGGACGACAAGCTCGAAATGGCCGACATGCTCGCCGACGGCCTGGCCGACCACGGTTTTTCGGCGTCCGCGGTGGCCACGGGCAAGCAGGCGCTCGCGCGGATCGAGGCCGAGCCGGTCGACGCGCTCGTCACGGACCTGCGCATGCCCGGCATGGACGGCATCGAGCTCCTGACCGCCGCGCGCCGCGCCGTGCCGGATCTGCCGGTCCTCGTGATGACCGCTTACGGCGCGCTGGAGACCGCGATCGAATCCATCCGGCGCGGGGCGTACCATTACCTGACGAAACCTTTCAAGCTCGACGAGCTCGTCGTGTATCTCGGCCGCGCCCTCGACGAGTCGCGCATCCGGCGCGAGGCCCGCACGCTCCGCAAATCGCTGCGCGACGAGGCCACGAAGGCGGGCATCGTGGCCAAGAGCCCGGCCATGCGCGCGGCGCTCGACGTGCTCGCCCGCGTGGCGCCGAGCGACGCGCCCGTGCTGCTCATGGGGCCCACGGGTGCGGGGAAAGGCTTGCTCGCCCGGTATCTGCACGCCGAGAGCGGCCGCGCGCGAGGCCCGTTCGTCACGGTGAACTGCGCCGCGCTCCCCGAGCCGCTGCTCGAAAGCGAGCTCTTCGGCCACGCCAAGGGCGCCTTCACGGGCGCGACCACGCGCCGCAGCGGCCTCTTCGCCGAGGCCGAAAGGGGCACCATCTTCCTCGACGAGATCGGCGAAATGGCGCCAGCATTGCAAGCGAAATTGCTCGACGTGCTCGAACGGCGCGTCGTCCGCCCCGTCGGCTCGACGAAGGAGACGCCCATCGACGTGCGGATCGTCACGGCCACGCACCGCGACCTGCGCCGCCGCGTCGCCGAGGGCCTCTTCCGCGAGGATCTGCTCTACCGGCTCGACGTCGTGCCCGTGAACGTGCCACCCTTGCGCGAGCGTCGCGAGGATCTCCCCGAGCTCGCCGCCGATCTGCTCGAAAAGGCGCGCGCGCGCCACCCGACCTCCCGCGTCGAGCGCCTCTCGCGCGAATGCATGCTGGCCATGCTGGAGTATCCCTGGCCCGGCAACGTGCGGGAGCTCGCCCACGCCGTGGAGCGCCTCGTGCTGCTCGGCCGCTCGCCCGAGGCGCTGTTCGCCGACGCGGCGCTGCCCCACGCGCCCGCGGAGGGCGCACAGGGCCCCCAATTCGCCGGGCCCGTGCTGCCCCTGCGCGAGGTGCAGCAACGGTATGCCCGCTGGGCCCTCGCCGAGCTCGGCGGGAACAAGTCGCGCACGGCCGATCGCCTGGGGATCGACGTCAAGACGCTCGCGAAATACCTCGCGGACGAACCCTCGGAATGAGCCGCTGAGCATGCGAAGCCGCTGCGCTGGGGCGTTGCCCCAGGCCCCACCAGGGGCTGTCCGCCCCTGGACCTGGACCAGCGCAAGCGCTGGACCCGGGGTCGATGAACTGCGCAATGCGCAGTTCATCGAACAGGCCAGACTGGTGACGACCTTGCCCATCGAGACAGCCGCGCTGCCATTTCGATCGGGGACGTTGTCCCTGGTCTTGCCACCGGCCTGCTGGAAGAACTGCGCATCGCGCAGTTCTTCCACCTGAGGTCCAGGGCTTGCCCTGGTTCGGGTCGAGGGGCGAACAGCCCCCGCGGGGCCCGGGGCAGCGCCCCGGCGCGGCGGTCAGCGCGACGGGAGCCGCCGAATCGCGAACGAAAGGCCGTCGCGCAACGTGGCC
This sequence comes from Polyangium jinanense, assembly GCF_028435265.1. GTDB lineage: Bacteria > Myxococcota_A > Polyangia > Polyangiales > Polyangiaceae > Polyangium > Polyangium jinanense. The sequence goes on along the minus strand of NZ_JAGTJK010000021.1, from coordinate 186,944 downwards.
AGCGTGCGCACGCGTGAAAGATCGAGACCGAGAGAAACCATCGTCTGGGCGACGGTGGGCCGGATTCCGGTGATGATCCCTTCGGCCCCGAGCAGGCGGACGGCGCTCAGGATGTTCAGCATGTGCCCCGCCGTTGCCGTGTCGACCACTTCGACGCCCGTCAGGTCGAGGATCGCGAAGCGCGCCTGCGTGCGCGAGACTGCGGCGAGGAGGTCGTCCGTCACCCGCGCGGCGCGGCGGCTATCGACGACGCCCACCATTGGCAGCGTCAGGACGTGATCCCAGACCTGGATGACCGGCGTCTCCAGATTGAAAATGACCTCCTGCTGCCGTTCGATCAGGGCAAGCTTTGCCTCGATCTCCTTTTTGGCATGGTGCGCCTCGGTGATGTTCAAGCTCAGGCCGATGACCTCCGAGACGCGCTTGTCGTCCTCGAGCACCGGGACCATCCAGTGCTCCCAGATGACCCCCTCCCCCTCGTCGATCACGTGAATGTGGTTGCCTGCGAGTGCGCGGCCCACGTGGTCGGTGGGATAGATTTCGAGGAAATTCTGCCCGATGAGCTGTCCACGGGTCAGGCTTGCCGATTCCGAGCCGCGACCGTCGTGGAAGGTGCATACGCCTTTCGGGTCGACCGCCCAGACGACCACGTCAAGGTTGTCGAGAAGCCCCTGGAGGAGCCGCGCCATCCGAAGCCTCTCCTTTTCGGCGGCTATGCGTTGCGCATCGGCGCGTTGCCGGCGCTCTCGCTCGGCGGCGAACCGCTTCCGCTCGCCGATATCGCATAACACGACCACGGCGCCGAGAAGCTCGCCGTCCTTGTCGCGAATGGGCCGGCCGGAGACCGCCATGGACACACCCTGGGGCTGCTGCTCGCTCCGCGCGAACATCTCCACACTGTCCGTGACCTCTCCGCGCCTGGCGCGGGCCAGGGGTGACTCGCTCGGCGGGAACGGGGTCACGCCGTCCGGGAGGTAGAGGCGATAGCGCGACAAGTCCGAGGGGTTGGCGTCGGTTGTAGCTTGCCCCAGCATCGCCTCCGCCGCGGCATTGAAGTGGACGAGCCGGCCCTCTTGGTCGCAAAGGATGACGCCATCGGCAAGGGTATGAAGCGCCGCCCGGAGGAGCGACAGCTCGCTCTCGGGGTCGGGGGCGCTCCCCGCACGATGCTGGCCCTTCCCGGCAGACTCCGACGCCGCGAGGCGCGCCTCCAGCTCGACCACCCGCGCGCGCAGCGCCGCGCACTCCTCTTCCAACCCAGCGTGCACCATGAATGTCCTTCCCTGTGCCCAGGTACGATGATTTCCTGATCTTCAACCCAAGGTCGGTGCCGCTTTGCCTCCGGAGAGCATGGATGGCGGGCAAGGTTCGGGAGCAGGGGAACGCCGCGCGAAACGCATGGGGAGCTTTTCGACCCCACGTACCACGAAAGCGTCCCGCCACACGAGCTTCGATGTGATCAACTCGGGCGTAAGCAGGCGCTCGAGAAGGCGTGGGAAGGCGACACGCGCCTCGAGTCGGGCGAGCGGTGCTCCAATGCAGTAATGGATACCGTTGCCGAAGGCGATGTGCCGGTTGTCTTGCCGGTGGATGTCGAAACGATCCGGCTCCGGGAACACCCGCGGATCGCGGTTCGCCGCGGCGATCATGAGGAAGACGCGCGAGCCGGCGAGGATGCGCTTGCCTGAAAGCTCGACGTCCTCCGAGGCGACACGTGCCATCATGAGCAGCGGCCCGTCCCAGCGCAGCATCTCCTCGACGGCAGAGCTCATCAGCGCGGCGTCGGTGCGCCGCTCTTGGAGCTCGGCAAGCGCCTCGGGGTGGCGGAGGAGCGCGATCATGCCGTTGCCGATCAGGTGCGTCGTGGTCTCGTGCCCTGCGAAAAAGAGAAGCGCGCAGCAGGCGAAAAGCTCCTCCGCGCTCAGGAAGTCGCCCTTTTCCTCGGCCGCGATGAGGCGCGAGAGCATGTCCTCCCGTGGGCGCCGGCGCCGCTCCGCGACGACGTTCTCGAAATAGGATGTCATGGCGCGGAGCCCGCCGACGGCGATCGCGTACTTGTTGGCGAGCGTGCGCGATTGGACGATGAACGCGCCCAGCTCGTCGGACCACTTCTTCAGCAAGGGGACGTCGGCGCGCGGCACGCCAAAGAGCTCGGCGATCATCGTCGCGGAGAGGGGATAGGCGAAGTCGGCGATCACATCCATTTCGCCGCGCTCGAGCGCAGCATCGATCAGCTCGTCGGCGAGCGCGCGTACGCGCGGCTCGAGCGCCAGGACCGATTGCAACGTCATGGCTTTGTTCATGAGGCCGCGGAGCCTGGTGTGCACCGGAGGCTCGTTGAACGACGCCCACATCGAGAGGCTCTCGACGAGGCTCTGCACCGTTCCGCGCTCCGGACCCTTGAAATGGGTGAGGAACGGGCGCACGCGATCGGCCGACAGCCGCGGATCACGCAGCGACGCGCGCACGTGGTCATGACGCGTGAGCACCCATCCATGGAGCTTCTCACTCCAGAAGACGGGCTCGTGCTCCATCAGGTGAAGGAGCGCCGGGAAAGGATCCTCGATGAAGTCCGGATGACGCGGGTCGAAGGATAGGTCCATGGTCCCTCCTCGCGCGTGCACGGTGAAGTGGTCCATGCGCGAATGCTTGGCGACGTATTCTATTTCTCGCGATGTCCTCCCCTTTGCCGCGCCGGCCGCGTTATGGCTCGCGCACACCTTCGACGACGACGTGCTCGAGGCCGACGTCGGTGGGGAGCAGACGCGTCAGGCGGAAGCCCGCCGCGGCCAGCAGATCCCGGTGCTCTTGCTCGGTGCGCATGCGCCCTCCGACCACCGCGAGGAGGTGGACGTCGAGCAGCTCGGCGGGCGCAGAGAAGCCGATCACGGACTCGATCACCAGGATCCGCCCGCCCGGTGGGAGCGCGCGGTGACAATTCTTCAGGATCCGGATCGCCGCGTCGTCGTCCCAGTTGCAGACGATGTGCTTGAGCACGTGGACGTCGGCGCTGGGGACAGCCTCGAAGAAGTCACCGGCGATCACCTCGCACCGCGCCGCGACCGCGCTCGCGGCCACCCGCGTTCGCGCCCCCTCGATGATGTGCGGCTGATCGAAGAGGATCCCCTGGAGCTCCGGGTTCCTCTCGAGGACGGCGACGAGGAGGCTGCCGTGACCGCCCCCGACGTCGACCACCGTGCGGAACGAGGAGAAATCGTAGCGGGCGGCGGCCGCGACGGTATCGACGTAGGTGAAGCTGGTCATCGCCTTGTCGAAGAGCTGCGCGTCCTCGGGGTGGCCCGCGAGATAAGGATAGAGCGGCGCGCCGAAGACGTGCTCGACGGCCGTCTTCCCGGACTGCACGCTGGAGAGCAGATCGAGCCAGGCGCGCGCGTAAACGTCGCCGCCGAACAGCAGCACGAAGTCGCGCATGGAGCCGGGGGCGCCGGTGCGCAGGGTCGCGCCGAGGGGGGCCAGGGCAAACCGCCGCTCGGGTAGCTCGGTGAAAACCCCTGCCCCGGAGAGAGCCCGGAGCATCCGATAGAGCGCGCCCGCGTCGACCCCCAGGGAGGCCGCGAGATCATCACTGCTCCGCGGGCCTTCATGGATCAAGTCGGCGATGCCCAGCTTGGCCGCGGCGTAAATCATCCGCGAGATCCACATGTTGAAGACGCTCAAGGAGCGCATTTGCACCGAGAGGTCGTTCGTTCCGACAGAATTGTTCATGGCTGACTCCTCATGAAGGCGCAGGAGAGGTCGAGCTCCGCTGCCCTAGCCTCGAAGAAACCGCCTTCAGGGGTCGGTGGGGAGAAGGAGTGGAAAGGTCGGCGTGGGCTGTCGATGCCAGGAGCGGAAGGGACGGGGCGATTGTCGTACGCGCTTTGCGGCAACGTGCCTGTACTTAGGCATAACAAAATTGTCAAGCCTGGAAACGCCGCATGGGGCCACGCGCCCGCGCTGGCGGTCCGGCGCCGTCGAAAGCCAGTGGATGGTGAACTTACACGAGGGGGGGAGGAGGATACGAACAGCCGAGGCCGTTCGTCGGCGGAAGGCGTGTCACTTCGGCGCGGCGGCGTTCACCGTCTCGGCCGCGGCGGGCGGGGCTTCCGTCTTCGCGGCCTCTTCGGCGACCTTTTTGAGGTTGGCGAGGCCATTCTCGAAGTCCTTCCCGATCATCGCGTCCATGTCCATGAACAGGCAAAACGCCTTCCCGACGAAGTCGTTTTCGCCGCTCATGAACCAGGTGATCTTCGTTTCTTTGCCGGCCGCCTCGACCGCGAATCCATTTTCGGTCTTGGATTCGAAAGGCTTCAGGAACTCCAGCTTGATGTCCACGCGCTCGTTCGGCTTGATTGCGGCGATGGTCATCCGTCCCGCGCCGACCTCGTCGTTGCCCTCCCATGCGTAACCGGCGCCGACCTCGCCCTGGTTGCCGGTAAACGTCGTCTTCATGTTCGGATCGAGCTTGGCCCAGGGGGACCACGCCTCCCAGGTCCGAAAATCCTTGACCTTGGTAAACACGAGGTCCAAAGGCGCCGCGATGGTGGTGTGACGCTCGACCCGATACGCGGACGGGCGCGTCGCGATCACGATCAAGAGCACGGCGATCACGACCGCGAGGCCAGCGCCCACGCGAATGGCGACTTTCTTCAAGGAGTCCTCCAGGTGTAGGGACAAACCTTGCTACGGCCGGAGAGCGGACGCGTCAAGAATGGAAACGTTCGTCGTAACCAAACACAGCGTCAGCCGGCCGACGCGCGGCGGAGCCGGCGGCGTTTGCCTTCTGTCCACGCGCGAAGCGCAAAACGAAGAGGATGCCCGCCCGTGAGCGCCGAAGCCACGTCCCACAAGGAGACGATTTCACTCGTGCCGCGCGGATGGACGAACCAAACCGGCTCCCACGCCTCCGGCGCGAAGCGAGCCCGAAATGCACGCAGGCCCTCGAAATCGTAGACGTTATGACCGAGGCGTCGCAGGATGCGCAGGCGGTGCGGCAAAGGCCCCGCGAGCGGGACGAGGCCCATCGTCACCCGCCCACACGCGACGCCCGCGAGCCGCCGCATCGCCGCATCCACGAGGAACTCCACCGTGCCATTCGGCGCGTCGTCCGCGCGGAGAATGTCCTCGAAGAACCAGCCGCCTCGGCCGGGCACCGGCACCGCCACGAGCACGCCAGCCAATCGATCGCCCCGTTCGGCGACGACGTAAAGCCGCTCGGAGGGCCGATAAAAAAGGTCCACCGCGAGCAAAAAGCCCAAGGCCCCGCCGCGCCGCCCCGCAAGCCATTTCGTCGCGAGCGCCGCTATCGAAGCGCCGAGCTCCCCCCCGAGCTCATGCGCAGAGGCCAAGCGCGCCCGTACACCTTTGGCACGCGCGCGGCGGATCTGCTCGCGGAGGCTCCTGCGCCCAGCAAGGACGCGTTCCCATTGCAGCGGATCCCAGACCGGCTGCCGGCCAAGGGGCACACGCTCGAAAAAAGCGTCGCGCGGAAATTCCTCGACCGCACAAAACCCAGCGCGTCGCCCCGCCGCACGCGCAGCCAGCACGAACGCGCGCGCCACGCGCCCCGTCTCCTCAGGCGCGCAGAGAGGCGAGCCAACCGCGAGCCACGCCCGGCCCGTGTCCGCAAACGCAACCCAGGCCCCCGCGCCGTCACTCCACGCGCGCATTCCGGGCGCGAGCGATTGAAACGCCACCGTATCGCGCCCGAACCGATGCACAGCCTCGGCGAGCGTTCCCGGCGCAACGGCGCACGGGAGAGGCGGCGCCGGGAGATCCGGTGCGAGGATCATGCCTTTCGCGAGCGTCGGGAGGCAGGCTCCCCTTCGAAAAACATCGGCGCGGGACCGTCAGACGCGCCAAGAGCCGCAGCCACCCGCCCAAGGCCCCTCGTCAGGGCCGCGCGCTCGTCCTCAGGCATCTCGGCGACCGCCGCGATGAGCTTGCGCTGAATCGGCGCCGGCGCCTCACGCAGGAGGTCACTCCCAGCAGGAGTGATGGCGATCTCGGCGCGGCGCGCGTCATCCGGAGAGGCGCGGCGAGCAGCAAGGCCGCGCTCGACCAGGCGCCCGACCACGACGGAAACGGAGCTCGGATCCGTGGCAGTGCGGGTCGCAAGCTCGGCGATGGAAAAACTCTTGCCGCTCGCGAGCTCGCCGAGGACAAAGAGCTGCGCCCCGCTCACCCCGTGCGCCTTCTCCACAGCCGTAGACGAGAGTCGGAGCGCCCGCACCACGTGCCGGAGAGCATCGAGCGCCGCAGTCACCTCGGTGTCGCGAGCGGCCTCCGGTTCCGATTCATGGGATCCCATGCTTTCGATCACAGGGTAGAGCCGGACGGGCTCGCGGGCAACCGCCCGCAGAGGCAGAGGAGGGATTGCGTGGGTGTGAGCCGCCGCGCCGGGGCGCCGCCCCGGACCCCGCGGGGGCTATTCGCCCCTCGACCCGAACCAGGGCAAGCCCTGGACTCGGGGTGGAAGAACTGCGCGATGCGCAGTTCTTCCAGGAGGTCGGATTCGGTTACGCCTGTTCGAGCGCAAGGAAGCTGAGTACGCCCTCCCGTTCATAGACGAGCGACCAGGCATTGGGGCCGCTCTCCCGGGAGAACCAGGTGCGCATTGGCTCGTCAGGGGGCGGCTGGAACTCAGCGCGGTGTTCCTCCACGAAAGCAGCCACGGCTGTGTGCAGGGGTTCGGTGTCGTTCCCGTCGAGCACGAGAAACTCGAAATCGTCGCGCCAGGCCTCGTCAGCGACCGCCTCCTCGGGCGTAGCGAATCCAAGGCGCGCGATGATCGCATTCGTCTCTGTCGGCGTACAAGGAAGGCTGATGTGGATTTGATCGGAAATGCCAATGCCGCCGCTGTAGAAGTACATGTCGTACCGCAGCCCCAGGGGCGGCAGCGAGGGCAGGCGGAGCAGGCGCGCCACGAGCGCGAGGCCCCGGGCGCGTAGAAGCTCGTCCGTGTCGTCGTGGTGAAACCGACGCACGATGTCGTCGTAGGGGTGGAGGTCGTCGGTGTCGGTCACGGGGGGCTCGATCGCGTCACTTTATCACCCCACCCCCCTGCAAGAAGGTTCCGGACGCCCGCAGTCACCTTTGGGGGCGACCCAAACACGTCTCCGGACGCCCGCAGTCACCTTTGGGCTCGCCCCAAGCACACCCCCGGACGCCTGGGGTCATCCTTGGGCGCGCCCCAAGCCCTCCTCCGGACGCCCGGAGTCATCCTTGGGCGCGCCCCAAGCACACCTCCGACTGCCCGGAGTCACCTTTGGGCTCGCCCCAAGCACACCTCCGGGCGCCCGCAGTCGCCTATGGGCTCGCCCCAAGCCCTCCTCCGGCCGCCCGGACCCCTCTTTGGGCGCGCCCCAAGCACGTCTCCGGGCGCCGGCAGTCACCTTTGGGCTCGCCCCAAGCACGTCTCCGGACGCCCAGACCCCTCTTCGCCCCCTCCCCTTCCCCACCCCGCCGCCCCCTGCCATCCTCCCGCCGTGTCTCCAAGGCCGCGGCTCCTCTTCTTCGACGTGATGGACACCCTCGTCCGCGACCCCTTCCACGAAGTCATGCCCTCATTCCTCGGGATGACCCTGCCCGAGATGCTCCAGTACAAGCACCCCACAGCCTGGATCGACTTCGAACTCGGGCGCATCGACGAGCGCACCTTCTTCGCCCTGTTCCTGCCCGGTCGCTCCTTCAACGCCGAAGGCTTCTGCAACGTGGTCCGCGAGAGCTACGCCCTCCTCCCCGGCATCCGCGAGCTGCTCGTCGACCTGCGCCAAAACGCACCCGACGTGCGCCTCTACGCCCTCTCGAACTACCCACCCTGGTACCGCTGGATCGCCGACCGCTGCGAACTCGACACACTCCTCGACGGCGCATTCGTCTCGTACGAGACCGGCGCACGCAAGCCCGATCCCAACGCCTACCTCGTCCCCTGCCAGAAACTCGGCGAGCAGCCCAAGCAGGCACTCTTCATCGACGACCGCGAAAAAAACTGCGAAGGCGCCCGCGCCATCGGCATGCAAGCACTCGTATTCAACAGCGCCGCAAAGCTACGCGACGAGCTCGCGCAGCGGGGGCTCGTCAAGGCGTAGCGCAGCGCCGGACCGGGGTTTCACCCCGGACCCCGACCAGGGGTTGTCCACCCCTGGACCCGGACCAGCGCAAGCGCTGGACCCGGGGTCGATGAACTGCGCGATGCGCAGTTCATCGAACAGGCCGAGTCAAGACCGGCGGCGATCCTGCCAGTCAAAACCGCCGCGCGGACGTGTCTGCTCGACCGTGCCACAGCGCTACCGCCTCGGCAGGCAACACCGCTCGTGGTCTTGCCACAGGCCCGTCGGAGAAACCGCGCATCGCGCGGTTTCTCCGCCCTCGGTCCAGGCCGTGCCTGGTCCGGGGTGCAGGGGGCGGACAGCCCCCGCTGGGGTGCGGGGCAACGCCCCGCGCGTCCCCGCGCGTATCTTGCCGGCCTTCTGCCCCTGCTTCTATGCTGGCGCTGTTCTGCTGGGGTTTGTGCGGAGAGCCATGTACGCGTCGTTGGTCGAGCATGTTGGGACGGGGAAGATGATTCGGCTCGAGCGACGCTTGTCGGGCGAGCCCTCGTTGCACGGGTACCTCCTTGGCCTTGGGCCTGAGCTTGGGCTCATCCACTGCTTCGATGACTTCGAGCCGGACGGCTACACCCTCTTCCGCTTGGAGGATGTGCTTGCCCATGAGCGCGGCGCCCATGAAGAGCACTGGGACCGCATGCTCGTTGGCGAGGGGCTGCTTGGCGGACTGCGCTTGCCGTTCGAGGTTGATCTTCGCGGGTTTCCTGCGGCGCTGCGCTCCATCCAGGCGCACCATGCTGACGTCATCATCGAGTGTGAGGATGAGGGCGACGATGATGGCGACTTCTACCTTGGCCGACTGCTCGAGATTGGTGGGGAGACGATCATCCTCCACTACGTGGATGCGCTTGGGCGCTGGGACGAATCGCCGACGTTGATCCCTGTCGAGCGGATCACGAAGGTCCAGTTCGACACGCCTTACCTGCGACGCTTCATGCGCTACACGGCACCGTTCCCGACGCACTGAGCCGGCCGTAGAGGTGCGCGTACAGGCTTGCTGGGCGATCCCAACCCGGTGAGGTCTCGAGCACGCGACGACGCAAGGATGCGGCCTCGGGACCGCTGAGGTGCTCGAGGGCGCGGCGGACTGCGCGCACGAGTGCGTCGACTGTGGGTGCGTCGAAGAGAAAGGCGGTCCCGCGGCTCGGGTGCTCGGCTTCGTCGACGAGGGTGTCTGTGAGGCCGCCGGTGCGCCGTGCGACGGGGATCGCGCCGTAGCGTTGGGCTTCGAGTTGCACGACGCCGCAAGGCTCGAAGCGGGAGGGCATGATCAGGATGTCCGCGGCGGCGAGGAGACGGCGCGCGCTCGTGTCGGGGATGGGGCCGAGGAAACGCGCGTGCGTCGGGTGCGCGGCGGCTGCGGTGGTGAGGGCGTGTTCGAGGGGTTCGTCGCCGGCGCCGGCCACGACGATGGTCGCGCCGGTGCGGCAGAGAGCGGGGATCGCTGCGGCCACGAGGTCTGCGCCTTTCTGCGGCACGATGCGGCCGAGGGAGGCAACGAGGGGGCGGGACGCGTCTGGATCGAGACCGGTTTCTGCGAGGAAGGCGCGCTTGCAGAGGGCCTTGCCGGCGAGATCGTCGGAGCTGAACGGCGCGGCGAGGGCCTTGTCCCGCGTGGGGTCCCAGGCCTCGAGGTCGATGCCGTTGACGATGCCGAGCACGCTGCCGCCGCCCTGCAGGGCGCGCGCGCGGAGCACGCCGTCGAGCAGCTCGCCGTAGGCAGGATCGAGGATCTCGCGCGCGTAGGTGGGCGACACCGTCGTGACGGCGTCGGCGGCGAGGAGGCCGGCCTTGAGCAGGTTCACGCGGCCGTGGAACTCGAGTGCGCCGGGGTGGAAGTGCGAGGGGCCGAGGCCGAGGAGCGCGAGCGTCTCCGGCGGGAAGATGCCCTGGAACGCGAGGTTGTGGATCGTGAGCACCGTGGGCGGGCCTGGGCCGCCGGCTGCGCGGAGGAGGTAGGGTACGGCCGCGCCGGGCCAGTCGTGCACGTGGACGATGTCGAAGTCTCTGGCCATCGCAGAGACGGCGCGCGCGAAGAGGGCGAAGCGACGCGCGTTGTCGTGCTCGCCGTCGCCTTCGCGACCGTAGATGCCGAGGTGCGCCGGGACGTCGGGGATCGTGACGACGCGCGCGCGGACGCCGGGCGTGATCGGGATCTCCGGATCGAGAGAGATGCCCGGAGGCGCGGGGATCACGACGGTGACGTCGTGCCCGAGGCGCGCGAGGGCGCGGGCGAGCCCGGCGACGCCGTCCGCGATGCCGCCGAAACGGACGATGGGCGCGAGCTCGGCCGCGACGTGGAGGAGCCTCACAGACGCATCACGGCGGGCACTTGCCGCCGCAGTCCGCGGGGCACGTGCACTGGTTCTCGTTGCCCTTCGTGCAGGTGCCGTCGCCGCACGTGCCGGTGCACGCGCCGCAGTCCGCGGCGCAGCTCAGGCAGGTCTCGAACGCCTGGCAGGTGCCGTCGCCGCACGTGCCGGGGCAGTCGGCCGCGCAGGAGACGGCCTCGCTGCAGTGGCACACGCCATCGCCGCACTTGGGCCCGCAGTCCGAGACGCAGCTCGTGCACGTCTCGCCGCTCTCGCAGGTGCCGTTGCCGCAGCACGCGCCGGTGCAGTCTTCCGGGCAGGTCAGGCATGTCTCGCCGAAGTCGCACTTGTCGTTGCCGCAGCACGCGCCGCAGTCGGCCGCGCAGGTCGAACAGTTCTCGGTGCCGCCGCAGGACTTGTTGCCGCAGACCTCGCCGCAGTCCTTGGGGCAAGTGAGCTTCGTCTCGCCGGCGCCGCAGGTGCCGTTGCCGCAGCCGCCGGGGCAGTCGGTCGGGCACTTGTCGTGGTTCTCGTGGTTCTGGCAGACGCCGTCGCCGCAGTCGGGGCACGTGCCGCAGTCGGAGGCGCACGCGCCGCAGAGGACCTCGTCCGGCTCGCAGACGGCGTTGCCGCAGCAGTCGCAGTCGTCGTAACAGGTCGAGCACTTCTCGCCGAAGTTGCAGGCGCCGTCGCCGCAGCAGTCGCCGCAGTCCTCCGCGCAGGTCGAGCAGTTCTCGCCGAAGCTCGTGTCACACGTGCCGTTCGGGCAGCAAGCGCCGCAGTCGCTGTCGCAGTTCGAGCAGTTCTCGCCGAAGCCCGTGTCGCACATGCCGTTGCCGCAGCACTCGCCGCAATCGCCCGGGCAGCTCGCGCACGTCTCGGTGCCTTCGCAGTTCATGTCGCCGCAGTTGCACGGGCAATCGACGAGGCAGGTGCCGCACGACTCGCCGGGCACGCACGCGCCGTCGCCGCAGTTCGGCTGCGCGACGCAGGAAGGCTCGCCGCTGCCCGGAGGCTCCTCTTTGCAGACGTACCCCGTCGGGCACGGATGCTCGAGGCAAACACACGGCAGGCTGAGCGGAATCACGCCCGTCGTGCCCGCGGGGAACTCGGTGAAGATCGTCTCCGTGACGGTAAAACCGTCGTCCCGCGCGAGGTCGAACGCGGCCGAGGCGCGGTGCTTCGTGCCCTCGGGATCCGAGAGCGAGATGCGGCGCGCGAGGGGCAGCTCGGCCGCGCTCGCGACGAGCATGGTCTCGGTGGCGTCGAGGCGCGTCCCGGTCTCGACCTTCATCGTGATGGCGCGAAGGCGCGCCGCGCATTCGGTGCCGACACCCATCACGAGCGTGACGTCGGTGACTGTCACGGGTTCGACGTCGCTGCCGCAATGCAAGCCGAACACGACGAGGACGAGGGCGAGAGCCGAGGCGAGGACGCCGCGGAGCGCGAGAGAAGCGGGCGGCCGGGACATGCCTCATGGTCGCGCCGATCGCGGCGCGCGCGCAATCCGAACGGGCTCAGCTACCGAGCGCGCACGCCGAGGAGAGCTTCGCGCCGCAACATGTCGAAGGCGCGCACGTCGCGCCCGTGGTCGTGAGGCCCACGCCGCACGAGAAGCCGGGCGCGCATCCACAGGACGGCCCCGCGTCGACGTCACCGCCGTCGCTCTCGCCCGCGTCGCTCTCGCCCGCGTCGCCCGCGTCGTCGCCGGGCCCTGCATCCGCGTCCTCGCATCCGCACACGGAGCCGACCTGGAAGACGAGCTTGCGCGTCTGCCCTTCGCAAAAGTCGACGTCGATCGTCTGCACGTCCCCGAGGGTGGGCGGGAGGGTGGGCGGACAAGCGAACTCCTTGCCCGGCCCCGCGTTCTCCTGGCCCTTCAAGGTCGCGAACGAGAGGACCTCGATGTTGATGCGATCCGTCGCAGGTTTGCCCGCATCACGCTTGAGGACGAAGCTCGCCGGGTTATCCCCCGCGAGGTTCACGCAGAGCGCGGCGATCTCGGCGGTACCTTTGGTGACCACGACGCGCGCAGCGCCGGGCTTCGCAGGCGACTCGACGGGGGCGAGCTCGACGAGGAGGTAACTCGGATCTCCGGTGACGTCCGATCCGCACGCCGAGACGAGCATGCCGGCCGTCACGGAGAGGAGCGAGCCCACCACGAGCGCGAGGGCCGCGCGTCGGCGAGGACGGGGCGTTTCGCGAGCAGCGCCCTGCATCAGAACCTCACGATCGCGGGGAAGACGCGATCGACCGTGCTCGTCGGAGGGCCGGCCACCACGGGCGCATCGGGACGCGTGACCACGACGATCACGGTCACCAGAGCGGCGGCGCCCACGACGCCGCCCACCGTGCCCCAGAACCAGCCGCGCTTGTAGAAGGGCGGTTCCTGGGGCTTGGGCGCCTCCACGGTCGCGCGGCGCGGCGCGGTGAGCAGGAGCGTCGGGTCGCCCTGCGAGAGCGTCTTCGTGACCGTGGTCGTGTCGTGGCCCTTGGCGCTGATCACGAACACGTGCTTGCCGGGATCGAGCTCGGCGCGGCCGTCCGACGCAAGCTTCAAGGGCACGCCGTCGACGGTGACCTCCGCGTCAGTGGGGCTCTTCTGGAGCTCGATGCGGACGATCTTCGTGGTGACGTCCTCGCGGAGCTTGTCTATCTCGGTCTTCAGCGCGGGCTTGATGGGCACCTTGCGCGCCTCGGCGTCGGCGACCGCGCCGTCGAGGGTGTCACGGGCCTCGACGTAACGGCCGAGGGCGCGCAGCGAGGCGGCAATGTTGAAGCGGACGTTCGTCGAAGGGCTGATGTCGTCCGACTTGCGGAAGGCCTCGAGGGCCTCGGACCATTTGCCCTCGTCGCTGAGCGCGAGGCCCTGGTCGAAGAGGGCGCGCGCCTCGCGCTGTTCGGGCGTGGGTTTGGCAGGGCCCGCGCCGAGCACGGCAGGCGCGACGAGCAAGCAAGCGACGACAGGGGCGATGGAGAGCCATCGCAACGGCGAACGACGCATCAGTCGTAACTCCGAACGAGAGGTCCGCCCTTCTTCAGAGGCGGAGGCGCCCCGCCCGCCTTCGGGGCCGTCGCGCCAGGCTTCGCGGAGGGCTTGGCGGACGCGGCCAGCGGCTCTTGCGCGGCCGAGGACGAGGGCGCGGTGAGAGCCGCCGGAATCGCAGAGGGCTCGGGCACGGGCGAGACGGCCGACGGGGGCGCCGCGGCCGCAGTCGTGTCGTCGCCACCTCGCGCGCCGAGAACGAAGAACGCGACGCAGCCGAGGACCAGCGTGACGAGCACGCCGAGAAAGACGGGCATCCTCGACGCGGAGCTCCGCGGCGGAGGAAACTCCTGCCCGAGCGCATGCGGGTCGCTCGGCGCGACCCCCGGGATCGACGAGCTCGACGTGACGCTCGGCTCCGGGCCGAACGGCACGTAGCTGCTCGGCGCCGGCGTCATTCCGGAGAGGGGCGCGGGGGTGTGCGAGACCAGCCCGGGCGTCGGCGTCTGAAGCTGCCCGGGGGGACGCGAGGGCGGCGTGAACGCGCCCGGCGTCAGTGTGTTGATGCGCGGCGACGAGATCATCTGCGATCGCGGCGCGTTGCTCGCCACGCGCGCGAGCAAGGCCTTCCGGAACGCGCACCGCTCGGGAAAGGTCTCGGCGATCCACGCCGCGGCCGAGGCGGCGTCGTGCGGGGCGCCACGGGCGCGCGCCCAGGCGCGGAGATCGTTCTCCACGGCGAGGGCCGTCGGATATCGCTCGGCGCGATCACGCGCCATCGTGCGCATCACGATGGGATCGAGCGAGTCGTGGATCGCGTCGCGCACGCGGCTCGGCGGCTCCACGACCGCGCTCTGCAGGGCCATGATCGTTTCGAGATCCGAGTTCCGCGCGAAGGGCGAGTTGCCCGTGCAGAGTTCGTAGAGCATCACGCCGAGGCTGAAAACGTCGACGGTCCGATCCACGGCCTCACCGCGGAACGTCTCGGGGGCCATATACGGGAGCTTGCCCTTCAGCTCGCCGTGCGACGTCTGCACCATGCGCTGTTTCGCCTTCGCCACGCCGAAGTCGAAGAGCATGGGGTGACCCGCGTCCGAGAGGATCACGTTCGAGGTCGAAACGTCGCGGTGGATGATCTCCAGCGACTCGCCTTCGAGGTTCTTGGCCTCGTGCGCGGCGTGCAGCGCGGAGGCGACCTCGGCGCCGATCCAGGCGACCATCCAGTCGGGAAACGCCGCGCTGTGGTTCTTCCGGATGTCGCGCAGCATGCGCTGCAGCGGGTCGCCGTTCGCGTAGTCGAGGACGACGAAGTGGTTTCCGGCCTCGAAGCCGACGTCGATCGTCGAAATGATGTTCGGGTGCCGGATCGCCGCAGCGACGTTGGCCTCGTCGTGCAGCATGTGGATGAAGGTCTCGTCCTCCGCGAGATGCGGATGGATGCGCTTGACCGCCACCGGTTTGACGAAGCCGCCGGGCGCGACGAAACGCGCGATGAAGACCTCACCCATGCCGCCGGACGCGAGTCGCTCTACGATCTCGTAGCGACCGAGGCGCTCGGGGACGTCCTGGGACTCCGACATGGGATCGCCAAGGTACACCTTTGGCGCGCGCGCCACAAACCCCCGGCGATCCGCGCCTCGGGTGGGTGAAACGGCGACACGACTGACTGGGCGGTCAGTGCTTCGCGTCGACGGCGCCGGGGCCGAGCAACGTGCCGCACATGGTCTTGCAGAGGATGTCTTGCGCGGCGCAGGTGCACTGGCCCTGCTTCTTCGCCTCGAGCTTCTTCTGCATCTCGGCGATGGTGAACCCGGCCCGCTTCTCGACCTTCTGGATCGTCCACTTGTCCCGGGCCTGCCACGGCGTGCGCGGATCGGTGGGTTTGCCGTCCGCCTCGGCGCAGCAGCGGAAGCTCAAGAAGTAGTAATAAAAGTCTTCGTCGTGCGTGTAGACCTTGGGGCGGCACTGATTGCGGACGCCCTTGTACCAAGGGCCGCCGGTGTGGACGCTGTCGTAAAGCGCGTGGCGTGAGCCCTTGGGTTGCTCGCTCGCGACGACCTCGTCGGTGTTGGCCGGCATGTCGGCAACGCCGAAGTCGCTGATGCAGTTCGGCTGGGAGCCACTCGGCACGCCCTTCCAGAGGCGCGCGAGCTCGTCTCCGTCACGCGCGGCGACCTTCTTCATGTTGGGATCGTCCCAGAGGTGGTCGCCGTTGCACTTGGCTGCATCGCGGACGTAGCCGTGCGGGAAGGGCTTCATCTCGGGGCCCTCGCAGGCGAAGTTCCACTCGGACTCGGTGCACATGCGCTTGCCCACGGAGGCGCACTTGATCTGCGCCTGGTGGAAGCGGTTCATCACCTCGGGCCGCACGCCCTTCTGGTTCGGCCATTCATAGGTGTCGACGCAGTAGCGCTTCTTCACCTTCTTGCCGACGCACTTGCTCGTGGGCTCGAACTCCTCGCAGACCGTCTTCTTGTTCGATTTGTCGAACCAGCTCTTCTTGCACTTGTGCTCGACCTCCGTGCAGTACTCGCCCTCGACGAGCTTCATGTCGGGAGGACACGCGGAAGGCTCGGCGGAAGGCACGGGCGTGGGCGCGGGCGTGGCCATGGCGCTCGTGGCCGGCGGAGGTTCGGCGGGCTTCGCGGTCGTGTCTGCGGGCGTCGCGTCCGCGGGCTTGTCGGTGGGGACGGCGGCCGCGGGGGGCGGCGCGGGGGGCGGCGGCGCCGGCGGCGGGCCGGCCGTCACGGGCTCGGGTGTGGCGGCGGAACACGCGGCGAAAAACACGACGGCCGCGACGATCGACGGGAGGGACGAGACGATCCGCATACCCGCCCTCCCTTAGTCGAGCAGGGATCCGGCGCCAGCCTCATTTCGGCGGGATGGGCGGCTCGTCGTCGGGCTGCACGCAAGCCGAGAGGTCGAAGAGCATGAAGAGCAGCGCCTTCTCCTGCGGCGAGAGATCCGTCGTCTTGCACCCGCTCGGGAACGCGACGCCGATCTCGTCGCCCGACGAGACGTGGATGTCGCTGAAGACGACACGCCCGCACTGGTTCTCCTCGGCGACGCCGATCGGCGTGTTGAACGTGAGGTACTGGACCGAGCCCGGGTTTTCTCCGTAGATCCAGCGGCGCGAGATGGCCGGGTTGACCTCGTCGACCGTGTGTTGTCCTTCCTTGATGACGAGCTCGCCAGCGGTGGTCGAGGCGTTCACGTTGACGAGCCAGTCGCGGAGCGCGGCGCCCTTGGGGAAGGTGTCGTCGATCTTCGCGGTGAAGGGGTTCGCGAGGTCGGACTGGTGGTTGAAGACCGCCGTCTGCGGGAAGGGATCGGGGCCCTCTTCGAGCCAGTAGTTGTGCCAGTGCGAGGCGAAGATGCGTCCGCCCTGCGAGGCGTAGTCGAACAGAGCCTGCCGCGCGGACTCGGGCTTCTGCCCGGGGTTCTGGTTGGCCTCGCAGGCCATGAGGACGATGTCGTACTTCTGGAGGCTCTCGAGCGTGCCCCAGAGCGTGGTCGCGGCGGCGAAGTTGGCACCGTTGTTGAGCGACGAGGCGTACTTGCTCGAGCCGCCCGGGCCCGCGAAGAGCTGGACGCGGCCAGGGCCGTCGGCAGGCGTGAACTCGGCGTCGTCGATGCCGATCTTGCGCAGAAGGCACTCGAGCGGATCGGCGCCGCCCGTGGTGAGCGCGATCCGCGGGAGATGACCCTCGGACTGGTTGCGCGGCAGGCGCGTGACCTGGGGATCGGTGAGCGCGTTGTCGACGCACTCGGTGACCTCGGGCAGCACGATTTCCCGGCGCCACTTGCCGACCTGGATCACGAGCGGGATGTCCTTGCCGACCGGAACGTTTTCCAGGACGAACTTGCCCTCGGTGTCCGTGAGCGCGGTGACCACCGGGTCACCGGAAAGCACGGAGCCGCATTGATCGCAGCTCGCGCCCTCGGGGAGGGGCTTGAGGGGCTCGTTCGGGATGTAGACGGTGACGTTGTAGAGCGGCGTTTTGCCGGCCGGATCGAAGACCTTGCCGCTCACCGTGGTCTTGGCGCCGCCGGCGCAGTTCACCTGCTGGCACTCGAGGTTCGAGCAAGGCGGTCCGCCACCCGTGAAGATGCTGCCGCCGACGCCATCGCCACCCGTGCCGCCCTGGCCACCCATGCCGCCTTGCGCCGTGCCGGCGGAGCCGGCCGAACCCGTGGGCGTGGAGCTGCCGCCCCCGCCACAAGCGCCCGCAGAAAGCCCGACGAGGATGGCGAAGGTCGCGCCGATCCCCACGCAAACCGCGTGTTTGCCTCTCATGTTGCTGCCTCTCTCCCGGCGCCGCGCGCCAAGCAAAGAACCCGAGCCAGCGCCGGAGAGGGCAACAACTTGAGCCCTCCCGGCCGTCTGCATTCTGCATCAGCCGGGGAAAGGCTGCATCGCCGTCACACGGATGACGTGATGCTCTCGACGGACGCCGCCTCGATGGGGAGGCAGCGTCTAGAATCGAAACGTAGTGCCCAGGGTCGGAATCGAACCAACCACACGCGGATTTTCAATCCGCTGCTCTACCAACTGAGCTACCTGGGCGTTCTCCGCGTTGGCTCTCGCGAGCTCCGCGGACCGCGTACGTTACGCGGATCGTCTCCCAAGTCAAGCGTCCAATCGTTCTTCCGCGACAACTTTTTCTTCGGGGCGAACGGGCACCGGGTCCAGAGCCTCGGCCGAAGGGTTTTCCTCGGGGTTTGGAGCGAGGAGCCCGAGCGGCGCGGGGGGCTCGGCGTCGTCTTCGGCGGGGGACTCGGGGAGCAAGGCCGGGACGACAGGCCCGGTCGTGGTCTTCGGCAAGACGCGATCGACGTGGCGGATGGCCGCCGCGAGCCAGGACGCGCGGAGGAAGAAGACCGCCAGCACGGATGCTTGGTGCACCAAGAATCCGGCGACGACCTGCGACTTGCGCTCGACACCGAGGCGGGAGGCGACGACGAGCGCGGCGCCGAGGAGCACGGCACCGAGCGCGGCGCGCCAGGACCAGCCTGCGAGGAGCGAGAGCGGCGCGCTGCGAAAGGCGGCAAAGGCGCGCTTGATGGAGGCGCGAAAGCCAAGCTCGCCGCGCACGGTCGCGACACGCGCGAGGTCGTGGAAGACGGAGACGAAGAGGACGAGGAGGAGCGCGCCCGCGACGAAGCCGACGCGGATCTGATCGGCGGCGCGCAGGTCGATCGTCTCCCTGCGCGCGACGGCGTTGCCGATGCCGATCGCGATGCCGCCGAGGATCGCCTCCACGATCGCCGCCGCGCCGAGCAAGAGCGAGAAGGTGCCGATCGGGCGGAGGGCCCACGCGCCGAGATCACGCGCGGTGATGCGACCCTTCGCGCCGAGCGCGCCGAGGAGCGCGGCGAGCGGCAAGAGGCTCAGGAAGCAGACGAGGACGAAGAGCAAGAGCGAGCTCGACGTCGCCGGCCTGAGGGCGCCGGCCGAACGGCGCAGCGCTTCGAGGAGGAGCATGCCGCCTTGATCGAAGAGGACGGCATCTCCGCGCGGATAACCGGAGACGGCGCCACCGAGCGTGACGGCGAAGGGCCACGCGAGCACGAAGGCCGCGACGAGGCGGAAGGCGTAGGCGAGCAGCACCACCCCGGGGCGCTTGCGCGCGAGAGGTCTCTCTTCGATCGTGCCTTGCGCGTGGTTCATGGTGCTCACGGAGCGAGGAGCCAGAGGAGGAGCTCGGCGCCGAACACGCCGCGCTCGAGCACCCGCGAACCGGGCCCGCCGCCTCGCTGGCTCTGCGCGTTGTTCAAGAGGTCGTCGTCGAGCAGCACGCGATGCTCGGGATCGATGACGGCCGCGACGAGCTCGCGCTCGCCCTCGTAGTCGACCTCGTGCGTGACGCCCTTGCCGTCCCAGCGCACGCGCTTCGTCGAGCCATCGGCCATCACGAGATCGATGTCGACGGGGAAGACGAGCGTGCCGCGGCGCCGGACGAGGACACGGCCGCGGTAGCCGTACGTGTCGAGCACGGGCGCGGCCGAAGGTTTGTCCGGATCGCCGAAGATGCCGCCGAGCGGATCCATGCGGCTCGAGCTGATCTCGGCGACCGAGTAGTCGACCCAGCCGCGCTCGAAGACTGCCTGACGCGTGGCGAGCTCGGCGTCGGGACCCATCGTGTCGCGAATGATGCCGAGGAGCTCCTCGGGCCCGGGGTGGCGGAAGCGGTAGCGGCGCGTGTACCGGCCGATCGCCTCGCGGACGCGATCGGGGCCGTAGACGCCGGCGAGCGTGTTCAAGATCGTCGCCGTGCGCGAGTAGACGAGCGAGCCGTAGTCGCTGCCGCTCGCGAAACGCGCGGCAGACTGCGCGACGGCCTCGTTGTGCTCGACCTCGGCGGCGGCGACGCGGTAGGCCGCGGGGAGCGCGACGCTGAAGCCGCCGGGCAAGCGGAGCGCCGAGTTCGAGGGCCAGCGCGCCTCCATGGACTCGCCTTCGGCGTACGAGTTGAGGCCCTCGTCGAGGAACGGGAAGGCATGCTCGTTCGTCGCGACGAGCCCGTAGAACCACTGATGCCCGAGCTCGTGGATCGTCACGCCCTCGATGGCGCGCGCGCCCGTCTCGGGCGTCCACCACGCGCCGCCCGTGGTGATCAGCGTGGGGTACTCCATGCCCCCGGCCTCGCCGGCGCCGGGCGGCGGATGCACGATCGTGACCGTGCCGTACGGATACTTTCCGTACGCCGCGCCGAAGTGCTCGAGACCGAACCGCACCGCGTCGAGCTCGATCGTCGCGACGCGATCGAAGCCCGGCGGATAGAGGCAACGGAGCGCGACGCCGTCCGCTGTCGTCGCCGTGACCTCGCGGAAGTGATCCCACGCGGTGAACGCGAAGTCGTGCACGTCCTCTTGCAGGAAACGGCGCTCGACACGGCCGTCCTTCGCGCTCTCCTTGTCGAGCCTGCCGGTCGCGCCGACGACGTAGCCCTCGGGCGCGTCGATGGTGACGTCGTAGTTGCCGTAGTCGGCGTAAAACTCCGAGAAGCGATAGAACGGGAAGTGCGCCCAGCGCCCGTCGGGCTCGATCTTCGCGAGCTTGGGGAACCACTGCGCGACCATGTGGAAGCTCTCGTCGAACCCGGTCCGCAGCGTGACGCTCGGCAGATCGGAGACGAACGCGACGTCGAGCGTGAGCGTCTCGCCGGGCTCGATCGCGCGCGGCAAAGGGACGCGGATGTCAGTCTCATCGTCGGGATCGCCGGGCGTGTGCCGATCGGCCTTGTCCCAGAGCTCCGTGTCGAGCTCGCGTGCGAACAGCTTCGAGACGCGGATCCAGCCGTAGTCGGCGAGCGCGCCGCCACCACGGAAGCCGCGCGCGCGCTGTCGCATGTAGTTCGTCTTCTCGTTCTTGAAGGCGTTCAGGTAGAGGTGCAGCCAGAGCTCGCGCTGCGGGATGCGCGAGGCGTTGCGCCAGACGATCGTGCCCTCGCCACGCACCTGGTGGAGCTTCGGATCGAACGAGGCGCGCAGCGTGTAACTCGCGACAGGATCAGCGTGCGCGGCCATGGGCTCGGCGGCGAACGCCGGCAGCGCGCCGGAGCCTGCGGTGCTCGGCGGAACGACGGCTTCGGCGAGCTCGACGCCCGTCGCGCCCGCAGGCTCCGCCGAGACGCCGGAGGTCGCTGCGAGCGCGGCTCCGTACGTCGCGCCGAGGCCCACCAAGATGGCGAGGAGCGTCCGACCCCACGCGCCCCGCCCCCCCTGCCGCTTGCTCATCGTCTTCCTCTCGAGAACGTCACGAGCTCGAGCTTCTGCGCCACGAGCAGATCGTGGACGACCCGCAGCACCTCGATCGTCGGCAGGCCCGCGCCGCCGATGATGTCCTCGATCGAGGCCACACCGTCGATCGACGCGACGACGAGGCGCCCGCGCTCGTCGAGGCCACGCGCGAGCTCCTCGATGGAGGCCCGAAGGCGCGGGACGAGGCTCATGTCGCCGATGCGCGCCATGTACTTCTGCTTCAAGATCTGCCGCGAGCTCTCGGCGTAGCTGAGCGCGCCGATGTTGTCCGGCGCGTCCGCGAGGATCGCCTCCGCGAGCGCGAGCGCGCCGCGATGATCCCCGGCCTCGTACCGCGACCGCACCTCGTTGAGCCGCTCGCTCGCGGGCACGTGCTGCACGGGCGAGGAGCGCTCGCTCGAAATGACCGACTCGCTGCTGCGTGTTCCCGTCTCCGATCCGCGCCGACGATGCGAGCCCGGACGACCCGCCGCGCTGCTCGGCGCCGGCGGAGGCGGCGGTGCGTCCAACGTGGGTTTTACGGTGCGCGTAGGCGTGAGGCGCGGCGAGAGACGCGGACGATCGTCGACCATCGCGCGAGGACGCGGCGTCTCCTCGGGCGTCGGCGGAGGCGCGGGCACACGCGCGCGCACGGGCTCGTCCGCGGGGCGCGAGCGCGGAGGCTCTTCCACGGGCCGCGAGCGCGGAGGTTCTTCCGCGGGGCGCGAGCGCGGAGGCTCTTCCACCGGGCGCGAACGTGGCGGCTCGGTCTCGAGCTTGCGCGGCGGCTCGGTCTCGAGCTTGCGCGGCGGCGGCTCGGTCTCGAGCGTGTCTCTCGCGCGGAAGAGCTCCACGCCGAGCTCTTCGAACACGGCCTCCGCCGTGTCGAGGGCCCGCGCCGTGAGCGACGACGACGACTCGCGCGCGGCGATGCCGCGGTAGAGCGGCTCGTGCTCCTCGAGCAGGTTCGGCGCCACGCCCGGGAGCGTGTCTTGATCGAGCAGCGGCGGCGGCATCGTGGCGAGATCGTCCTGCCGCATGTCGACCGTGTCGTCGGCGCGCGGCGGCATCGTCTTCGCGTCGTCCCGCTGCGGCGGCTCGGTATCGTCGCCGCTCGGCGGGACCGTCTTCGCCTCGTGGAGCGGTCGCGGCGGGATCGTGTCGTCGCCGCGCGGCGGGATCGTCTTCGCGTCGTCACCGCGCGGCCGCACCGTGTCCACGTCGCTCGCCGGCGGCGGGATCGTCTCGGAGGCCGCGGAGAACCCGCGTGGCTCCTCCTCCACGTCGGGCTTCATCATCTGCTCGACGAGCTGCTCCATCGGGATGGGCGGCGGCAACGTCTCGCGATCCTGGATGAAGTCCGGCAGCGGCTCGGCGTCGCCGAACGAGACCACGGGCTGCGGCGGACGCACGGTGTCGCCGGCGAGGCCGAGGCCACGCGGCACGACGGGCTTGCGCGCGCCGCGATCCGCGGGGCCCTTGCCTTCCGGGCCCGGTCCCTCGTCTCCGGTCTCTTCGTTCGATCGTTCGGGAGGCTTTTGCGACATCACACCCCGAAAAAGCGTCGCGCCGTGCTCACCCCTGCGGCCTGGCGATGACGCCCTTGAACATGCGGTGCGTGCGGGCGAGCGAGTCCATCTGACCACGAAGCGCGGTCAAATCCTTGCGGGCGATCGCATCGCGGCAACGCTCGAGGATGGCGCGCGCCTTCTCGATGGCGTCACGCCCGAAATCGCTGGACTGAACGATGGCCTGTACCTTCGGGAACATCTTTTCGATGTCCACGATGACCTTCTCGGCTTCCTGCTTGACCCCTTCAAATTCGTCGTTCGAGCGACGCTCGACGAGGTACTCCTTGGCGGCCTCCATCATCGCGCCGACCTCCTCCTTCGTGAGGCCGCTGGAAGCCGTGACCTGGATCGACTGCTGCTGGCCGGTCTCGAGGTCCTTCGCGCCAACGGAGACGATGCCGTCGCTGTCGATGGCGAACGTCACCTCGATCTCGACCTGACCCTTCGGCGCGCGCCGGAGCCCCGTCAGGACGAACTCGCCGAGCAGCTCGTTGCCCTCGGCCTGCGCGCTCTCGCCCTGCATGACCAGGATCTTCACGGCCGTCTGGTTGTCGCGGCTCGTCGTGAAGATCTTCGACCGGCTCGTGGGCACGGTCGTGTTCATCGGGATGAGCTCGTCGAAGTTCGACCCGTGCGTCATGATGCCGAGCGCGTGCGGCGTGACGTCGAGCAGCACCATCTGCTTCGACTCGTCGACGAGCGCGGCACCCTGCACGGCCGCGCCGAGCGCGACGACCTCGTCGGGATGCACGCCCTTGCAAGGCTCGCGGCCGAAGAACTGGCGCACCGCGTCCTGCACGCGCGGCATGCGCGTCATGCCGCCGACGAGGATCACGTCCTCGATCTCCTCGCGCTCGATGCGCGCGTCGTCCAGCGTCTGGCGGCAGATCTCGATGCAGCGCTCGACGAGATCGCCCGAGAGCGACTCCATCGCGTCGCGCGTGAGCGTGCGCTGGAGGTGCAGGGCCTCGTTGCGCCCGCTCGAGATGATGAACGGCAGGTTGATCTCGGTCTCGCGCACGCCCGAGAGCTCGCACTTGGCTTTCTCGGCGGCGTCCTTGAGCCGCTGCAGCGCCATGCGATCCTGCCTGAGATCGACGCCCGTCTGATCGCGGAAGCCCTGCACGAGCCAGTCGATGATCCGCGCGTCGAAATCCTCGCCGCCGAGGAACGTGTCGCCCGCGGTGGCGATGACCTTGAACACGCCGCCCGCGCCGATCTCCAGGATGGAGATGTCGAACGTGCCGCCGCCGAGATCAAAGACCGCGATCGTCTTCTCGACGTTGCGCTCGAAGCCGTACGCGAGCGCGGCGGCCGTGGGCTCGTTGACGATGCGGATGACGTCGAGCCCCGCGATCTGCCCCGCGTCCTTCGTGGCCTGGCGCTGGCCGTCGTTGAAGTACGCGGGCACGGTGATGACGGCCTTCGTGACGGGCTCCGAGAGGTAGTCCTCCGCGAAGAGCTTCATCTCCTGCAGCACCATCGCGCTGATCTCGGGGACCGAGTACGTCTTGTCCCGAAGCTGGATCCGCACGTCGCCGTGCGGCCCCTCGACGATCCGGTACGACGCCGAGAGCGTCGCGTGCTTGACCTGCGACGAGGAGAACTTGCGCCCGATGAGGCGCTTGGCGGCGTAGACCGTGTTCTCCGCGTTCGTGATTGCCTGCCGCTTCGCGATGTGACCGACGAGGCGCTTGCCGGCCTCGGTGATCGCCACCATCGAAGGGGTCGTCTTGTAACCGCCGCGGTTCGGGATGACGGTCGGTACGCCGTCCTCGACGATGGCCACGCACGAGTTCGTGGTGCCGAGATCGATTCCGATGACGCGCTCCATCGATTCAGGTGCTCCGTGGAGGGGGGTGCCGGGGAGAGACGTGCCAAAGTACGGCGAGACCGCTGCCGCCGGGGATCATTTCTCGGGATCGGCGCCGTCTGGTTTCTTCATCTGTGCGCGAAGCTGCGCGATCGCCTCGCGTATCCTAGCATCGTTCGGCGAAAGCTCGGCGGCGCGCTCCATCTCGACCCGCGCGCTCGTCTCCAGCCCGGCGGCCATGTAAGCCCGCGCCAGGGTGAGCCTGTACTCGCCGACACCAGGTGAAAGCTTCACCGCGCGGCGGGCGAAATCGATGGCGCGCCGGTTGTTCTGGCCGGTCTTGAGCGTGCAAAACGCGACACGCTCGTGCGGCCGGGGGTCGTCTCCCCTCGCTTTGCAGACATTCGCGAAGCTCATGGCCGCCTCCGACCAGCGCCCCTGGCTGGCCTCGTACTCGGCCTGACGCAAGAAGCCCTCCGCGAGCTCCGCCGCCGCCTGCTGCTGGATCTCGACCGCTTTGCGCGCGAGAGCGTCGTCCTCGGGCGCAAGGGCCACCGCGAGCCGATACGCGTTCGCGGCGGCGGCGAGATCCTTCCGCTCGAGCGCCACCTTCGCCGCCAGCACGTACCGATCGAGCTGCAGACGCCGCGCCTCGTTCCGCGTCGAGTCGTATCGGCGGAAGGGATCATTCGTCGGCGTAGGGGGCGTCGCGGGCGCGGGGGACGTGCCGCCAGCGTCGGCCACCGTGCGCCGTATCGGGGTCGACGCGAGCTTCGTGCCCACGAGGCGTCCGGGCAACGTCGGCGGCCCGTTCCCCGGCGCATCCTCGGCCGCCGCGACGACCGCGGGGATGTCGGCCGGATCGTGCTCGAGGAGCGCGGCCATCGTCCGGTTTCGCCGCGTCTGCTCGAGGTACGTGTCGTACTCCGCGCGGCGCTGCTTCGACGTGAGCACGTCGTGCGCGAGCGTGAGCCTGTCGAAGATCGCTTCGATCCGTTGCTTGTACGTGCCGAGCTTTTTCCGGAAGTACTTGTCGGGGTGAAACTCCGGCGCGAGCACCCAGTACGCGCTCTTGATCTGCTTCTTGTCCGCGTCGATGCTCACCCCGAGCAGCTCGTAGTGGTTGCGCTCGTCGAGCGCGTCGTAGAGCTCGAGGACCCGCTTCTTCTTCGCGTGATCGAGATCGACGGGCTCTTCGAGCTCCGGATCGACGATCCGCGGCTGCTCGACCGTGAGGTCGATCGCGCGACGCGTCGCGGGCGGCGGCTCGACGCCCGTGTCGGCGCCGCTGCGTCGCTCGGCCGAGAGCTCGATGCTGCGCCGGGTCGGCGGCGGTAGATCCGCGAGCGGCTCGAAGCTCCGGCGGCTCGCGGGCGGAGCGTCGACGGTCCCTTCGAACCTCCGCGACGACGGACCCGCGCGGAAGCCTCCTTCGAACGTGCGGCTCGACGGGCCCTCGGTTCCTCGGGTGGACGTGGCTCCCGAGGACGGCGCCACGCTCGGGTGCGCGCGGCGGGACACGGGCGCCGTCGGCTCGTTGAAGTCGACGGCGCCGAGCACGAAGAGCCGATCCAGCGCGGTCGTCA
This sequence comes from Polyangium jinanense, assembly GCF_028435265.1. GTDB lineage: Bacteria > Myxococcota_A > Polyangia > Polyangiales > Polyangiaceae > Polyangium > Polyangium jinanense. The sequence continues at coordinate 160,825 of NZ_JAGTJK010000021.1, read as the reverse complement.
CCTCGGCTTGCGAGAGACCGGTGATGAGCGAGAGCTCACGCTCGCTCACCACGCCGTCGATGCGCGAGAGCAGGTAAGCCTCGTCGGGCCTGAGCGGCAGCGACTTGATGTCGCACCCGGGCACCGGCCTAGGAACACGCACCATGGGGAAACCGGACGTAGCGGACGCGGAACCGAGCATGCAGTCTAGTGAGGATCGAGCGCGCCCCGCAACGCAGCCGGACGCCCGGGAGGCACGAAGCTCCCGAGCCACGCCTCCGGCCATGCCGCGATGCGTCGTTCGAGCTCGGCCGTGATTCTCGTCACGAGAACGTCCTCGGCGCAAGATTCCGGCCCAAGATCGTCCAGGGAAACCCGGGAGATCAAGACGATCGGGTGCGACGAACCCGAGGTGGTCGGCGCGGGCGCGGGAGGCGCACACGTGCCCACCACCACCGCAGATCGACGCGCGAGCGCGATGCGCGCGGGCCCGATCGGGACGAGGACATCGGCGCCGAAGAGGCGTCGGGTGGTGGAGGGCACACGCGCGGGGATGTCGACGAGAAATCCCACGGCGCGGCCTTCCGCGAGCTCGCGCGCGATGGAGAGCGCGACGCCGCGCCGGCCTCGGTAGAGCGAACGAACGCCGCGCGGACGACGCAGTCGCTCGTAGAGCTCGGTGAAGCGCGGGTCGTAGCTCTCGCGCGCGACGGTGGCCACGGGAAAACCCTCCTCGACGAGGAGCGCGGCCATGCGCTCCCAGGGCCCGAGGTGCGCCGCGACGAACACCACACCGCGTCCCTCGGCGAGCGCGTCCGCGAACACGCGGCGCGACGTCGGATCGAGCGAGAGCCGCGCCCCCGCGCGCTCGCCCGGTCGCAGGAGATCGAGCGTGTCCGCGAGCATCCCCGCGACGGTCGTGAAGACGCTTTGAGCACGAACCTTCGATCTCCCGAGTCCGGCTTCGAGCCTCGCCGCGACGATGCGCCGCGTGCGCGGCAGGACGGCGTACGCGACGCCCCCGAGGGCGCGACAAGCGGCGCGGAGGACACGCCGCGGCAGGAGCAACGCGAAAGCGAGGAGCGCCCGCACGAGCACGTACACGACGTCGTTCTTCAGGCGTTGCCGCGGGGTCCACGTCCCCCCCTCACGGACGTCGGCGACGGGGTCCTCGCTCGCCACGCGCGTGCTCAGCGCGGGCCCGCGTCGCCGAGCGCCGAGGAGATCACCTGGTCCTGGATCCGCACGGCCTCGTCGAACGCATCCATCGCGGCCTTGCGCGCGCGCTCTCGACTTTCGCCCTCGGGCATCGACTTCGCGCGCCGCTCCTCGACGAGCCCACGCACCTCGAAGAGATGACCGCGGAAGTACGTCGTCTCCTTCGCCAGCGCGAGCCCCGCATCGACGTCGCGCAGCGCCACGTCGAACTCGCTCTGCGCGCTGCGCAGATCGGCGAGGCGCGCGTACGTGTCGGAGAGAACCTCGCTCGCCTCGGACAGCGGCGTCGAGCCGCCGGGACGCGCGCCGCTCGTGAGCGATTCGAGCGAGGCGATCGCGCCCGCCACGTCGCCCGAGGCCTCCGCGAGATCGGCCTTGTGATGCGCGGCGCGCGCCTTGGACAGGAACGCGAGCAGCACCGAGTCGACGACCGGCGCGGCACCGGGCTCGCATGCCGAAGGCTGCGTCGCCGCGCGCTCCGAACGCGCGCAGCTCACGCCGAGCGTGCCCATCACCGCGAGCCCGATCGCCACGATCGCCATCTTCACCGAGCGGCGCGTCATCGCACACCCCACAAGGCGAAGCGGTTCTGACGGAGCTCCGTGGCGCGCGCGCTCGCGATGCGATCGACACGCGCCGACGCACCGCCCACACGCGGGAACGGCGTGTCGAAGAGCTCGCCTGCTGAGCGCGATCGCTGAAGCTCCGGCGCCTCTGCGACTGTGCTCTCTGCCGAAGGACGCAGCGTGAGCACGAAGCCCGCAGCCGCCGCGGCCGCCATGACGACCGCCGCCGTGACGACCGACAGCACGCGCCCCTTGCGCGGCTGCGCGGACGTTCGTCCGAGCGCACGCGCGATGAGCGCCTCGTTGCGGAGCGGCTCGATCGAGCGCGGCCTGTGCGCCGCGACGAGTGCCTCGGCGAGCTCCGCGAGCGGCACCGTCCGCTCCTCGCCGCGAGGCGCGTCGAGCGCGTCACGCAGCTTCGCGGCCCCCGCGCGCTCGGAGGCCGTCGGTGGCTCGTCCTCGCTCTCGGCGCGCGTCTCGCTCTTGCCGAGCGCTCGCTCGATCAACGCATCGTTCAGCGCATCGTCGAGCGATGCCGGCGCGCTCGCCGATCGCAGCACCACGGCGAGCGGGTGCTCTCCCTTCTCGAGCGACGCGCGGAGCGCCTCGGCCTCCGCGAGCTCCTCGGGCGACGGCGGCGGCTCGTCCTCGAACGAGACGCGCTCGTCCGGACGCACCAGCCTGAGCTTGTGCTCCCTTTTCATCGCGGAGCCTCCCTCGACGCGAGCTTGCCCTCGGCCACGCGAGGCACGTCGATCGCCTTCTTCAGCGCTGCGAGCGCGCGGTGCAGCACCACGTCGAACGTCGAGACCGTCACGCCGAGCGCGCTCGCCACCTCTTCGCGGGATCGCTCCTCGAGCACGCGCAGCCGGATCGCCTCGGCGTACCGCGGATGGATCGATCGCAGCGCCGCCTCGACCCGCGCACGCGCCTCGGCGAGGTCGCGCTTCTCGCAGAGCTCCGCCTCCCCGTTCGTCGAAGGATCGGCCTCCGCCGCGTCGATCTCGCGCTGCAGATCGTCGGGCTCGTACAGCGTCTCGCGCTTGCGTGATCGCAGGATGTCGTACGCGATCCGCAAGCCCACGACGCGCAGCCACGGGTAGACGCCCGCGTCTTGCCACTGGAACTGATGAAACCGCTCGACGACGCGCGCGTACGTCTCGGCGAGCGCGTCCTGCGCGAGCGCCTCGCGCCCGAGACGCGGCAGGAGCACCGAGCGGTAGAGGATCGGACCGTAGCGACGCAGGATCTGCCCGAGCGCCGCGCGATCGCCGGCCTTCGCGCGCTCGCAGAGCTCGCGCTCTGCTTCGAGATCCGTACGCGCAACGGCCACGGACGCCACCATACCTGGACTCGGCCTCGGCCGCACAGCCTGGACCGGCGACGGCTTCGCACGACCGAGCCCGACCGCGAGCAAGAGCGCCGCCATCGGATCCTGGGCGGGCGGCGCGAGCGGACGGAACGCGAGAGCTAACGCTTGCACGCCTGGAGAACGGCCTTTGCCGCTCGACCTTACGGGCGATCGCCACCACATTGAGCCCCGGCGCGCGGTCACGCGGCCCATCGTCCGGCCTCGAACGGATTTTCTCGCGGGAAAGGCCGGAATTTCCACCAAGGGAGCGTCGACTTGGCAGAAGAAGCTCACTCCTCGCGGACGAAGGCGGTGCCCTGTGCGCGCTGCGGCGCGCTGAACGGTGCGGGCTTCGATCGCTGCGTGCGCTGCGGGCAGGCGCTCTCCACCGTCGCTCGCTCGCTCGATCGCTTCGGCGCGCGCCTCGACCCGGAAGCCTTGCTCGCCTCGAAGCTCGTGCTTGGACTCACGATCCTGGTCTTCGCGGCGCAAATCTACGTCGCGCTCCGCGCTGGGGGCTCCGAGGACGGGCTCTCGGCGTTGCTTCGCCCGGCGCCGATCGACACCCTCCGGTTCGGGGCGCTCCACGTGCTGCTCGTCTTCGCGGAGCCGTGGCGCCTCGTCTCGGCGATATTCGTGCATTTCGGCGCCCTGCACCTGCTCGGCAACATGTTCGTGCTCTCGTGGCTCGGCCGGATCGCCGAGCCTGCCGTGGGGCCGGCGCGCTTGCTCCTCACCTACGTCGTGACGGGCGTCTTCGGGTTCGTCGCCTCGATGGCCTACACGTTGTTCTTCGATCCCTCGGGCGGGGGGCTCACGGCGGGCGCGAGCGGCGCCGTCTTCGGAATCATGGGGCTCGTGCTCGGGATGCTGTACCGACAGCGAAACCCGCAGTGGAAGCGTTTCGCCCTGCAGGCCGTGCTCCTCAACGTGGTGTTCGGCTTCGCCGTCAACCAGGCCAACGTTGGTGTGGTCATCAACAACATCGCCCACCTGGGCGGCCTCGCCGCCGGCATCCTCCTCGGCGTGATTTTTGCCAAGCCCGTGCGTGTTTCCAGCCGGGACGGGAAATCGGACCTCGGGATGAACGTCGCCGCGGTGCTCGGCCTGCTCACGTGTGTGGCTTCGCTCGTCCTGGCGCAGCTCTCTCCGACGTGGCGCGAGCTCGATCAGAGCCGGCAGCGTTCGTCCTGGCGTGGGGCGGAGACCGGGCAAGTCGATTTCCAGACGAAGCGGTGATTGCAAAATCGTCTCCGACCGTCTACCGCCTCGTATCGATTTCTTCCCCAGGAGACGCCATGTCGCACAGCTCGCTTCGGCTCGCCCTTCTCGCCTCCGCGGTCGCCCTTGGCGGCTGCACGGTCTACGTCAACAACCGTCCCCCGTCGAACCAGCAGCAGCAAGCGCAGCCGGCGCGGCAGCCGTCCCGCGGCATGCCCCGCCCGACGAACGCGCAGCGGCCCACCACCACGACGCCGACCCAGACCGGGACCACCAAGCCCGCCGTCGAGCCGCCGCGCATCAACGGCCGCATCGCCTTCGGCAACGGCTCGATCGGCGCCTTCAAGGGCTACGCGTACGTGATCCCCAACACGACGACGAAGATGCCGGACTTCTCCAAGATGGTCCCCTTCGCAACGCTGCTCACCGACAGCTTCATCGTCCAGCGCCAGGAGTTCTCGGGCGGCTTCCCCGGCGCCCTCGCCCAGGAAGAGTGGTTCGGGATCCGCTACGAAGGCCCGTTCGACATCTCCAAGGACGCTACCTACCTCTTCAAGCTCGTCTCCGACGACGGCGCGATCCTCTACATCGACGGCGCGAAGGTCATCGACAACGACGGCGTGCACATGCCTCAGGAAGCCACGGCGCAGACGGCCCTCAAGGCCGGCCGCCACCAGCTCCGCCTCGATTACTTCCAGGGCAAGAAGGGCACGGTCGCCCTCTCCCTCTCGGTGGCCGAGGCCATCGGCGACGCCGTGCCGCGTCCCCTCGTGGGCGTTCGCTAGCTCGCGCGCCTCACCCCGCGATCATCCCGACTCTCTCCGCCCTTCGTTCGTCCCGACCCCTCGCAAGCGCCTCGATCCTGCGGCTTATTCGACGCGGCGGGTGGCCATGATGCTATCGTCGCCTCGCGTATGGCGTCGGTGAACCCGCTCTCGCGGGAGCTCGTCTTCAAGATCGTCTATTACGGCCCGGGGCTCGGCGGGAAGACGACCACGCTCGAGTACATCCACGCGACGGCCAAGCCCGAGCACCGCGGCAAGCTCGTCTCGCTCGCGACGCCCGTCGACCGTACGCTCTACTTCGACTTCCTGCCGATGCGCTTGCCGCCGATCCGCGGCATGAACGTGCGGCTGCAACTCTTCACCGTCCCGGGCCAGGTCTACTTCAACGCGACCCGCAAGCTCGTGCTCACGGGCTCCGACGGCATCGTGTTCGTGAGCGACTCGCAGATCGCGCGCGCCGACGCGAACCTCGAGAGCTTCGACAACCTGCGCGACAACCTCGCCGATCAGGGCCGGAACGTCGCGGACATGCCCATCGTCTTCCAGCACAACAAGCGCGACCTGCCCGACGTGCTCCCGATGGAGGAGCTCGATCGGATGCTGAACCGCTTCCGCGCGCCGTCCCTGCCCGCGTCGGCGAAGACGGGCATGGGCGTGTACGAGACGCTGGAGCGAATCACGCAGGTCGTGCTCGCGTCGTTCGAGTCGCAGATCCCCGAGTCGGTGCGTGCCGCGGCCGCAGAGGCCTACGATCCGGCCGAGGAAGGGCTCGCCGCAGCGCTGCGTGATGCTTCGCGCAGCGATCGTCCGCCCGTGAGCGCCGCGATGGTCAACCGCGTCGCCCCGAGCCGCGCCTGGGGCAGCGTGCCGCCCGACACGGGCATCGAGGAACCGGAGGAGCTGAAGAGCGCTGCGATTCGCCCGCCTCCCCTGCCCGTCACGAGCTTCCCCGAGGCGCAGGAAGAGCCGACGCCGTCGAGCGCGCAGCTCGCGATCGCGCCGCCCGCCGAGGCGCCGATCCTGCCGAAGACCGAGTCCGTGCGGCCACCGCCGCCGCCGTCCGTGCATCCGCCGCCGACGGCGGGCCGGCCGCGCGCGCCCGAGTCGGTGCGCAGTCGGACGCGTGGCTCGGTCTTCCCGCCACCGAAACCGTTCGCGCCGCTCGTCCCGCAGGCACCGGCTTCGGCGCCGGGTTCGAACCACGCGGGCTTGAACATCGGATCGAAGACCGAAGCAGGCGTGCACGCCGAGGGGCTGCGAGGCGCGGGGCTTTCGTTCGCGGAGCTCTGGTCCGATGGCGATCACGCGCTCATCCACAACGTCGAAGCGTCGATCGCGAACGGCCGCTACGCCGAGGCGATTGAGCAGTGTGATGGACTCGTGGCGCGCCAGCTCGCGAGCGCTGCGAGCTTGTTCGGCGCCTCGGATGCGCCGCGGGATCCCTCCACGGTGCCGCTCATGCTCGGGCTCGATGGACGCCGCTACCTGTCCTTCCGCTCGACCGTGCGTGCGGCGCGCGGGGGCGTGAAGATGACCGCGCGCGACGCGCTCGCGGTCTACGCCTTCGCGATCGACGCGCGGCTCGCGCGCAGCTCGATCCGCTGAGTGCTCTGCGCAGACGGCGTTCGACCATCAGCGGTGCATCGCGTGCATCGACCGCATCGCGGTCGATGCACCAAACGTCCAGGGCTTGCCCTGGTCCGGGTCGAGGGGCGGACAGCCCCTCGTCGGGTCCGGGGTGAAACCCCGGCGCTACGCTGCCAATCGCCCTCTCAAAGGCGATCAGGCGCGGGAACGACCGAGTAGCGACGCATCGACACGTTCATGAGCAGCGCGACGCACATGAGCATCGTGGTCACGCTGGAGCCACCGTAGGAGAAGAGCGGCAACGTCACGCCGACGACGGGGAGGATGCCGCAGACCATCCCTGCGTTGATGAACGCGTGCCAGAAGAGGATTGCGCCGCAGCCGACGCCGAGCACGGCGCCGAAGCGATCCTTGGCGAGCGAGGCGATGCGAATCGACCACAGGCAGAGGAAGCCGTAGAGCAGCACAAGCAGCACGCTACCGGCGAAGCCCCACTCCTCTGCGAAGACTGGGAACGGGAAGTCCGAGAACTGATCGGGCAGGAAGTTGAACTGGTTCTGCGTGCCCTTCATGTACCCGTTGCCGAAAAGCCCGCCGTTGCCGATGGCCACGCGCGAGTGATGCGCGTGCCAGCCGGTCTTGAGGATGTCGTCCTCGGGCTTCAAGAAGACGGTGACGCGCGCCTTCTGGTAGTCGAGCAGAACGTAGTTCCAGATGATGGGGAGAGCGCAGGCGACGGTCACGATGAACGTGAGCACGCTCTTCCACCGGACCCGCGTGAGCGCGGCGATCATCAGGAAGACGAGGACGTGGATCGAGGCGGTGCCGAGATCGGGCTGCTTCAGGATCAGCAGCGCGGGCACGCCCGTGAGCAGCGCGGGAACGAGGAGATCCTTCAGCGTGCGTCCTTCGCTGCGTGGATCGTCGTGAAGGAATTTCGCCAGTGCGATGACGAGGAAGACCTTCATGAACTCGCTCGGCTGGAAGCGGAAGGAGCCGAATTCGATCCAGCGCTTGGAGCCTCGCAAGTCCTTCGCGAAGATGAAGACCAGGACGAGCGAGAAGACGCCGAAGGTGTAGATGGCGTAGCCGAGGCGCTCGAGGTGGCGATAGTCGATGGCGACGAGGATCCCGCCGAGGATGCCGCCGAGCACGAGCCAGTAGATCTGGCTGATGTAGAGCTCGGCGCGCACACCCTGGTAGACGCTGGTCGCGCTGTAGAGGTTGACCACGCCGAGCACGGCGATGAGGGCCGCCGCGATGAAGAGCGGCCAGTCGAAGTGATCCCTCGCGCGGGGCGAAACGTCGCCGCGGATCACGGGGAGCCTCCTCGATCGGGTTTCGGCTGCGTTCGCGCGTTGCCCGCGTTGTTCACGCCGGCGCGCGGGCCGCGCTCGCGTGCGAGCTCGTTGTAGGCGCGGACGACCTCGAAGGCGACGGGCGCGGCGTGCTTGCCGCCGGCGCCGCCGTGCTCGACGAGGACCACGACTGCGACCTCGGGCGCGCGTGACGGCGAGTAGCCCGCGAACCACGCGTGCTCGCGGTTGAAGTACCAGACGCGTTCGGCCTCGGCGCCACGCGCGAGCTTGTGCGAGACCTGCGCGGTGCCCGTCTTGCCTGCCATGTCCACGCCGAGCACGCGCGCCTTGAAGGCGGTGCCCTCCTCGGAGTTCACGCCCGCGTAGAGCGCCTTCTGCACGAGCGAGAGGTTCTCGGGGCTCACGTCGATCTGCCGCCGCACGCGCGGCGCGAACTCCTGCACCACCGTGCCCGCGCTCGTCTCTACTGCGCGCACGATCTGCGGCTGGTAGAGCGTGCCGCCGTTCGCGAGCGCCGCGTACGCGAGCGCGAGCTGCAGGACGGTCACGGTCGTCGCGCCCTGGCCGATGGCGGCGTTCAGGCCAAAGCCGAGTCGGAACTGGCCCTTGTTGCGCAAGGTCATCCAGGCGCGCGTCGGCATGCGCCCGGCTGCCTCCGCGTTCACGCCGAGACCCGTCCTCGCGCCGAGGCCGAAGCGCTGGCCCATCTCGGCGATGACGTCCATGCCCACGCCGAGCTCGGCCGCGAGGCGGTAGAAGTAGACGTTGCACGACTCCGCGATCCCCTGGTGGAGATCCACCGGCCCGTGGACGTGCGTGCAGCGGAACGTGCGCTTGCCGAAGGTGAGCGCGCCGCGGCAGTTCGTCGCCTGGCGCGGATCGATGAGCCCCTTCTCCAGCGCCGCGAGCGCCGTGAACGGCTTGAACGTCGAGCCCGGCGGATACGCGCCCGAGATCGTCTTGTCGAGCGCGGGCTTGAGCGGATCCGAGTAGAGCCTGCGGAACGCGTCGCGGATGACCTGCTTGCCCGATCCGCCCGAGAGCGCGTTCGGGTCGTAGCTCGGCTTCGAGTAGAGGCCGATGATGCGGCCCGTGCGCACGTCGATCAGCGCGACGCCGCCCGCGAGCTCGCCGCGCATCGCCTTGTCGATCGCGCGCTGGATATCGGCGTCGAGCGTGAGTCGGAGATCGCGGCCCGGGATCGGATCGACGCGCCGCGGCTCCTCGATGATCCCTTCGCCGCCGGGCCTGCGCCGGCCCTTCGCGTCGACGAGCACCTTCTCCCAGCCACGCGAACCGCGCAGGTAGCTCTCCCACGCGCGCTCGATGCCCGTCGCGCCGACGCGATCACCCTCGACGTAGCCCGCGCTGCGGAGCTGGTTCAGCTTCTCCGCGTCGACCTCGACCATGTAACCGAGCGCGTGCGCGCCGACCTCTTCGTACGGGTAGTAGCGGACCGGCACAGGCACGACGTCCACGAAGGGCAGCTCGGCGTCGTGCGTGCGCAGCGTGGCCACGGCGTCACGCGAGATGTCCTCCTTGAGGAGGATCTGCTGGCTCTTCCGAGGGCCGTCGTTCGCGCGGATCGTGGTAAGCAGCGCTTCGAGCCGCGCGCGCTCGTCCACGCCGACGCCGAGGTACTCGACGAGCTTCGGCCATACCCCCTGCATGTCCATCTTCTCGGGGACGACGTACAGGTTGTACGAGGGCCGGCTCGCCGCGAGGATCTTGCCGCCCCGATCGCGGATGAGCCCGCGCGTCGTCGCGAGCGTGATGCGACGGACGATGTTCTCGCGGGCGATCGCTTTGTTGTCGTCGCCCTCGATGATCTGGAGCTGGAACAGGCGCCCGATCAGGATGAGCTGGAGCACCGCCATCGCGAGCGCGATCCAGCGGAAGCGGCGCCTGAACTCGCTGACGTCGGAGCGCTGAACGACGAGGCTCATCGCTGCCCTCCTTCTCCGGGCCTCGGCACGTTGATGGTCGCCTGATGCACGCGCTCGGCGAGGCTGAAGACGAGCGGCGCGAAGATCGCCGTCCCGATCGCGTGCGGCGCGACGAGCGTCGCGAGTGCGCGCGGCCTCGCCGTGTCGGTCCCGAAGATCGCCGTGAGCACCACGATGAGCACGCCTTCGAGCAGCGCGAAGGCGAAGGCGAGCGCGACCTTCGTGAGGAGCGTCTGCGCGGCGAGCCGCACGCCCGCGGCGCGCGCGACGACGAACGTGGCGACCGTGATGAAGGTGAACAGGCCGATGGGCGCGGCCGAGAACAGATCGAGCAGGTAGCCGAGCAAGAACGCGAGCGCCGCGCCGCGCGCGATCGAGTACTCGTGCACGCCCATGAACACCACGAGCGGCAGGAGCAGGCTCGGCGTGATCCCCGCGATCTGCAGCCGCCCGATCAGCCGGTAGAGGTTCGACTGGATGATGAGAAGGGCGACGCCGACAGCGAGAAATGCGGTGTTTCGCATCGTCCTCTCTCCTCCTCCCGACCTTACCGCCGCGGCGTGGACGAGCCAGACGCCGAGGGTGCCGGCTGGGCCTCCTCCGGGGGCGCGGAGGTGACGATCAGCACCTCCTCGAGCCGCGAGAAATCCACGGCAGGTGTCGCGTAAACCTGCTGGTAGATGCCGAAGTCCCGCTTCACGACCTGCGTCACCTTGCCGACCGGGATGCCCTTCGGATACCGCTTCCCGACGCCGCTCGTGACGAGCAGATCGCCGACCTCCACCTCGTCGGTGCGCTGCACGTACTCCACGCTGCAGAGGTACTTCGTCTCGTCGCCCGTCCCGCGGACGAACCCACGCGCGCCGGTCCGCTGCACGACCACGTCGACGCCGCTGCCTGCGTCGACGACGAGCCGCACGTCGATCGTGTCGCCCGAGACCTTGAGCGTCGTGCCCACGACGCCGTCGGGCGAGATCACGGGCAGGTTCGGCTGCACGTCGCGCGACTCGCGATCGAGGGCCACGCGCGCGACGCGGAAAAACTCGTTCGTGTTTTTCCCGACAACCTGCGCGCTCACGACGTCGGTGCGGACGCTCGTGCGCAGATCGAGCAGACGCCGGAGCCTTCGGTTCTCCTCCTCGAGCGCTTCGAGCTTGCTCACGCGCTCGCGGAGACGCGCGTTCTGCGAGGCGATCCGCGCGTTGTCCTCCTTGACGTCGACCAAGTAGATGTAGTCGCCCCAAATGTTCGAGAGCCCGCGCGCCAGCGTCGCCGCAGCGTACTGGAGGGGCGTCGCGATCCGGACGATCACCTTGTCGGCGCCCGTGACCTTGCCCGGATCACGCATGCTGGCCCGGAGGAACCAGAACGGCACCGCCAGGGCGAGCAGGACGATGGCCAGGTCGCGGTAACGCTTGAAGTTCATGCTTCGGGCGGCGCTGCCGCCGGGAAGGCGGCATCAGGCAACGCGCGGGAGGTCCCCGCTCTTCCCTCGATGCCACGAGAGACGCGCGGACGCTACCTGCACACGCGCTCCGGTCAGCTGATCGTGACTTCTTTCAGGAGCTCGAGGTGATCGAGCGCTTTTCCGCTGCCGAGAACGACGGCGCTGATCGGATCGTCACAGACCATCACCGGCAGACCCGTCTCTTCGCGAAGCAGCACGTCGAGATTTTTCAGGAGGGAACCGCCGCCGGTGAGGACAATCCCCTTGTCCACGATGTCCGCCGCGAGCTCGGGGGGCGTGCGCTCCAGCGCGACGAGCACGGCGTCGACGATCGCATTCGTTGGTTCTGCAAGCGATTCGCGGATCTCGTCCGAGTTCACGACCACGGTCTTCGGGATGCCCGCGACCATGTCGCGCCCTTTGACCTCCATCGTGAGCTGCTGCTCGAGCGGATACGCGTTGCCGATCGTGATCTTGATCCGCTCAGCCGTCTGCTCGCCGATGGCCATGTTGTACTTGCGCTTCATGTACGCCATGATGGACTCGTCCATCTTGTCGCCGCCGACGCGCACGCTCTGCGAGTAGACGATGCCGGCCAGGGAGATGACCGCGACCTCCGTCGTGCCGCCGCCGATGTCGACCACCATGTTGCCCGAGGGCTCGGTGATCGGAAGGCCGGCGCCGATGGCCGCCGCCATGGGCTCCTCGATGAGGTACACCTCGCGCGCGCCCGCGCCCTCCGCGCTCTCTTTCACCGCGCGTTTCTCGACCTCGGTGATGCCGAAGGGCACGCAGATGATGATGCGCGGCTTGACGAGCGTGCGGCGGTTGTGCGCGCGGGCGATGAAGTAACGCAGCATCGCCTCGGTGATCTCGAAATCGGCGATGACGCCGTCGCGCAGCGGCCTCACGGCTTGGATGTTCCCGGGTGTGCGCCCGAGCATTTCCTTCGCCTCACGGCCGACCGCGAGCACCTTCTTGCCGCCGCGGTTGTCGCGCTGCACGGCCACCACGGAAGGCTCGCAAGAGACGATGCCCTTGCCCTTCACGTAGATGAGCGTCGTGGCGGTGCCGAGATCGATCGCGAGATCGTTCGAGAACAGGCCGTAGAGCCAGTCGAAGATCATCGCATCGCCTTCGAAGCTTGGGGTCCGGTCCGCCCGAGACGTGCATCCATGCCGCACGGGCAGACGGCGGTCCTATCATCCATGGTAGGTGGTCGCAACGAGAGCGCCTGCTCAGGTCGGGCACACCCGTTCAGCAGCAAGCACGGGCGAACCCATGGCCATGCCATGGATCCACCCGTCAATCACATTCCCACGTGCACAGGCAGATCCCGAGAAAGGCCGATCAGCCCTTCGAGATCTTGCCTTCCTTGTGCTCGTAGTGCTTGCGGCACACCGGACAGAACTTCTTGATGACGAACTTGTCCGACATCGTCCGCTTGTTCTTCGTCGTGTGGTAGTTCGCCCGGCTGCAATTGCCGCACGTCAGCTTGATGATGTCGCGCATGGCTGTCTCCTGAAACTCACCGGTTTCGCGCCGGCTCGGTCACGGGCACGCTCGCGTGAGGCGCCGCGAAACCCGCCCTCCACGACCCCACCACGACGGGGGGCGCAAAGGAGGGCGGTAACCTACGGAATTTCCCGCCGCTGTCAACGTCGGCGAGCACGACCTTGGGCAAAGATCGCAAACGAGCCGTGACGGGCGAGCCCGAGCCGACGCTCGGGCGCTCGCCGAGCCCGATCACTCGTCGTCTTTTCCGCCGTCCCTCCAGTCGTCGTCGCGGCCCCAGTTCTTGTTGTTGCGACGTCCGCCGCCACCCCCAGGGCCGTCCCCGTCGTGGCCACCGCCGCCGCCGCCACGACGACGACGATCGTCAAACGTCTTGCGTTGTGGAGGCGGAGGAGGCGCGGGGGCGTAACCGCTCGACCCACCACCACCGCCGCCGCCATAACCGCCGCCGCCATAACCGCCGCCGCCGCCATAACCGCCGCCGCCGCCGCCGGCGTAACCGCCGCCGCCGCCGGAACGCTCCGCGCCAGCCGGACGTTCGCCCTTGGGATGCGCGAGGTTGACGACGAGCCGACGGCCACGCACGTCCACGCCGCGCAGCGCTTCGATCGCGCCCTTCGCCGCCTCGGCGCTCGCCATCGTGACGAACCCGAAGCCGCGCTTGCGTCCGTCCGCGTCCATCGGCAAGTGCACGCGCACAACGGGGCCTGCGCCGGTCGAGGTGATCATCGACTCGACCTCCTCGATGCTTGCGTCGTACGGGAGGTTGCCGACGTAGAGAGTGCGGTCGGGCGCTGCCGCAGCAGGCCCACCACCGCCCATGCCACCACCTCCACCACCCATGCCGCCGCCCATCGGGCGCCCGCCGCCCACGCCGCCTTCACGGCGCGGAGGCTCGGCCTGGAAGGGCCGCACGGAGATCGACTTGCCGCCCTGGAACGAGCCGTCCAGCGACTCGCGAGCGGCGTTCGCCTCTTCGCTCGTCGCGAGCGTCACGAACCCGAAACCGCGCGGCCGACCCGTCGCGCGATCCTTCGGCAGGCTCACCTCGACGACGTTGCCTCCTGTCGCCTCGAAGAGCCCGCGGAGAACATCTTCGGTAATGGAGTCGGGCAGTCCTGCTACGAACAACTTACGAGAATCTTCAGCCATCGAAAAACCTGCGCACCATCGATCCTAGCGCCTCGCCTTCGAGGCTCGCGCCCTCTTGCTTGCCTCGAACACTCTCCCTGAGAGGCGCGTCTCGCATCACGATGGCGAGGACCGTACCTCCTGGGACGAGCTACAGCCCACGATATATGGCCCACTTCCCGCGTCAAGGGAGCCTCTCTCGGCCCGTTCGTCCCCGAGCGCGTCGATTCCTCCGCGGCAGCCCCCGAGCCCCCGCCTCCGCAGCCTCGCCGACCCCTCCCGTCTCGCCCTTCCCGCATCGCCGTTCGGTCGCTGAAATCAGGGCGGCGAAAGGCTTTACGCAGCGAAAAAAACAGGCGTAGGGAGACGTTCGGCGCCCGGGCGACCGGGACGGAGGATCCGCTTGCGTCGTCGGACGTAAATCGTGTTACGACCCGTTCCCCGAGGTTCAAAACGCGATGGCGGAGCACTTCAACATCGAGCGCTTGATGGATTCGTCTGGCAGGGTCGACCTTTCGGACATCGACTGGTCCGAGGTCCCGAAGCACCCGATGACCCCCGAGGCGATCCGTTGCCTGCGGTATTTCCTGCTGACGGAGAACTCGACGTTCTTCTACACCAAGGCCCTCATGTCCACGAACGCCGTGTACGAGGAGCCGGAGATCGCGCCCTTCCTCTGCGTGTGGATGTACGAGGAGGAGTTCCACGGACGTGCCTTCCGCAGGTTCATGGAAGCGCTGGGCGAGCCGCTTTCTCCGACGTACCGGCGTGACATGTTCCTCTCGCGCAGCCCCGGCGAGCGGATCGACGAGTTCGGGCAGAACATGCTCGGCAAGCTCTTCCCGACGCACTGGCCCGGCGTGCACATGGTCTGGGGCACGATCCAGGAGTTCACGACGTACAGCGCCTACCAGGCGCTCATCGAGCGGATCGATCACCCGATCCTGAACAAGATCTGCCAGCGGATCATGAAGCAGGAGCTCCGCCACTACGCGTTTTATCGCGAGCACGCGAAGCGCCGCCTGCAGCGCGATCCGATGACGGCGAAGATCGTCTCCGCGGCGCTGAAGCTCGCCTGGACCCCCGTCGGCGACGGTATGTGCTCCAAGGAAGACGTCCTTCACACGATCCGCTTCCTCTTCGACGGCCTCGACGGCAAGGCGATCGCACGCGTCGATCAGAAGATCAGCGAGTTGCCCGGGCTCGAGTGGTTCGACCTGTTCACGAAGTTCGCCGATCGCCACAACATCCGACGCGCGCCCGACGCGTGGTTCCCGCGTAACTTCCGCGCCAAGAGCCAGCCGAAGGTCGAAGCCGAGCCCGCGCTCTTCGACGCGGAGTGACGCTCGACAGCCACGCTCGACGCGAGCCACGACGGCGTGGATCGCGTCGAGCGACCTGCTGTCCGCCCTCTAGCTCTCCTGCCCCGCCGCGCCGCTGCTCTCGCTGCCCTCGCCGCCCTCTTCCGCAGCCGTGTTCTCCACGGGGCGAGCCTTCTTCTTGCGCTTCTTCTTGCCCGCCGCGGGCGGCGCGCCATCCGTGGGCACCGCCTTGTTCTTGGCGATCACGAACGTGAAGTAGGCGCCGACTGCGAAGAGGCCGAAGCAGGCCCATTGCGCGGGCGTCAGGCCGCCGTACCGCGGATCGCCGCCGAGCATGCTCGCGCCCTCTTCCTCGCGGAAGAAGTCGAGCACGAAGCGCACGGGCGCATACGCCATGCAGATAACGCCGGTGAAGTAGCCCGGCGGCCGCGGGCCACGACGCCAGAGCATCGTGACGATGATCGCGAGCGGGATCGTCAGGAAAAACTCGTAGAGGCCGAGGTCGTAGCGGCCGACCCATCCGCTGCCCATCGGGTAACGAACCGCGAACCATGCGTCGGAGAGGCGGCCCGGGTGATCGTGCACGACGGAGCAACCGGCGCGGCCGAAGATCCAGGCGATCGGGAAGGTCGCGACGACGACGTCCGCGTACGGGAGGACCTTCTCGCGCTTGATGAACTTGTACGCGAAGCAGCCGATGATCGCGCCGATGAAGCCGCCGTAGCTCGACAGGCCGTCCCAGAGCATCAGCAGGTAGAGCGGATCACGAGCGACGCGCTGCGGGTGGTAGAAGATCGCGTCGAGGACGTGTCCGCCGACGAACCCCGCGGCGACGACCCAGAAGATGAACTCGTTCATCTTCTTCGTGTCGAGGTTGCGCTCCTTCGCACGGTGCATCGTGATGACCGAGCCGATGTAGACGCCGAGCGCGACGAGCGTGCCGAACGGCTTGATCGACGGCGGGTGAGCCGGGTCGAAGAGCTTGCCCAGGACGGGGACGTCGAGCAGGAAACCGAGCGGGATCTCGGGGAGCGAGATGTAGGGGATCAGCGGCTCTGCCACGCGGACGTGCGTAGCGCAGCGCGCGCGCCGACGCCATGGACGCGCGCAGCGAGCCTCACGCTTCCGCGCCGAAGGCCCCTGCCCCGGCGAAGGGTGACGTCGAACACGGGCTCTGATAAGACCTCGGCGTGCGAGCGCTGTCCTTGCCCGGCTGCGCCTGCCGGGCGGCGTTCCAGTTCGGCGTGCTCTCGCGCCTCGTGGCCGCGGGCGAGCGCTTCGATCTCGTGGCGGGGGCCTCGTCGGGATCCATCTCCGGCGCGGCGCTCGTCGCGGGTCTCGCGGCCGTGGGCCCGGACCTCTGGCGCTCGATGGCGAAGACGCCCGTCGTGTCGCGGCGCTACCTGCAAAGCGAGCGGAGCCCGTTCGGGATGAGCGCGGTGCTGCGCGGCGCGCTCGAACGCTTCTTGCCCGAGGACAAGCTCTACGGGACGAAGACCGAGCTGCTCGTGGCGACCACGCACGCGCGGCGCTTCTTCGCGGGGAGGAAGGACGCGCTCGTGGTGCACTCGAACCACGAGCGTCGCGACATGCACGACGTGCTCGTGGCCTCGTGTTTCATCCCGGTCGTGTACGCGCGCGTGCCGCGGCTCGACGGAGACGTGCACCTCGACGGAGGCGCCGCGGACAACACGCTCATCGACACGCTCGTGGCGCGCGGGGCGACGGACATCACGGTGATCTCGCCGTTTCCAGGCGGGAAGATCGCGCGCACGCTCTTTTCGCCCGAGGAGCCCCCGACAGCGCCGCCACACGTGCGCCTGCGCCTACTGTTTCCCGAGCGGCCGCTCCGGCAGCGGCACTTCGACTTCGATCCGGATCCGATGGAAGAGGCGCTCACGATGCCGCACCGCTCGGTCGTCATCGAGCCGAAAAGTCGTTGAATTTATGAGAACCAACGAAAGTCCCGAGGTCTTCAAGGTCGCCACCTTCACCCTCAGCGACACGCGCACGCCGAGCGACGACGTGGGCGGCCGCGTGCTCGTCGATCGCCTGCGGGCGGCGGGTTTTACCGTCGTGTCGCACGCGATCCTGCGCGAGGAGCGGGACGAGCTTCGCGAGGCGATCCACTACGTCTGCGACGCGGACACGGCCGACGCGATCGTGCTGACAGGCGGGACGGGGATCGCGCCGCGGGACCGAACGATCGAGGTGATCGAGCCCATGCTCGACAAGACGATCGACGGCTTCGGCGAGGCGTTCCGCAGGCTCTCGTGGGATCAGATCGGGCCCCGCGCGATCCTCTCGCGCGCGATCGCCGGCGTGGTGCGAGGCAAGGTGATCGCGGCGCTGCCGGGCAGCCCGAGCGCCGTCGAGCTCGCGGTCGATGCGCTGCTCGCGCCGACGTTGGCGCACGCGATCGCGCTGGCGTCGGGGCGAGGCGGGAAACACGCCGCGCACGGCCATCCTCACGGCAAGCACGGGAGGAAACACTGATGCTCTCGTATCGCGACGCTCTCGCGCGCCTGCTCGCCGCGGCGAAGCCCGTGGGCAAGGAGCGCGTGAGCGTGGATCAGGCCGCCGGACGCGTGCTCGCGGAGGACCTCGTCGCGCGCGCGCCGATGCCTGCGTTTGATCACAGCTCGATGGATGGCTACGCGGTGCGCGCCGCGGACCTCGAGGGAGGCGGGCCGTTCGAGTTGCCCGTGGTCGGCGAGAGCTCGGCAGGCGGCGAGAGGCCCGCGCTTGCTCCGAAGACCGCGTGCCGGATCTTCACCGGCGCTCGGCTTCCCGAGGGCGCGGATACCGTGATCATGCAGGAGAACGTCGAGCGGCGCGGCGACGTGATCGTGATCCGCGAGGCGCCGCGCGCGGGCGCGTGGATCCGGCGGCGTGGATCCGATCTCGCGGAAGGCGCGGTGGCGATCGCGCGGGGCACGCGGATGACGCCGGGTCACGCGGCTCTCGCGGCGGCGCTCGATCGTCCTTTCGTGCTCGTCGCGCAGCGGCCCGTGGTGACGATCCTGTGCTCGGGCGACGAGCTGCGATCGCCAGGTGAGCCGGGGAAGCCCGGATCGATCGCCGAGTCGAACGGTGTGTTCGTGGCGGCTGCAGCGCGGCAGATCGGGGCGATCGCGCGCGTGGGTGCGTACGTGCCGGACGACCTCGATGTCGCGCGCGCGGCAGTCGTGGAGGCGCTGCGCGGAAGTGATCTCGTGGTGACGATCGGCGGCGTGAGCGTCGGGGATCGTGACGTGATGCGGCCCGCGTTCGAAGCGGCCGGCGTGACGCTCGATTTCTGGCGCGTGGCCATCAAGCCGGGAAAGCCGATCGCCGTGGGTCGTGCCGGCGACACGCACGTGCTCGGTTTGCCCGGCAATCCCGCGAGCGCATCGCTCACCTGGCTGCTCTTCGGCGCGCCGCTCGTGCGCGCGTTGCAAGGCGATCCGGCGCCACTCCCGCGTCGCGAGCGCGTGGTCGTGGTGGGCTCGTACGAGCGCACGCCGGGCCGCGAAGAGTTCGTCCGCGCGCGGATCGAGCCGGGCACGGGCCCGGTGCGCGCGCGGATCCTGCCGAATCAGGCGTCGGGCGCGGTGACGAGTTTTGCCGAGGCAGAGGTGCTCGTGGTGGTGCCCGCGAGCCAGGGGAGCGTCGAGGACGGGAGCGAGCTCGAAGCGATCCGGATCGACGCGTTCTGAGGTCAGCGCTTCTCGTGGTGCGCGTGCGCGTGATGCTCGTGTTCGCCGTGATCGGGTGCGCAGCGCGCGTCTTCCCAGCCGACCCAGTAAGGCCCGTCGGGGCCGTGCTCGCGTTTCCAGATCGGAAGCCTGGCCTTGATGCGATCGATGAGCTCGCGACACGCGCGGAACGCCTCGCCGCGATGGGGGGCGCTCGTGGCGCATGCGACGGCGACGTCGCCGACGTGGAGAGCGCCGATGCGGTGCGTGGCTGCGACACGAACGCCCGGGATCTCGCGCTCGAGCTCTTCGAGGATCCGCTGGAGCTCGGCCTCGGCCATGGTGCCGTAGGCCTCGTATTCGAGCAGGCTCACGGCGCGGCCGTCGTTCATGTTGCGAACGACGCCGAGGAAGGTGGCGATCGCGCCGGCCTCGGGACGCGCCACGATCTGGATGACCTCGTCGAGCGAAAGCGCCTCGCGACGGATACGCGTCGTGCTCACGGCGACCTCCGGAAGTGGCCCGATCGGCCACCACTCTTCTCCACCAGCATCACGTCCTCGACGACCATCTCGCGATCGATGCCCTTGAGCATGTCGTAGAGCGTGAGCGCGGCGACCGATGCGGCCACCATCGCTTCCATCTCCACGCCGGTCCTGTCCGTGGCCTCGGCGCTCGCCGTGATCGTCACGCGCGCGGCAGCCTCGTCGACGTCGAGCGCGATGGCCACGTGCGTCAGGGCGATCGCGTGGCACATCGGGATGAGCTCCGGCGTGCGCTTGGCGGCCATGATGCCGGCGATTCGCGCCGTCGCGAGCACCTCACCCTTCGGCGTGTCGCCACGCGCGAGGCGAGCCGCGGTCTCGGGCCGCATGCGCACGCGCGCGACGGCGACCGCGCGCCTCTGCGTCGGCTGCTTTTCGGCGACGTCGACCATCCGAACATCCCCGCGAGGACCGAGGTGCGAGGAGAGGCTCGTCGCATCGGTCGCGTGCACCGCAGCGCGCGGGACGAGGACGTCGAGCGCGGCGGAGAGGATCGTCGGATCGCCACGCTTCGCCGCGCGGCGGACGCAATGCACGAGAGAAAAACGAACGAGCCCCGAGAGTGAGGCCCACGTGCGTGCGTCGATCGATCGACCCGTCGGCAAAGCTTCGCGCAGGCCTTCGGGCAGGTGATCCGAGCTCGGATCCACGGCGAGTGGCATCGGGAGCGCAGGCGGGTGGGCTTGCTGCACGACCTCGTTGACGGTCGCGACGTCGACGACGGCCTCGGCGCCGGCGCGTGTGATCCGCCGTCGATCCTCGAACGCGAGGGAGCGCCATCCTTCGAGTGGCAGCCGGAGCCCGGCGTGATCGAGCGCGCGTCGCGCGGCCAGAGGGACGAGATCCAGCGCGGGGCCGATCTCTTCGGCTTCGAATGAAAACACTTCGTTCACGGCGGCCGGATCCTACCCGCCGATCGCGCGCATGGACACACCCGCGGCGGTCTCCTCGGTGCAGCCCTTCCAGATCGTGCCGTCGGGCTTCATCGACCAGGCGAGCCCGATCTGCTCGACGATCGCCTCCGCGTCGCCCGCGCGCGCAGGAGCCCCTGCGTCGACGCCGTCGTCCGTGGCGAGGCAAGGACGCAAGACGCCCGTCGACGAGACGCGCAGGCGATCACAGGTCTCGCAGAACGTGTCGCTCGTGCCCGTGATGAACCCGACGCGCAGCGCCGGATCGTGGCGCGCGTGCACGTACTTCGCGGGGCCGAGGCCCGGATCGGTGACGGCCTCCTCGGGGAGGAGGTGCGCGTCGAGCGCGCGGCGCATCTCGGCCGCCGTGACGAGATGATCGGCTACGAGTTTGGCGCCCTCGGCGATCGGCATGACCTCGAGGAACCGCGGCAAGAGCCGTTTTTCCCAGGCCCAGAGCAAGATGCGCTCGAGCTCGTTCTCGTTCACGCCGCGCAGGACGACGGTGTTCAGCTTGATCGGGGAGAACCCCGCTTCGATCGCGGCGTCGATGCCCGCGAGAACAGCGTCGAGATCTCCGCCGCGCGTGACCTCGCGAAAGCGGACGGGATCGAGCGTGTCGATCGAGACGTTCACGCGATGCAGTCCCGCGTCGCGCAGCGGCCGCGCGAGGCGTGCGAGCTGCGAGGCGTTCGTGGTGAGCGCGAGATCCTCGAAGCCGAGCGAGGAGAGGTGCGCGACGATCGCGACGATCTCGGGATGCACGAGGGGCTCGCCGCCCGTGAGCCGCACGCGGCGCACGCCCGCGCGGCGTAGCGCCTCGAACATCGTCTTCCACGCCGGCGTCATGAGGCGGCCGTCCGCGTAGCCGTCGTTTCGCGAGGGCCGGCAGTACGTGCAGGCGAAGTCGCACCGATCGGTCACGGAGACACGCACGCTGCGCGGCGGCGGGCCGGCCGAAACGCGCGTCGGCACGAGCGAGCGCACGCCGAGCATCGGCAAGGAGCGCCGCTTCTCGACCGTTGGATCGTTCACCACCGCCATCGCCTCATCCTCCCGCAACGGGCGGGATCAACGCGACCTCGTCCCCCGACCGGACCTCCTCGTCGGGCCGCGCATACGCGCCGTTCACCGCGACGCGGATCGATCGCCGATACGGCACGAGCGCGGGAAAACGGCTGCAAACGTGGTGAAGAAGCTCCTCCGCGGTGCACGGCGCGTCGAGCGGAAAGACGAGCTCCGACGCACCGAGCACGTCTCGCGCCCCCGCGAACGCGAGCAGCCTCACCGTGTTCGACATGTTCCGTAACGTAGCATTGTTGGATCGAGGTTGACAGATCGGGCGCGAAAACAAGCCGTCTCGTCGCTGTGCCGAGCGGCCAGGGGCGCGATATAGTCGCCCGTCCGATGAGCGAGCAAACCGGCACGATCGGCAAGATTTTGGCCGGACGGTACCAGGTTCGGAGGGAGCTCGGGCGTGGCGGCATGGGGGTCGTCTACCTCTGCCGCGACCTCGTGGCTGACGACCGTGTGGCCGTGAAGGTCCTGAGCCGACCGGGGGCGCGACCACGCGCCGAGGAAGCGTGGTGGTTCCACGAGGAGGCCCGCGCGCTCGCGGCGCTCTCGCACCCGTGCATCGTGCGCGCGCGTGACTTCGGCGCGCTCGCCGACGGCACGCCGTTCCTCGTGATGGATGCCGTGCCGGGTCGCTCGCTGCACGAGTGGCTCTACCTCGCACAAGAGGAAGGCGGCCTGCCGTGGCCGCTCATCTGGAAGATCACCGACGACGTGCTCGCCGCGCTCGCGCATGCGCACGCGCGCGGCGTCATCCACGGGGATCTCAAGCCCTCGAACATCCTCGTCGACATCCCGCACGACGACTCGGAACCGCCGACGGTGCACGTGCTCGATCTCGGGCTCGCGTGGCTCATGCAGGATCGCGTCGATCACAGGCTCGACGGCTCGCCCGTCTCGAAGCCGACGATCCGCTGGGGCGCAGGCACGCCGGGGTGGATGGCGCCGGAGCAGATCCGTTACGCCGCGCCACACGTGGGTCCGTCGACGGACCTCTACTCGCTCGGCTGCGTCCTGTTCACGATGCTCGCGAACCGCGAGCCGTACGAGGGCACGGACGAGGAACTGCTCGCGAAACACAAGAGCTCGCCGCTGCCCGAGGTGCCGCTCCGTCCAGGCATCCCGCCGGACATCGTTCCGCTCGTGCGGCGCTTGATGAACAAGCGGCCGTGGCAGCGCTTCGAGTTCGCGGCCGACGCGCGCGCGCTCCTCTGGCGCATGCGGCCGCGCAGCGGAGACCCGACGGCGACGCCGAGGCCCTCGGCTGCGCCGCCGATGTCCATGCCGCTGCGCGACTCGCCGCTCGTCGTCGAGAGCAACTACCTCGACTCGCAGGTGACCACGACGGGCCTGCTCGGGCTGCGGCCGAGCCCTTTCGTTGCGCGCGCGGCGGAGCGCTCGCGCTTGCTCGACGTGGCGAACCAGATCGCCACGTCGGAGAGCCCAGAACACCGCTTCTTGTTGCTTTCGGGCGAAGCCGGCGTGGGCAAATCGCGCCTCGCCGAGTGGCTCTGCGAGGAGGTGCACGAGCGTGGCCTGGTGGTGCCGCTGCGCGCGCGGTACCGGAAGATCGCGGCGCCGCTCGACGGCGTGGTCGGCGCGATCGTGCAGCACTATCGGCTCGAGCGCGAAGTGCGTGATGTCGTCGAAAAAGTCCTCCTGAACCAGTGGGAGGTCGCGCCCGAGGACGACGAAGGCAAGATGTGGGTCGCCGCGACGGCCGAGTGGATCCGGCCCTCGTCGCAAGGCGACGCGATCGGCCCGACGGGCAAACGCTTCGCGCTCTCGTCGGAGACGCGGTGGCGCGTGATGCAGTACGCGCTGCAAAAGATCGCCAAGAACCGTCCGCTTCTTTTGATGCTCGACGATCTGCATCACGGATCGCCGACGACGTTCGAAGGGATGGCGCGGCTCCACCGCGAGACGCCGGGCCTCCGGCTGCTCATCGTGGGCACCGTGCGCGACGAGGCGATCATGACGGACCCGGTCGCGCGCGAGTGGGTCGAGTGGCTCTTGCGCGAACTCGGCGGCGATCGCCTGACGCTCGAGCCGCTCGACCCGACGCAGACGCACGCGCTCCTGCGCGAGACGTTGCCGCTCGACGAGGCGGCCGTGGTCGAGGCCGCGCAACGCAGCAAAGGCAACCCGCTGTTCGCGCTGCAGATCGTTCATGCGTGGGCGACGGGCGGGCACATCGAGCTGCGCGACGGGCGGTACGTGGTGCCCGAAGCGAAGCTCGCGATGCGCGCGGCCACGACGGCCGAGCTCTGGGAGGAGCGGCTGCGCGCGATCCCCGAGGATCTCCGGCGCGGCGCGCGCGCGGCGGCGGCTCTCGGCGGCGACATCCGCGAGGACGTGCTGCGGCTCGAGCTCGGGGCGCTCGGCGTGGACGCGGAGCGCGCCGTGGCCGCGATGAAGCGCGCGCAGATCCTGCTCGCGTCCGGCGAAGAGCGCCTGCGATGGCCACACGCGCTCTTGCAAGAGCACCTGCTCGGGCAGCTCTTCGCACAGCCCGACGCGGCCGCGGTGCTGCGCGCCGCCGCGAACGCGCTCGCGCATCACCCCGACGCAGGCAGCCGGCGCATCGTGCGTCACCGCGTGATGAACCTCGTCCGCGCGGGCGACGTGAACGTCGCCGCGGAGCTCTTGCACCGATCGATCGCGGAGTCGTGGGGGCGCAAGCGCGACGTGCAGGCGACGCTGCGCGATCTGTCGCTCCTCGACGGTCGGCTCGAAGGTTTGCTGCTCGCGCGGCATCGCAGGTGGCGCGCCGAGGCGCTGCGGCACGCGGGCAGGCTCGAAGACTGCCGCCGTGAGGCCGAAGAGGCGCGCAGGCTCTTCCACGAAGCAGGGGATCCCGAGAGCGAGGCCGCGTGTCTCCGGCTCCTCGGTCACGCCGCGAGTGATCTCGCCGCGCCCGCCGAAGGGCGCAAGCTCGTGGCGAAGGCGCTCGAGATGTTCCGGTCGCTCGGCGACACGCACGGGCAAGCGCTCTGCGAAGTGATCATCGGGGAGATCGATTTCCTGCTCGGCGATCACCTCGAAGCGGCCCGTATCCTCGAGAGCGCAGGGCCCAAGTTCCAGGCCGTCGGTGATCGCCTCGGCCACGCGCAGTGCCTCGTGCTGCACAGCTTCGTCGAGCAGTCCGGCGGATCGCCCGAGAAGGCGCGCGCGCTCCTCCGCACGGCGCGCGCCGAGTTCGACGCGATCGGCTATCGCCTCGGCATGGCCCAGTGCGACGTCACGCTCGCGCACTCGGATCACCGCGAAGGTCGGCTCGAAGAAGCGCGGCGGGTGGCGCTCCTGTCGCGCCGGAGCTTCCGCGACCTCGGCAACCCGCGCGGCGAGGGCGCGTGCGAGCGTCTGCTCGCGATGACCGCGTTCGACGCGGGTCAGCTCGACATGGCGGACGCGCACGCGCGCGCCGCGACGGCGCTCTTCGATCGGCTCGCCGATCCGTGGGGGCAGGTCGAGATCAAGATCATCGTCGCGCAGATCGCGCTCGAACGTGGGCAAGCGGAGGTCGCGCGCGCGGCACTTGCCGAGTGCGAGGCCACGGGGCTCGCCGAGGCCGAGCCGAAGCAACACCTCGCGCTCACGCGGGCGTGGCTCGCGTACCACGAGGGCCGGTTCCAGGACGCCGCGCACGAGCTCGATCAAGCGCGCAAGGCGTTCCAGGATCCGAGCCGCACCGGCGATCACACGCCCGAGCTCCTGCGCAGGTTCAGCCGCATGGGCTGGCCCGCGCCCGCGAGCGAGACGATCGCGGCATGGATGCGCGCGCTCTCCACGCGGAGCCCGCTCTCGACGCCGCCGCCCGCGGAGCAAGCCGCCGCAGCGCCGCCCTCCGCGAAGCCCAGCAGCTAGACCCAGCCGTCGGGGATCACCGCAGGATCGAGGTCGCGCAGGCCGCGTTCGAGCAGGTTCGCGAGCACGACCGCGGCCTCGGGCGCGCCGGCTGCGCGGGCGCGGCTCGAGAACGCTTCGATCTGCGCGAGCGCGTCACGGCGCGAGAGCACGCTGTAGTCGACGGCAGGCAGGCCGAGGCTCCGGTATCCGTCGCGGATCACCTCCGCGTGGTGTGCCGCGAACCGAGGCGCGACGGTCCTGCGGTAGTAGAGCAGGCGAACCGTGTGATCACGCCGCGCCGAGAGCGCGGCGCGTTCGTCCGCGGGAACGTCGGGGTGCGCGAGGAGCGCATGCAGCGCGTCGTAGTAGTCGCGGAGCTGCCCCGATTGTGGGTCGTCCACGACGAGATCGCCGCTGTCGTAGAGCGCCTGGAGCGGCTCGAAGTATGCGAGGTCGATGCGCAGCGATTCGAGCGGTCGCGCGGAGTTGCCGTCATCGAGACCCGTGACGCGGCTCCAGACGACGACGTTCTCGCCCTTGCGCGTATCTTCCGCGATCGAACGATCGATCGTCTCCGCGCGCCCCCGCGTGGCGCGCTCCCAGAGCGCCTCGTGTGTCGTCGCGCCGCTCTCCGCGCCGGGTGCTGATCCTGCGTAGGCCCAGATCGTTGCCACGTGCGGGAAGATCGCCTGCAGGCGGAGGAGCGCGTACCGACCACCCGAGTAACAGCCCGAGACGTGCACGTCCTCGATCGCACGCGCCGCGCGAGGCATGGCCGTCGCGAGTTCACCGATCGCGTCGAGCGTGAGCGTGCCGTTCTCGTCGCCCCACACGCCCGCGCCCACGCTGTGCCCGGAGAGCACGAGCCGCGCGGGGATCGAGCGCCCCTTCTCCGCCTCGGCCCAGACCTCGGCCATCCGGCCGAGCTCGTCCCGCGCGTCCGGCGGCGCATCGATGAGAACGCGCGCGATCGCCGCGGTCTGATCCGGTGACATCGAGAGCGTCCGCGCGAAGCCGAGCGCGCCCTCCTCGGTCGAGAGATCGTGCACCACGCCCGCCACACGCAGCCGATCGTCGCCCTCGGGCGAGTCGAGCACGGGCACCACATCCACCCCGGTGCTCGCGAGCGCGCGGTGCTCGACGACCGCGCCCGGGTTCATCCCAACGAACAGGATGCGGTCGTTCGGCCCGCCCTCCGTGGGGATCTCGAGCCCCCATCCGATCCGCACGAAACCCGGATTCGTGCGGAGGCTCGGGTACGTCGCCGCATTCGCGTCGACGAGCGCCCCGACGGAGACATCGAAACGCGCGGCGATACGCCCGAGGGTATCGCCGCGTCGAACGGTGTAGCGCTGAGGGGGTTGGGGCATGCGGAGAAGGATCACGCCGCGCGGAGGACCCGGCAAGCGCCGAGCAGATCCGCATGCCCGAGGAGGGACGTACGTTTCAGGCGGAAGCCGCGAGCTCCGCGGGCGCTGCCTCGGCGTGATCGGCGCCCTTCTCGAAGCACGCGACGATCGCGGCGCCGACGAGCGTGTCCGCTTCGAGCAGGCGCTCTGCGAGGAGGAGGACGCCGTCGCGCGTCTCGCGGACGATGCGGCAGGCGCGCTCGAGCTGCTGCTCGACGAGCTTGCGCGCGACCTCGTCGACACGCGCGTGCAGGTGCTCGCTGTGCGTCACGTGGCCCGGATGATCCGTCACGTTGATCGGCCCGAGCTCACTCATGCCGAGCTCGGCCACCATCTTCCGCGCGAGCGACGCGGCGCGCTGGATGTCGTCCGCCGCCCCCGCGGTCATCGTGCCGAGCACGACCATCTCCGCCGCGCGACCGCCCATGAGCATGCAGATCTGATCCTCGAGGTACTCCTTCGTGTAGAGCAACCGATCCCGCTCGGGCAGCGCCTGCGTCACGCCGAGTGCTCGACCGCGCGGGAGGATCGACACCTTGTGCACGGGGTCCGCGTGCTTCGACGCGAGCGCCACCGTCACGTGCCCGGCCTCGTGGACCGCCGTCGCGCGCCGCTCCTCCGCGTCCATCACGAGGCTCTTGCGCTCCTCGCCCATGAGCACGCGATCACGCGCCTTGTCGATGTGCTCGAGGTCGACCTTGTCCGCGCCGCTGCGCGCCGCGAGGATCGCCGCCTCGTTCAAGAGGTTCGCGAGCTCCGCGCCGGAGAAACCCGGCGTCACCTTCGCCACGTGCGCGAGGTCGATGTCCTCCTTCAGCGCGATCGGCCGCGCGTGCACCTCGAGGATCTCCCGACGACCACGCAGATCCGGCAGCGGCACCACGATCTGACGGTCGAAGCGGCCGGGGCGGAGGAGCGCCGGATCGAGCACGTCCACGCGGTTCGTCGAGGCCATGACGACGATGCCCGTCGTGTGATCGAAGCCGTCCATCTCGACGAGGAGCTGGTTCAAGGTCTGATCGTGATCGGCGGAGGCCGAGTCCCCGCCGCGCCCGCGCGAGCGGCCGACGGCGTCGATCTCGTCGATGAACACGATGCAGGGCGAGACGCGGCGCGCCTCGGCGAAGAGGTTGCGTACGCGGGAGGCGCCGACGCCGACGAACATTTCCTGGAAGCTCGAACCGGACGCGGAGAGGAACGGGACGCCAGCCTCGGTCGCGACCGCGCGCGCGAGGAGCGTCTTGCCCGTGCCAGGCTCACCCGTGAGCAGCACGCCGCGCGGCGCGCGTCCGCCGAGGCGGCCGAAGCGCTCGGGGTTCTTGAGGAACTCCACCGTCTCGGCGAGCGCCTCTTTGACCTCGTCCATGCCGGCGACGTCCGTGAAGCGGACCTTGCCAACGCCGGGCGACTGGCCCTCCGAGAAGTGCGCGCGGCTCTTCCTGCGGTGCATGCCGAGGCCCACGGCGCCGAGCGCGAGCATCACTGCGATCGGCGCGAGCGCCGTCGCCGCGCGCGCGCCCGCCGATCCCTCGCGCGAGCCGTACTCGACCGCGATGCCCGCTGCGGCGAACTTGTCGACGAGCGCGTGCCGCGCCTCCTCGTCACCGACGATGCCCACGCGAAGAGAACCGTCGGCACCCCGGATCGAGAAGCGTTCACCCTCCACGCGCACCTCGGTGACCGCCTGCGATCCCGTGATCTGCGTGAGCTCGGTGTAAGAGATCGTCCCCTCGCGCGGTCCTCGCAGCGAGTAGACGAGGGCACCGATCGTCACCGCGATGATCAGAACGACCACCGGACCGACCACACGCCCCAGCCGCTTTTCGAATCTCGAGAGCCATCCCATCGCGTCGCACCTCGTCGCCCGGCCCATCCGATCCGGCGCGCAGTCGACCAAAACGGTCGCAACGGCCGGCGGTTTGCAGCCGGGGCGAAGCACGATAGCTGCGAGGAGGTTGTCCGCCAGCGTGGACGATGACGTTTTATGGCCTGATTTCCGAGACTTACAGACTCGGCGAGCGGCCTCCAGCAGACGTTGTTCCGGGTTTGTCCGGAAGTCAGAACGCGAGACCGGCGCGAAGACGGAAACCGTTGATGGTCGCGCCATTCGAGCCGCCGAGCGGGCCGCCGAGCGGGACGAGGAATCCGAGCCCCGCGCGCACGGCGAGCGATTTGCCGACGGGGATCGTGCTGTTCACGTCGGGCTCGATCACGAACTGCGCGCCGGAGTAGTCGCTCGTGCCCTTGGTGACCGGCTGCTGGGAGACCGCGAGCCACGCGCGCAGGCCCGGCGAGATCATGCCGTCGAGGAAGTCGTAGAAGAACGACGCGCTCGTCACCCAGTTGTACGCGGGCGAGTGCAACGTGCCGGCGGCCTCGCTCTCGGGCGCGCCGCCGCCCGTCTTGATCATGAGCTCGAACTTCGTGCTCGCCGCGAAGTGCAAGAGGCGCGTGTCGTAAGCGAAACCGACGCTCGGCGTCGCGCCGAGACGGTTCGGCGTGTAGGGCGCTTGCTCCTCCCAGCCACGCGCGCCAGCGACGGCCTGGTTCAAGATCGCCTGCGGCCTCGCGCCTGCCGCATCCTGCTCCGGGAACATGTCGCCCTGCGCGGTAGGCAGGGCGATCGCGAGGCTCACGGGTAGCGTCATGCGTCGCTTCAACTTGAAGCGCGCATGCACGCTCACCTCGATGTTGCCGAGCACGAACGAGTCGACGGGGTTCTCGATCGGACCGTCGACGCTGCCCGTCGCGAAGGGCACGCGGGCGCCGATCGCCCACGTCTCGTTCAGACGCCAGAAGAAGTACGGAACGAACGAGGCGACGGTGACGTCGGTGGGATCCGTATCGCTGAGGACATCGCGGATCTCACCGAAGCCGATCACCATGTCGACGCCGACCTCGCGCGGCGGGAGCGCGCGGTAGTTCTCTGCCTTCGCCTCCTCCGCCTTCTCATCCTCTTCCCTCTTCTTCGCGCCCGTCTTGCCGGACGGCGCGAACTTCCCCTCTTCCTCCGAGCCGCCGACGCCCCAGTCGCCCTCCTGCGCGGGCGGGAGCGGCGGGGGCTCGGCCGGCGGCGGAGGAGGCGCGTCAGGGTCGATCTCCATGTCGGTCCCCTTGCTGGGCGGCGCCTGGGCGAAGGCGAGCGCGGGGACGGCGACGAGCGCGAGGGCGAAGGTGGAGAAGCCGACGGCGAGCTTCCGTTTGGTGCTGGAGAAGGGCGTGGGGCGTAGCATGCTCGGTGTCACGGGAGTGGGCCGCGACGCTACCATGCAGCCGAGGCGTCCGTCTCCCGGCGCGCGCAACGATGGCCATGCACCCCGACCAGCTCGCCGACTTCGAGATCCTGCGCCGCCTCGGCGCAGGCGGCATGGCCGAGGTGTTCCTCGCCAAAAAGCGCGGCGCCGAGGGCACGTACAAGCTGCTCGTCGTCAAACGCGTGCTCCCGGCGCACGGCTCGTCGCGGCGGTTCCGCTCGATGTTCGTCGAGGAGGCGCACCTCGCGACGCGCCTGAACCACCCGAACATCGTCCAGGTCTACGAGTTCAACGACCACGGCGACGACGGGCTGCTGCTCTCGATGGAGTACGTCGAGGGCTTCGACCTCGGAAAGATCATGTCGACGGCGAAGCGCATCGGAGCGCGGATTCCGCCGTTCGTCGCGGCATACATCGTCTCCGAGGCGGCCAAGGGCCTGCACTACGCCCACGAGCGCAAGGACGAGGGCGGCGTGCCGCTCGCCATCGTCCACCGCGACATCTCACCGCAGAACATTTTGCTCTCGTACGAAGGCGCGGTGAAGATCGCCGACTTCGGCATCGCGACCGCGAACCTCTTCCGTGAGGAGGCCGGCGTCCTGAAGGGCAAGTTCGGGTACATGTCGCCCGAGCAGGCCCGCGGCGAGCGCGTGGATCGAAGAGGCGACGTCTACGCGCTCGGCGTCGTGCTGTACGAGATGCTCGCGCTCCGATCGCCGTACGGGAAGCTCGACGACGATGCGCTGCTCGAAGCCGTGAAGACGGGCGCGTTCCAGCCTCCGTCGACGTACGTGAACGACGTGCCGCCCGAGCTCGAATCCATCGTCCTCAAAGCGATGCGGGGCCCGCGGGAGCACCGCTTTCAGACCGCGCGCGACATGAGCGCCGCGATCATGCGCACGCTGCTCGCGAAGCAGGAGCTCGTCGACTCGGCGTCGATCGAGGCGATGCTGCTCGAGCTCTTCGGCCGCGAGCTCGAGCTGCCGCTCGCGAGCCCGCGCGAGGCGCCGGAGGCCGCGACGCTCGCCGCGGTGCCGCTCGCGCGCACGCCGTCCGACGGGACGAACGGCGAGAAGTTCACGCGTGTCGCCCGCGAGGTCCGGCACGTCGCGGTCGTCACGCTGCGCATCGACGGCACGGTCGATCTCGAGAGCGCGCACGGCAAACAAGCGGCGCGGCGGATGGGCGCGTCGATCCGGCAGACGCTCGACGACATCGCGTTCAAGCGCAGTGCGGTGTGGTCGTGGGAGTCGCTGTGGTCGGCGCGGGCCGTCGTTGGCCTCATGGCGAACCCTTCACGCGCGGCGGCCGACGCCGCAACGCTCGCGATCGACGTGCACGAGG
This sequence comes from Polyangium jinanense, assembly GCF_028435265.1. Lineage (GTDB taxonomy): Bacteria > Myxococcota_A > Polyangia > Polyangiales > Polyangiaceae > Polyangium > Polyangium jinanense. The sequence continues at coordinate 129,375 of NZ_JAGTJK010000021.1, read as the reverse complement.
CGCTCGCCGGTGCGAGCGAGGATCTGCCTGCACCGCTGCGCGCGTCGATCGGCATCGTGCGGGGCATCGCCTCCGGGGAGCGTGATCCGCAGGGCCACCTCGTGCGGCACACGTTGCAGGAGCCCGCGGATCTGCTCGCGGATCGCGTGGGCGCCGCGACGCCGTTTGGCAAGACGTGGGTCGCGGGAGGTGTCTACCGCCTCGTGCGGCGCGACTTCCGTTGGGGCGAGGCGCCGAGCCTCACGCTCGGCGACACGGGCGGCCACCGCGTCCCCGCGCAGATGCGCCTCTACGCGCTCGATCGATTGCTCACGCGCGAGGAGCGCACGGCGGAGCACGCGCTCGGTCAGAGTGATCTCGTCGGACGCGACGCCGAGAAGGCGGACCTCTACGCCGCGTATCACCGCGCCGTCTCACCGCCGCTCGGCGGCGTGCCGGGATCGCCGCCTTCCTCGGAGGCCTATCCCTCGCAGGAGTCCCCGAGTGGCCCGAAGACGCAGACGTTCGATGCGGCGCCGCTCTCGCGCAGATCCTTCGGCGAGCTCGTCGCGCGCGTGGTCGTCGGCGAGATGGGCATCGGCAAGACCGCGCTCGTCTCGACGTTCCTCTCGGAGCTCCCGAGCGGCGCACGCGTGGTGCAGGTCGAGTGCTCGCCCGTGAAGATGGAGCTGCCCCTCGCCACCGTCGCCGACGTCGTGCGCGACGTGACGGGCATGGACCTCGACAACTCGCTCGACGAGGCGCAAGACGCGCTGCGCGACGTCTTCGGCCCCTTCGCCCGCACGCCGAGCGCGCCGCGCGAGATCCAGCGCCTCGCCGAGCTCGTGACCGGCAAGCACGGCGATCACCAGGAAGAGGACGCGAGCAACTACCGCCACGACCTCGTCGTCCAGGGTATACGCCACCTGCTCGCCGGGCTCGCGCGCAGGCAGCCGATCGTCGTCGTGGTCGACGGCCTGCAGTGGGCCGATCGCGCGAGCCTCGAGCTCTTGAAGGAGCTGCTCCGCAGACCGGATCCGCTCCCGATCCTCGTCGTGCTCATGACCCGCGCCGACGAGCGCGTGCTGCCGTACGTCGAGGGCCTCGTGCGGATCGAGCTGCGCGGGCTCGAAGCCGAAGAACAGGTGCGCCTCGTCGAGGCGCGGCTCGGCGTCCGGGAAGGCGTCGCGGCCGTGTGCAGCGAGCTCGTCCCGCGCGTCGCGGGCAACCCCTTCTTCCTGCTGGAGATGGTCGACGCGCTGCTCGAACGCGGCACGCTGGAGATCGTCGAGCGCGGCGAAGGCCTCCACGAGCTCGTGCGACACGAGCGCCCCGGCGAGCGCAGCGAGACCCTGCCCTCCACGCTCGAGCAGCTCATCGGCGATCGCCTGCGCGAGCTGCCGCTCGCCGAGCACGACGTCGTCGACTGGCTCGCCGTCGCCGGAGGCCCGCTGACCGAGACCGACATCCTCGCGCTCGCGCGCCTCCCCGACGATGAGGCGATCACGCGCCTCTGCGCGCGCGGGCTCTGCGATCGGCGCGCCGGATCGGTCGATTTCCGCCACCCGCTCGCGCGCGACGTCGCCTACCTCGCGCTCGACACGGCGAAGCGCTCGCGCATGCACCTCTCGCTCGGCGAGCACCTCTCGCGCACGCCGCTCGCGCGTGGCCTCTCCGCGGCGATCGTTGCGCGCCATCTCGCACGTGGCGAGGCCGCCGTGCCCGCCGCGGAGATGTACCTCGAAGCCGCCGGCGCCGCGCGCGCGACGCACCAGGAGCAGCTCGCGCTCCGCTACTACCTCCGCGCGCTCTCCCTGCTCCCGCCCGAGGATTCGCGCCGCATGAACGCGCACGCCGCGCTCGAAGCGATCTACCGGCACCTCGGCCGCCGCAGCGAGCGCCGCAAACACCTCGAAGCGTTACGCAAGCTCGCGCGGCAGAGCGGCAAGGCGCGCGGCGTCGCGCTCGCTCTCGTCCGCACCGCGCGCCTCGACTCCGACGACGGCCACCTCGCGCGAGGCTTACCCGTCGCGCAGCGCGCCACCGAGATCGCGCGCCTCGCGCGCCAGCCCGCGCTCGAGGTCGAGGCGTACACGATCCTCGCCGAGATCCTCGGCGACCTCGGCGACGTGCAGGGCGCCATCGACGCCTGCGAGCGCGCGCTCGAAGTCACACATACCGCCAAGCTCCAGCCGCGCCTGCGCGCCGAGGTGCTCCGCTCGAAGGGCGTCCTGCTCCGACGCATCGGCCGCGTCGAGGAAGCCGCCGCGGCGCACGCCGAGGCCATCGCGGTCTTCCGCGCCGTCGGCGCGCGCCGCAGTGAAGCGCGCGCGAAAAACGCCCTCGCCTACGCCATGTTCGTCATGGAGCGCTTCGAGGACGCGATCGCGCTTGGTCTCTCCTCCATCGGCATCGACCTCGCCATCGGCGGCCGCTTCCAGATCGCCAAGACGCTCAGCAACGTCGGCCAGGCCTACGCGCGCCTCGGCGACACCGAGCGCGGCCTCAGCTACCTCAAGCGCGCGCGCGAGGCGCACGAGCGCTACACCGATCAGGACTCGCGCGCCGACACGCTCCTTTGCTCCGCGGAGATCCTCATCGAGCTCGGCAGCATCGCCGAGGCCGCCACGATGTGCGGCGACGCGGGCGCGCTCGTGGCCGTCACCGGAAGCGCGTACGACACCGTGCACGAGCGCATCGTCCGCGCCCTCCTCGCGCGCGCCGAGAACCGCCCGCAAGAGGCCGTCGTCCACGCGCAGGCCGCGCGCAAGCTCGCCGAGCCGCAAGGTCTTTTGAGCTACCACATTCACGCGACCGCCATCGAAGCCGCCGCGCGCGTCGATGCGGGCGAGCATCACACCGGTGTCCTGCTCGCTCGCACGGCGCTCGGCGCGATCGAGGCCACGAGCTTTTCCGAGTACGGCATCGAGGTCCGCGCGCTCTGCATCGAAGCGCTGCGCAAAGGCAGCTCCAGCGGCGCTCGTGACGCACTGCTCCGCGCCGCGACGCACGTACGCAAGGTCGCCGGGTATGTCCGAGATGCGCGCCTCCGCGCGCTCTTCTTGCGAAGACCCGTCGTCGAGCGCATTCTGTCCGAGGCAGACGGCTCCGACCTCTCTTCTCGGTCGGATCCGCTCAGTCGCGGCGGAATGGCATGAGTTTGAAGACCACGAAGCGAGCGGGGGCGGGCCGACGAAAGGTCGCGTTGATCCTATCGGGCGGCGGCGCGCGCGGCGCGTACGAGGTCGGCGTCTTGTCGTACGTGCTCGACAATTTCGCCCGCGTGCGCGGCGCGGTCCCGCGCATCGACATCCTCTGCGGCACCTCGGTCGGCGCGATCAACGCGTGTTTCCTCGCCGCGCACCTCGGCGACGCCACGACGGGCATCCGCCGCCTCGCGAACCTCTGGACCGAGCTCGATCTGCCGGACGTGCTCGGCTTCGGCTTTCGTCAGGCCGTGAGCCTCCCGCGTGTGCTCCTCGGCGGCGGCAAGGCGGCGGCCGGCGTCTTCGACGTCACGCCGATGGCCAAGCTCGTCGAGCGCGAGATCCCGTGGCGGGCCATCGCGCGCACGCTGCGCCGCGGCCACCTGGGCGCGCTCAGCGTCTCGGCCACCGAGGTCGCGTCGGGCCGCACGGTCATCTTCATGCAGACCGGCCCCGACGGCGCGCTGCCCACGACGGCGCCGCCGCGCACGCTCATCCGCGGCGCGCACATCGGCCCGCTGCACGCGCTCGCCTCCGCGTCGATCCCCATCTTGTTTCCGCCCGTCCGCATCGGCCGCGAGCTCTTCATGGATGGCGGCGTCCGGCAGAACACGCCCATCGCGCCGGCGCTCCGGCTCGGCGCGACGCACGTCTTCGCGATTGGACTCTCGCGCGAGATCACGGGCCCGAGCACCATGCCCGAGGACGAGAAACCGCCGGGCGCGGCCTTCCTGCTCGGCAAGATCCTGAACGCGTTCCTCCTCGACCACATCCAGACGGACCTCGAGGTGATGACGCGCCTGAACCACATCATCGAGGACGCGGAAAACACGTTCGGCAACGAGTTCCTGGACAAGGTCAACGGGAGCGCCGAGCGACGTGGCACGATGCCGTACAACCGCATCCACTCGCTCGTGGTGCGCCCGAGCGAGGACATCGGCCGTCTCGCGGCCGAGTACGTGCGTCGCGGCAACATCCACGGCGGCCCGGCGTTCGCGCGGCGCATGCTCACGCTCGTCGACGTCGGCGAGGCGACCGAGGCGGACCTCGCGAGTTACCTGCTCTTCGACGGCGCCTTCGCGCGCAGGCTCATCGACCTCGGCCGCGCCGACGCCGAGGCCCGCAGGCACGACATCGCCGACTTCTTCGGCAGCGCGGCCGAGGACGACGAGCCGCGCCACGCTGAAAACACGAGCTGGACGATCCCGCCTCCGGTGGACTGACTAGCCCGCGATCGACGCGACCTTCCTGCCCGTGCGGCTCGCGGCGTACGTCGCCGCGCGGATCATCTGGAACGGCCCGACCGGCATGATCCCGCGACCTGCGTGGAACGGCGTGAACGACAGCGCCTCCTGATCCACGAGCGATCGCTCCTCCAGATCGATCAACGCCACCGCTTGCCATCGCGACATCCGCAGGATCTGCTCCGGCGAACGCAGCCGCGCGCCGAGCGCTCCCGTCTGCTTGACCTCGAGCCGCAGCACCGCGTTCCCCGCGGCCACGGCTCGCTCCAGCCGCTCGCGCCGACTGCCGTACGTCTCCCTCTGCCGCGACGGCACGAGCCTGAACTTCACGCGACCGAGCCCGAGCACGTAGAACGGCAAGATCGCGTGGTACTCGTTCGCCAGGTAGTCGTGCACGTTCGTGGTGAGCGGCGCGAACGGCAGCGACCAGATGTGCTGGAACGTCGCGAAAAGCAGGTCCTGATCCCTCGCGGAGACCTCCACCGACGTCGCCGTCGGCGCGCGCCCGCAGAACCGCACCGCGATCCCGAGCGCGTCCGGCAGCTCCTTCTCGTGACGCCACCACGCGCTCGACAGCCGCACGATCGCGGGCCCCGCGAGCCTCTTCGCGAGCTCACCCACGGCGCCCTCGCGCATGAGCGGTCGCACGTCTGCCCGGAACAGGACGCCGTCCGGATGGAAGAGCCGCGCACGCCGGAGAAGACTCCCCTCCCCCGTGATCGGAGACAAAACGCCGCCAATCGCCCGCCCCAACGCCTCGGTCGCCCGCATCACTCCCCCTCCGTACTCGGTAGAACCTGGGCGTCCGCGCCCCCCCTCCGCAAGGCCCTTCGACGTTTGGGGGCCCGCTCGGAACAAGCCGAGCTACGCCCCCAAACTCCCGGCTCCTCCGCCTTTTCCCCTGCCCAACCGCCGCTGACGTTCCCCGTCCGTTCTCAATGATTTCGCGCCGTTAGGAGATCCCCTGGCAGGCGCCCACCCCGCCGCCGTGCCATCCTTAACGTAATGCATCACACGCTCGTAATTTCCGACATCCACCTCTGCGAAGTGGAGCCGGGGACGGGTCCGTGGATGCGTCATCGGCAGCGAGCTTTCCTGCCGGACGGCGAGATCGCAGGGATGCTGGAAGCGGTCCTCCACGCCGTCCGCGGGCAGCGGATGACGCTCGTGCTGAACGGGGACGTCTTCGACTTCGACGCTCCGCGGGTGATCGACGGTCGCAGCGCCTGCCACGATCTCCCGCGCGACGCCGAGCACGGCGTGCCGGCGATCGCGGCGATCCTGAACGATCACCCGATCGTCCTGGAAGCGCTCGGGCGTGTCCTCGACGAGGGACACGACATCGTGATCGTGTCGGGCAACCACGACGTCCTGCTCACGCTGCCCGAGGTCCGCGCGCACCTCGCGGCGCGCCTCTGCGACGCCGCGTGCGCTTTGCGGGCGCGCGATCGCAGCCCGAGCGCGCGGGCCGCAATCGCGGCGCGGATCCACTTCCGCGCGTGGATGCACGTCACGCCCGATCGTGTCGTCATCGAGCACGGCCACCTCTACGATCCCTACTGCAGCTACCGCTACCCGATGGCCCCGTACGACGACGGCGGGCGCGAGATCGTGGCGACGATGGGCTCGATGGGGACGCGGCTGCTCGTCTCGCGGCTCGGCTACTTCAACCCGCACGACGACAGCTCCGTCATGATGACGAAGCTCGGCTACCTCCTGCACTGGGCGCGCTACTACCTCTTCTCGCGCCGCTGGCTCGCGCTCATCTGGGCGTTCGGCACCGCGCGGATCCTCGCCCGCCTCTGGCGATCACGGCGGCCCTTCTGCCGCGCGCGCTACCGCGGCAACGTGCTCGCCTGCGCCCGCGAGACGGGCGAGCGCGTCGCGGCCGTCGCGCGTCATGCCCGCCTCTTCGAGCCGCCGGCCGAGTCGCGTTTCCTCCGTGTCGTGCGCGAGCTCTGGGTCGATCACGTGTTCGTGATCCTCGTCGGCGCGGCGCTCGGCGCTCTCTTCATCAGCGCCGTGGGCATGCCGCTCGGGCTCCTCGGCGGGATCGTGCCGCTCCTCGTCTTCATGCTCTACGATCGCCTCGTCCCCAAGCCTCCGCTCGCCGAGACGTGGCTGCGCGTCGGCCGCGTGATGCGGAACGTCGCGAAGATCCACGGCGCCCGCGCGGTCGTCTTCGGCCACACGCACAACCCCGAGGGCTCGTGGGAAGGTGACGTGTTCATCGGCAACAGCGGCTCGTGGTCCGCGGCCATGGATGGCCCTGACGGCACCCCGCGCTTCGGCGAACACCCCTTCGTCTGGCTCACGAGCGACGAACAGGGCGCGATCACAGGCGGGCTCTACGCCTGGAAAGACAGCGCGATCGTCCCGCGTGTCGTCCGCGATCCACAGACCGAAGCGCCTCCGCACAGCGAGGCCCTTCTGCGCAGCGCCGAGGCTCCCGAGCTCCCCCGCGACGACGCGCGCGCGGTCTAAGCCGCCGCGGCCTTCGCCGGCTCCTCGTCGGCGCGGTTCGTCGGGACGAACATCGACAGGATCACACCCGGGATCGAGGCCACGAACGCGAGCAGGAAGAACGTCGTGAACCCGACTCTCTGCGCGAGGTGCCCGCTCACCGAGCCTGCGAGCGTCGTGGCCAGCGACATGAGCGCGGTGCCGATCGCGAAGTGCGAGGCCCGGTAGGCGCCCTGGCAGCGCCGCATGATGAAGACCATGAACGCGGCCGATCCCGCGTAGGCCACGAACTGCTCGACGAGCACCACGGCGGTGATTGCCGCGATCCCCGGCCGCGTCCAGGCGAGCCACGCGTAGAGCGGGATCGCCGCGCTCTGGAGGATCGAGATCGGCTTCAGCGTCCGCTCGAGGCCGAGCCGCGAGACCACCATCCCGCCGAGGATCGAGCCCGCGATCGAGGACACCGTGCCCCACGTGCCGCTCACGAACCCGCGCTGCGCGAGGTTCAGGCCGAGATCCTTCAGGAAGGGCGTGTGCATCGCGAACATGAGCGCGTCGCCCGCGCGGAACGTCAGGATGAACGCGAGCACGAGCCCGACCCTGGGCTGACGCAGGAACGTGACGAACGCCTGCAGGTACGAAGCGTCGGCGTTTCGAACCACGCGCGCCTCGACCTCGGCACGCGCGGGCGCCGAGGGACGCGGCAAGAACAACGCATGCCCCACGCCGAGGAGAAGCATCATCGCGCCCGCCGCGAAGAACGCGTAGCGCCACCCCCCCGCGATCCCCGCGAGCACCACGAGCCCGCCCTTCGCGACCAGCATCGCGACCCGGAACGCCGCCACGCGCAGCCCCGAGAACGCCGCTTGCCGCTTCTCGGGCAGCGCGTCGAGGTAGAACCCGTCCACCGAGATGTCCTGCGTCGCGGCGAGCACCGACACGGCGATGAGCCCCCACGTCACCACGAGCAGATCCCCGCGATCGGCCGGCATCGCGAGCGCGAGCACCGCGAGCCCGAGCGCGATCTGGGTCGCGACGACCCAGCCGCGCTTCTTGCCGTACATGTCGACGAGCGGGCTCCAGAGGAACTTCGCGTTCCACGCGAAGCCGAAAAACGCCGTGTATCCGATCGCCTGCAGGCTCGCGCCGAACGCCGTGAAGAGCTCCGCGCTCACCTGATGCACGATCGAGTACGGGAGCCCCTCGCCGAAGTACGTCGTGGCGACCCACGGTGCCGCGCGAAGCGGGCTCTCCGCGACCTTCTCCTCGGCCTCGCGCCGCGGTGCGTCCGGTGCCGCGTTTTTCGGAGGTGCATAGACCTCTTCGAGTGAAGGGCCCTGCGGGGCCGCCTCCGCTCCGGCGGACGCTCGTTCGACGACTGACACGTTGCCGAGTCCCCTACACCAGAAAGTTCCGACGGGCCCACCTTCCGGCCGACGCACCGCGGAAATACAGAGGGCCTCGTCCAGAAGGTAGCGGTTTTCGGCCGTCTCGGTTAGACGTGGAGACGACATGTCGAGGCTCTGCCGGCGCCGCTCTGGGGCCACGGATTCCGTGATGGGGGAATCGCGGTGAACGTCTACACCCGACGCGAGGAGATGCGCTGGACGATCATCGCGCTGACCGTGCTCGTGCTCTCGTTCGGAGGCGCGGTCGTGCGGCTCGTCACGGCCGAAGGACGGCTCATCCCCGACCCCGCGGCGATCGCCGCCGCGAAGGCCGCAGAGACCAAGGCGCAGCAGGCGAAGGCCTGCCAGACCGCCGCCGATCGGCTGAACACGGAGATCCCCGTGTTCAAGGCTTCCGCGAAGGCCGCGCGCCTCGCCGCGACGGCCACGCCGAGCGCCACGCCGCCGCCCACGAAAGGCAAGAAGCCGCCGCCGCCGAAGGAAAAAGAGCCCGACGTCGATCTCGCGTGGCCTTCCGCGCTCCCCGCCTACAAACAGGTAAAACTGCTCGCGCCGTGTCGTCCGCTCGTCGAGGGCGTGACCGGCGCCAAACCCGAGGCGGCGAAGGGCTGGGAAGCGGTCGCGACGGCGGCCGCCGTGACCGTCGGCGAGGACTACAAATCGCAGGTCGAGGCCGCGCGCAAGCTGCTCGCGGCGCTCAGCGAAGCGCCGGTCGACAAGGTGCTCGAGGCGACGAAGGAGGCCGAGGCGACGCTCCAGAAGGCCGCCGACGCCGAGCAGGAGAAGGCGAAAACCGCGCAGGTGCGCGAGCCCTTGCCGAAGGGCCTGCTCCCGCGCGAGCTCGCGGTTGGCCTCGGCGTGCTCATCGGCGTCGTCGCGCTCCTCGCGAGCTTCCTCAGCGTGCGCGCGGCCGCCACACGGCGCCTCTCGACGCTCCTGCCCCTGCGCGAGGCCGCGAAGACGGGGAACTCCGGCATGCAGGCCGCGGCCCTGCTCACGCTCGCCTCGCAGCACAACGGCGGCGAACCCGGCCTCGTCATCGGCGCCGGCGTGGGCGGCCTCATCGCCGCGATCGTGTTCCCGCTCGACGCCGACATCTTCGTCGCGGGCGTCATGGTCGGCCTCCTCCTCGGCCTCGGCTTCCAGTGGACCGTGCGCATGTTCGAGGGCCTCGCGAACTGGCGCACGCGCGCCACCGAGCTCGCGGACATCGAGAAGCCCGCGGTCCCCATCGTGCTCGTCCTCTCGACGGTGCACGTCGGCCGCGAGCCCGAGTTCTGGGCCTTCTTCAGCAAGCTTTCCGCGCAGGAGCAGGCCGCCACGGTCGCGCAGCTCGCCTCGCAGGCCGAGGAGCAGATCCTCGCCGCCGCCGACGCCGGCGCCGCCCAGCCCTACCCGCAGCAGGCCATGCCCCAGGGCTACCCCGGCGGCGGTTTTCCCCCGGGCGGCATGCCTCCTGGTGGCGGTTATCCGCCCGGCGGCGGCTACCCCGGCCGCTGAATCCGCAGAACTTTCTTCACGCGCCTGGCCGTCCGCGTCAATAAAGTGGCCTCTCCGCCGTATTCATGCGAGGAGGCAAAGACCCGGATGCGCTTCTTTTCCCTTTCCTCGAAGAGCCTCTACCGCATCGGCGCGCTCGTCTCGTTCGTCGCAGCGAGCTCCCTCCTCGCGTCCCTGCCTGCGTCGGCGGAGGACGCCGCGCCCAAGCCTGAGGCCCAGGAAGCCAAGAAAGAGGCCGACAACAAGCCCGCGGTCCTCGTCGCGCCCAAGGCCGAGCCGGCCGGTGCGGCGGCCCCGAAGAGCGAAGGAAAGCAGGCGAGCGCGCCCGCGAAGAAGCGCCGGGGCGGCATCCACCCCTGCATGACCCCCGACCCGGGCTTCGGGATCTACGACCGCTGGTCGAACGAGCCCACGATCGGCCAGATGATCGCCCCGAAGAAGGGCGGCATCACGAAGAGCGGCGGCTTCGACCTCATCGTCCACTTCCACGGCCACGAGCCCATCCGCAAGGAGTTCGTCAAGACGGCCAAGGGCTCGGTCCTCGTCGGCATCGACCTCGGCATTGGCTCGGGCGCGTACGCGCAGGGGTTTGCCGCGCCGAACACCTTCACGCAGCTCCTCGCCAGCGTCGAGGCGGCGATGGCGAAGAAGACGGGCAACGCCAAGGCGCACGTCCGCAAGCTCGCGCTCTCGTCCTGGAGCGCGGGCTACGGGGCCATCGAACAGATCCTCCGCCAGCCGTCGGGCAAGCGCGTCGACGCCGTCATCCTGCTCGACTCCTTGCACACGGGCTACATCGACGAGCGCTCGAAGGCCCTGAAGGCGGGGCAGATCGACGTCTTCGTGGATTACGCCAAGCGCGCGGCCAAGAAGCAGGCGTTCATGTTCCTGAGCCACTCGTCGATCATCCCGCCCGGCTACGCGTCGACGACGGAGGTTGCGAGTTACGTCATCGGCGAGCTCAAGGGCAAGCCCAAGAAGGCCAAGCGCGCGGACGTGCTCGGGCTCGACCTCATCCGCCGCTACGACAAGGGCGATTTCCACGTCCGCGGTTACACCGGCGACGACAAGCCCGATCACTGCGCGCACATCGGACTCATGGCCGATATCGTGCGTGTCCATTTGGAGGCCCGCTGGAAAACGCCCCGCGGGAAGTCGTGATCGAACGCTTCGAACGACGCGCGTAATCGAGTCGCCACCTCCGCGAAGGCCATTTCGCAGGTGTTTCATTGCGTTTCGCTGTCGCGAAGTTCTTGACGTTTCGACGCAATCCCGTAACGGATGATCACATGGGTGGCATTGGCGTCGTTCTCAATCCTCGCTCCCGACAGAACCGTCGCGACCCGGCCGCGGCCTCGCGGCTGGCACGGACCCTCGGCGACCGAGGCGTCGTTCGCACCGCGCGGACGCGAGAGGACCTCGCTCGAATCGCGGAGGATTTCCGAAAACTCAAGATCGACGTGCTCGGCATCTCCGGCGGAGACGGCACGAATCACATCACCCTGACCGGATTCCTCGAGGTCTACAGCGACGAGCCGCTCCCGCCGATCGCGTTCCTGCGCGGCGGCACGATGAACACGGTCGCGAACGCCGTGGGCGTGCCCCGCGGCAAGCCCGACGGCCTGCTCGCCGCGCTGATCGCCCGCTACAACGAGCGCGGAAAAGGCTCGCTCCAGGTGGTCGAGCGCAGCACGATGCGAATCAATGACCATTACGGGTTCATTTTCGGCACGGGCGCGATCCACGGATACATGGCCGAGTACTACCGGCACCCCGAGCCGAACCCCGTCCACGCAGCGAGCACGCTCTACGAGGCCAGCAAGAACGTCCTGCTCGGGCTCAAGACGCCGGTCGCCGAGCGCTGGGAAGGCTCGGTCGAGCTCTCCGGCGGCGTGCGTTTGCCCATGCGGGACTACCTCTGCATCGCCGCGGGCACGGTCGACCAGATTGGCCTCGGTTTCCGGCCTTTCTATCGCTCGGGCCACGTCCCCGGCCGCTTCCACATTCTCGGCATCCACACGACCGCGCTCGGGTTCGTCAAGAAGCTCCCGGACATCTGGCAAGCACGCCCGATGGGCGAGGAGCACACGTACGACCACCTCGCCGAGCACGCGATCCTGGAAGCTCGCTCGGGCGTGGTGCGGTACGTGCTCGACGGCGACCTGCACGAGCAGCACGGGCCGCTCGAGATGCGCGTGGGGCCGCGCGTCCAGATTGTCGTGGCACACAAGGCGGGCATTCGGCCGCCGGGCGGGAGCACCTTTGCGTTCCCCCCGCCCTGGATCCAGCCGGGCAATTCGTGACGCTCACGCCTCCGGCATCTCGGAGGCGTCGAGCCGTACCGTGACGAACGTCCCGTAGCTCATCACCGTCAGCGACTCGTGGTCGACGATCATCACGCGCACGCAACGCGCGGGCGCGGCGGTGCGGAGATCCTCGTACGGATCGAACGGAGCGTCCTCCGCGGGAGGGAGCGCCGATCGCAGGAAAGCGTGGACTTTGTCGCGGTGCCCGATGAGCACGCACGTGCCCACGGGCTCGTCGTCCTGGAAAAACAGCTCGTGCGCGGAGACGTCGACCACGAGCACGGCCACGTCCACGACGTCGATCCCGCTCGTCACGCAGATCTGCTCGATCCGCGAGCAGACCGCGTTTTCCACGCTCCGAAAAAGGGCGATGCGACGGCGTTGCCCCTCCGTCAGCGAGGCTTCGGCGAGGAAATTCGACAGGCTCGCCGGGATCTCCGATCCCGCGGTGTCCTTGTTCTTGGCGTCCCCCATGCTGTACCGCGAGGACCCCGCCTTCGGACGGGCCCGCCGCGCCTCCTCACAGGGGTTTTATGCACGAGCGTCGCCAACGCCCCCTTCCGCCAAAAAGGAACGTGCAGGGCGGGAACGTCGCAGAGCGGTCGGGATCGCCCGCTCCACGTGCTCCCGTCTTGCCCGTCAGGGTGCGGCCCCGAGCGCGGCCTTCGTCTCCGTTTGGATCACGAGCTGCTGACCCGCCGGCTGATTCGGCGATTTCAGGAGCGACTGCATCACGAGCGCGATCTGCCCCCGCTCGGGCATGAACCGGCTGTCGCCCACCTCGAGTTCGCCCTTGCCCCGCGACTCGTAGCGCTCGAGCGAGACGGGCACGTCCTTCGGCAAGCCGGGCAGGCCGAGCGTCGTGTTCGTCGCGTATTGCCGGACCTCGAGCGACAGCGTCGCCCGCTTGCCGTCGAGCTTCTCCACCTTCGCCACGCGGTACCGCAGGACATCCACGCCCGACGAGCGCGCCCGGTCGGTCACCATCCAGTACGCGCCGACACCGACCGGTTTGTCCGGCAAGGGCACCGTCGACGCGAGCACGGCGTCGATCAGCGAACCCGTCATGAGCTCGATGCCCGGGTTCGAGTCCTTCGGGTACTCGACCACGAGATCCGTGGCGATCCCGGAAGGCTGCAGGCGATAGCGGATCACGCTGTCCTTCAGATTCTTCAGCTCGGCCGGCACGTCACCGCGGATCGCGCGGACCGACGCGAGCTTCACGACCACGGGTTGTCCCGCCGGGGCCGCTTCGGCTGCTTTGTCGGTCTTCTTCTTGTCGTCCTTCGCCTTGTCGGCCTTGAACGCGATCTCGACGACGAGCGGCGGCAGCCCTTGTTGCGCCGCGCGCACCTGGAGCAGGAGCGTCGTCTTGCGCTCGTCGCCGCCTGCGAACGCGTACGAGAGCGGGACCTTCGGATCACTGCCGTCGCCGAAGAGCTCGATCTTGGGCGCGGCCGTGGGCGCGTGGGCGGCGTCGGCCGCGGCGGGCTCGAAGATGCCGGTCTCGGGCGGGCCTCCTGCGGCGCCGTCCTTCGGGCCAGCGGACTGCGCGGGCGGCGCCTGGGCTGCGGCGGCGAGGGCCTCGCCGAGCTTGCCGCCGACGACGGGCCCGGTCTGGGCATCCGCGCCCGCGTCGGCGATGGGCGCCGCGGGCTTCTTCTCTTCCTGACAGCCGATCGTGGAGACCACGAGGCCGAGCGCGATCATGCTCGCGCATCGGGCTACGTTCGCGCGTAGAGCCATGGCGCACGATGTATCTCGTTTTCGCGAGGGTGTCAGGTCCGACCGGGCCGAACCGGTGGGGGGATCCGGGCGGCGCCCCCAAGCGTCCACCGGGGGATGGAAGGGCGACGCTGTGGGCCGCAGATGCTCCTTGCGCCGCGGGTGAAACGAAGACAGGCGCGCCGAGGAGGGAGCATGCTGACGATCACGTCTGCCGCGTTCGGGCCGAACGGCCACATCCCGAAGGAGCACACCTGCGAGGGCGACGATCGATCCCCGCCGCTCGCGTTTTCGTCGGTCCCGCCGGGCACGCAGAGCCTGGCGCTCATCGTGGACGATCCGGACGCGCCGGATCCACGCGCGCCGAAGCGGACGTGGGTGCACTGGGTCGTCTACAACCTCCCGCCGACCACGACGGGCCTATCCGCGGGCGCTTCGCTGCCTACGGGCGCGCACATGGGGAAAAACGACTGGGGCCGCGACGCGTACGGCGGCCCGTGTCCGCCGATCGGGCGGCACCGGTATTTCCACAAGCTCTACGCGCTCGACATGATCTTGCCGGACCTCGGGACGCCGACGAAGGCCGAGCTCGAGCGTGCGATGGAAGGGCACGTGCTCGAGCACGCGGAGCTCGTGGGCACGTACGAAAAAACCGCCTGATCAGCGGCTCGTTCGCGTCACTTGCGGCTGGCCGCGATGGCCTGGATGTCCTTCAGGAGCTCGAGCGGCCGGAAGGGCTTGGCGTAGAACGCGGTTGCGCCGGCGTCGCGCACGCGCGCGCGGGACTCCGGGTCGTCCATCGCGCTGATCACGAAGATCGGCAGATCCTTCGTCGCCTCGTGAGCGCGTAGGCGCGCGCAGACTTCGAAGCCGTCGAGCGCGCCGGGGAGCATGAGGTCGAGCAGCAGGATGTCGAACCGCTCGGTCGAGGCGAGCTCCACGGCTTTCGCTCCCGTGGCGACGCCCACCACCTCGTGACCGCTCGAACCGACCAGCGTCTCGATCATCCGGCGGATGGCGTCCTGATCTTCGCAGACGAGCACTCGCATGATTTCACTCGCTCCGGCCCCGAAGGGTCCGTTCGTCCCTTCTACATCGAGACCCGGGTGCGGGCCAGATCGAGCCGCTCCGATCGCCGCACCACCTCCCCCGCGCGAGGGGCGGGGGGTATTGTCTCCAGGGTCACCTGCCCCCAGGTCCCGCTCATGGCTGTCCTGTACGAAGACAAGCACGTCGTTTGCGACGAGGATGCCCTCACCATCAAGCGATACTACTTCCCGCTCGGCAAGAAGCGGATCCCGTATGCCGACATCCGGCGCGTGGACGAGAAGCGGATGGGCCTGCTCACGGGCGAGCTGCGCATCTGGGGCATGGGCCTCACGCCCATCTGGTTCCACCTCGACATGGCTCGGCCCGGCAAGGATCGATGCATCGTGATTGACCGGGGCGGATTCGTGAAGATCGCGCTCACGCCGGACGATCACGAGACCGTTCTCGCCCTGCTGCGTGAGCGTACCGGGCGATCGCAGGCTGCGTGATGACCTTACCGATCGAGCCGTCGCTCCCCGAGATCTGTACAGCGATCGCCGAACGTCGCCGGCTGGTGCTGGAGGCGCCTCCGGGCGCGGGCAAGACGACCCGCGTGCCACGCGCGCTGTTCGAAGCCGGGCTCGCGGGTGCGGGGGAGATCTTGGTGCTCGAACCGAGGCGCCTCGCCGCGCGGATGGCAGCGAGGCGTGTGGCCGAGGAGATGGGCCAGAAGCTCGGCGAGACCGTCGGCTGCACGATGCGCTTCGAGGATGTGTCGAGCTCCGCGACGCGCATCCGCTTCGTCACCGAGGGCGTGCTCACGCGCAGGCTCGTGCGAGATCCGGCGCTCGAAGGCGTCTCGGTCGTCGTCCTCGACGAGTTCCACGAGCGGCACGTGCACGCGGACGTCGCGCTCGCGCTCCTCGCGCGCCTCACGCGCGAGCGCCGCAAGGATCTCGGCCTCGTCGTCATGTCGGCGACGCTCGAAGCGGATCCGATCGCGGCGTGGCTCGACGCGCCGATCGTACGGTCGATGGGCCGGATGTACGACGTCGCGATCGAGCACCTCGAACGTTCGGACGATCGTCCGCTCGAAGCGCAGGTCGCCTCCGCGGTGCGGCGTCTCGTGCGCGAGGGGCTCGACGGCGACGTGCTCGTGTTCTTGCCGGGCGCCGCGGAGATCCGTCGCGCCGGCGAGGCGCTGCGGCCAATCGCGGACGCGGAGCAACTGCTCGTCTTGCCGCTGCACGGGATGCTCACGCCGGCCGAGCAGGATCGCGCGGTGCGTCCGGCCGATCGCCGCAAGATCATCCTCTCGACGAACGTGGCCGAGTCGAGCGTGACGATCGACGGTGTCGTCGCGGTGATCGACAGTGGACTTGCGCGGGTCGCGTCGTATGCGCCGTGGTCGGGCCTGCCGACGCTCAAGGTCGCGAAGATCGCGCGAGCCTCGGCGGCACAACGCGCGGGTCGCGCGGGACGCACACGACCGGGCCGAGCTTTGCGTCTCTTCACGCGCGGCGATCTGCTCGCGCGCCCCGAGCACGACGCGCCCGAGATCCTGCGCGTGGATCTCGCCGAGACCGTGCTCGAGCTCTGCGCCTCGGGCGTGGGTCCGCTCGAAGAGCTGCCCTTCCTGGATCCACCGCCACGCGCCGCCGTCACCGCCGCCGAAGAGCTCTTGCGACGAATCGGCGCGATCGACGAGGCGCGCCGCGTGACGCCCCTCGGCCGGCGCATGCTTCGGTTCCCTGCGCATCCGCGGCAGGCGCGGCTCATCGTGGAGGCCGAGGCGCGTGGCGTCGCCGAGGAAGGGTGCGTGCTCGCGGCGCTGCTCGGCGAGCGCGAGGTGAGCGTCTCGGGCGCGTCTTCGCGTCGCGGTGGCGGGCGCGTCGAGGAGCACCGATCGGATCTGCTCCATGCGCTCGATCAACTGGAGATGGCCGAGCTCGAAGGGCACGCG
This sequence comes from Polyangium jinanense, assembly GCF_028435265.1. Lineage (GTDB taxonomy): Bacteria > Myxococcota_A > Polyangia > Polyangiales > Polyangiaceae > Polyangium > Polyangium jinanense. The sequence goes on along the minus strand of NZ_JAGTJK010000021.1, from coordinate 112,551 downwards.
CCGGATCGACTTCGCGCGCTCGGCCTGGATCCGACGCGTGTCTTCGCCGTCGATCGCGCCGTGAAGCAGCTCGCGCGCCTCGTCGATCATCGCAAGGCTCTGCGCCCTGCGAGCGCGCTCGATCGCGAACGCGCTCTCCTGCTCGCGACACTCGCGGGTTACCCCGATCGCGTGGGCCGCATGCGCAGACCGGAAACCGCGACGGGACGGAGTGGCCGCGAGATCGTGTTCGCCACGGGAGGCTCGGCGGTGCTCGCCGAGTCGAGCGTGCTCGGCGCGGAGGAGTACGTGGTCGCCGTCGACGTCGAGGAACGAACGGAGGGCACGAAGGGCCGCGTCGTCGTGCGCGCTGCGAGCGCGGTGGAGGCCGACTGGCTCCTCGACCTGTTCACCGACGCGATCACGGACACGACCGACGTGCGATGGAACGCGGCGCAGGAGCGCGTGGAGGTCACGCGACGTCTCGCGTACGAGGGCCTCGTGCTGGAGGAGTCGCGCGTCGCGGCCACGGATCCCGCCTCGATCGAGCGCATCGGCCAGGCCCTCGCGGAGGCGGCCTGCGCTCGCGGATACCGCACGTTCGTCCGCGGCGATGGCCTCGATACATGGCTCGCGCGTGTCGCGTTCGTCCGGACGCACTGCCCCGAAGCCGGCCTGCCCGTGCTCGACGAGCCCGCGATCGTGGGGACGCTCCGCGCGCTCTGCATGGGCCGGCAGAGCTTTGCGGAGCTGCGAGAGGCCGATCTCGGCGCGGCGCTCGGCGAGCGCCTCACCGCGGAGCAAGCGCGGCGCGTGGCCGAGTGGGCGCCCGAGACGATGCAGCTACCGGGCGGACGAAGGCTGCGGCTCGAATATGGCCCCGACGGCACGGTCTCGGCGGCCTCGCGCCTGCAGGACTTTTTCGGTTTGGCGGAGGGCCCTCGCGTGGCGCGGGGACGGGTGCCGGTCGTGCTCCACCTCTGCGCGCCGAACCAGCGCCCGGTCCAGGTGACGACCGACCTCGCCGGCTTCTGGGAGCGGCACTACCCGGCCATCGCGCGCGAGCTCAGGCGCCGCTACCCGAAACACGCCTGGCCGGACGATCCCCGCCATGCGACGCCGCCGCTCCCCAAGGGAATGCGCCCTTCCTGAAGCGTTCGCCGTGGCCGGCCCGCACGTTCGAGATGGAAACACTGCACTCGTGCTTGACATGCCCGGCCTCTTCCGCCACTTTCCGCAGCCCCGAGCGACGGGTCCCGCGCGAGACGCGCGCGAAATGCCTGCTGAGGACGTCATGGCGAAGAGCGACATCACTGGGAAACGGAAGCTTCTGGCGCAGAACGTCTCCCACTCGAACATCAAGACCAAGCGCTGGCAGAACGTGAACATCCAGACCCGCAGGCTCTGGGTTCCGGAGCTCAAGCGCTACGTCACGCTGAGCCTCACCACGCGCGACATCCGCAGCATCGACAAGCTCGGCGTCGTCGCGTACGCGAAGCGGTACGGCATCACGCTCTAGGCCGCTGGCCTGGGCTCGTCGCCGCGCCTCGCGGAACAGCGCGCCTCCATTCGGGGGCGCGCCTGCTTTTTGTCTGCTCATCCATCGACCGCACCGCGGTCGATGGATGAGGTCCAGGGCTTGCCCTGGTGCGGGTCGAGGGGCGGACAGGCCCGGGGTTTGGGGCGTAGCTCGGCTTGCCGAGCGTAGCCCCATCGTTGACCAGACGGGCCCGGGGTGAAACCCCGGCGCTACGCTTACCTGCTCAGGGTTCGTCGGATCGCGCGGCCCCGTCTCCGGTCGAGACCAGGAACCGCGCGTCGCGCGCATCCCGCAGGAGCGCCATCGCTGTGAATGCGCCCGCTTGCTCGCGCAGATCTGCGACGGCCGTCTCCGCTGGCCAGCCTTCTGCGAGCGGCCGCAGCGCTGCGACGTCGACGCCCGCCTTCCCGAGCAGCGCGACCGCCGCGTAAAACCCGGCCTTGCTCACGATCCCGAGCGGCGCTGGCATGTCGAGCGGCGCGCCTGGCGATGTCCGTGGAACGCCGCGCCGCACTGGCTGCGCATGCCGGCCGAGCACGAGCTCGAGCTCTGGCACGAGCACGCCCTGCTCGCGCCGCGTCGGCACGAAAACTAGCGCTGCGACGAGGCCTCGACCGTCGCACGCGAGGATCGCGTCGGCCACGGGTAGCCGACCGAGCGGCGCATCCCAGGGCACGCTGAGCGCTGTCACGTCCGATCCGAGCGACGTCGACCGGGCCGGCACGTCTTCCGGCATCGCGCTCTCCAGATCTTCGGCCGTCAGGATGCCGCCCGCCACGGGCCCTCCCGCCGCGAGAAGCGCGCTCACTGCCTCCTCGGAGGCGAGCGCGAGGGGCCCTGCTGCTCCCACGCGCTTGAGCAGCGCTGCGCGTTTCGTCGCGCCTGCGGCCTCCGCCGCCGTGACGCCGGCCCGCGCGAGCCCCCCGAGCCCCGATCGACCTCGCGCCGCATGCAGGATCGCGACGAGCCCGAGCGATCGCGGCACGGCCACGTACGCGCCCGTCGGGATCTCTTTTTCGGTCTTCCACCCGCGCGGGCGAGCGGCGCCTTTTCCCGGCTGAAGCGAGCGTCCGTCGATCACGCGCGCCCCGGCGCCTCCGCCCGCCACGATCGCCACGACGGGCGAGAGGAGCACGGAGGCATCCTGACCTGCTGCTGCGAAAAACCCTGCGATGACCGCGTCGGCGGCGCTGCCACCTGCGTCGAGCACGGCCTGGGCCGGGCCCTGCGTGGTCGCCGAGCGTGCGAGTGCGAGAGCGCCGCGGATCACTGCTCCTCGTCCTCCGCGATGAGCGGACGCACGATCGGCGCGACCGGCGCCGCGATCGATCCCGCTTCCGGCGCGCGGCCTGCTCGCGCGAGCGCGGCGACGAGCGTCGTCTTCGCGCGGATGGCCGCCGCGCGCGTTCCTTCGACCACCAAGAAAATGTCCCGACGCTCGCCGAGCCTCTTCGCCACGCGATCGAGCGCGGCGGCCGAGAGCATGGCTTGCGCGCCGAGCGATCGGAGGCGCGTGTAGACCACGGAGCCGCGCGGCAGATCGTCACGCGCAGCATCGAAAACGGGCAGCACGCCGGCGGCGCGTGCCGTGTCGATCACGTCTTCACGCTCCCACATGCCACGCGGCTCCCAGAAGCGGAGCGCGCCTTCAGCCGGGATGCGCTCGAAGAGCGCGGCGATGCGCTTCCTGTTCGCGGCGGTCGGTCGGATCTCGGTCGACGTCGAGAGCACGATGCAGCGCGCTTCGAGCGTCGTCGCGACCTCGAGCGAGGTAGCGAGCGCGTCGTCGAGCTCCTTGCCGGGGACGAGCTCGGCCACGACGCGCGGCAAGACCACGCTGAACACGAACGCGGGCGGCGCCGTTTTGCGCCACTTTCGCAAGCCGGGCGCGCCGGGCAGCGACGTGTCGATCGGGCGGATCTCCACCAGATCGAGCTGATCCTTGTACTTCTTGATGTCGCCCTGGAGCGCGTGCACGCCCACGTGGAGTCTTGCCATGGCGGGGTCTCTTTACTCGAAGTGGAACCACTGCGTGGGGTTCTCGCGCAAAAAGCTTTCCATCGCGGCGGCGACGCGCCGCGCGGCGAGGGAGAGCTCGTCCTCGCTGGGCCGGCGCGGCAGCGAGATCGGCGGACAGCTCCGCACCTCGTAGCGCATGTAACCCAGCCGCCGCGTGAAGACGGGCACGATCGGCGCCCCGCTCAAGGCGGCGAGCGAGAGCGGGCCCTCGGGAACGACGAACGGCTCGCCGAAGAGCGTGACTTCGCGCCCGCGCATACCCTTCGGGAGCCTGTCGATCTGGACCGCCACGACGCCGCCGCGCCGCAGGTGCGAGAGCAGCGGCAGCGCGTCGAGCGGGCTCGTCCCCACGTGCACGATCCTCACACCGGCCTTGTCGCGCGCGTCGTCCGTGAGCGCCTCCGCGCGCTCGTCGCGCTCGTGCGCCATCACCACGACGACGTCGGCCGTGTGCACGCTGCGCAGGATCGGGCCCGCGGCTTGCCAGCCGCCCGTGTGCGCCGTCGCGATGATCACGCCGCGCCCCTCGGACGTGGCGCGCACGTAGTTCTCGTCCGACGCGCAGAGCCCCACGAGGCGCTCGGGACGCTCGCGCCCCACGAGAAACGCCTCCGTCAAACAGCTCGCGAAGCTCGCGAAGACACGGGCGACGTCGACGTTCTCGACGAGCACGTTCCGCTTCCCGAGCGCGCGCCGGAGGTTTTTCCGGACCGCACGCCGCTGACGCCCGAGCGCGATCCCGAAGGCGAGCCCGATCAGCGGCGGCGCGTACCGCACGAAGGGACGCGGGCCGTGCGTCACGCCTGCGTCGAGCGCGCGACGCCAGAGCACCGAGTCGTGCCGGCGCAGATCGTCGATTAGCTTGCCGAGGTCGTCACCGATCCCCACGGGGCCCACCTAGCGGCTCAGCGGCGCGGCGCAAAGGGCGGCGCGTCGGGATCGACGACGCCCTCGTCGTGGCCGCTGGATCCAGGCTCCGGGAGAACCTTCCCGATCCGCAAAAGCCCCCACACACCGACCTCGCGCGCCGCCGCGTCGTCATGCGCTGCGGCCCGCTCCAAGGTCCTCCGGTCGTCCTCTGCGCTCGGCCCCTCGGGATCCCGCGCGAGCCTGTTCGCCGCGACGATCGCCGCGTTCCGCGCGAGCCCTCCGCGACGCGCCCGCCGAAGCGGCGTCCCCTGGATCGTCTCGGGGAACGCTTCCTCCTCGATCGATGCGAGATCCGAGAGCCGCGTCTCGGACCAGCGCGGCAGCGGATGAAACTGCTGCGTGCGCGTGTCGGGCGGCGGCGCCGTGCGGTTGTAGGGACAAACCTCCTGGCAAACGTCGCAACCGAAGAGGTGCTCCCCGATCCTCGCGCGGAGCTCCTCGGGCGGCGCCTCGTATTGCTCGATCGTGAGGTACGAGATGCACCGACGCGCATCGAGCACGAACGGCTTGGGAAACGCGCCCGTCGGGCATGCATCCAGGCAACGCGTGCACGCTCCGCAACGCTCGTGCATCGGCACGCCCGGCGTGAGCACGAGCGTCGTGACGACCTCGCCGAGCATGACGAAGCTCCCCTGCCCCGGGACGATCACGAGCCCGTTTTTTCCGACGAACCCGATCCCTGCGCGCGCGGCCCACGCGCGCTCCATCACCGGCTCGATGTCGCAAAGCGGACGCGCGTCGATGCCAGGCCCGAGCTCGCGGATGAACTCGGCGAGCCGGCGCAGCTTCTTGCGAAGAAACAGGTGATAGTCCTGCCCACGCGCGTAGCGGGCGATCCCGCGCGCGACCTCTGGATCATGCGCCTCGGCTTCGGCCGAGCGGGCGTAACGGCGACCGACACAGACGACGCTCCGCGCGCCCGGGAGGATCGCTTCCGTGTCGAGCCTTCGCCGCGCCTCGACGTGCTCTTCGAGGTAGCGCATCGTGCCGTGCATCCCGGCCTCGATGAACGCGCGGTAGCGATCGTGCTCGACGTCGAGCGGCTCATCGGCGCGCGCCACGCCGACCACGTCGAAGCCGAGCTCGAAGGCTCGCTCCCGGATCCGCTGATCGACGTCGCTCGCGGACATCCGCCCTGCCTCCCCGCGCGCCGCCCGCGCCGCGATCGAGCTACCCGAACAGCCGATCGAGCACGATCGCGCACGCCGCGCGCACGCTCAGGTGATTGTAGCCCGTGTCCTTCGCCGCGTGGATCGGCGCGAGGCGAACGTCAGCCGACGCGACGAGCTCACCCGCGAGGCCCCACCCCGTCCCGAACGTGATCAGCACGGGTTTGTCCGCTTGCGAGAGACGCGCACGCCCGTCGGGATAGTTCGTCACGGGCCCACGTTTCGCCGAGGCCGCCGTCGTCCAGAGCTCGATCCCCGCGCGCCCCACGCCCGGCGCGAGCGAGGTGTACACGTCTTCCAAGCTCGGCACGATCCGCAGCACGTCGAGCGCATCCGCGCGATCGGGGATGCGCTTCTTCCCCGAGCCGTTCACCCAGTGATCGCGGATGCGCTCGGCGAGAAGCCGCTGCGCCGCGACCGGGTGCACGACGTACAGCTCAAGCACGCCGAACGTGCGCGCGCTCCGGGCCATGTCGTGCAGGTCCAAATTCGTGATCGCGGTCGTCACGATCTCCCCGCCGCGATCGAGCACGGGGTGATGAACCAGAGCGAGCGCGACCTTCGTCACGACGAACTCCGCTCGGCGCGCAGGCGCTTCGCCCGCTCCAGGAGATCGGGCCTGCGCGCCGCTGTGCGCGCCTCGGCCTGCTCGCGCCGGAAGGCCGCGATCGCCGCGTGGTTACCGCCTTTCAACACCTCGGGCACCTTCATCCCGCGAAACTCCTCGGGTCGCGTGTAGTGGGGATACTCGAGCAGCCCGTCCATCGTGGTGCTGTGTGACTCGTGCATCGCCGAGTCCGCGCTGCCGAGCACGCCGGGCAAGAGCCGCGAGCAAGCGTCGACGATCGCCATCGCCGCCACCTCGCCGCCCGCGAGCACGAAGTCGCCGAGCGAGATCTCCTCGTCGACGAACGCGTGCACCCGATCGTCGAAGCCCTCGTAACGGCCACATACGAGCGTGATCCACGGAAGCGCAGCGAGCGCCTCGACCTTGCGCTGATCGAGCACGCTCCCTTGCGGCGAGAGCAACACACGATGCGAGCGCGTGGCGTCCGCGCCCTCGCGTCCCTCGCGCGCCTTCTGCTCGAGGGCCTCGATGCACTCCACCACGACGTCGACGCGGATCACCATGCCCGAGCCGCCGCCGTACGGCGTGTCGTCGACGCTGCGATGGCGACCGAGCCCGTGCTCGCGCAAGTTCGCACAACGCACGTCGAGCGCGCCTGCGCGCGCTGCGCGGCCGACCATCCCTGTCGACAGGAATGGCTCGAACATCTCGGGGAAGAGGGTGACGATGTCGACACGCATGCGCGCGCCTCGTCAGGTCAGGCCGTCGAGCGTGACGAGCCGGACGACCCCGGCGTCGGTGTCCACGGATTCGACGAAGTCGTCGAGCAGCGGGACCTCGATCTTGCTGCCGTCCGCGCGCTCGACGACGAGCACCTCGCAACTCGGGTACGAGGCCAGCGTGAGAACGCGACCGATGACTTCGCCGGAGCCGAGCTCGGCGCGCGCGCCTTCGACATCGCACGCGTAAAACTCGCCCTCTTCGAGCGGCGGGAACTCGTCGCGCGGGACGAGCAGGATCGCCCCGCGCAGCGCCTCGGCGGCATCCCGATCCGCGACACCCGCGAGCCGCACGAGCACGGCCTTGTTCGCGCTCCGGATCGACGTGATGTCGGCCGCGCGCTCCGCGCCGTCGGGGAGACGCAGCTTGAGTGTCGGCCGCTGCCCGAGCAGTTCGGAGCCCTCGTGATAGAGCTTGAGGCGGACCTCGCCCTGGATCCCGTGGGCACGCGCGATCTCCGCGACGGCGACGAACCGTCGCGGGGCTTCGGCCTCGTTCGTGGCGCGCTTACGCGGGATCAATCCAGGATGTCGAGGTGGGCCCGGAGGCCCGCCTTGCTGGCGGCCGCGTTGAGGAGCGCACGGATCGATTGCGCGGTGCGGCCATCCTTGCCGATCACTTTGCCGATGTCCTCACGCGCCACGCTGAGCTCGATGCGCGGGAACCTGTCTCCCGTCACCTCGCGGACGGTCACCTTCTCGGGATGATCCACGAGCGACCGCGCAATGAGCGCGACGAGATCCAGCAGCATGGTGGAGGACGCAGGAGACGGCGCCATGCCTCGTTACTTCGCCACCGTCGCCGCGACGACGTCCGGGCGCTTCAGCAGAAGCTCGACCGTGTGCGAGGGCTGCGCCCCCACGTCGCGCCAGTGCTTCACGCGAGCCGTGTCCAGGCGGATCTCGTTGCGACGCGGGTCGTACGTGCCCAAACGTTCGATGAACCGGCCTCCGCGCGGAGAACGCTGGTCGGCGACGACAATACGGTAGAACGGGGTCTTCTTCGTGCCCGCCCGGGCGAGGCGGATATGAACGGCCATCGGTGAACCTCGGTCTTCTTGGAGATCCGGCGCTTGCCGGGTGCGGGCATGACCCGCGCGCATTCGCGTCCCCCGACGCACCACGCCAGGGGAACGGGGGGCGAAGGGTAGGCAGAACCCCCCCACCGGTCAAGGCCGACAAGACGCAAATTCGTCCCGTCCGGTCCTCAGCATGGAGGTTCTTGCCAACTTGCGGCCCGGACGCACCCCGCGGCCGCGAAAAACATGGGGTTCGGGTGAAAACGAGGGAAGAAGCGCCACGCGGGCACGCGCGGCGTTTTCGAGAGGACAGACGGGAGATCAGCCGATCTCGAGGATGATCACGCCGCGATTCGGGTCGTCTTCATCCTCGTGAGGCTCCTTCGACCCGCCTCCGGGTCGACGCGGAGCCGGGAACCGCTCGAGCGGAAGCTCCAGGCGCGGTCGGTTCTCCTCACGCTGCCGGCGCTCCCTCTCTTCCCGTTGTCGGATTTGTTCGATGATGAAAGGAGGTAGCATCCGGACTCCTCCGCACCGCGTGTAGCGTCGCTCGGATGAACGTGCCTAGCAAGAATGGGCCCGTTCACGAGTCGAATCTAGCAATGAGAGTAACGGGGTCAAGCTTATCGCCCGGGACGACGGTGATATGCTCGCCGCCTCTATGACGCAGGATGGCGTGAGATCGCCGGAGCTAGAGCGCCATGCAGCGCACGCCTCTCGAGCTTCGTCCTCGTCGCCGAAGCTCCAAGCGCGCGTGTGGGGCTCGGCGAAGCAGGCGCGCCGTTCCCTTGTGATCTGCGCAGCGCTCGGCATCGGCCTCGCCTCCGTGGACGCACACGCCGCCGCCTTCGACGTCGCGGACACGACGTGGGAAGGCTGCTCGGAGCTCTACGGGCTCGCGGTGAACGAGCTCGGCGACGGACGCGTCAAGGCCGTCGCCGTGCTCGACTGGAACGAGGTCACGCCGAACGACGGTGTGCTCGTCTTGCACCCGCTCCAGAGCATGGATCCCGAAGAAACAGCGGCCTTCATGAAGGCCGGCGGGCGCCTGGCGATCGTGGACGACTACGGCAGAGGCGAGGAGACGCTGCGGCGCTTCCACATCGAGCGGACCTCGCTGCCCTCGCGCCCCGTGGCGGCGCTGCGCAACAACCCCCAGCTCGCGATCGCCGAGCCCGTGCTCACCGGTGACAAGGGGCAACTCACGGGCCCACATCCGGTGGTGGCGAGCGTGCAGCAGTTCGTCACGAACCACGCGACGGGGCTCCGCCACCCGAACCTTTCGCCCGTGCTCGAGGTGCGCGCCGTCGGCGAGCCCCCGACGATCGTCGCGGTCGCAGGCCAGGTCGGCAAGGGCCGCCTCTTCGCGCTGAGCGATCCCTCGGGCCTCATGAACCAGATGCTGCGCTACCCCGGCAACCGCTCGTTCGCCGTGGGGCTCTCGCACTACCTCGTCGACGAAGACGGCGGCGAACGGCAAGGCGGCCGGCTCTTCATCGTCGCCAACCGCTTCTCCGAGGAGGGCTCGTTCGGCGGCAAGTCGACGCTGCGCAAGGACATCGAGGGCCAGCTCCGCTCGATCGGAGACGCGCTGGCGGAGGCACGTCAAAGCGGACTGCCGACCTGGGCGCACTGGCTCCTCGCGCTCCTTGCGGTGCTCGGCGTGGCCGCGTGGGTGGCGCGTGCCGCAGGGCGCCCGTACAAGAGCCCGCAACCTCGCTTCGCGCGGCCCGTGCCGCTCGTCGCGCAGGGAGGCGTGGCCGGGCGCTTCGCGTTGCTCTCGGCCCCGTCCTCGCCGCCGGGGCTGCTCCTGCTCGAGCTCAAGAGCGCGCTCGTCGAGGCGCTCTCGCACAAGCTCAACGCGCCCCTCGATCCGTCGGCGGACGCGGTGATTTCTGCGGCCGAGCGCGCAGGAGGCCTTGACGAGCGTGGCCGCTCGGCCTTGAAAGAGGTCCTCGCCGTGATGCAAAGAGCCGAAGCCTCCGTCGTCGCAGGCAAGCCGGTCCGCGTGCCCCGCGCGGCGCTTCGGCACGCGGCCGCCGTCGTGAGGGACGTGCTCGAAAAGGCGGGCGCGATCACCCCCGAGCCGCTCGGCCACGGCGCCGCGAACGGCGAGAAGACTTCTGATCGCCCGGCGGGAACGAGCCCGACGAGCGACCCCTCACGAACCCCGAGCCCGCCCGCACCCGCAGAGGAGAGCGCCACTTGACCCAGGCCGTCGCCATCGAGGAGATCGCCGCCGCCAAAGAGCGGCTGGACGCGCTCCGCCGGGAGATCACGCGCGTCTACATCGGTCCCTCGCGCACCGTGGATCTCATGCTCACCGCGCTGCTCGCGCAGGGCCACGTGCTCCTCGAGGGCGTGCCCGGCGTCGCGAAGACGACGCTCGTGAAGGCGTATGCATCGGCGCTCGGCGCCTCGGTGCGCCGCATCCAGTTCACGCCGGATCTCCTGCCTGCAGACATCACCGGCACGTACGTGCTCTCGCCGAAGGAGGGCACGTTCTCGCTGCGGCCGGGGCCGATCTTCGCGAACGTGGTGCTCGCCGACGAGATCAACCGCGCGCCCGCGAAGACACAATCCGCGCTGCTCGAGGCGATGCAGGAGCGGCAGGTGACGATCGAAGGCGACCGGTTCGAGTTGCCCGCGCCGTTCATGGTGCTCGCGACGCAGAACCCGATCGATCTCGAAGGCACGTACCCGCTGCCCGAGGCGCAGATCGATCGTTTCCTCGTGCGCGTCGCCATCGGCTACCCGAACGCGAAGGACGAGGTCGCGATGCTCCGCGCGCACAACGCCGAGCCGCCGCGCGCCCGCTCGGTGCTCAGCGTGGAGGAGCTCCTCTCGCTCCAGAGCATCGCGCGGCGGATCCACGTGGAGGACGATCTCTACGAGTACGCCGTCGGCCTGACGACGTTCACCCGCTCGCACGCGCGCGTGCTGCTCGGCGCCTCACCGCGCGCGACGCTCGGGCTCGTGCAGGCCGCGAAGAGCGCGGCCGTGATCGCGGGCCGCCCGTTCGTCACGCCGGACGACGTACGTGGCGTCGCGACGGCGGTGCTCTCGCACAGGCTCGTGCTCGTGCCCGAGGCCGAGGGCGATTCGCGCGCTCGGGACGCGGTCGTGGAGGACGCCGTGCAGCGCGTGGCCTACCGTCGCGCAGTGCGGCCGGTCTAGCGATGCAGCTCTTTCCCACGCGCACGGCGGCGCACCTCAGCATCGCCGCGATCTCGGTCGCGGGCGTCGGCCTCGTCGCGCGCGAGCCCGCCATCGTCGGGTGGGGAGGAGCGATGCTTCTCGCGATGGCGCTCGCCCGCGCAGTCACGCTCGTCTCCGTCTCGCGCATCCGCGCCGCCGGCTTCGAGATGCTCTGGAGCGGGCCACGCCGCGTCGTGCGCACGGGCCGCGGCAGCACGATCGAGATCGAAGCCGAGGTGCGAAACCGCGACACGCTCGCCGCGCGGTACGTGCGCCTCCGGCCCATCGCCTCGTCGCAGCTCCAGATCACGATCGAGCCCTCGGCGGGTGAGGTCATGGCCTCCGGGCGGCTCAAGGTGAAAGTCTCGGTGCACGCACCGCGCGTGGGACAACACGGCGTGCACGGGCTCGCACTCGAAGTGCACGGCGCGCCCGGGCTCTTCGAGGTTCCTCTCACCTTCGCGAATCCCTTCGGCGTCGAGGTCCTGCCGCGCCCCTTCGCGGCGTGGCTCCCCTCCCCGCGCGGCGGCCGAAGCAAGCTGCTCGCGTCGAGCGGGAGGCCCGGCCGCGCCCGCGGCGAAGGCAGCGATATGCGCGAGCTGCGCGAACACCAGCCGGGAGATCCGTTCCGGCGCATCGCGTGGAAGGCGAGCGCGCGGCGCGGGATCCTGCTCGTGCGCGACTTCGAACGCGAGGAGCGGGACGTCGTGTGGGTCGTGCTCGACGCCTCGGTCGAGCTCTGGGCTGGCCCGCTCGGCCGCGCGCCGCTCGATCTCGCGATCGACGAGGCCGCGTCGATCTGCGCGCGGTACCTCTCGCGTGGTGATCGCGTCGGGCTCGCGGTCTACGCATCCACCGTGCGCGCGTTCGTCCTGCCTGACCAGGGACCGGCGCATGGGCAAAAGCTCGCGCACCTGCTCGTCACGGCGACAGGGACGCACGATGCCTCGCGCAGCGATCTCGACGAGGCCGACGTGGCCGTGCGCGTCCTCGAGCACCTCCGTCCGCTCGACGCGCGAGGGCTTTCGGATCTGCGCCGCGGCGATCTCGACCGACTCGCGTCGCGCGCCGACGCGGTTCGTCCCCGCGCGCCGTTCGCGCCGCCTCCGCCCGAGGGCCGGAGCCCGCGCGAGCGAACGCTCCGCCGCTACCTCGCGGCCTACGGCATCGAGTCGCCTGCCCGCGCGGAGGCCGAGCGCCACGAATCCGGCTTCATGCTCGCGGAGGTCCTCTCGCAGATCGTCAAGAGCAAGCCCAAACCGAGCGTCGTGCACGTCGTCGCGCCCGCGCCCTCCGAGATCGCGCAGGAAAAACCCGTCATGGACGCCCTGCGCCGCCTCTCGCGCCACTCGGCGTCCGTCACCTGGTCGATGCCGCAGTTCGATCCGGGCCTGCTCCCGCCCTGGGATCCGCCGACGCGCGCGGACGGTTCGGCCTCGGAGGAGGTCGCCGAAGGACCGCGAAGGGTCGCGTGGGAAGAGGCCGCCGGGGTCGCCGCCGAGGCCGTGCTCGTCCGCACGCGTGTCGCCGTCAGCCGCAGCGAGGCCGTGCTCCGCCGCCTCGGCGTGCGCGTCACGAAGATCCGCGCCACGACGACGAAGCGCCCCGACGCCGCGGACCCCAAGGCGACCTGAACGAAAGGTCGCCGTCCGCGCATCGGTTGGAACACCAACGAACCTTCTCCGAGAGCACGAACCTGCCATGTCGATCGCCGAACGCCTCCGCTCGCGCGGCCTCTCGCCCAAGAAGAGGTTCGGCCAGAACTTCCTGGTCGACGTCTCCGCGTCCCGCGCGATCGCCGAAGCCGCGACCACGCCGCCGGGCGGCACCGTGCTCGAGATCGGCCCCGGCCTCGGCGCGCTCACGCGCCCCTTGCTCGAACGTGCCGCGAAGATCGTGGCGATCGAGCGCGACCGTGATCTCGTCCCGCTCCTCTCGACCGAGCTCGAAGCGCCGATCGCCGAAGGTCGCGTCTCCATCATCGAAGCCGACGCGCTCGCCGTCGACTGGGCGGCCGAGCTCGTCGGCCCGCGCCCGCACGTGATCGCGGGCAACCTGCCTTATCAGATCACCGGTGCGCTCCTCGAACGGGCGACGGGGCTTGCCGATCGTGTCGATCGCGCGGTGTTCATGGTGCAGGCCGAGGTCGCCGATCGGCTCATCGCGGCGCCAGGCTCGAAGACCTACGGCGCGCTCACGGTCTTCGTGCAGGCGGCCTTCGACGTGAAGCGCCTGCTCACGGTGCGCGGCGGCGCGTTTTACCCGCGCCCCGACGTCGACTCCGCGGTGGTCGTCCTCGCGCCGCACAGGCCGCCGCGTGCTGCGGAGACCGAGGCGTTTCGCGATGCCGTCCGTGCGGCGTTCGGCGCGCGGCGAAAGACGCTGCGAAATGCCTGGCGCTCGCTCTACGGTTGGTCCAAGGACGAGCTCGAAGCGCGCGCCCGGGAAGCCGGGATCTCGCTCGACGTGCGTGGTGAAACGCTGGCGGTCGAGGATTTCGCCCGAATTGCGGCGATGAAGGGTTAGAAACCCCTGTTCATCCGCTCCGGACCCCTCGACAGTCCACGATGGCCGTGGTAGTGGCCGCGCGCGTTCGTCGTCATGGCGATTCGCTGGAGGAGCCCCGCCCCATGTCGGTTGGAAAGATTACCCAGGTCATCGGCCCCGTCGTCGACGTCGACTTTCCGGCGGGCCAGCTTCCGAAGATTTTGAATGCGCTGAAGGTCTCGAACCCGAGCATCTCGGGCGAGGCCGACAACCTCACGCTCGAAGTGGCGCAGCACCTCGGCGAGTCGACGGTTCGCACGATCGCGATGGACACGACGGACGGCCTCGTGCGGGGCATGGACGTCCGCGACACGGGCAAGCCGATCATGATGCCGGTCGGCCCGGCTTGCCTCGGACGCATCCTGAACGTCGTCGGCGCGCCCGTGGACGAGGCGGGCCCCGTGAACGCGGAGAAGTTCGCGCCCATCCACAAGGATCCGCCGAAGTTCGTCGATCAGTCGACGAAGGTCGAGATCTTCGAGACGGGCATCAAGGTCATCGACCTGCTCGCGCCCTACCGCAAGGGCGGCAAGATCGGCCTGTTCGGCGGCGCCGGCGTCGGCAAGACCGTGCTCATCATGGAGCTCATCAACAACGTCGCGAAGGCGCACGGCGGCGTGTCGGTCTTCGCGGGCGTCGGTGAGCGGACGCGCGAGGGCAACGACCTCCTGCTCGAGATGAGCGAGTCGAAGCTCGAGTCCGGCGCGCCCGTCATCTCGAAGGCCGCGCTGATCTACGGCCAGATGAACGAGCCGCCCGGCGCGCGCTCCCGCGTCGCGCTCTCGGCGCTCACGGTCGCCGAGTACTTCCGCGACGAGGAGGGCCAGGACGTGCTCCTCTTCGTCGACAACATCTTCCGGTTCACGCAGGCCGGCTCCGAGGTGTCCGCGCTCCTCGGCCGTATCCCGAGCGCCGTCGGTTACCAGCCCACGCTCGCGACGGAAATGGGCGCGCTCCAGGAGCGCATCACGTCGACGACGAAGGGCTCGGTCACCAGCGTGCAGGCGATCTACGTCCCCGCCGACGACCTCACCGACCCCGCGCCCGCGACGGCCTTCGCCCACCTCGACGCGACGACCGTTCTCTCGCGCGCGATCAGCGAGCTCGGCATCTACCCGGCCGTCGATCCGCTCGACTCGAACTCGACGATGCTCGACCCGCAGATCGTCGGCCAGAAGCACTACTCGGTCGCGCGCCGCGTGCAGCAGACCCTGCAGCGCTACAAGGATCTGCAGGACATCATCGCGATTCTCGGCATGGACGAGCTCAGCGAGGACGACAAGCTCGTCGTGCAGCGCGCCCGCAAGATCCAGCAGTTCCTCTCGCAGCCGTTCTTCGTCGCCGCGCAGTTCACCGGCCGTGACGGCAAGCTCGTGAGCCTGAAGGACACGATCGCGGGCTTCGAGGAGATCATCGACGGCAAGCTCGATCACGTGGCCGAGCAGGACTTCTACATGGCCGGCGGCATCGATGAGGTGAAGGCGCGGGCCGAGGGCAAGCGGGCCTGATCATGGCCGAGACCATCGTGCTCGAGATCGTGACGCCCACGGGCGTCGCGCTCCGCAAGGAGGTCACGGACGTGACCGCGCCGAGCGTGGCGGGTGAGTTCGGCGTGATGCCGGGCCATCTGCCGCTGCTCGCGGCGCTCCGCACCGGCCTCGTCACGTACCACGAAGCCGGCAAGGAGCATCGCCTCGCCGTCGCGCACGGGTTCGTCGAGGTCGTGGGCGACAAGGCGCTTCTCCTCACGGAGAAGTACGTCCAGAAGGACGACGTCGACGTCGTCCGGGTTCGCCTGCGCCTGAAGGAGGTCGACGCGGAGCTCGACCACTGGCAGGGCGACCTCACGGATCCGAAGCGTCGCTCGCTCATCGAGGAGGAGCAGTGGCTCGCCACGCAGCTCGAGCTCATCGGGGATCCGCCGCTGCCGCTCGTGCGTGAAGACACGCGCTTCCTCGTGGATCACGCCGAAGCGCCGCCCGTCGAGGAGATGGTCGAGGGCCAGACCCCTGACGAGAGCCTCACGGATCACAAGAAGCCGGGCTCCGCCTTCCCCGACGCCTGAAAGAGCCTCCACGTCCGGAGGCGCATCGCGCGTCACGAACACCAAGCGCGCCGGTCGATCTCGAGACGAGGGCTCGGGACGATCGGCGCGTTCGTCGTTATCCTGATCGCTTAGGACGATGATTCACGCCGATACGATCGCGCGGGTCAAAGAGCGCACGGATCTCGTGTCGCTCGTCGGCGAGACCGTTCGTCTCACCCGGCGCGGTCGCTCGTTCGTCGGGCTCTGCCCCTTCCACAAGGAAAAATCGCCGAGCTTCCACGTGAACCCGGAGCGCGGCATCTTCCACTGCTTCGGCTGCAAGGAGAGCGGAACGGCCATCGACTTCGTCATGAAGGTCGAGGGCATGAACTTCGTCGAGGCGGTGCGCGCGCTGGCCGAGCGAAGCGGCGTGGAGATCATCGAGACCGCGACCGAAGCGGAGCGGCGCGAGGCGAACGCGGCGCGGCGCGCGCGCGACGATCTGTACGCCGTGAGCCACCTCGCGGCGACGTTCTTCGAGCAGAGCATGCGTGGTCCGAGCGCGCATCCCCTCGCCTCCTACGCGCTCGGCGAGCTCGCGCGGCGCGCGCTCGACACGCGCGAGGCGACGGGCCCCGTGGCCGACGCGCTGCAGGCGTTTCGCGTGGGCTACGCGCCGCCGGGCTGGGACGGGCTCGCGAACTTCCTCAAGCGGCAAGGTGTCTCGCCGGTCCTCGCCGAGAAGGTGGGCCTGCTCGTCGCGCGTGGCACGGGCACGGGGTTTTACGATCGGTTCCGGCACCGCCTCATGTTCGCCGTGACCGACGTGCAAGGCCGCGTCATCGCGTTCAGCGGCCGGGCCCTCCCCGAGCCCACGCCCGACGAGATGCGACGCTTGGGGCTCCAACCATCGAACGGGGGCGAGTCGCCGGCGAAGTACATGAACAGCCCCGAGTCGCCGATCTACACGAAGGGCGAGCACCTCTTCGGGCTGCATCAGGCGCGCCACGCGATCCGCCAGGACGGCCTGGCGATCCTCGTGGAGGGCAATTTCGACGTCCTTTCTTTGCACGCGCGCGGCATCTGCAACGTCATCGCGCCGCTCGGCACCGCGTTCACGACCACGCAGGCGAAGCTCCTCAAGCGCTTCGCGCCCACCGTGACGATCCTCTTCGACGGCGACGCCGCCGGGCGCAAGGCTACGTGGGCCGCGCGCATCCCGGTCCACGAGGGCGGCCTCGAAGGACGCGCCGCGACGCTGCCCGCGAAGCTCGACCCCGACGAGCTCGTACGAACCAAGGGCCCCGAGGCTCTGAAAAGCGTCCTCAAGAGCGCGAAGGAGCTCTACGAGCACCTCATCGAAGACGCGCTCCAGAACGACTCGTTCAACGACGCCACGACCGACGGCAAACTCGCGCGCATGCGTGCGGTGGCAAACTTACTCGGGGAACAAAAGGACCCCGTGAAGCGCCTCATGCTGAAGACGTACGCCGATCGGCTGTCGTCGAAACTCATCGTGGGCGGCACGGCGCCGGCCGATCTGCGTCAAGTCGAACAGCTCCTCGAACAGGCAACGAGGTACGACACAGAACAGCCCATGGAGCTCCGCGCGGCCGAGACCACGGTGCCGGGTCACCGGGCGCGTTCGCGTTCCCAGATCCACGACGTGGGGGAGTACATCCTGGGTGCACTTCTCGACCATCCCGTTCTGCTCGACGACCCTGAAGTGATGGAGGCACTCGACGTGCTGGATGGCGATCTCGCATTGGCCGCTGGCGCGGTGCGTCAGTCCCTCGGGGCGGAAACGCAACTTATTCCCGACGAATTTCTTGCGCATATCCCGGCGTCGATCCAAGCATTCGCGGCTGGACGGCTCGCGTCGCCCGTCTTCGAGACGGCCGATGTGGCGAGGGAAGAGCTCTTAAAGAACGCAGGGAAGTTGAGACGCTTGAGCTTGTCACGCGAGAAAGCCGCGACGGTGGACGAGCTTCAACGAGTCGCGCCACTGGGGGATGTGGAGCGCGAAGCGGCGCTGCTTCGTGAAGCGGTGCGCAAGGCCAAGGCCAAGTTGGGGCTCGGCTGACGTGTTTTTTGCGCGCGCATGAGTCCGCGCGAGCGTGACGAACGTTTTTTTCTCGGTGTGGTTCCTTGAAGCACGTGGCCCGGCGTGGGCCCGGTGGAGCGAATGGGATGGCGAGCAAGGCCAAGCAGTCTGCGGGTCGGGCAAGCGGATCGGGCGCGGGGAAAAGTGGCGGCGGAGTCGCACAAGGCGCTCGGGGGGACCGCGGGACGAGGCCGCAGGCACCGGATGGGGCGGGGAAGTCGGATCCGCGCAAGGCGCTCGAGAAGCTCGTCGATGCGGGCAAGACGAAGGGCTTTCTCACGTATGACGAGGTGAACGACGCGCTGCCCGCGGACGTCTCTCCCGATCAGCTCGACGACGTCGTCGGCGCGCTCGGCGACGAGGACATCGAGATCGTCGACGGCGCGACGCAGGTGAAGATCGCGCCGAAGCGCATCGCGGACGAAGAGGCGAGCGACAAGAAGCTCGTCGTCACGCAGGATCGCGAGGAAGAGGACGTCGACTACTACTCGAAGTCGAACGATCCCGTCCGGATGTACCTGCGCAAGATGGGGAGCGTCTCGCTCCTCACGCGCGAGGGCGAGGTCGAGATCGCCAAGCGCATCGAGCAGGGCGAGCAGTCGGTCAACGCCGCGATCCTCGACTCACCGATCGCCGTGCGCGAGATCATCGACCTCGGCGAGAAGCTCCGGAAGCACAAGATCCGCGTAAAGGAGCTCATCAAGGACGCGGAGAGCGACGATCAGGAGTTCGACGAGGAGGAGGCCGATCGCCGCATCATCCGCCTCATCGACAAGGTCAAGCGCCTCGACAAGAAGAAGGCCGACCTGCTCGAGGAGCGCAAGGAGGTCAAGACCGACGGCCGTCGCAAGCAGCTCGACGCCGAGGTCGTGCTGACCACGGGCGAGCTCGTGACGACGCTTGAGGAGATGCGCCTCAACAAGAAGACGATCGACAAGATCGTGCAGAAGTTGAAGGGCCTCATCTCGAAGGTGGAGAAGGCCGAGGCCGGCGCGACCGAGATCGAGAAGCGCACGGGCATGAGCAAGGCCGAGCTCCGACGCGAGCTCGCGAAGGTGAAGGGCAACAAGCTCGCCGAGGCGCGGCTCGCGAAGAAGCTGAACGTCTCGCGCGAGGATCTGCTCGACCTCGAGTCCACCCTGAAGAACGCGCAGAAGGGGCTCAAGAGGGTCGAGGAAGAGCTCAACATCGACGTCGAGGCCATCCGGGGCACCTACGAGAGCATCCGCGAAGGCGAGCGCATGGCCGAGCGCGCGAAGGCCGAGCTCGTCGAGGCAAACCTCCGGCTCGTCGTCTCGATCGCGAAGAAGTACACGAACCGCGGCCTGCAGTTCCTCGACCTGATCCAGGAGGGGAACATCGGCCTCATGAAGGCCGTCGACAAGTTCGAGTACAAGCGCGGCTACAAGTTCTCGACGTACGCAACGTGGTGGATCCGGCAGGCCATCACGCGCGCGATCGCCGATCAGGCCCGGACCATCCGCATCCCGGTCCACATGATCGAGACGATCAACAAGCTCATCCGCACCTCGCGTTACCTCGTGCAGGAATACGGCCGCGAGCCGACCCCCGAGGAGATCGCCGAGAAGATGGAGCTGCCGCTCGACAAGGTCCGCAAGGTCCTGAAGATCGCGAAGGAGCCCATCTCGCTCGAGACCCCGATCGGCGAGGAGGAAGATTCGCATCTCGGCGACTTCATCGAGGACAAGAGCGTGATCTCGCCCGCCGAGGCGGTGATCAACATGAACCTCGCGGAGCAGACCCGGAAGGTTCTCAAGACGCTCACCCCTCGCGAGGAAAAAGTCCTCCGCATGCGCTTCGGCATCGGCGAGAAGAGCGATCACACGCTCGAAGAGGTCGGCCAGGACTTCGAGGTCACGCGCGAGCGCATCCGGCAGATCGAGGCCAAGGCGCTGCGCAAGCTCCGCCATCCGAGCCGCTCGAAGCAGCTCAAGAGCTTCATCGATAGCTGAGCTTGTCCGGCCCGAGCCGGCGGGCTTAAACTCCCGCCATGAATACGAGGGGTGCTCCGAAGCGATCGTTCGCAGGGGGAGCGCCCCTCGTTTTTTTCGTGCTGGCGTGCCTCGCGACAGGCTGCGCGCGGAACGTGACCGAGAACGACTGCAAGGCCGTGGGCGAGCACCTGCGCGTGCTCTGGACCGCCGAGGCGAAGTACCCCGAGGCGGCGAGTCCCTCGGCGGAGAAGGCCGTCGCCGTCGTGAAGAGCGAAGGGCAACGACTGGAAGAGTCGTTCGTCACCGACTGCAAGCGCGACCTCGTCGGCAAGCCTCGCGCGTCAGGTGAGTTCTCCTGTCTCAGCCACGCGAAGACGCTCGCCGACGTGCGAACGTGCGCGACGATCCCGGCGCATTAGGCCCACACGCTGGGTCGCTCCGCGTCGCCCTTAGTTGAGGTACCGCTTGTCCTTCGGGGGCGCCTTCGAGCCGCCCTCGATCACGCGCAGCGGGGGCCCTGCAGCGCGGCGCGCGCGGGCAGCTTCGGCCTTCACGGCGGCCTCGGCACGGAGCGCCGCCGTCTGCGCCTGGATCTGGCGCAGGCGCAGCTTCAGGTAGAACCGACGGAGCGGCGAACGGTCGCCGAAGAGCCAGCCGGCCAGCATGCCGCCGAACGGGGTCACGAGGCCCTCGGGCGTGTGGTGGTTGAGCGCGATCACGTTCAGCACGGAGAGCACGAAGATGATCGCGACCATCGCGCCGGCCGACACCGGCAGCACGAAGAACATGCGGACCTGCGCGTCGCGGTTCTGCAGCGCCCACGCGACGGCGACGGCCTCGATCATGCCGAGTCCGCCGAACCACATGGCCTGGCTCAGCTTGGGCACGAGCGCGCCCACGGCGACCTGGGTGGCGAACGCGAAGGCGCCCGAGCCGAAGAGGAAGATCAGCATGCGCCGCGCGCCCCATCGCGATTCGAGCGTGGGCGCGAGGAAGTAGAGCCCGAGCAGGGTCATCAGGAAGTGCCCGGGGCTCGACGTGTCGTGGAAGAGCGGCGCCGTGAAGAGGCGCCAGACCTGGCCGCGGAGCACGCCCGCAGTCGTGCCGGCCATGAACTGGGCGACGCCCACGCCGACCTCCACCCAGTTGATGCTCAGCGCGAGGCCGACCCACAGGACGGTGATGGCGATCATCATCCCGCTGATGGCCTTGCCAGGGCGAGGCAGGACGAATTGGACGGGGCTAGGGCGCATCGTCCATGGAGCTACCAACAGGAACGCGGACGGGCAACCGGAGGGCGCGGGAAAGGGCCCCTGCAGCCGTCCTGAGCGTAGCGCCGGGGTTTCACCCCGGGCCCGACCAGGGGCTGTTCGCCCCTGGACCCGAACCAGGGCAAGCCCTGGACTGTTGGTACATCGACCGCGATGCGGTCGATGCAGCGCAGCCTCTCAGAAGAAGTTGCCGATGGTGAACTCGAAGCGGCTCGCCTGCTCGTACGGGAGCGGCTTGAACGGGAAGCCGTACTCGAAGCGCAGCGGGCCGAGCGGCGAGAACCAGCGCAAGCCGAAGCCCCAGGACGTGCGGACGTTGAGGAGCTGGTCCGGCGTGAAGCAGGGGTTCGTCACGGCGTACGGCGACGCCGGGTTCGCCTCGCAGTAGTTGCGCTCGAGGTTCCAGGCGTTGCCGAGGTCGGTGAAGATGACGCCGCGGATGCCCACCTGCTCCAGGATCGTGAACTCGAGCTCGGCGTTCTGGTAGTACATCAGGTTGCCGCCGATGTTCGTCCCGTTGGCGCGGGGGCGCCCGTTCGGATCGAGCGTCTCGGTCAGCGACAGGCGCGGGCCGACGCTGCGGATGAGGAAGCCGCGGAGGTCGAGGATGCCGCCGAGGAGGAAGCGCGCGAAGAAGGGCACGCCCTCGGCCGAGGGGCTCGTCACCACGCCCGCCTCGCTGTTCACCTTGAAGACGAGCCAGTCGCGGATCGGGTAGTAGAAGCGCGCGGTGTTCCGGAACCGGACGAACTGCTGCTCGCTGCCGAGGTACTTCGAGGCGAGCTCCACCGAGCCCTGGAGGAAGATACCCGACGACGGGAAGAGCTGATTGTTGCGGGTGTCGTAGGTGATCGTCGGCCGGATGCTCGACGTGATGCCGTTGTTGTAGACGTTCGCGAGCGGCACGCTCTGCCAGTAGCTGCTCAACGTGCCGGCCGTGCCGAAGAGTGTCGACGTCGTCTGCGTCGAGGTCTCGTTCAACTCGAGCGTGTACGTGAGCGACACGCGGAGCTCGGGCTGGATGATCGGGTAGCCGAGCGTGAGCGCGCCGCCGAGCGAGGTCTGCGAGAAGTCGCCGTAGACGCGGAGCTGATCGTACGCGCTGATCGCCGCGGAGAACTGCGTGTCGAAGAGGTACGGCTCGAAGAACCGGACGTCGATGAGCTGACGGAGACCCGAGATCTGCGCCTGCAGCGAGAGCGACTGGCCGCGACCGAAGAGATTCTGCTGCTGGACCTGCGCCGTTGCGATGAAGTTCTCGATGCTGGAGAAGCCCGCGCCGACCTGGAAGGTGCCCGTCGGCTTCTCGACGACCTCGACGTTGATGTTGATGTGCTCGGCGTCGTCGCCCTGCTCGGTCGAGATGTCGACGCGCTCGAAGTAGCCGAGCATCGTGATGCGGCGCTTGCTGCGCTCGAGCTTCGACTCGCTGAAGAGCTGCTCCTCGAGCAGCTCCATCTCGCGCCGGATGACCTTGTCGCGGGTCTTCGTGTTGCCGCGGATCTCGATGCGCCCGATCTTG
The DNA here is from genome assembly GCF_028435265.1 of Polyangium jinanense. GTDB lineage: Bacteria > Myxococcota_A > Polyangia > Polyangiales > Polyangiaceae > Polyangium > Polyangium jinanense. The sequence continues at coordinate 89,925 of NZ_JAGTJK010000021.1, read as the reverse complement.
ATCGGCTGGTTGCGTCGGATCGCGACGATGATGTCGACCTCTTGGCGCTCCGGATCGAGGTCGGTCGCGGGCGGGGCCTCCACGTTCGCGTAGCCCTGATCGCGGTACATCGTCTGGATCAGGCCGAGGTCCGCGGCGAGCTCGGCGCGGTTGAACCAGTCGCCGCTCTTCGCGCGAATCATCTCACGCAGGCGCCTGCGGCCGCCGATGGGCTCGATCTCCTTGCCCTCGGCGTCGCGCTCGTAGACGCGGAGCTGACGGATCTTGTAGCGCGGGCCCTCGTTGATGGTGAGCGTCACCTCGATGCCCGTGCGATCCGGCGTGAGCATCACGCGTGGCGTCGCGATCTGCACCGAGAGGAAGCCGCGGTCGTAGTAGAGCGCCGAGAGCACGAGCACGTCGCGCTCGAACGCGTCCTGCCGGAACGCGCCGCCCGTGCCGAAGTCGAAGAAGCTGCCCTGTCCGGTGATCATCACCTCGCGCAGCTCGGAGTCGGGAATGTTGTTGTTCCCGATGAACGTGACGCGCCGGACCGTGACCCGCTCGTGCTCCTTGATCTTGAAGCGGAGCAGCACCTCGTTGTCGCGCTGCGGGACCGTCTCGTACGAGACCTCGGCGAGGAAGTAGCCCTCCTCCGCGTACTTGTCGCGCAGCTTCTGGATGCCGCGACGGATCGCGTTGTAGCTGAGGATCGTGCCGCTCTTGACCTCGACGCTGAGCGCCTCCGTGAGGTCTTCCGCGTTGATGTTCTGGTTGCCGTCGAACTCGATCGTCTTGATGTTCGGACGTTCGCGCACGAGGATCCGCAGGTGGACTCCGTCGTCGCGTCGGGTCAGGTCGACCTCGATGTCCTCGAAGAAGCCCGAGTCCCAGAGCTCGCGCACGTCACGGGAAAGGCCTTCGGGCGTGAAGGGTTTGCCCACGCGCGCCGTGCCGAGATAAGCGCGGATGTCGTCCGCGGAGATGCGACGGTTGCCCGCGATGACCACGCGCGCGACGGACTGACCACGCGCGAGCTCGGCCTCTGTAGGCGCGAGCGTCGGCGCCGGCTGAGCGGCCTCTTCCGGGCGCGCGCCGGGCGCTGCAGTGCCGTTTCCGTTCGGCGCCGTAGGTTTGTCGTCGCCTTCGTCCGCGCCTTCTTCGTCGCCTTGTCCTGCCGCATCCTTCGCCGCGGGAGGCTGCGCTGCGCCTTGCGGCGGGCCTCCTTGCGCGAAGGCCACCCGAGGCGAGAGCCCGGTGATCGTGAAAACGACCAGAAAGGCGCTCGTCCACAGGAGCCGGAGCCGGCTCGTCAGGCGGTTGGGTGGGGTGGGCGTCGTAAACAAGAGGCGCCTCCCCGTAGCCCAGCGGGCCAGAGGTCTCAAGGTGGGACCCACTGGTTTTCCATGTCCATGTGTGGACGGTAGGGCGCCCGGGACGAGGGGCGTCCGTCGGGGGGAGGCCGGATCGATGGGGACGGGGCGCATATTCGCCCGCAGAATCCCTCTGGACGAACGCTTTTCGGGGCCGGCGTGCCCGCCCTGTCCGTGCCGCCGTGGCTTGACCGAGCGGCGCTCCGTGGGTAATGGCATCCCCTGCCTGCGGCCCACTGAACGCGGGTACACCGTCGATCCCTGGGGGGCGCGCGCGAGCCGAGGCGGCCGCGCCTTGCCTCCCCACCCCTGGAGATAACGCCCGTGCCCCCTGCTCAGCAGGTCCCGTTTCCCCTCGATGGCGAGGGTGGTCAGAAGAGGCCTCGGCGCGCCCCCAAGACCCCGGGCGGCAGCGAGCCGCCTCCGCCTCCCCCGGTGCCCGACACGTCGCTCGCGGAAGAGGCGCAGCGCAAGTACCTGAACTACGCGCTCAGCGTCATCACGTCGCGCGCGCTGCCCGATGTGCGCGACGGCCTGAAGCCGGTGCAGCGCCGCATCCTCTACGCGATGCTGCACGACCTGCACCTCGCCCCCGACGGGCGCTTCCGCAAGAGCGCGGCCGTGGTCGGCGACGTGATGGGTAAGTACCACCCGCACGGCGACACGGCGATCTACGACGCGATGGTCCGGCTCGCGCAGGACTTCGTGATGCGCGCGCCGCTCGTCGCGGGCCACGGCAACTTCGGCTCGATCGACGGCGATGCACCCGCCGCGATGCGTTACACCGAGGCGAAGCTCCGCCCGCTCGCGCTGGAGCTGCTCGGCGAGCTCGGCAAGCGCACGGTCGAGTGGCGACCGAACTACGACGGCACGAAGAGCGAGCCCGTCATCCTGCCGTCGCGCTTCCCGAACCTGCTCGTGAACGGCTCGCAGGGCATCGCCGTCGGCATGGCGACGAGCATCCCGCCGCACAACCTCGCGGAGGTGCTCGACGCTTGCATCGAGCTCTCGAACCAGCGGGATCTACCGGTGAGCCGGCTCTTGAAGAAGATCAAGGGTCCGGACTTCCCGACGGGCGGCCAGCTCCACGCGACGAAGGAGGAGCTCGAGGCCGTCTACACGACGGGCCAGGGCTCGCTGAAGCTGCGCGGCGAGTGGAAGATCGAGGACGACGACTCGAAGCGCGGGCCCTCGTTCCTCGTGGTCACGTCGATCCCGTACGGCGTCGAGCGCAAGGCGATCGTCGAGAAGATCGCGGAGGTGATCATCTCGAAGAAGCTGCCGCCGCTGCTCGACGTGCGCGACGAGTCGACGGACGTCGTGCGGATCGTTCTGGAGACGAAGCGCGGGACGGATCCGCAGCTCGTGATGGCGTACCTCTACAAGCACACGCCGCTCGCGGTGCACGTGCCGGTGAACCTCACCTGCCTCGTGCCCACGGACAACCCCGACGTGTCCGCGCCGAAGCGCCTCGGGCTCGACGAGATCCTGAACCAGTTCCTCACGTTCCGGTACTCGACGGTGACGCGGCGGCTGGAGTTCGACCTCGGCGAGCTCAAGGCGCGCATCCACGTCCTCGAGGGCCTCGAGATCGTCTTCGACGCGCTCGACGAGGTGATCGCGATCATCCGCAAGAGCGAAGGCAAGGCGGACGCCGCGAGCAAGCTGATGAAGCGCTTCGAGCTCTCGGAGGAGCAGACGGACGCGATCCTGGAGCTGCGCCTCTACCGCCTCGCGCGGCTCGAGATCCAGGTCGTGCGCAAGGAGCTCGCGGACAAACGCGCGGAGGCCAAGCGCCTCGAGGCGCTGCTCAAGAGCGACACGAGGCGCTGGGACCTCGTGCGCGACGAGCTCGCGCAGTTGAAGGAGAAGTACGGCGATCGCCGCCGCACGAAGATCATGGGCGCGGTCGACGAGCCGGAGTTCCAGGCCGAGGACTTCATCGTCGCGGAGGACGCGAACATCGTTTTGAGCTCCCAGGGTTGGGTGAAGCGCGTGCGCGAGCTCAAGGACCCGTCCGCGACGCGCCTGCGCGAGGGCGACAGCGTGCTCGCGGCCGTCGCCGGCTCGACGCGCTCGGCCGTCGCGTTCTTCTCGAACCTCGGCGCCTGCTACGTCTGCCGCATCCACGACATCCCGCCCTCGACGGGCTACGGCGATCCGGTCCAGAAGCTCTTCAAGCTGGCCGACGGCGAGCGGATGGTCGCGATGATGTCGCTCGATCCGCGCGCGCTCGGCGAGGAGCTCTCCGCGCCGACCGAGGGCGCGGCCGAGCCCGAGCCGCCGTTCGCGCTCGCGCTCACGCGTGGAGGGTTGGGCTTCCGCTTCTCGCTCCGCCAGCACCGCGAGCCGAGCACCCGCGCGGGCCGCAAGTTCGCGAAGCTCAACGAGGGCGACGACATTCTCGCCGTGCTGCTCCCGAGCGCCGGCCGCGCCGTCGTGTGCGTCGCGAGCAACGGCTACGCGCTCGGCGTGCCCGTCGAAGAGATCGGCGTGCTCTCGGGCGCCGGCAAGGGCGCGATCGTGATGAAGCTCGACGACGGCGAGCGCGTCGTCGGCGCGATGCTCGACGATCGCGACGTCATCCAGGCCGAAACCGAGAAGGGCAAGGTCGCGAACCTGGTCCCCGACAGCGTCATCGGCGCGCGCGGCGAGTTCGGCCGGCAGGTCTTCGCCAAGAAGGACCGCGTCGTCCGGCTCGTCCCGCCCCCCGTCGCGACGCCCGTCCTCGGCAAACCGTCCGAGGAGGAGAGCTAGACCATGGCAACGACCGCTACTCCGCAGCCCACCTCCAGATCGAGCTACACCGCGAAGGACATCGAGGTCCTCGAGGGCCTCGAGCCGGTGCGCAAGCGCCCCGCGATGTACATCGGCGGGACCGACACGCGCGGCTATCATCACCTGCTCTGGGAGATCGTCGACAACGCGGTCGACGAGGCGATCAACGGCCACGCCAAGCGCATCGAGGTGACGCTCGACGCCGATCGGCGCGGCGCCACGATCGCCGACGACGGCCGTGGCTTCCCGGTCGACGTCCACCCGAAGTACAACCGCCCCGCGCTCGAGCTCATCCTCTGCACGCTGCACGCCGGCGGCAAGTTCGCGAGCTCGAACTACAAGGTCTCCGGCGGCCTGCACGGCGTCGGTTCGAGCGTCGTGAACGCGCTCTCCGTCGAGCTCGAGGTGAGAGTCCTGCGCGACGGCTTCGAGCACGTGCAGGCCTTCAGCCGAGGCACGCCGACGGGCAAGCTGAAGCGCGGCGCCGCGACCCGCAAGCACGGGACGATCCTGCACTTCCGCCCCGATCCGGAAATCTTTGGGGACAAAGCATCGTTCGACGCGGACACCGTCAGGGAGCGTCTCGAAGCGAAGGCCTACCTGCACGGCGGCCTGATCATCGTCTTCAAGGACCAGGCGACGGGCGAGACCGTCGAGCTCGTGCACCCGAACGGAATCGCCGACTACCTGCCGAAGCTCGTCACACAGCGAGGCAAGCCCGCGGTGCACGCGTCGATGTTCCACGTCGTGAAGGACGGCGAGATCCGGCTCGAAGCGGCGCTGCTCTGGACCGAGTCGCCCGACGAGTCGATGCGCTCGTACGTGAACGGCATCCCGACGCACACCGGCGGCTCGCACGAGAGCGGCTTCAACACCGCGATCGTGAAGGCCGTGCGCGCCTTCATCGAGGCCAAGAAGATCCAGCCGAAGGGCGTGACGCTCACCGCCGAGGACATCCGCGAGGGCATCGTCGGCCTCCTGTCGATCTACATCCAGGAGCCGCAATTCCAGGGGCAAACGAAGGACCGGCTGAACAACCCCGAGGCCGGCCCCGCTGTCGAAGGCATCGTGCGCCCCGCGCTCGAGCAATGGTTGCTCGAGAACGGCACGGCCGGCGAGGCGATCGTGATGCGCGCGATCCTGGCCGCCCGCGCCCGCGAAGCCCGCCGCGAGGCGACGCAGCAGGTCGTCCGCAAGACGGCCGTCTCGCACCGCCTGAACCTGCCCGGCAAGCTCGCCGACTGCAGCTCGACCGACCCGAACGAAAGCGAGCTCTTCATCGTCGAGGGCGACAGCGCAGGTGGCTCCGCCAAACAGGGCCGCGACCGGCGCACGCAGGCGATCCTGCCCCTGCGCGGCAAGGTGCTGAACGCCGAGCAAGCCTCGACCTCGAAGGTGCTCTCGAACAAGGAGCTCCAGGACATCGTCAGCGCGCTCGGCTGCGGCTTCGGCAAGGACTTCGACGCCTCGAAGCTCCGTTACGGCCGGATCTTCCTCCTGATGGACGCCGACAGCGACGGGCAGCACATCGCCACGCTGCTCCTCACGTTCTTCTACCGCCACCTGCCGGGCCTCATCCGCGGCGGCCACGTCTACCTCGCGCAACCCCCGCTCTACCGGATCGACGCCGGCAAAGAGACGCACTGGGCCCTCGACGAGAAGGAACGCGACCGCATCCTCGTCAAGCTGCCCAAGGGCCAGAAGCCCGAGATCTCCCGCTTCAAGGGCCTCGGCGAGATGCCCGCCGAGGACCTCAAGGCCACGACGCTCGACCCCCGCCGCCGCCGCGCCCTGCGCGTGGTCATCGAGGGCGAGCTCGAGACCGATCGCATCCTGAACGAGCTCATGGGCAAAGACGCCTCGGCCCGGTTCCGGTTCATCATGGACCGAGCCCAGACCGCCGAAATCGACGTCTGATCCCGAGCCTCCCCCCGCCCCTACCCCTCACTTCCGCCGTTCGTCCCCACGCACCGCCCGTGCGTCCGGGATCACGCGCGCCCAGCGCTTGCGCAACCGTGGCGCCGCGCCATCGCGCCGCACCCGGCCATCCGGAGCCGAACCTGCGCGAGTTGAGCAGACTCGGCGCAACACGAGATCCTGCCGCTCATACGCAGGGTTAGGCCTGAGCGTGAGACGGCGCAAGGGTCGAAACGATGCTCGTGCAGCCCCTCTACGCGCCCAAAGGATCACCAGATCCGCGCAAAATCCCGGCACATTTGCGCTCCGAGTTATTGCCCGAACCTGGTCCCCAGCCAACAGGCCTGATTATGCGCATTCGAGATTGGTATGCCTGTATGGTAAAATTAGATACCAGTCACCCCCCCTGACGAGGTTCGGCCCGAGGGTTGCAAAGGCAGAACGTCGAGATGCCGTCACGGCGCCGCATGCAGCGGCGAGATTCCCCGTGGCAAGGAGAGGTTCCCGTGAGCGATGCGCTTCCTTTGACGATGCTGAACGCACCCTCCGTCGCCCGTATCCCCTCGGCCTCGTCCATGCCGCCATTTGCGGTCCGTCAGGCCCCCATCACGCAGACGCTGCCGAAGATCCCCGCTCCGCAGCCGTCGCAAATCATCCCGAAGAGCACGCCCGAGCGCATGCGCGTCGCGCGCGAGCGCATTCGGGCCGCCGCCGAAGCCGGTCAACGAATCCGCTCGTACGAGGTCGCCCTCGATCTCGACCTGTCGGAGTTCCACTTCGCCCGGCAATTCCGCGCCGCCTTCGGTCGCTCTCCTCACGTCTTCTACGATGAGGTGCGCGCCCAGAAGGCCCGCGAGCTGCTCGCCGATGGCATGAGCGAAGGCGATGTCGCCCGTCGCATCGGCTTCCGCAGGCCCGCCGAGCTGCGCGCCCTGCTGTCGAAGCGCTGAGCCGCGTTTGCTCGGCCAACGCCCCCGCCCCTCCCCCACAACGTAGCGCCCGGGGTTTCACCCCGGACCCCGACCAGGGGTTGTCCACCCCTGGACCCGGACCAGGGCAAGCCCTGGACGCGGGGCGACAGCGCGCGATGCGCGCTGTCGACAGGGAAGACGTCCTCAAGCACATACGGCAGCGCTGCTGTCTCGACTGGCAACGTCGTTCGTGGTCTTGCCACGGGCCCGTCCGAGAAGCCGCGCATCGCGCGGTTTCTCGGCCCTCGGTCCAGGCCGTGCCTGGTCCGGGGTGCAGGGGGCGGACAGCCCCCTGCTGGGGTGCGGGGCAAAGCCCCGCTCAGCGCGGACGATGTGGCGCGGCTCTGACTCCGCGATGCGGAGCGGGTGTCGCAGGTTTAGCGTCGAGTGCGACGAAGGACGCTCACGCCGGGCCAGGTCTTGCCGCGATCGGTGACTTCCCACTCGTCTGGGCCGAGGAACCGACACTTTGCGCCGTCGAACATGCCTCCGCTTCCTCGGAGCGTGAAGGCGTCTCCGGACTCGCCTTCGATTTGATAGGGCGCGCTCTCGTCGGGCGTCTTCGAGGTCCGCACGCTCTGCGCGTCCTTCTCGAACCCGATCCGCAGCGACTCGAAGAGGTCTGCCATCAGTGGCATCGCCTCGTTCGGGATGGGGTGCTCCGACGTGTACCGCACGATCTCCCACGTCCCCTGAAGCTTCTTCTTCACGCCCACGAGCTCGGGCTCGGCGGGTTTGTCCGCCTCGACTGCCGCGCCGTTCGCGGCTCCCTCCGCGGGTTGCCCACCATTGCCGCCGGCGCAGCCCACGAGGAGCGGCACGAACATGACCCCAAGGTGAAAACGTCCCACGATCCTGGAAGGTACGCTGACTTTGGGAGTCTTCTCAAGTCTGCCGCGAAACAACCCCGATCCGTCGGTGCTGGAGCGAAGGCAGGCTCGCCCGCACCTGCGCGAGATACGCTGGATCGAGCGTCGCCACGACGATTCCTTCCCCCTCCGAAGCTTGCGCGACGACCTCGCCCCACGGGTCCACGATGCATGACTTGCCGTACGTCCTGCGCCCCTTCGGATGGCTCCCCCACTGCGCCGCCGCGATCACGTAGCACTGCGCCTCGATTGCCCGCGCGCGGAGGAGCACGTGCCAGTGATCCTTGCCCGTCGCGAGCGTGAATGCGGCCGGCACGATGAGCACTTCGGCGCCGCGGGAGACGAGCTCGCGATAGAGCTCGGGGAAACGCAGGTCGTAGCAAATCGAGAGGCCGATCTGCGTGCCTGCGACGTCGACGACGACGGCCTCGTCGCCCGGCATGCACGAGGCCGACTCGCGGTACCGCTGGCCGTCGCCGACCTCGACGTCGAACATGTGGATCTTGCGGTACCGCGCGACGACCTCGCCCGAAGGCGCGACCGCGGCGCAGGTGTTGTGCACGCGCTTCGGATCGGATGAGCGCTCGGGGAGCCCGCCCGCGAGGATCCAGAGGCCGTGTTTCGTGGCGTTCTCTGCGAGGAATGTGCGGATCCGGCCGCCGTCCTTCGCGTCGAGGTCCTCGGCGACGCGCAGCCGCTCGTCGTCATCGCCGCCCATGAACGCGAAATTCTCGGGCAACACCACGACCTTCGCGCCGCGGGAAGCAGCCTCGGCCACGAGGCGCCCGGCCCGGCCGAGGTTCTCGGAGAGGTCCGCCTGGCTGTTCATCTGCACCGCCGCGGCGACGAGAGGCTCACGCATGCGGGGAAGCCTACCTCGCACGGGGTCGCGTGTGTCGAGTGCGAGGACCGTCCACTGAAATCGACCCGAGCTCACGCATGCCCCTTCCCGGCCCCGGATGGGTCGCTATTCTGCGCGCCCCATGGGGCCCCTCTCGTACCTGCCGCGGTCGGTGCTCGGCGTGGCGCAAGAGATCGTGCGCCACCTCCTCAAGCGGCCCGTCGTCGGCGTGGCCGTGGCCGCTCGGACGGCGGACGGGAGGTGGCTGCTCGTGCGCCGCGCCGACACGGGGACCTGGGCGCTGCCCGGCGGGACGGTCGAGTGGGGCGAGACCCTGCGGACGACGGTCGTGCGGGAGCTCGACGAGGAGGCCGGGGTCGATGACGTGACGATCGGCCCGATGGTCGGCGTGTTCTCGCGGCCGGATCGGGACATCCGGTTTCACGCGGTGACGATCGTGGTGTCCGCGCGCGTGGGCGCGCCGAACCGGCCGCCGAAGAACCGGCTGGAGATCCGCGAGGCGCGGCTCTTCCGCGACGAAGAGCTGCCCGCGCCGCTGGCGATGGGGATGGACGACATGCTCGCCGCCGCGCGGCGCGGCGAGGTGGTGTTCGAGTGACGTTCGAAGCGACTTAGGGAGGACACGAGGATGACGCACCTGCACCACGGCTGGGACAAACAGCCGGATCCGGCCGTGCGAGCGCGGATCGACGAGCTCGCCGAGCGCATCGAGCGCTACCGCGCGAGCTACTACGCCGGCAAACCCGACATCTCGGACGCCGCCTACGACGCGCTCGAAGACGAGCTGCGTGATCTCGACCCGACGCACCCGGTGCTGGCGCGCGTCGGCTCCCCCGTGGCCGTGACCGAGTGGGAAAAAGCCCGGCACGAAATCCCCATGGGCTCGCTGAACAAGGTCGTGAACGAGGGCGAGCTCGAAGCCTGGGCCGCGCGCTGCGACGAGCTCGTCGTGAAGGAAGGCGGCAAGGCGATCTCCGATGATCTCTTCGTCGCGGAGAAGCTCGACGGGATCTCGATCGAGGTGATCTACCGCGACGGCAAGTATGCCGACGCGATCACACGTGGCGACGGGATCATGGGCGAGCGGATCTCGCCGAACGTCGCGCGCATGCGCGGCGTGCCGCAAAAGCTGAAGGAGAAACTCACGCTCAGCGTGCGCGGCGAGATCATCCTCAAGCTGTCGGACATGAAGAAGTCGTTCCCGGGCGTGGCGAATCCGCGGAACGCCGCCGCGGGCACGTCGAAGCGCTTCGACGGCCAGGGCTGCGAGCACCTCACGGTGCTGTTCTACGACCTCGCCGATCACCTCGACGTCGCGACCGAGGAGCAGAAGATCGCGTTCTTGCGCAAGCAGGGCTTCGGCACGCCGTGGACCGCGAAGGGCACGCTGAAGGACGTGCTCGGGATCTACCGGAAGTACTCGTCGGAGATCCGCGCGGGGCTCGACTACGAGATCGACGGGCTCGTCGTGCGCGCGAACTCGACGGCCGCGCAGACCTTGCTCGGCGACGTGAACCGCAGGCCGCGCGGCGCGGTCGCGTTCAAGTTCGCGTCGCAGGCGAAGGTGTCGAAGGTGGTGGAGATCCTCTGGGACACGGGACCGAGCGGGCGCGTGACGCCCGTCGCGATCGTGGAGCCGGTGGAGCTCGCGGGCGCGACGGTGCAGCGCGCGAGCCTGCACAACGTGGGCAACGTGCGCGCGCTCGGGATCGGCGTGGGCGACGAGGTCCTGGTGTCACGCCGGAACGACGTGATCCCGTACGTCGAGGAAGTGGTGGAGAAGGGCGGCAAGACGGAGCAGCCGCCGACGCGCTGCCGTCGTTGCTCGGCCGAGCTCGTGACGAGCGGCGAGTACCTGCTCTGCCGCAACCAGGAGTGCCCCGCGCTCGTCGAGGGCCGGATCCACAACTGGATCGACGCGATCGGCGCGCTCGAGTGGGGCGACAAGCTGATCGAGCAGCTCGTCGAGGCGAAGCTCGTGAAGGAGCCGGGCGATCTCTACAAGCTGAAGCCGAAGCAGATCGCGGACCTCGAGCGACGCGGCGACAAGATTGCGAAGAAGGTGCTCGACGAGCTCACGAGCCGGCTGCCGCTGACGCTCCCCGTGTTCCTGGCGGCGCTCGGCATCGAGGGGTTTGCGATCCAAACGGCGCGGCTCCTCGTGTCGTCGGGCTACACGACGATCGAAAAATTGCTCGCGGCGACGGAGCAGGATCTCGCGGGGATCTCGGGGCTCGGTCCGATCAAGGCCGGCATGATCGTGCGCGGGCTCCAGGGCCGCAAAGCCGAGATCGAGCGGCTGATCGCGCAAGGCATCGTGCCCGTGACGCAGGAGCAGGAGGGGCCGCTCGCGGGGATGTCGTTCTGCTTCACGGGCGCGCTGACCCGGCCGCGCGGCGAGTTGACGAACCTCGTGGAGGCGAACGGAGGGCGCGTGCTCTCGGGTGTGACGAAGGAGCTCAACTACCTCGTCAGCGCCGAAGCCGACTCGACGTCGAGCAAGGCGCAGAAGGCGAAGAAGTACGGGACGCAGCTCCTCGACGAAGCCGGCTTCTTCAAGCTCATCCAGGACAAGGGCGTGAAGGTCTCCTGACCTCGACCACGCCCCTTCCCAAACCCCTCAACGCTTGGGGCTACGCTCGGACAAGCCGAGCTACGCCCCAAACCCCCTCACCAGTACGTGTCCTGATCCTCGGTGACCCCGGCGAGCCGATCGACGCGGATCGGCTCGCGCCCCGGGACGAGGATGCGCCCCGAGAACTCGCCGGCGAGCTGAAGGAACCGCGACCGAACGATCCCGAGGTCGTGCCGCTCAGCGTGGAGGGCGCTCGGGGTGAAGTGGAGATCGATGCTGTCGTCAGGCGCGCGGACCTGCCAGCTCGACAGAGGTCGTTCGCGGTCAAACGAAAATCGGACGGCCGAGAGGGGCACGACTTCGCCGTCGATCCACGCGACACACTCGCGATCACCGACGAACCCATCGGTGAGGTTCAACGCGATGGATTTGCCATCCGAGGTGCGGCCGAGGCCGAAGCCCCATCGCCACGCGGTGTGCCGTTCGAGCAGGCCCGCCGTGAAGTCGTACCCGGCGAGCGCGCCGTCGAGCGAAAACTTCCGGCCCCTGGCGACGAGCGAGCCAGAAGCCGTGAGGAGCGCGCGTTTCTCCGTGGTCGAGAAGAGGCCCTCACGGAGCGCAGCGACGACCCCGAGCGCAGGCGGCGCCTGTGTGGTGCCGAGCCGCGCCTGGAGTTCGAGGCCCTGCATGCGTACGTCAATGACGTAATCGCTCTGGCCGACGGGCCTCGAGACGGAGAGGTGGTTTCCACCGAGGTGGTAGGAGGCGAGGCAGCCCTCGCCGCCGCTGTCGCCGACGAAGGCGCTGAACGGCGGGCCCTTGCTGGTCTCGTCGCAGAGGGTGCGGCCCTCGCGGCGATCCACGACGAAGGCGAAGGCGTTGGCGGCGTAGCCGAGGCGGATGATCGCGGCCGCGCAGATGAGCTCGTCGGACGCGAGGGCCACGTAAAACCAACGCTTTTCGCGGCGCACGCGGGTGAGCGGGTTTTTCGCGGCAGCCCCGAAGACGACGGGCGGCAGCCCCCCGACGTACGTGCCGAACCGGGGCCTCTGGGTGGTCGGGTCGAGGATCGCTTCGGGCGGAGTCCGGTGGATCTGCATCCACGGGAGAATAGCGAGCCCTGGGAAGACGGCACGGACCTCGGCACGGCACGGGAGCGCCACCGCGGATCGCAGTGGTAGACTCGCGCGCCATGCAGGCCGCGATCGTGAACACGCCCCATCCCGTCAACGAGCCGACGCGTTCTTATGCGCCCGGTACGGCCGAACGCGCGGAGCTCAAGGCCGCACTCGCGCGCATGTCCGGCGAGACGATCGAGATCCCGATGGTGATCGGGGCAAACAACGTCTTCTCGGGCCGCCTCACCGAAGTGCGCGCGCCGCACAAGCGGAGCCTGCTCCTCGCACGCGCGCACGACGGAAATCGCGGCGACATGGAGGAGGCGATCGAAGCCGCGCTCGGCGCGTCGAAGATGTGGAGCGAACTGCCGTGGACGGCGCGCGCGGCGGTGTTCTTGCGCGCGGCGGAGCTGCTCGCGACGCGGTACCGGCCGCTGCTCAACGCGGCGACGATGCTCGGGCAGAGCAAGACGGCGCATCAGGCCGAGATCGATGCGGCCTGCGAGCTCATCGATTTCCTGCGCTTCAACGTGGCCTACGCGCGGCAGATCGCGACGGAGCAGCCCGAGAGCTTGCCCGGGACGTGGAACGTGATGGAGCCGCGTCCGCTCGAAGGGTTCGTCTTCGCGGCGACGCCGTTCAACTTCACGGCCATCGCGGCGAACCTGCCCGCGGCGCCGGCGATCATGGGCAACACGGTCGTGTGGAAGCCGTCGCAGAACGCGCTGCTCTCGGCGCACTGGATCATGGCGCTCTTCCGCGAAGCGGGGCTGCCCGACGGCGTGATCAACCTCGTGATGGGAGATCCGGCGGAGCTGACGACGGCGGCCCTCGAGCACCCGAGTCTCGCGGGCGTGCACTTCACGGGCTCGACGCCGGTGTTCCGGTGGATGTGGCGCAAGATCGGCGAGAACATCGATCGGTACCGGACGTACCCGCGGCTCGTGGGCGAGACGGGCGGCAAGGATTTTGTGTTTGCCCACGCGAGCGCGGATCCGACGGCGCTCGCGGTCGCGCTCGTGCGCGGCGCGTTCGAGTACCAAGGACAAAAGTGCTCGGCGGCGTCGCGCGCGTACGTGCCGAAGTCGATGTGGCCGGCGCTGAAGGAGCGGATCGTGGAGCTCACGCGGATGATCCGCGTCGGCGACGTCGCGGACTTCCGGAACTTCATGGGCGCTGTGATCGATGGTCGCGCCTACGCGCGGATCACGAGCGCGGTGGAGGAGGCACGGAAGGGCGGGCGCGCGCGGCTCATCTGCGGCGGCGAGTGGAGTGACACGGAGGGCTTCTTCATCGAGCCGACGGTGATGGAGACGGACGATCCGAAGCACACGCTGATGGAGACGGAGCTCTTCGGCCCGGTGCTGACGGTGTGGCCGTACGAGGACGCCAAGGTGGACGAAGCGCTCGCGCTCTGCGACGAGACGAGCCCGTACGCGCTGACGGGCGCGGTGTTCGCCCGCGATCGGGTGTTCATCGAGAAGGCGAGCAAGGCGCTGCGGCGCGCGGCCGGCAACTTCTACGTGAACGACAAGCCCACGGGCGCCGTGGTCGGGCAGCAGCCGTTCGGCGGCGGGCGCGCCTCGGGGACGAATGACAAGGCAGGCAGCGTGCTGAACCTGCTGCGCTGGACGTCGCCGCGCGTGATCAAAGAGAACTTCGAGCCCCCGCGCGCCGTGCCCTATCCGTTCCAGTCCGAGCCGTGAAACGCGTTGCGCCGCATCACTGCGGCGTGGCCTGGCAAGCGCCGCCCTCGATGGCGACACACACGCCCTTCTCGTCCTCGTAGTACGAGGCTTGCTCCTCGTAACAGTCGGCCTGGGTGGAGAGGGACGCGGCGTAGGCGGAGTCTTCGGCCGCGAGCTCGACGCACGTCGACGTGCAGAGCGACTCGCTCGAGCCGGGCTGGCAGAGCGCGTTTTTCTGGCAAATGACGGCGCAACTTTCCTCGGGTGAACGGTCGCCGCAGCCGGAGATCACGAAGGTCAGGAGAAGGGCGAAGAGAGTCGAAAGGCGCATGCGTCGAGGATAACGCAGGCGGGTTTTGGCAAAGCGCTCCGAATGGTATACGGGCGCTCGATGCGTACCCCGAGCTTCGCCCTGGTCTCGCTCGCTCTCGCCCTCCTCGCCTGCGGTGGCTCGACACCCGAGCCCGTGACGCCTCCGAACACGGATGCGGACACGGCGAAGACGAGCGCCGCAGCGACGACAGAGAAACCTGCGGATCCGCCGCCCGCGCCCGCTGCCAAGCCTGCGTTCGATCCGGTGGCGATCGCCATGACGCCGGATGGCGCGCGCAAGCTCTGCGATGAGCACCTCGCGAAGGCGAAGGGCCTCGTCGACGACATCAAGGCGTTGAAAGGCGCGCCTGCGGACAAGCTCACGTTCGCGTCGACGGTGGGTCGCTTCGACGACGTGATCCTCGAGCTCGCGAGCGCCGGAGAGTTCCCGTACCTGATGGGCGTGGCGCACCCGGAGGCAGCGGTGCGCGAGGCGGCGAAGGGTTGCGAGCCGAAGACGGACGCGTTCCAGACGTCGCTCTGGCTCGACGCGGATGTGGCCGCGGTGATCCAGGCCTACGCGAAGAAGGGCGAGAAGCTCGAAGGCGAACGCGCGCGGCTCGTCGCCGACGTGCTGCGTGATTTCCGGCGCAACGGGCTCGAGCTCTCCCCGGAGAAGCAGGCGCGGCTGCGCGAGCTGAACGCCGAGATCACGAAGAAGGGCCAGGAGTTCATGTCGAACATCGGCGCCTCGACGGAGTGGATCGAGGTCGACGCGAAGGAGCTCGAAGGCCTACCGAAGGAGTACGTCGCGAGCCACAAGCCGAACGACAAGCAGAAGGTCCGCATCTCGACGGACTACCCGGACTACTTCCCGTTCATCACGTACGCGAAGAACCGCAAGCTCGCGCTCGAGCTCTACGTGAAGTTCACGAACCGCGGCGGAAAGCAGAACGTGCGGCTGCTCGAGGAGCTGCTCGCGCGGAGGACCGAGAAGGCGAAGCTGCTCGGCTACGAGACCTGGGCGGACTACGCGATCGAGCCGCGCATGGCGAAGAGCCGGAAGAACGTGCGCGAGTTCCTCGACAACCTCTCGGCCGCGCTGAAGGACCCGGTGAAGGGCGAGTTCGAGGAGCTGCGCAAGGAGCACGTGCGGCTCGGTGGGAAGAAGACGGACGTCCTCTATCCGGGGGATCGGTACTACCTCGAGGACAAGGTCCGGAAGGCCAAGTACAACTTCGACTCGCAGGCGCTCGCCGAGTACTTCGAGATCGGCGCGGTGAAGAAGGGCCTGCTCGACATCACCGCGCGGATGTACGGGCTCGAGTACCGCGAGGTGCCGGCCGCGGCGTGGCACCCGGACGTGACGGCGTACGAGGTGTGGTCGAAGGGCGAGAAGATCGGGAAGTTCTATCTCGATCTCTACGCGCGCGCCGACAAGTACAAGCACGCGGCGATGTTCGGCGTGCGCACGGCGAAGCGCCTGTCCGATGGGACGTGGCAGCAGCCGATGGCCGCGCTCGTGTGCAACTTCCCGAAGACGGAAGGCAGCCAGCCGGGCCTGATGTCGCACGAGGAGGTGACGACGTTCTTCCACGAGTTCGGCCACGTGCTGCACCAGCTGCTCACGCGCTCGGAGCTCGCGACGTACTCGGGCTCGAACGCGGTGCGCGACTTCGTGGAGGCGCCGTCGCAGATGTTCGAGGAGTGGGCGTGGTCGCGCGAGGTGCTCGACACGTTCGCGCGGCACTACAAGACGGGCGAGAAGATCCCGGATGCGCTCTTCACGTCGATGACGAAGGCGCGCACGTTCGGGCTCGCGCTCGCCACGCAACGCCAGCTCTTCCTCGCGTCGCTGGATCAGGAGCTCCACGCCCGCGCGACACCGTTCGATACGACGAAGGTCGTGGAGGAGGTGCAAGGCAAGGTCGACGTGTTCCCGTACGTGAAGGGGACGCACTTCCAGTCGAGCTTCGGGCACCTCATCGGCTACGACGCCGGCTACTACGGCTACCAGTGGGCGCTGAGCCTGTCGCGTGACGTGCTGACGCGCTTCCGCAAGGAGGGCCTGCTCAACACGGCCACGGCCGAAGCGTGGAGGACCGAGGTGCTGTCGAAGGGCGGCGGCGAGGACGAGCGGACGATGATCTCGCGCTTCCTCGGCCGCGCCCCGAGCCACGACGCGTACTTCGCGTACCTCAAGGGCAAGGAGTGACGCGAACAGGGGGCGCGCCTCGCGCCCCCGCGTCCCTCAAGGCTGGACCGAGATCCCCATCGCCTCGCGCAGCGTGGCGTGCGCCTCGGAGACCGTAAATCCGATCAGATCGGTGATCTTCGTCTCGGCATCGAGCGCGCCGCGCGGCTCGGCGCGGAGCAACGTCGCGACCACGTCGAGGCTGCCGCAGAGCAGGTAACCCGCACGCGTCGCGCATCGCTCCACGGCCGCGGCCCAGCGCGGTAGGTCGGGACGAACGCTCGCGGCGGCGAACGCGGAGACCGCATCTTCCAGCGCCTTGCGTTGCTCCTCGTCGAGGTGCGCTTCGAAGTGCGGCTTGAACGCGAGCACGACGTCACGGACCTTCGCGGGGATCGGCTCGTTCGGGAGCGCGATCGCGATGGCGGTGACGAAACACGCGCTGAGCTCTTCGAGCGACGGATAGAAGAGCAGGAGCCGGTGATGGCCCACGTGGTACGTGAGGTGCCGGCCCACGAGGAACGCGAGCTCCGCGAGCGTACGACCTCGCAGCGCGTGCTGGCCCGCGAGGACCGTGGCGTCCGCTGCGGGGATGGCCACGAGACTCACGGCGGCGTCCTCGCGCACGTACACGTCGGGGGGCGTCACGCCGAGGAAATGGCTGCCCCAGGCGAACGAGCGGACGATCGAGATCGTGCTGCGCTGGAGGTCCTGCTTCTGCGACGGATCCAGCGCCGGGAGCCTTCCTTCGCTTCCGAGCTGTTCGAGCCGCGCGGCGATCGCGGCGCCCGCGATCGCTTCGAGCACGCCTTCGGTGAGCGTGTCCCTTCGCTCGTCCCGCAAAAGATCCCAGCCCTCGGCAGGCATCGCGCTCAGGAAACGCGGCACGCCGTTCGGCTTGTGCTCGTCGTAGAGGAAGCGCTCGCGCGACTCGGCGATGCCGAGGTGCGCGGTGACCACCGAGGCCGTGTACGCGACGTCCGGTTGCCGGAGCTTCTGCGCGACGTCGAAGATGTCGTGGTAGGACTGCGCGCGCTGCGGATCGAGCTTCGCCGCGTCGCGCAGGTGTACGAGCGCGCGCTCGTGCCGGCCGATCGTGCGGGCGAGGTCCGCGACGACGAGGTGGCCGCCGAGATCGTCGGGTCGCTCGTCGACCGAGCGCTCGAAGTAGGCGAGCGCGACGAGCGGATCCTCCAGGTGATCACGGAAGAGGAGCCCGAGGCGCCGCCCGATCTCCCACGCCGCGCGGCGACGCGCTTCGCCCTGCGGCAGCCGATCGAGGCGGGAGAGCGCGCGCCGATAGATCGCTTCGAGCTGACTCCACTCCTGTCGCTCCGAGAGGATACGCGCGAGGGTGTCGAGCGGCTCGAGCATGCTGGAGTCGCTGTCGATCGCGAGCTCGAGCATCTCGATCGCGAGCTCGTCGCGGCCGATGCCCTGGCAATAGGTCGCGAGCTCGAGGTACGTCGCGGCGCGGTCCCGCGGGACCGGCGTGAGCTCCGCGATGCGGCGGCGGGTCTCGATCGCCTTGTCGATCTCGCTCGCGTGCTCGTACAGCCGACGGAGCTTGCCGAGCACCACGAGATCCTCGGGACGGATGTCGCGCGCGCGCTCGAACGACGAGCGGGCGCGCGCGGAATCGGAGCCGATGCTCTCCCAGCGCTCACCGAACTCCATCAGGTGCTCGAAGCGCTCGGTCTGGCTCGTGAGGGTCGCGAGCAAGCGCTCCTCGGCGGCGTGGACAGCGCGGAAATCACGCTCGGCCACGTTGAGCACGACGAGCGCTTCGAGCGCGGGGCGGTACTCGGGGCGGAGCGTGAGCGCCTTGTCGAGGTTCGAGATCGCCTCCTTGCGCTTCTCCTGGCTCCACTTCGCGGTCGCGAGGCGAACGTAGAGCTCGGCGCGCTCCTCGGTGTCGCCGGGCGCGAGGTGGCCGAGCGCCTTTCGGTACTCGGCGAGCGCGCCCTCGTGCTCCTTCGAGGCGAGCATTGCGTCGCCCGCATCGCGATGGCGCACCGCAGGCGACGTTTCCACCGCCGGCGGCGTTTCGGGCGCAGGCGACGCGTTCGGCGTCGTGCTCGGCGCGGCCGGCGGCGAGGACGCGCGGGGCGATGGGACTGTGGTCGCCGAGGGCTCGGGGATCGCCGGGACCACAGTGATGCGCGGCGCGGGCGCAGGCGTGATCTCTTCGGCCTGCGGGCTCGGCGTCGTCGCCGGCGCGACCGACGGAGGCGAAGGCTCCTGGATGATGACGCGAGGGACCGACGCTTCGGGACGCGTGAACGATCGATCCTCGGGCAACGTCGTCGCCACGTACGCCGCAGAGGGGTCGCTCGCCTGAAGGATCGGTGCAGGCTCGGGCGCGATCTCCGGTGCAGGCTCGGGCGCGATCTCGGACGCGGACTCCGGCGTGATCTCCGGCGTGATCTCCGGCGTGATCTCCGGCGTCATCTCCGGCGCGGGCTCGGGCGCTTTGGCCTCGGGCGAGGTCGAGCTCGGCATGATGCGCGAGCGCAACGTGGTCGCAGGCCCGCGTTCACCGAACGCGGCATCGTCGACCACGACGTCCACGCTCGACGGCATGTTCTCCGGCGAGATCTCCCGGAGCGGCGGCGCATCGACGGCCTCCACGCGCACGGAGCGCGCGAGCGGCTTGCCGAGGGCTCCGAGCAGCGTCTCGGCTGCCTCCGATTCGAGCGTCACCTCTTCGAGGCGCTCGCCGAGCGAAAGCGCGTCCGCGTCGAGCGTCGCGGGCGCGTCCGCCATCGCCGGCACGCCCGCGTCCTTCCAGATCGCCGCTCCGACGGGCACCTGGATGAGCGCGAACGGCGTCCAGCCACGCGCGTGCGCGAAGCACGGCACCACGCCGACGAGCCCTTCCTTGATGCGCTCGTAGAGCATCCGCGCGAGCAGACCGGTCTCCGCATCCGCGTCGTCGAACGCGTTGATGAGCGCGCGCGTGAACGGCGACGGCCGCTCCTCGATGGCGGGCGACGAGGGACGCGCCGCGATGAGCAGCTCGATCCCGCTGCGCTGCGGGTTCACGGCGTCCTTCGCCGCAGCGACCACGGTCGCGCTGCGGAACGGATCGGCGGGCGCGGGCGCGTGGCGGCACTCGAGCACGAAGAGCACAGGCCCCGACGCGTGATCTTGAAAGACGGCGACCACGTCCGCGAGCGCGTCGCCCGTCTGCGGGTTCTCGGGATCGAGGCAGAGGAAGAACTCGCCATCGACCGAGACCGCGACGGGGCTCGAGACATAGAAGAGGATCTCGTCCTCCGGGCCCGGCTTGCGCTCCTCGAAGAGCGTGTCGAGCTGCTCGGCGAGATCCACGTGTGGATCGATGTCCACCACCTCGAACGCCGTGTCTTCCAGGGGGAGACGCGAGCGGAGGATGTCGCCGTCGAGCGCGCCCGGCGGGGCGCGCATGTCGGAGAGGAGCGAAGGCGTCGCGACGATCGCCAAACGCATCAGGCTGCTCCCGGGCCGCGGGCCTTCATCGAAGCAGGCAATCTATCAGGCCTCGGGCGCGGAGAGCGCGGCGAACGACAAGCCCTCGTGGACCAGGCGCTTCCGGTATCCTGGGCCGCACCGGCGACGGAGAGGCTCACGTGCCGTTCGCCCGCGCCATGGGCAGACGCCCGACCAGATCCGTACCGTTCGCCGGGCGGCGGTCGTCCGCGCCGATGCATGTGTCGGCGACGGCGCGCCACCGCGCGGCCTCTTCCGTGGCGAGCCCCCGCTCCCCGAGCCTGTGGAGCACGTCTTCGAGCACGCGGCCGTAGCCGTACACGTCGTCGCGGGGGTCGCTCGCTCGGCCGGCGATACGTTCGGGCGAGACGTAGCCGGCGCTGCCTCCGTCCCCGCGGGCGCCGAGCGGGCGCGCGATGCCGAAGTCGCCGAGCAAGGGTTCGCCCGTGTCCCGGAGGAGCACGTTCGCCGGCTTGACGTCCGCGTGGACGAACCCCCCGGCGTGGAGCCGCGCAAGCGCCCGAGCGAGCGGGAGCGCCCAGCGATCGATCGGGAGGAGCGCCGCGAGATCCCCCCGGGCGAGCACGTCGCGCACCGAGCCCCGCGGGATCCACTCGAGGGCGAGCCAGCCTTCCTCTGGATCCGCGTCGAGCACGCGGATCACGCCGGGTCCGCGCATCCGATCGGCGAGCCGCGCCTCGCGCTCGAGGTGCTCTCGGTCGCGACCACGCCGATGGTAGACCTTGAACGCGAGGCGCCTGCCGAGGAGCTCGTCTTCGGCTTCGTAGACGGTCCCGGCGCCGCCACGCGCGACCTCGCGCAAGAGCCGAAACGGCGCGCGCGCGCCGGCGTCCGTCACCACCGTGGCCTCGTCGAGCCGACGCGCTGGACCGGGCGCCGCGCCGAGCGCCGCGCGCCAACGCGTGTGCCGCTCCCGCGCGCCCGGCGTGTCGATGCTCCGCGCGAGCACGCGCTCGATCGTGCCGAGCGCCCGCGGGAGCTGGCCGAGCGAGGCGTGCAGATCCGCCGCGAGCAAGAGCGCCGGCGTGCTCGACGCGTTCGCCAGCGCTTCGAGCGCGCCCTTCTCGTCGCCGCGCGCCGCGAGGATGTCCGCGCACGCGAGCCGCACGGCCTCGGGCACCGCATGATCTTCTGCGGCTTCGAGCACGCGCGCTGCAGCCTCGGCCTCGCGCACCGTCCCGCGCGCCTTGCGCAGGAGCAGGATCGCCTGTTCCTCGCTCGGGCCATCCGGCGCGCCCACGCGCGCGAGCAGCGCGAGCTCGGCGGACGCTTCGTCGACCACGGGGCGAGCACGCTCGCCGCGCGTCTCTTCGACGGCGGGCTTCGCGCGCGCGTCCGCGCCGCGTGCGGCCTCCTCGCCCGCGGCCTCGTCTCTCTCGCCGAAGAGCCTCCCCTTGATCCTCCGCCACAAGCTCACACGCCGCCCCCACTCCCTTCGCGGCTCCCCGCGGCCACGCGCAGCACCACGGGCCCGCCGCGGCTCGCGCGGATCTCGTCGCCCATGCAGAGCTCGACCTCGGCGGCGAGCTCGAACTCGCCCAGGATCGGCCGCGGCGCTCCGCTCGGCGTCCGCAGCACCACGAACCCACTGTCACCGTGCACCACCCGATCGACGTGCAGCGCGCCCACGACGAGCGGACCGAGCGGCGCAAGGAAACGTGTTCCAGCGACCGTCACGATCACGCCGTTGGGCACGAGGTCTCGCTCGGGCGACGCCGTCGGCCGGTCGATCCCACACGGCACCTCTCCGCCGAGCTCCAGGCGGATCCCCTGGCCCACCGGGATCGCTCCCTGGATCCGCGCGCCGGCGAGCATCGTCCCGTTCCGCGTGTCGAGATCCTCCACGAAGATCTCGCTCCCCTCGCGGCGGATGCGCAGGTGCGTGCGGCTCACGGCCCGCGCGCCGACGAGGATCGTCGCTTCGCCGCGGCCGATCGTTGCCTCCTCGCCGAGCGCCACGTGGAAGAGTTTTCCGCCGATCTCCAGATCGACGAGCGGCCCCGTCGCGAGGCGCGCGCGGATCGCGCGAGCGGCGTCGGCGACCACGTCGTCGTCTCGCTCGACGAGCGCGGCCCGCGCGACCTCGAGCGCGGCGCGGCGCTCGGCGGTCCTGTCGAGATCGGCCACGCGCCTGCGCACGTCCGTCACCTCGCGGACCTTGCGCGACTCGGCATGCGAGACCTTGAGGCGCTCTTCGAGCTTCTCGATCGCACCCATCTCCGTGAGCACCCGGATCTCCGACTCGGCGTCCCCGAGCTCCGCGTAGACCTCGGCCGCGCGTTCGAGCTGCCCGGCGCCTTCGAGATCACGGGCGACACGCGCGAGCTCGCTCTTCAGCGAGGCCCCGCCGCGGGCGCGGATCACGTCGAGCGTGAGCTGCGCCTTGCGGCCGAGCGCGCGCTTCTGGATCTCCTCGTTCTTCGCGGTCCGCGCGGCGACGTCGCAGAACGCGATCCGTTGCTCGACCGATCCTTCGGCATCGGCGCGCAAGAGCAGCACGCGCGCCGCGTCGTCCGGCATCTCGGCTTCGACGTACAGCGTGGCCGCGGAAGCGAGGTCACCGGCGAGCTCCCGGGCGCGCGCCTCTTTTGCTCGTCGGCCCTCGCCCCAGCCCAGGAAGCGATCGAAGAGACCCACTGCCGGCATCGTAGCGCGGCTCGGAAGCGCTGGGCGAGACCTGTTGACTCTCCCCTTCCCTCCGCGGACCATCGGAGGCTCGATGTCCAACTTCACGACCGGTCAGACCCGCCTGGGCGAGCTGCTCGTCCGCGAGAAGCTCATCAGCTTGCAGCAGCTCCGCCAGGCGCAGGAAGAGCAACGCAAGAGCGGAACCAACCTGGGTCAGGTGCTGACGAAGCTCGGCTATCTGTCCGACGACGACATCGCGAGCTTCCTCGCCACGCAGTACGGCGTCCCCGTCGCCGACCTCGACGGCACGGAGTTCGATCCTGAAGTCCTGAAGCTCGTCCCGCGCGAAGTCTGCGAGAAGCAGAAGATCATCCCGCTGTTCCGCTCGGGCACCTCGCTCGTCGTGGCGATGGCGGATCCCACGAACCTCCACGCGATCGACGACATCAAGTTCCTCACCGGCTCCATCGTCGAACCGCGCGTCGCCTCCGAGGGCGCGATCACCCAGGCCATCGAGCGCGCCTACTCTGCCGGCCCCTCGTACGACGAGATGCTCGCCGAGTTCGGTGACGAGCAGGTCGACTTCACGGTCGACACCGAGGACGTCAACGTCCTCGAGCTCGAGAAGGCGGCCGAGGGCGCGCCGGTCGTCCGGCTCGTGAACGCGATCCTCCTCAACGCCATCAAGAAGGGCGCGAGCGACATCCACATCGAGCCGTACGAGAAGAAGCTCCGCGTCCGGTACCGCATCGACGGCGTGCTCGTGGAGGAGATGCAGCCTCCGATGAAGCTCAAGAACGCGATCGCGAGCCGGCTCAAGATCATGAGCTCGCTCGACATCGCGGAGCGCCGCTTGCCGCAGGACGGCCGCATCAAGCTCAAGCTCGGCAAGGGCAAGGAGATGGACTTCCGCGTCTCCGTCTGCCCGACGATCTGGGGCGAGAAGATCGTCATGCGCCTCCTCGACAAGTCGAACCTCCAGCTCGACATGACGAAGCTCGGGTTCGACAAGAGGCCGCTCGAGGACTTCCAGTGGGCGATCAACCAGCCCTGGGGCATGGTCCTCGTCACGGGCCCCACGGGCTCCGGCAAGACCACGACGCTCTACTCCGCGCTGAGCGAGCTCAACCAGATCGAGACGAACATCAGCACCGCCGAAGATCCCGTCGAGTACAACCTCCACGGCATCAACCAGGTGCAGATGCAGGACTCCATCGGCCTGAACTTCGCGGCCTCCTTGCGCTCCTTCCTGCGCCAGGACCCGGACATCATCATGGTCGGCGAGATCCGCGACTTCGAGACCGCCGAGATCGCGGTCAAGGCCGCGCTCACGGGCCACATGGTGCTCTCGACGCTGCACACGAACGACGCGCCGTCGACGATCTCGCGCCTGCTCAACATGGGCATCGAGCCCTTCCTCATCACGGCGAGCGTGAACCTCGTCCTCGCGCAGCGCCTCGCGCGGAAGAACTGCGCCGACTGCAAACAGCCGTACAAGGCCGATCCGCGAAACCTCGCCGACTTCGGCTTCACGCCCGAGCAGATCAAGACCGCCAAGCTCATGAAGGGCGCGGGCTGCAAGACGTGCAACGGCTCGGGCTACAAGGGCCGCGTCGCGCTCTACGAGGTCATGCGCTTCACGGACAACCTGAAGGAGCTCGTCCTTCAGGGCGCCTCGACGGCGGAGCTCAAGACGGCCGCGATCAAGAACGGGATGATGACCCTGCGCATGGCGGGCATCGAGAAGGTGATGCAGGGCATGACGACGACCGAGGAGGTCGGTCGCGTCACGATGGGAGACTAGCCATGACCGCGGAGACGCCGGGGCGCGAGCCCCTCCGTTACACGATCCAGCAGCTCCTCAAGGTCATGGTCGACAAGGGGGCGAGCGACATGCACATCACGCGGAGCTCGCCTCCGCTGCTGCGCATCGACGGCTCGGTCGTCCCGCTCAAGCTCCCGCCGCTCTCCGACGAGGACACGAAGGAGCTCTGCTACTCGGTCCTCACCGAGGATCAGAAGATCGTCTTCGAGAAGAAGAACGAGCTCGACCTCTCGTTCGGCCTCTCGAGCATCTCCCGCTTCCGCGCCAACATCTTCATGCAGCGCGGCGCCGTCGCGGGCGCGTTCCGCCAGATCCCCTTCAAGATCCTGAGCTTCGACGATCTCGGCTTGCCGCCCGTCGCCGCCGAGATCGCCAACAAGCCACGCGGCCTCGTCCTGGTCACGGGACCTACCGGCTCCGGCAAGAGCACCACGCTCGCGAGCATCATCGACAAGATCAACTCCGAGCAGCGCCTGCACATCATCACGGTCGAGGACCCGATCGAGTACATCCACAACCACAAGCTCTCGGTCGTGAACCAGCGCGAGGTCGGCGCCGACACGGCGTCGTTCAAGGACGCGCTCAAGTACATCCTCCGCCAGGATCCGGACGTCGTGCTCGTCGGCGAGATGCGTGATCTCGAGACCATCGAGGCGGCGTTGACGATCGCCGAGACGGGCCACCTCGTCTTCGCCACGCTGCACACGAACAGCGCGGTCTCCTCGATCAATCGCATCATCGACGTCTTCCCCGCGCACCAGCAGTCGCAGGTCCGTGCGCAGCTCAGCTTCACGCTCGCCGCGGTCATGACGCAGCAACTCGTGCCCAAGATCGGCGGAGGTCGCGCGCTCGCGATCGAGGCCATGGTGCCGAACGCGGCCATCCGGAACCTCATCCGCGAGGACAAGCTCCACCAGATCTACTCGCAGATGCAGGTGGGCCAGGCGGGCAGCGGCATGCAGACGATGAACCAGTGCCTCCACGGCCTCTACCAGCGCCGCTTGATCTCGCTCGAGGACGCGCTCGCGCACGCCGGTGACATCGAGGAGCTGCGCGCCATGATCGAAGGGCGCAACGCCCGCCGCGGCCCCGCGACCTAGCGAGCCCGGTGGATCCAGCCTCCCGCGCAAGTCCCCGAATCCCTCCCGTAAGAAACAAAGCAGGAGTTTTGACACCCCACCGCCCGTTCAGTAGGGTAGGCGCTGCGATGCAAGGGCTCACCGAGCGCCAACAGCAGGTTCTGCATTACATCCGCCAGTCCATCAACGAGCGGGGGTATCCGCCCACGCTGCGAGAGATCGGCGCGCACATGGGCATTCGCTCCACGAACGGGGTGAACGACCATCTGCGCGCGCTCGAGCGGAAGGGATACTTGACGCGGGAGGACATGAAGAGCCGCGCCTTGCGGCCGAAGGACATGTCGGCCGCGAACGCCCGAGCGGACGAGCCGATCTCGATGCCCGAGGCGCCCGAGGACGACCTCCTCGAGGTCCCGGTTGTCGGCCGGATTGCCGCGGGTCTGCCCCTCCTCGCCGAGGAGCACCTCATCGACACGGTCCGCATCGATCGGATGCTCGTGCGGGGCGGCCGCGAGATCTTCGGCTTGAAGGTCACGGGCGACTCGATGATCGAGGCCGGCATCCTGAACGGCGACTACATCTTCGTGCGGCGCCAGGCCACGGCGCAGCGCGGCGAGATCGTAGTGGCGCTCATCGGGGACGAGGCGACGGTCAAGTACTACTTCCCCGAGAAGGACTACGTCCGGTTCCAGCCGGCGAACTCGAAGATGGCCCCGATCCTCGTGCGGGCCTCGGACTTCAAGCCGACGATGCTGCTCGGCGTCGTGGTCTCGGTATTCCGCCGACTTTGACCGTATCCCGCGTGTCACAGCACCGTTGACGCGCGACGCGCACGCTTGATAGCGTCCCGGACACGGATGGGAGCGACGGATCGGTTCCGTCGTCGCTCCAGAAAGAACGCGATCGTGAAGGCGCACGTGCGGCGGTTCCGAACTGGGCTCCTGGCAGCGGTGGGGATCTTCTCCCTCGTCGGCGCGACCGGCTGTGGTGGATCGATCTACGCGATCACCTCGAGCAGCGCTTCCTCGAAGCTCGAGACGGCCGAGGCGCTCGGCGCCGAGCGCTACGCGCCCTACGAGTTCTGGTACGCGAAGGAGCACCTCCACAAGGCGATGGAAGAGGCCTCGACCGCTGATTACGGCGACGCGATCAAGTTCGCGAGCACGGCGGAAGAGTACGCCGAAAAGGCCATCGTTCTCGCGAAGCAGGCGCACGAAGGATCGGGCCGATGAAGAGCACGCGCGGCGCTACCAAGATGCAGAAGCCGGCTCGTCGGCCGGTGGATCGTTCGCACGGGCGCTGGGCGCTGCCGGCGCTCGTCGTCATGGCGATCGGGCAGGCCTCGTGCTCGCAGGTCTCCGTCATGCGCGGCGACATCGAGGGCCTCACGAAGGTCGCGGGGCAGGCCGAGCGCAACGGCGCGATCCGCTGCGCGCCGCGCGAGCTCGCGACGGCGAAGAGCCACCTCACCTTCGCGGAGACGGAGCTCGATCAGGGCTTCTTGTTCAAGGCGAAGGCGCACCTCGACATCGCGCGCGCGAACGCGCACGCGGCCTATGATCTCTCGCCGCCGCAGAAGTGCGCGGAGCGTGGCTTCGTCGAGGAAGAGCCGCCGCCGCCGCCGCCCCCGCCGCCGCCTCCTGGAGATTGCGACGGCGACGGCTACCTCGATCCGCAGGACACGAAGTGCCCGTGCGAGGCCGAGACGTGGAACGGCGTTCAGGACGAGGACGGTTGCCCCGACGATCCGGACACGGACGGCGACGGCCTTCCGAACTCGAAGGACAGCTGCGTCCTCGTGCCGGAGGACAAGGACGGCTACCTCGACGACGACGGCTGCCCCGAGCTCGACAACGATCTCGACACGATCCTCGACGACGCGGACAAGGATCCCTCGACGGGCAAGAGCTGCGCGAACGAGCCCGAGGATCCGGACGGGTACGAAGACGTCGACGGCTGCCCCGAACCGGACAACGACAAGGACACGGTCGTCGATCTCGAGGACCAGTGCCCGAACGAGCCGGGCGTGGTCGGCGGCGACAAGCCTGGGTGCCCGAAGAAGCCTTCTCTCGTCATCGTGACGGAGAAGGAGATCAAGATCACCCAGCAGATCCACTTCGAGTTCGACAAGGACAAGATCAAGCCAGACAGCTTCGCGATCCTCGACGCTGTCGCGCAGGTTCTTCAGGACAACCCGAAGATCAAGATCGAAATCCAGGGCCACACGGACAACAAGGGTTCGGCCGTGTATAACAAGAAGCTCTCGGATCGCCGCGCCGCGGCCGTCTTGAAGTATCTCGTCGCGAAGGGCATCGACCCGAGCCGGCTCACGTCGCACGGCTACGGTATGGAAGTGCCCATCGTTCCGAACACGACCGATCAGAATCGCGCGCTCAATCGACGCGTTCAATTTGTCCGGACCGAAGGTCAGAAGTAAAACCTCGGTACCGACCAGCCCTCCCCCCTCGCTCCTCCCGGAGGACAGACCGCCGTGTATCTTCGTCCGTTTGGGTCGTTCGCTGCCTTTGCGCTCTCCGCCGTCCTCGTGGGTGGCCTTTGTGGTTACCCGAGCACAGCCTTCGCGGCAGGCGAGAAGGACAAAGAGGCCCTCAAGCTCCACGACCAGGCGATGGACGAGGATTACCTCGCCGTCGAGTTCGACAAGGCCGAGAAGAAGCTCAAGGATGCGCTCAAGAAGTGCGGAGACGATGGTTGCAGCCCCAAGGTTGTGGGCAAGCTGCACGTCGCGCTCGGCACGGTCTACGGCGGCTCGAACAAGCTCGACAAGGCCAAGGAAGAGTTCATCGAGGCCCTCAAGGCCGATCCTTCCGCCACGCTGATCGAGTCGCTCACCACGCCCGAGCTGACGAAGGCCTTCGAAGAGGCCAAGAAGCAGGCGAAGCCGAGCAAGCCCACCGGCCCGTCGAAGCCCCCGCC
Organism: Polyangium jinanense; assembly: GCF_028435265.1. Lineage (GTDB taxonomy): Bacteria > Myxococcota_A > Polyangia > Polyangiales > Polyangiaceae > Polyangium > Polyangium jinanense. The sequence goes on along the minus strand of NZ_JAGTJK010000021.1, from coordinate 61,328 downwards.
GAGCAGCGAGGACGGCGGCGAGGACGGCGGCGACAAGCCCGGCGGGGATCTCGAGCACACGCCCATCGCGGAGCAGGCGGTCAACACGCCCGTGCCCGTGTTCATCGAGGTCGGCGACGACGTCACGGTCGAGAAGGCGACGCTCCGGTACAAGCCCTTCGGCGCCTCGAAGTGGATCTCGCTCGAGATGCAGCGCGTCGGCAAGGGCTGGGGCGCGGAGATCCCGTGCTCGGACGTCACCACGACGGGCGACATCAAGTACTACATCGTCGTCACGGACGACGGCGGCGAGCAGCTCAAGGCGGGCTCGCAGAAGGATCCGTACCGCGTCCCGATCAAGCGCGAGCTCGAGGGCGACGAGCCCTCGCTCCCGGGCAAGAAGCCCCCGCGGCAGTGCAAGGCGAAGGAAGACTGTCCGCCGGGCCTGCCAGGCTGCGAGAAGACCTCCAAAGAGGAGAAGCGCGGCGAGAAGGGCTGGGGCGCGACCTGCGAGGCTGATCAAGAGTGCCAGGCCGGGCTCATCTGCCAGAACGGCCAGTGCGAAGAGGGCAAGCGCGAGGGCGGCGACGAAGGCCCCGAGCCCGCCGGCAAGGGCAAGAAGAACATCATCGGGCTCGGCGGTCAGCTCGACCTGATGCTGATCAGCAGCGCCGAGAACGTCTGCTCCGGCGAGAACGACACGTACTACTGCTTCCACGCCGGCACGACCGATCGCTTCTTCGGCGATCCGATCTCGGCGACGGGAACGAACGGCATCCAGGGTGGCTTCGGTCTCGCCGGCGGCCGCGCCTTCGCCTCGTACGATCGCGAGTTCGCCAAGGCCGGCCCGGGCGCGTTCGGCGCGGGCGTCCGCTTCGGCATCGCGTTCGGCGGGCATCCCTCGTCCGATGAGCAGCCGCCGAACGCGCTCCACCCGCAGATGGTCGCTTTCCCGCCCATCCACGGCGAGCTGCGCGCCTGGTACTCGTTCGGGGGCAGCCAGTTCGAGCAGGGCCAGATCCGTCCGTTCGGCTTCATCGGCGTCGGCCTCGCGAAGGTCTCGGCGTCCGTGCCCGTCACCGTTTGCGACCGACTCCAGAAGAACGGCGAGGACGCGATCGCGCCGGAGGACGATGACGCGGAGTGCCCGGGCACGGGCACCCGGTCCTCCGTCCAGCGCGAGCTCGACGCGTACCAGATCTCGGGCCTCAACTTCATCTCGGTCGGCGGCGGCGCGACCTACGCCATCACGCCGAACTTCGGCGTGACTGCCGAGATCAAGGCGATGTTCATGTTGACCACGTTCTCCGTGGTCATCGCGCCCTCCCTCGGCCCCGTCTTCGCCTTCTGATTCTGTCCACGTCCCCCGACGTGCGACCCGACTCTTCCACGAAAATTCGTCCGTACACCAACGATCTTCGAGGCGCTGTGGTCTTCGCCGACGAGCGCTAGAAGATCGTCGGTGAACTACGAGAGGTTCCAGGTCGAGGTGATCGAGCTCGGCAGCCGCGGTGTTCCGCTCACCGTGGCCAACGTGGTCGCGCACCTGCGGACGCCACCCGCGCGCGTGCAAGGCGGGCTCGACAGGATGGCTCGCGAGGGCCTGCTCGATCTCGAGGTCGACGAGAACGAGGGTTTTGTCGTCTACCGCGTCCGCGGCCTCTCCACGACCGCGCCGCGCCCACGCAGGCGCGAGGCAAGGCCGATGCAGGCCGATCGCGCCATGCCCATGACGTACGAGCCGCCGAGCCTGCTCACGGTGAGGCGGAAGAGCGTGACGCTCGCGGTCGTGCTCGGCGCGCTCGTCCCAGGGATCGGGCTCGCGTATGCCGCGCCGCTGCGCGTGGTGCTCGCCGCGTCGCTCCTCGTGATGGTGTTCGGACGCGTGCTCGGCGCGAGCTTGATCTTCGCGCCTCTGTTCTGGGTGTTCGCCATCTGCGTGTCTGCACTCTTCGGCGGGCTCTACGCCGTCCGCTACAACCAGGAAGGGCACCGCGCGCGGCTGCTCTCCTGAACGTCGAAACGATCGCGCGGCGCTCCACGCGACGCTCGTGTCGTTCGTGCGTAGCTACGAGAGGATCTGGAACAACGACAGCAGCGTGCCTGCGTCGTGGTGCTCGAAGCGGATGCCGACCCGCGTGCGACGACCGCCGGGCGTGCCGCGGCGGATCCAGGCGACGGTGCCGTTCAAGCGGAGCGGGTCCCAGAGCGACGGCGTCGTCACTTCGAGGGTGACGGACGTATCGGGAGTGAGCTCGTTTCCCGCGCTGGCCGAATTGTCGCGCTCGAGGAGCTCGATGCCGGCGCCGCCGAGGCCGAGATCTCGGATGGTGACGCCGCGGGCGCGGCCCTCCTGGTCGAGGAGGGTTGCCTCGAGCTCCATGCGCTTTCGTCCGTGCGCGCGGAAGTGGTCCCGAACGGACATGCGGAAATGATATCTCTATCGTAGAGGCGACACATGCGCGGCGCGCTCGATCCGCGGGATCGGCGAGCGAGCCCGAGCGTGCGGGCGTCTCTGGGCAAACGAGGGCACGGAAAGTTTCCGGCCGGAGGCCGTTACAACGTAGTTGGGTTTGTGCGCGACCTCAAGGTAACATCCGCGCCGCTGCTCGCGCCGGGGCGACCCGGAGCGACCCTTCGTTGATCGAGATGGGAGCTCTACCCTGATGGCTGAGGACACTCGTAAGGACGCCCGGACGAAGGTGCTCTCGATGACCGTGCGCTACAAGAGCGCCACCGTCGACGAGTTCATCGAGAACCATTCACACGACGTCAGCAAAGGCGGCATCTTCATCAAGACGACGTCGACGTCGCCCTTCCCCCCCGGAACGCTGCTCAAATTCGAGATCCGCATCCAGGAGGAGAAGTCCGTGCTGACCGGCGTCGGACGCGTCGTCTGGAAGCGTGATTCGGATCAGGCGACCGACGAGTCGCCCGCCGGCATGGGCGTCAAGTTCATCAAGATCGACGACGAATCGAAGGCGATGATCCAGCGCCTCGTCGACAACCAGAAGGGTGGCCCGAACGCGTACGACGCGGGCAAACCCGAAGGCTCGAGCGACGACGGTGACGGCGCGGCGACGCCGGCGCCCACGGCGGCCGCGGCGAAGACCGGTCCGCGCGCATCGACGATGCTCGGGCTCGGCGCGGTCGGCGCTGCGGCGAAGGCCGCGGGCAGGCCGACGACGGGCGCCGACGACAAGAAGAGCGAGTCGAGCGGCGGCGGCGGGTTCTTCCCGTCCACGACGCCCGAGCAGGACATGCCGCCGCCGGAGGAGCGCACCGTGATGCGCCAGGCCGCGGAGCTCCTGAAGCAAGCGCTCGCGGGCACGGGCAGCTCGCTCGACGACGTGAGCGGCGGCAAGATCGAGCTCGCCAAGGAAGCGCCGAAGGCCGAGGAAAAGAAGGCCGAGGAAAAGAAGGCCGAGGAGAAGAAGGCCGAGCCCAAGGCCGAAGCGAAGGCCGAGGAGCCCAAGGCCGAAGCGAAGGCCGAGGAGCCCAAGGCCGAAGAGCCCAAGGCCGAGGAGAAGGTCGAGGAGCCCAAGGCCGAGGAGAAGGCCGAGGAGCCCAAGGCCGAAGCGAAGGCCGAGGAGCCCGAGGCCGAGGAGAAGAAGGCCGACTCCGAGAAGCCGGTCTCGAAGAAGCCCGAGAGCAAGGCGGGCTCGACGACGAAGAAGAGCGACGGCGAAGACCGCCGCGAGGCGAAGACCGTCGACGTGCGCGGCACGAAGGCGAAGGCCGGCGAAGGCAAGAGCGGCGGCGCGAAGCCCAAGGCGGCCGCGGCAAAGGCGGCGCCTCCGCCCCCCGAGCCCGTCGAGGAGAGCAGCGGCGGCAGCGGTCGGATCCTCGCGATCCTGCTCATCGCGGCGGCGATCGGCGGCGGTCTCTTCCTCGCGCTCGGCCAGAGCAAGAACGAGACGCCCCCCGCGCCCACCCCGCAGGTCCAGCCGACGGTCAAGCCCGAGGTCAAGGCGGCGCCCACGCCCGCCCCGACCCCGGAGGTCGTGCCTGCGGCCTCGGCGAACGCGGCGGAGCCTGCGTCCTCGGCGAACGCGGCGCCCACCACGACGGCGAGCGCAGCGGCGCCCCCCGCGACGGCGGCGCCCACCGCGGAGCCGAAGACCGAGAAGAAGACGGAGCCGAAGCCCGCCGCGACGCCGGCCGAGCCGAAGCCCGCCGCGCCGCCGGCCGAAGAGAAGCCGAAGCCGGCGCCGGCCGCGCCCAAGCCCCCCTCGGGCGGCGACGACTACGAGTGATCCGCCGCGGGCGGCTGCGATCCGGCCGCCCGCGCTTCGCTCGACGCCCTCCCCTCCCCTTCCGCTCCCGCTTCCTCCTCGCCACCTCGTGCCTGCCCCGCACTTCGCAGCGCGGGCGGATGCATCGTGTCCATCTATTAAACCCGTCGAGCGGCATGGTGCGCGCCGCGTGTCGCCGCGTATCATGCGGACCTGAATGAGCGGCGCTGGGTCGTCGGGTTCCAGGCAGGGCGCAGAGCGCGGCGTGATCGCCGAGGCAGCCACCGTGTATGCGCCGGCGTTGCCGGGGCAGGCGCCGCGCGCGCGACCTGCACCGACGCGTAGTCGAGGCGCGCTGGCCGTGGCGCTCGCGGGCGTGGGGCTCGTTGGCGTCGTGGGCATCGTCGCGCTCGCGATCATGCTGCGTGGCACGGCGCCGATCGACGCGCTCGAGCAGAGTTCGTCCGCGGCGGAGGTGAACGACGCGGGTTCGGCGCAGGATGCAGCGCCGGTGGTGATCGTGGCGTCGACGCCGGTCGTGACGAAAGATCCTCCGCCGACGAAGACGAATCGCGCGACGGCGGAGGAGCTCGATGCGGCGCGGTCGAAGGGCGCGACTGCGCTCGCGACGCTCGTGGAGCGGTACCCCGACGATCCGGATGTGCTTCGCGCGCTCGTCAGCGCGTACACGCGCGACAAGACAAACTACGCCAAGGCGATGACGACCGTGCGCAAGCTCCTCGTGGTCTCGCCGGAGATGACGAAGGATCCGGACGTCAAGCAGGCGCTCTTGATCGTGGCGAACGGTCCGGTGGACGTCGCGGCGACGGCGCTCGACATCATGGGCAAGGAGATGGGTCCGCGTGGGCCCGAGCTGCTCTACGAGCTCCTCAGCGCGTCGGGCCTCGGCAAGTTTCCGAAGGACCGCGCGACCCGGTTGTTCACGGATCCCAAGGTCAAGGAGCTTGCCGGGCCTGGGCTGCTCGTCGCGAACGATCTTCGCGCGGCGGCGGGATGCGATCGCAAGAAGCTCTTCGCGCGCGCGGCCAAGGAAGGCGACGAGCGCGCGCTCGGGCACCTCAAGCCGTTGCTCGCGACAAAGGGCTGCAGCTGGCACCGCCAAGCCGACTGCTTCGCGTGCCTCGGTGATCGCAAGGACCTTCGCGCGACGATCGACGCCATCACGAAGCGCCTCGATCAGGCCGGCTCATCCAAGCAGTAACCTCGCGAGGGCTCCGGGGGGGAGCAAGGTCAACGAGGTTGGGTACGGGGTGGGCGCAACAGGATTTGAACCTGTGACTTCATCCGTGTGAAGGATGCACTCTACCGCTGAGTTATGCGCCCGTTCGAGAGTTTGGCGGGGCGTGGGTCACTTCCCGCCGCGGCTCGACGACGGCGACATGACTAGCTCAAGCCATGTCGTCCGACAAGTGTTTTGATGATGGGGACGCTCGGAAAGTTCAGCCCCCGCCACGGGCGGCCGTGGCGGCCGCGCGGATGGCCTCGATTCCTCCCTCGATGTCGCCCTCCGAGCAGGCGTACGAGAACCGCACATAGCCCGGCGCGCCGAACGGCGTGCCCGCCACGCTCGCGACGTGCGCCTCTTCGAGCAGCCACATCGCGACGTCGAGGTCGGTCTGGATCGTGCCGTTCTTGTACGGGATGCCGTAGAGGCCCCGAACGTCGGCGAACGCGTAGAAGGCCCCTTCGGGCATCCTACAGCGCACGCCGGGGAGGCTGCGGAGGCCCTCGACCATACGATCACGGCGCTTCGCGAAGGCATCCCGCATCTCGCGCACGGCGTCCTGCGGGCCCGAGAGCGCGGCGGCGGCCGCGACCTGCGCCACGGCCGTCGCGTTCGTCGTGCTCTGGCTCTGCACGACGTCGAGCACCTTCGAGAGCTCGGGCGGCGTGATGCTCCAGCCGATGCGCCATCCGGTCATCGCGTACGTCTTGCTCACGCCGGAGATGATGATCGTACGGCTCCGTAGATCCTCTGCCATCGCGGGCACCGACACGTGTCGGAAGCCGTCGTAGGTGAGGTCGGCGTAGATCTCGTCGACGACGAGCCAGAGGTCGTGGCGGCGCACGACGTCGAGCAGCGCGCGCAGATCCGACTCGGCGTAAGCCGAGCCCGTGGGGTTCGATGGCGTGCAGAGGATGATGGCCTTCGTGCGCTCGGTGATCGCGCGCTCGAGCGACGCCGCATCCATGCGGAAGCCCTGATCCTCGCGCGTCTCGACGATCACGGGCGTCGCGCCGACGATGCGCACCTGCTCGGGGTAACTCACCCAGTACGGCGCGGGGATCACGACTTCGTCGCCGGGCTCGTAGAGGCCGAGGGCCACGTTGAAGAGCGCGTGCTTCGCGCCGCATGACACCGTGATCTCGTTCGGCGCGGGGCGGTAGCCGCGGTCGCGCTCGGTCGCGGCGCAGATGGCGGCCTTGAGCTCGGGCGTGCCGGTGACGGCCGTGTAATGCGAGACGCCCTTGTCGATGGCGGCCTTCGCGGCGTCGAGCACGTGGCGAGGCGGCTCGAAGTCCGGCTCACCGACGCTGAAGGGGTAGACCTTGTGGCCCTGGCTGCGCAGGCGAGCGGCCTGAGCGGCCATCGCGAGCGTGGCGCTCGGGGCCACGGCGGAGAGACGATCAGCGAGCTTACGAGGCATCTCTAGAGATCCTTCTCACTGCACTACGTGCCTTTCTCCGCCGACGCAAGCGGACAGACGGCCTCTCCGTTCGCTGCCGTTCGCCCGAGGATCATCTCGTGGACCTCCCGCCCATCCGTCCGGTGCACGTGCCGCGTCCGGAAGCCAAACGGCTCGTAGAGCTTCATGGCATCCCGCGTGCGCAAGAGCACCGTCTCCGCGCCGCGCACCGCTGGATGGTCGAGCAAGAGTCGCATGAGCGCGCGGCCGAGCCCGCGGCCTCGCCACGCGTTCGCGACGATCACGTCGTAGATCCAGGCGCGCCGCGCGCCGTCCGCGATGGCGCGCGCCGTCCCTACGAGCGTGCCCGATCGATCCCGCGCGCCGACCCAGGCAGACGAACCAAGCAGGCTTTTTCGAATGCGATCGGGCGGCGTGCCTTCGCACCAGTACGTGCCGACGAGCAGCGCCGTCGCCTCGTCGGCGTCCGCTTCCCCCATCGCACACACGAGCGTCGTGTCCGCGGGCGCTTCGAGGAAGGACGGCACCGCCGCGGACGGGTTCGCCGCGCGCACGAGATCGATCGCTGCCACATCACCCGGCGCGCCGCGCGCCCAGAGCAGATCGAGGATACGACCGACCTCCGCGGGCGTGCGGTTTTGCCCGAGCTTCGCTTTGCCATCGAGTCGTTCGAGCGAGACGCCGAGCACGAGCACGCCCGCGACGGCCTTCTTGTAGAGCGGATGCTCGGCGTCGATCGGCACGTACCCGCCTTCGGGCTGGTGCTTCTTCATGAGCGCCGTGAGCATGGCGGCCTTCAGGTACGGCGCCTCGATGCGCTCGACCGTCCCGTGCACCTGCACGCTCCGGTAGAGCGTGGTGGCCGGACATGCGCGCTCCGGATCGACGAAGTAGCTCGGGATCGAGGCGACGATCTCTTCCGCCGAGACCACGGCGCGCCGGCCGATGACGTCCATCTTCTCGCCCACGGGCGCGCCGTGAAAGAGCACGTGGTCCCCCACGACGACGCCGTGCACGACGCGCAGCACGGGCTCGCTGTCGTGCGTCGTCGAGCCTAGGTGCACCACGGGCGCGCGCGCGAGGAGCGCGACCGCGCTCGCACGATCCATCCGGAAGATCTCCCTACGCATGGCCGGAAGGTGAGCCGGAGCTGGTACCCTCAAAAGGACCAGTGTCCAAAAATCGGGTAGACCAGTTGGGTGCGCGAATATCCCTTCGAGCTAGCCCTGGATCCCTCCCCCGACGTCCCGCTCTTCGTGCGGATCACGCGCGCCCTGATCGAGGACATCCGCCGCGGCAGGCTCCGGCCCGGCGCTGCGCTCCCCGGCAGCCGCGCGCTCGCGCGATCGCTTGGCGTCCATCGCAACACCGTCGTCGCGGCGTACCGCGATCTCGCCGCGCAAGGCTGGGTCGAGACCCGCAACGCGACGATGACCTACGTCTCCACCACGATGCCCGACGTCCCGCGGCGCCGCGCCTCACCCACCACGCCCGGCACGATCGCGGCGCGCGCGGGCTTCGATCTGCCGGCGCGTGTCTCCGCGGCCGGCTGGGCACACGAGGTACCGCCGGGCGCGATCGTCTTCTCCGGGGGCATGCCGGATCTGCGGCTCTTGCCCACGGAGATTCTCGCGCGCGCGTACCGGCGCGTGCTGCGCAGCTCAGCGCGGCGGCTCTTCGAGTACGGCGATGCGCGCGGGGACGAGCGTCTTCGCGCAGCGCTCGCGGACATGCTCGCGGCCGTGCGAGGCCTCGGCGCATCGGCGGAGGACGTGCTGGTCACGCGTGGCAGCCAGATGGCGCTCGATCTCTGCGCGCGCGCGCTACTCCGGCCCGGTGACGTCGTCGCGGTGGAGGCGCTCGGATACCGCCCCGCATGGGAAGCGCTCGCGCAGACGGGCGCGCGCCTCGTGCCGCTCCCCGTCGACACCGATGGCCTCTCGGTCGACGCACTCGCCGCGCTCGTCGCCCGCGAGCCCGTGCGCGCCGTCTACGTCACGCCGCACCACCAGTACCCGTCGACGGCTTTGCTCTCGCCTGCGCGCCGCATCCGCCTCCTCGACCTCGCGCGCGCGCACCGCATCGCGATCCTCGAAGACGACTACGATCACGAGTTCCACTACGACGGCCGCCCGGTCTTGCCGCTCGCGAGCGCCGATCGAGCGGGCGTGGTCGTCTACATCGGCACGCTGTCCAAAATCCTCGCGCCGGGCCTGCGCATCGGCTTCGTCGTCGCCCCCGCGCCGCTCGTGGGGCGCCTCGCCGCGATCCGCACATTCGTCGATCGACAGGGCGATCTCGCGCTCGAACGCGCCGTGGCGGAGCTGCTCGAAGACGGCGAGGTGCAGCGCCACGCGCGTCGCATGCGCCGCATCTACCAGGCGCGGCGCGACGTCCTCACGGAGGCGCTACGGAAACACCTCGGCGATGCCGTCGAGCTCGCCCCGCCGCCTGGCGGCATGGCCATGTGGGTCCGCGTCGCGCCGGGGCTCGACGTCGACACCTGGGCCGCGCGCGCCCTCGATCGTGGCGTCGTGATTCACCCGGCGCGAAGGTTCGCCTTCGACGGCCGCTCGCGCCCCTTCTTCCGGGCCGGCTTCGCTGCGCTCGACGAACGTGAGATCCACGAAGGCGCCACGCGCCTCCGCGCGGCCTTGCCCACGAAGGGCGCCACGCGGGCCGCTTCATGAAGCGCTTATTTACTTGTTCTGCGCCGCCGACTCTTCTTTGCCCGGCGTCACCTCGACACCCGGCTTCTTCTCGTCGTGCTTGATCGAGTACCGCACGAGCGCGCGAAGAATGTCGTTGCGGCTCACGTTGCCGACGATCGCTTTGACGTCCTCGTAAATCGAGGGATCGACGAGCAGCGCGCCCACAGTGCCCTTGCCCTTGCGCACGTCGGCAACGATGGCCCGCAGATCCGCTGTCATCGCCGTGACGTTGGCCAGGGCCTCGGCGCCGTTGCCCTTGCCACCGTAAAGGACGTCATGGGCAAAACTGTCGCTCTCGCGGATGCCCTTCAGCGTGCTCGCGACCTCGCCCGCCGCCGCGCCGAACTGCGCGATCTCCTTCTGCGGGCCGTCGCCGTAGATCACCTCGTGCGCGAAGCCGGGCCCCGACTTCACGCGCGTCACCACACCGCGCACCTCGGCCAGCGTGAGCGCGAGCTCCGAGGCCGCTCGGTCGAGGTTCTGCAGCGTGCGCGAGATCCGCTCGGCTTCCTCTTTGTCCGTCAGCAGCTTCTTCGGGTACCCCTCGCCCTCGGCCACGTCCTTGAGCAGCTTGTTCATCGACGACACGCTGCCGCGCAGATCCTGGTGCAGCCGTTCGTCAGCGAGGCTCTCGCTCATCTTCGAGATGTTGCCGAGCGCCGCGTCGGCCTTCGACGTCATGCCCTGCGCGATGCCCATCAGATCCGTGGGCTCCTCGCTCGAGATCTCTCCGCCCGGCGGCACGGCCTCCGGCGACTTGCCCTTCGAGATCTCGATCATTTTGTCGCCGAGCAGGCCCTTCGCCGCGACGCGCGCGATGCTGTCCTTGCGGATGCGCTCCGCTTCGGCCTTCACGACGTCGAGCTCGACGTAAACGACGGCCTCGGCCTGACCTGGCCGGTAGCCGACCTTTTTCACGTTGCCGATGTCGATGCCGCCCATGCGCACCGGCGCGCCGGGCTTGAGGCCCTGCACATCGGAAAACGTCGTCGTGAACTTCACCGACGAGCTGAAGAAGCGCCGCTCATCGCCGATCAAGAAGATCACGAGCGCGGAGAAGAGCAGCCCCGCCAGCACGAAGAGCCCGACCTTGACGTCGCGCGACCTGTTCATCTGCTCCCCCATATTGCGCGAAGACGCGCCCGTCGTCACGCACGGAGGAGCGTCTCGACGTCCTCGTTGACCGGGGCGATGCCGTTGATGAAGTTCTTCACCCGCGGATCCGTCGACCGCTGGAAGTCCTCAACCCGGCCGGACAGGATGATCTCGCCCGCCTGCACCATGGCCATGCGGTCGGAAATCGTGAACGCGCTCTTCATGTCGTGCGTCACCACGATGCTCGTCACGTCCAGCGCCTTCTTGAGCCCACGAATCAGGTGGTTGATGCGCTCGGTGTTGATCGGGTCGAGGCCGGTCGTCGGTTCGTCGTAGAGCAAAACCTCGGGCTGGACCGCGATCGCCCGCGCGAGCCCGACGCGCTTCTTCATGCCGCCCGAGAGATCCGAGGGCCGCATCGCCTCGATACCCGGCAAACCCACGAGCGAGAGCGCCCAGTCGACACGCTCGGCGATCTGCGACTCGGTCATCTCGTCGCGATAGTGCTCGTGCAGCCCGTACGCGACGTTTTCGCCCACGGAGATCGAGTCGAAGAGCGCCGCGCCCTGGAAGAGCATCGCGATCCGACGACGAATGAGGCGCGCCTTCGCCTCTTTCATCTGCGTGATGTCCTCGCCGTGGAACGTGATCGACCCGCCGTCGGCTTCGAGCAGGCGGATCAAGAGCTTCAGCATCACGCTCTTGCCCACGCCCGATCCGCCGATGACGGTGAGCGTCTCGCCCGGGAAAACCTCGAGGTTCAGGCCACGATAGATGACCTTCGGGCCGAACGCCTTGCGTACGTCGCGGAACCGGATGATCGGCTCGCTCACGGTCATCCCTCCTAGCTCGCTCGCTCCACGCGATCGATGCGAATCTCGACCGCGCTGCCGCCCCGGAACGTGTCGCGCCGGAGCCGGCCCACGATGTCCACACGCCCGCCCGCGAGGCCCTGCGAAAGGCTCCCGAGCTCGTACCCGAAGGCGCCGATCACGTGCCGCTTGAGCGCGATCTCGAGCTTCAAGTGGCCCTTGATGATGCGCGAGACGCGCACCGGCGCCCCACGCACGAGCACACGCGGCGCGCGGTTGCCCTGCCCGCAAGGCTCGAGCCGCTCGAGATCACGCGCCACCACGGCCGGCTCGTCCCGATCGTCGAGGCGAACGTCCGCCTCGCCTTCGAGCGACCCGAAGTTCACCGCGCCAAGCGCGATCGCCGCGTCGCACCAGAGCGCGCGCAGCGCCTCGACCCGATCCGCCCGCACTTCGACGCCCGCCGCGGCCTGATGCCCGCCGAACCCGACGAGCCCAGCGCGCGAGAGCACGAGCGCGTCGTGCAGCGGAAACCCCATCGGCCCGCGCACCGATCCGCGGCCCGATCCACCGTCGAGCGCCACGACAATCGTGGGCTTGCCGTACTTCGACGCCACACGGCCCGCCACGATCCCCACGATCCCTGGATGCCACCCCTCGCGCGCGAGCACGATGGCCGGCTCCTTCGCCCACCCGTTCGCCTCGATCTCGCGCAGGGCCTGCCCGATCATCTCCTCCTGGATCGCGCGCCGCTGCGCCGTGAGCTGCTCGATCGTCGCCGCGATCCCAGCCGCGCGCATGCTGTCCCGTTCGAGCAGAAGCGCGAGCGAGAGGTCCGGATCTTGGAGCCGGCCCGGCGCGTTGAGGCGCGGCGCGATGCGGAACGCGATGTCGTCAGCGCTCACGCCATGCCCGAGATCCAGCCGCGCGAGCTCGGCCAGAGCCCGGAGGCCCGGACGCGTGCCTTGGCTGAGCACCGCGAGTCCCGCCCGCACGAGCGCGCGGTTGTCGCCGACGAGCGGCGCGACATCGGCCACGGTCCCGATCGCCACGAGATCGAGCCACTGCCGCATGTCGAGGTTCGCGCCGAGCGCCCGACGCACCGCCGCGCCGAGCGAGAGCGCGAGCCCGCACGACGCGAGCCCCTTGAACGGAAAGCCGCACTCGGGCCGATGCGGATTCAAGAACGCAATCGCGGGCAAGGGCTCCGCGGGCACGAGGTGATGATCGATCACGAGCGTCTCGATGCCGTGGCGTTGCGCCGTCGCGAGCCGCTCGTGATCACTCGATCCGCAGTCGCACGTGACGAGCAGCGTCGCGCCCGTCTTCCGCACGCGCTCGAGCGCTTTCGCGTTGAAGCCGTAGCTGCCGTCCTTGCGCGTCGCGAGCAGCGGCACGACATCGCCGCCGAGCGCGCGCAGCACCTCGGTCACGATCGCGCACGACGTGATCCCATCGCAGTCGTAATCACCGAACACCGCGACCTTTTCGCGCGCGCGGATCGCCCGCGCGAGGCGGTCGGCGCTGAGCTCGCGATCGGCCATCGCGTCGGGCGGCGTGAGGTGGGCGAGGCGCGGATCGAGGAAGAGGCGCGTCTCGGCGTCGGCGCGGCGACCGGCGCGGAACAAGGCGTCGGCGACCGTGATCGAGAGCCCGAGCGCCCGCGAAAGCTCCAGCGCCTCGACGGACGCCGCGCCCGGATCACGGATCGCGCCCTCGCGCCCCGGGTTCGCTGTGGTGGACGGAAGGAGAAGGCTCCGAGCCTCGGGATCCGTCGCCTGTACCCACGCGGCCTCGCTCAACATCCGTGGGGCCCACGCGTAGCGCAGCCCTCGTCCGGAGTCCATGCCGGTCGGAAAACCTTCCTTTTTGGCGCGTTGGTTCCTGGAAAAACGAAACGCCCCGCGGTGGTGCGCACCGCGGGGCGTCGTGGGCTCTGGGGAGGAGCGAGGTTTAGACCACCGCGTCGGCGCGCTTGACGGCCTTCGTGCGGGTGATCTTCTTCTGCGTCGTCGCCTGGCCGCCGAAGAACTTGCTGTCGATCCACTCGGTGAACGGCGCGGCCACGTAGATCGACGAGTACGTGCCGACGAGGATGCCGACGAGCAGGGCGAAGGCGAAGTCCTTGATGACGCCCGTGCCCCACACGAGGAAGCACACCATCGAGAGCGCCGTCACGCCGGACGTGATGATCGTGCGTCCGAGCATCTCGGAGATCGACAGGTTGATGATCGACGAGAACGACATGTTCCGGTGCTTCGTCAGGTTCTCGCGGATACGGTCGTACACGACGACCGTGTCCGTGATCGAGTAACCGACGATCGTGAGCATCGCGGCGACCGTGGAGAGCGTGATCTCGCGGTGCGTGATGATCATGGCCCCGAGCGCGATGCCGACGTCGTGGACGAGGGCGAGGATGCCGCCGGGCGCGAACCGGAGATCGAACCGGAACGCGATGTAGGCCATGATGAACACGATCGCGATCGCGATGCTGCGGATGGCCGCGTCGCGGAGCTGCGCGCCCGCCTTCGGGCCGATCCACTCGACGCGCAGCGCGCGCTCGGGCACGCGGTCGGCGCCGAGCTTGCTGCGCAGGCCGTCGAGGAGCTGATCGCCGCGCGACTTGAGCTGCGCCTCGACCTTGTGGTCACGCGTGCTCACGACGACGGGGTTGTTCTCGCCCGCGCGGAGCTCCACGCCGGGGATGCCCGTGAGCTGTGCCCGTACGGCCGCGAGGTCGGGCTCGACCTCGTACCGCATCGTGACCTTGTCGCCGCCGGGGCTGAACTTGATCTCGCTGGCGCGCGCGTTCGCGGGGCAGCGCGCCTCGTAGTCCGCGCTCGGCGCCGTGCCCTCGGGCAGCACGCAGAGCTTCTGGCGGATCGCCTCTTTTTGCTCCTCGCCGAGGGCGCTGACCTCTTGCACGCGGATCAGGTAGCGGTGCGTATCCTCGGCGCCGCTGTCCTTCACGCGGATGACGTCCGGCGCCTCGAAGCCGAGCGACTCGACGGCCGCGCGGATGTCGCCCGCCTCCGTCGACTTGAGGAAGGCGACCTCGAGCTCCGTGCCGCCCTTGAAGTCGGTGCCGAGGTGGGGTCCCGGCTTGAAGAACGAGACGATCGAGCCGAGCAGGAGCAGCGCGCTGAGGCCGATGAACAGCCAGCGCTTGCCCATGAAGTCGAACTGTCTCCCAGGCTTGATGAATTCCATGTGCTGCGCCTTCAGCCGAGGTGGAGCTTCTTGACCTTGCGAGCCCGCACGGCCCAATCGAACATGAGCCGCGTGCAGACGACGCCGGTGAACAGGCTGACCGCGATGCCCACGATGAGCGTCACGGCGAAGCCCTTGATGGGACCCGAACCGTACTGCGCGAGGATGAGGCCCGAGATCAGCGTGGTCACGTGCCCGTCGAGGATGGCGCTGAAGGCCTTGTCGTAGCCCACGTCCACCGCCGCCCGCGGGCTCTTGCCTTGCCGCAGCTCCTCGCGGATGCGTTCGTTGATGAGCACGTTCGCGTCGACCGCGATGCCGACGGTGAGCACGAGGCCCGCGATTCCGGGCAGCGTCATCGACGCGCCGAACATCGCGAGGATCGCCACCTGGAGCACCATGTTGAAGAGCACGGCGATGTTCGCGATCGCGCCTGCGCGGCTGTAATAGACCTGCATGAACAGGAGCACGAGGATGACGCCGGCGAGGCCGCCCTTCGCGCCCTGCACGATCGCGTCCTGACCGAGCGACGGACCGATGCGCTGCTCGTTCGAGGGCGAGATCGGCGCGGGCAGCGCGCCCGAGCGCAGCACGAGTTCGAGCTTGCGCGCGTCCGTGATCTGCTGATCCACGTTCGCCGAGCCCATCGTGATCGTTGCGACCCCGCCCGGGATCTTCGTCTGGATGACGGGCGCGCTCTCGACCTTCTCGTCGAGGATGATCGCGAAGCGGCGCTTGATGTTCTTCGCGGTGATGTCCTCGAAGCGATCGCCGCCGACGCTCGTCATCTTCATCTGCACGAGCCAGCCGCCAAGACCTCGATCACTCGGGTCCGGCATCGCTTGCGCGTCGCTCACCATGTCGCCGGTGATCTCGGCCTTGCTGAAGAGGTAGTAGGTCCGCCAGCCGACGTCCTCGACCGTGCCCTTCTCCTCGTCGTAGGACTGGTACTTGCCGAACCCGATCTCGTGATCGTCCGGCACCGACAACGTCGAGGTCCACTCGCGCAGCCGCGCGAGCGCCTGCCGCATGTCCTCGCCCTCCATGTGCTCGAGGACCGCGTAGGTGTTGACCTTCTGCTTGCCAGGGCCGACCGAGACCTGCTCCTGCTGGAAGCGCAGGCCCTTCACTTCCTTGTTCTTCGGGTTGCGAACCTCGGTCTCGAAGAAGTTCACCTCGTCGTCGAGCAGCTTGAACTCGAGGCGCGCCGTCTGGCTGACGATCTCGCGGATCTCGGCGAACGTCTGGTCGTTGTCGCCCGGGATCTCGATGATGATGTCCTCGTCGCGCGTGGTGACGCCGGCCTCCTTGAGGCCCATGCTGTCGACGCGGCGGAGCACCGTCTCCTTCGCCTGCGCCACGGCCTTTTCGCGGATCTGGCTCTCGATCTCGCCCTTGATCCGCAGCGTGACCCGCTTCCGATCCGACGAGAACTGACGCTGCATCTCCTGGAACGGACGCATGAACTCGTCGTTCACCTTGTCCGCGTCCGCCGCGTTCTCGAAGTTGATGAAGAGCGTGCCCGCGTGCTCGCGCGACTTCTCGACGCGAACCTTGCCGATGAGCTTCTTCAGATCGTCGACCGACGCCTGCTGCTCCGCCCCGACGATCCCGTAGGAGCGCGCGAGCGCCTGGCGAACCTCGTCGTAGTACCGGTCGCGCTTGTCCTTGATCGCCTCGTCGACGTCGACCGTGTAGACGAGCCTGAGGCCGCCCTTCAGATCGAGGCCGCGCACGAGGCGGAACTCGATGTTCGAAAGCAGCCACTCGCGCACGCCACGGTTGCCCACGCGCGCGTCCTCTTCGACCTTCGCGCGCTCCTCGGGCCCGAGGCCCGATCGATCGATGCGGCCGTATCGCTCGTCCGCGTACGTCGGGTAGATGCTGAGCCACGATCCGAGCGCGAGGAACAGGACGAACCCGCTCTTGATGCGCCAGGAGAGATCGATGGTGGGCAGCGCGCAGAAGAACGCCCACGGGACGCTGAGCCCGAAGGTCGCGGTCGCCCAGAACACGTGGTAGTGCGCGGCGATCGCGGCGCAGAACGAGGCGATCGCCGACATGACGAAGACGCCGCGCTTCGACCTCTGCCACGCGCCGAGCGCGATGGACAGCGCGCCGAGGCCAGCGAATGCGTACTGGAGGATGTTGTAGATCATGGGAGGGTCGACTCGGGGGGGCGGTCGCGAGCCCTTCTTAGCCGAAGCGCGCGCGCTACGCTTTCTTTTCCTGCGCCTTGTCCTTCGCCTCGGCGGCGGGCTTCGGCTCGCCGTCCACGCCCTGGATGGCCGCCTTCAGGACCTGCACGTTCACGCCGGGCGCGATCTCCAGCTTGACCGTCCTGTCCCCGACCTCGATGAGCTTGCCGATGAGCCCCGACTGCGTGACGACCTTGTCGCCCGGCTTCAGGGCCGCCTCGAGCTCCTTCTGCTTCTTCGACTGGTTCCGCGTCATCAGGAACACGAAGAGAAGCGGCAGCAAGAAGAAGAGGATCGTCATCCCGCCGAACGGCTGCCCGCCGCCGCCTCCGCCCTCGGGCGTCTGCGTGGGAGCGCCCTGGGAAGGCTGGGCAGGGGCGGGCGCGGGCGGTGCGCCCTGGCCCGGGGAGACGGTGGTCGGCTGAGACAAAAACAGCGTGGTCACGAGGCGGTAACCTCCACGGGGACGAAGCTTGGCTCCCCGAATGCGAGCCCCCGATCATTCGGAAAGCGGCCGTCCATACCCACGATCGAGGTTCCACGCAAGGAACGGCCGGAGACCCTGGAACAAATGGTCGTCCCCTCCCCGGCCCCCACCTCCCGGCCCCCCTTCCCGAACCCTGCCTTTCGTTTTTTTTCTTGACCAGACCGAAAAGGCTTGGTACCGATGCGCCTCCCTCGACGCACCGCACATCGGCGGGGCGGCGGAGGAAGCGGTACAGGCGCGTAGCTCAGTGGTAGAGCACTACCTTGACACGGTAGGGGTCGCCGGTTCGAACCCGGCCGCGCCTACAAAGTTTCGATACGAGGACCTTTCTGCAGGTTCCCGCCTCATGGCGGATGCCGCCTGCCCGTCCTCGTGAGGACCTTTGGGGTCAGTCAGAACGGAACCGCGGCGCACGCCGAGCGAGCGGCTCACGTCGTGCACATGACGTCGGGCGTGCAAAGGCCGCCCCCGCACGCAGGACGCGTCGCCCCCCCGAACCAAGCGGAGAGCGCCGAGCGCGGCACGAAGTCCCGTGCCGCCGCGCCTCTGCGCCGTCCTCGTCGCCCTGCCCGCACGGCTGCCCTCCCCACCGGCCTTCCCCGGTGGAGAACGAGCGCCGGGCGTGACTTCGGGCCCGGAGGCAGCTTCCGCCCGTTGATAACGCGGACCATCCGGGCGAGATTGTGTAGGCCCTGCACCCGTCATCCCGACGGGCAAGCGCGGCTGACCGTGGATTGCCAGTAGATCACAAGCAAGGAGACAGCGAGACCACACATGAGCATGCGACGCTTCGACCCTCGACAGGCCCAGCGAGGACCGCAGATCCGAATCAATCAGCGAATCCGGGTTCCGGAGATCCGGGTCATCGGGGAAGAGGGCGAGATGCTCGGCATCATGCCGACCCACGAGGCCCTGCGGCGTGCCCAGGAGCGAGGCCTCGATCTGGTGGAGGTCAATCCCAAGGCCGATCCGCCCGTCTGCAAGATCCTCGACTTCGGCAAGTACAAGTACGACGAGAAGAAGAAGGCGCGCGAGGCGAAGCGCAAGCAGAGCGTGGTCGAGATCAAGGAAATCAAGCTCCGCCCGAAGACGGACGATCACGATCTCCAGTTCAAGACGCGCGCCGCGCTGCGCTTCATCGAGGCCGGCCACAAGGTCAAGTTCACCGTGCGCTTCCGCGGTCGCGAGATCACGCACCCCGAGAAGGCGCAGGAGCAGCTCGACTGGATCGTGCAGCAGTGCGACGAAGTCGCGAACGTCGAGGTGCGTCCCGTCATGGAGCAGCGCACGATGACGCTGCTCATGGCGCCGAAGCCGGCCGTCATGCAGAAGGTCGCGCAAGCCCGCGCCGCCGCCGAGAAGGCACGGCAGAAGGCGCTCCAGGAAGGCCGCGCTGCGCCGGCCGTCAACGAGCAAGACGAGGCGCTTCGCAAGCTCGAGGAGCAGCTCGACGAAGAAGAGGATGATGACGAGGATGACGACGAGGAAGGAAGCTGATCCGCTTCCTGCCTTGAACGTCCGCGGTGAGCGGCGAACGGGCCTCGTTCGCTTGCTCGCCGCGCTCCTGATCGCCCTTCCGCTCGTCACCCTTCCTTTCGCGACACGTGCGCTCGTCGACCGCGGCGCCGCTTCCCTCGGCGCGCGGCTCGCCGACGCGCTCGATCGCGCGTTCGTCTGGCGAAACGCCGAGGAGACGGACGCACCTCTGCACGGCCCCGACTCCCTCGATCTCGGCCTCGACCTGCCCCACGTGCCCGGGCTCGACGTGCTTCCGGCGCCCGCCGAGCCGCCGAGCGAAACGCTTGCCCCCGCGAGGAAAGGTTCGTCCGTACGAACCCCCGCGCCGCGCGGCGGAATTCATGTCCGCGCCGACGTCGTGGCGCGCGCGGTGCAGAGCGGCGTCGTCCCGTCAGGCGTGCCCGTGCCCGCAAGCGGACCGAGGCCCGCGGGCATCGCGCTCCAGGGCGTGGGTGGCTTCGGCGCGGGTCTCCGCGATGGCGACGTGCTCACGCGGATCGGCGGCGCGCCGGCGACCTCGGTCGGCGTGGTCATCGGCGCGGTCGCGGGCGCGCTCAAGCACAACGCGAAGGTGATCACGGGCGAGGTGTGGCGCGGCGATCAGCGGCTCACGGTGGCCGTCGAGGTCCCGCCGATCGGTCGGCAAGGCGTCCCAGGTCGCGCGATGCCGAAGCCCCGTGCTCCGGCCAAACGCGCTCAGGGCCCGAACAGCCCGCCGTAGTACGCGCTCGCTGCGAGCAGAAGAACCGCCGCGGCGACGTAGAGCCACATCACGTTGCTGTTCGCGGCGGGGGCGGGCTTCGCGAGGGGCGCCTTCTTCGCGACAGCGGCCGTGCTCTCCTTGCTGAGCTTCGCGGCCGCGCCCTTCTTCCCCTTCGCGCCCGCCTTCGCTGCCTTGCCGGATTTGCCCGCGACGTCCTTCTCCTGCTTGGGCGACGGCGTCCTCGTCGCGACTGGCGCGCTCTCGATGGAGCTCTCCTCGGCCTTGGCCTGCGGCGTCTCCTTGACCGTCTCGGCTGGCTCGCTGATGACCGCGCCTTCGTCCGCCTTTGCTTGCGGCGTCGCCTTGACCGTCTCGGCCGGCAGACTCTCGGCCTTCAGGCTCTCGACCGGCGCGCTCTCCTCGGCCTTGGCTTGTGGCGTCGCCTTGACCGTCGCGGCCGGCAGACTCTCGGTCGGCAAGCTCTCGGCGCCTTTCTTCTCGGCTGCCGTGCTCTCGACCGCTTTGTTCTCGGCCTCCGTGCTCTCGGCCGCTTTGTTCTCGGCCTCCGTGCTCTCGGCTGCCGTGCTCTCGGCAGGCTTGCTCGGGACGGGCTTGCTCTCCGGCTCGCGCTCGCTCCGCGCGGACACTGGACCGACCCGCGACGCGCGCCCCTCGCCGCTGAGCGGCGCGAGATCCATTTCCTCGGCCCATTTGCCGATGTCCTCGAAGTGCGACACGCGCCCGCGCGGCCGCTCTTCGGGGGGCGGCGCCGCTGCGCTGATCTCCGGCTTCGACTTCTCCCTCGGTGCGCCGGGCCGTGGGTCGTCTTGCAGCGAGTTGAACTCGAGCAGCGCTGCTTCGATCAGCTTGTGCAGCGTCGTGTCTTTTTCCTGGTCCGTGGTTTTACGCAGCGCCACGGTCCCGCTCACGAGCTCGGCGACGTCGTGCGCGCCGACGGGCCTTCCGAACTTGAACAAGAAGCCGTTCAGGGCTCGGCCGAGCTCGCGCGCGCTCGGGTAGCGCTTCTCCGGATCGCGGGCGAGCGCGCGGTGGATGATCTTCTCGAGCTCCGGCGGCACGTCCTTGTTGAGCTGCGCGAGCGGCGGCACGACGGCTTCGCGCACCCGCATCACCGTCTGCAGATCGTTGTCGCCGTGGAAGAGCCGCTTTTGCGCGAGGATCTCCCACAGGATGATCCCCACGGCGAACACGTCCGTGCGCACGTCGACCTCGAGCCCTTGTGTCGCCTCGGGCGAGAGGTAGCCGAACTTTCCTTTCACGATGCCGGGCTCGCTCTTCTCGAGCTGGCTCGTCGCTTTTGCGAGCCCGAAATCGACGATCTTGATCTCGCCGTATTTCGTGATGAGCACGTTCGCTGGCGAGACGTCGCGGTGCACGATGCGAAGCGGCTGCCCCTCGGGGTTTTTCGCCTCGTGCGCGTAGGCGAGGCCGTCGCAGATCTTCTCGGCCATGTAGACGGCGACCTCCACCGGGAAGGGCCGCTTCATCTTGCGGAGGTATTCGATGACGGCTTTCAGGTCCGAGCCATCGACGTACTCCATCACGATGAAGTACGCGTTATCGCCGACGCCGATGTCGAATACCTGGGCGACATTCGAATGCGTGAGGTTCGCCGAGAGGCGCGCCTCGTCGAGGAACATCGCGATGAAGCGCTTCTTCTCCGAGAGGTGGGGCAAGACCTTCTTGATCGCCACCCGCTTCTTGAATCCCTCGATCCCCGCGCTCTCCGCGAGAAACACCTCGGCCATGCCGCCGGACGCGAGGCGATCGAGGACGCGGTACCGCTGCTGCTGATGCCCCTGCTTCATGCCAGACGAGGACTACCCTCTCCTCGGCCGCCGGTCGAGCCCGCGCGCCGGGATCCGGCATCTTACCACGACGGGACCTCGAGACGGATCCAGGAAGGACATCCCTCGCGCACTTCTCCCTTGCCCCGGGAAAGCGCGGGTTCGTAGGCTGGCCTTCATGCTTCGACCTCGATCGAATTGGGGAATCCTTCTGGTTTCTGCCTTCCTCGTGACCACGCTCCCCGCGGCCTGCGGGAGCGAGGTCGACGGCGGAAACGGCGGCAGCGGTGGCAGCGGCGGCGCGGGCGGCGGCGGCGGCGCTCCGAATTTCGGGGCCTGCAGCGGACCGGGTCAGTGTACCCTCGTCAAGAATACCTGCTGCGGCACGTGCAGCGAACCCACGCTCGCCGACGTCGAGCCCGTGCACGTCGATCAGGTCGACGAATACAACACCTTCGTTTGTCCCGAGCCCTCGGCCTGCCCCGCCTGCGCGGGCGCGCCGAACCCCGGCCTCTTCGCGTATTGCGAGGCCGGTAGCTGCGCGGAGGCCGACGTCGCGGAGCACGCCTTCAGCGAATGCACGACCGCCGCCGATTGCACGCTCCGGCTCGGCTTGAGTTGCTGCGAGCCTTGCGCGGGGGGCGTGCCCGACCTCGTCGCGGTCGCGTCGAGCTCCCTTCAGGCGATTTACGATCTTGTCTGCCCGCCCGAGTTTGGCTGCCCGCCCTGCGCCCCTCTTTATCCGTCGGAATGGAAGGCCGATTGCGTGACCGGCCATTGCGCGGTCGTCCCGGCCATGCCTTGAGGCCCTGGCCGCGACGCACCTTTTCGAATCCGCTCAGTGACGCGCGCGCTCGCCGGGCGTGAGGCCGACGAGTTCCTCGCCCGACGTCTTTTCCGCGGGCGCTGTGTCCGCCTTGGCAGCCTTCGCCATCGTCACGGGGAAGCTCTTCTTCACGCCCCCGACCTCCACGAAAATCGTCGCCTTTCCCGCCGCGAGCGCCTTGACCAACCCGCACGTCTCGGTGACGTATTCCACCTCGATCGAGCCTTCGCCCGACATCATCCACCCGGAGAGGCCCGCCACCGCGCGCCCGTTCGAGATGCCCCGGAAACACACGTTGCGCTCCAAGCCCACGGGCAACGGCTGCGCGAGGTCCGGGCTGACCAAATTCTTCACGGCGACGATATCGTCGAGTTTGTCCACGATGGGCATCGTCACTTCGAACGGTGTTCCGTCGCCCGTCACCACGCTCGCGCTCACGGTCCCGCTCGCACCCACCGTCACGAAGCGCCGATCCCACGTCGACAAATCCCCATCCTCCTTCGCGTCCCCCGTGATGGTGATGCTCGTGCTCTCGTCGACGAGGCGCATGCCGTCGGCATCGCGCAGCGCGAGGCCGAGGAACACGCCCGCGTCCTTGAACAGCGCTAGGCCGAGGTTTTCCGCCTCCGGATCGAGGAGCGACATCCCGCCTGCGACGAAGCCTGCGTCCCGCCTTCCGCGGTCGCGTGCAGGACGCCGCCGAACATGTCGTCGAAGAGCGAGGTGCCCCGGAAGAACAGGCCATTCGGTGTATCGGAGGAGCACGTCTCGCCCGACGGACAGACCGTCTCGCAAGGCGGCGTGAAGCACTGCTCATTGGAGAGGGCGCGCTCTCCAGCTCATACGGCGGCACTTTGGCAAAGCCCGTGCCGCGCACGCGGGCAACCTTCACCCTTGCGACCTTGTTCTCCTCCCTTGTAGCATTGCCTTTATGTTGCAACGATCTCGCCTTGGAATTGTACTCGTATCAGCCCTCGGCACGGCGGTCCTCACGGCTGCGTGCGGGGGCGGCGGCTCCACCGGGCTCGCAGGGGGCACCTCCTCGAACGGCAGCGGCGGCGCGGGCGGCTCGAACAGCGGGGGGAACGGCGGCATCGGCGGGGACGGCGGCGATATTTTCGTCGGCTCCTCGTCGGGCGTGGGCGGAAGCGGCGGCAGCCAAACGCAGGGCTTCGATGTCCTGCCGAGCGCGCCGCAGGAGATCACAGTCGTTGCGGGTCAAAATACCCCGACGGTCACGTACACCTCGTACCTCGACGGAAACCCCATCAGCGCGGGCTGGAGCGTCGATCGCGGCGAGATTGGAAGCATCACGGCGGGACCGACGAGCACGGCGACGTTCACGCCGAAGGGCACGGCCGGCGGCGTCGTGCGCGTCCGGGCCGGCCTCAACGGGCAGGTCCTCGAGCGTAATCTCCTGGTCAAGCTCACATCGCAACAGAATGGGGCGGACCCGAACAACCCCGCCCAGCAGGGTCAGATCGCCACGACGATCCCCCAGCTCACGGAGGGCGGCGGCGTCGGCGGCGTCGGCGGCGAGGGCCTCGGCGTCGGCGTCGACAATCCCGTCGTGGTCGCCGCGCTCGACGCGCCAAGCAGCAATGGGCAGGCCGAGGGGCTGAAATTCATCTATCCGTACGACCGCACGGTCTGGCCGCGCGGCATGACGGCGCCGCTGCTCCAATGGGATTCGACGCTCGGCAGCGTCGACGCCATCAAGATCGAGCTCTCGACCACGAGCGGCTCGTTCTCGTGGAAGGGCACCTTCGCAAAACCGCAGATCCTCGTGCAAACGGGAGGCTCGTTCATTCGCCACCCGATCCCGCAGGACATCTGGGCCATGGCGACGAATACGGCCGGCGGAAAGACGCTCGACGGCTCGCCCGATCAGCTCGTCGTGCGGCTGACAGTGGCGAAAGGCGAGGTCGCGTACGGGCCGATCCAGGAGACGTGGACCGTCGCGCCGGGGCGGCTCTCGGGCGCCATTTATTACATTTCGTATGGCACGAAGCTCGCGAAAAACCTGACCGGCGCCGTGGGCGGCGACGGCATGTTCGGCGGCGCGGTGCTCTCGATCAAGGTCGGTGACACGGCGCCCAAGCTCACGGCGGGCAAGAGCGGATCGGAGGCGGAGTGCCGCGTCTGCCATTCGGTCGCGGCGGACGGCTCGCGCCTCGTCGCGACGTCGAATGGCGGCTCCATCCCGTGGGCCTACGATATCGCGCCGGACATGGTGACCGAGAAGTCGCTCCCGAATGGAAGCTCGTTCCCGGGCATCACGCCGGACGGCGCGCTGGCACTCACGACGGTGGGGCAGCTCGTCTCGCTGGCCAATGGCACCGTCCAGCCGGTTTCGGGGCTGAACGGGGTCTCGACCAACGTCGGCACGCCGTCGTTCTCGCCGGACGGCAAGCGCGTCGTGTTCAACCCGATGGCGAGCGCGTCCATCACGAACCCGCGGCAAAAGCTCGTCTTGATGGATTTCGACGCGGCGACGAACGCCTTCGCGAATCCGCTCGTCGTCGTGGACAACACGGGACAACCGGCGGAGACGCGGCCCGGCTGGGCGGCGTTTTTCCCGGACGGCAAGACCGTCGTGTATCATCAGCAGACCGCGGCGGGCGTCGACGGCAATACCCTCGGGGATCTGCGCACGCGCAAGGGCGCCAAGGCCTACATCGCGATGGTCCGCGACGACGGCGGCGCGCCCGTGCCGCTCGATCAGCTCAATGGCAAGGACGCTGGCAATGTGTACCTGCCGAAGCTCGCCCAGCCCGTTGCAATGACCTGCACGGGCGACGGCACGCAGGTCGGAGGCATCAACGCCGATCACGGCGATGACGTGAACCTGAACTACGAGCCGACGGTGAACCCGATTGCCTCGGGCGGTTATGCCTGGGTGGTCTTCACGAGCCGCCGCATGTACGGCAACGTCGCGACGATCCCGCCGTTCTGCAGCGATCCGCGCGGCGTCAACCTCTTCACGAACATCACGCCGAAGAAGCTCTGGGTCGCAGCCGTGGATCTGAACTCGCCGGCAGGCGTGGACGGGAGCCACCCGGCATTTTACCTGCCCGCGCAGGAGCTGCTCGCCGGCAATGCGCGCGGCTTCTGGGTGCAAGAGCCCTGCCGCGCCGACGGCGCCGGTTGCGAGTCCGGCGATCAATGCTGCAATGGCTACTGCTCGCCCGATCCGATGGGCAGCGGCGCACTCGTCTGCGGCGACACGCCCCCGAACGGCATGTGCTCGAACGAGGGCGACAAGTGCACGACGGCAGCCGATTGCTGCAGCCCGGACAACATCTGCCTGAACGGGTTCTGCACGCTGGACGGGCCGAAGTAAACATCCGCGCGAAGGTGCGGGGGTTTGGCGGGCCCCCGCGTCTTGCTCATCTCACCACCGGAATGGGGGGCGGTTGCAGGTGCGCTGGCAGGCGTGCATGGACTCGAAGTTGTTCATGTTCCCCTGACAGCCGCCGTACATGAAAGGCACGCAGCGACCAACGGCGCTGTTGAAGGCATACCGACGGAAGGCCGCGCGACACGGGCCGCTCGCGATCGGCTGGAGGCAGATCCTACGCGCCGGTGGCACGACGAGATCCTGCACGTCCTCCGCGAGCTCCGCGTTTTCCGACGCGTCCTCCGCCGCCGACGCCGGCAGCACGAACAAGAACGAAATCGCCGCAAATACAAACGGTAGACCCTTCGTCATGGCGCACCTCCCCCTTCGAGCGGGAGCCACACCGGCGAGCCCGCCCGGTGGAAGCATAAAGCGCACGTCCTCGGCGTCCCCTGGTCCTGAGGCGCTTCGCTGGGGCGTTGCCCCAGGCCCCACCAGGGGCTATCCGCCCCTGGACCCGGACCAGCGCAAGCGCTGGACCCGGGGTCGATGAACTGCGCAATGCGCAGTTCATCGAACAGGCCGAGTCAAGGCCAGGTACGACCCTGCCAACCAAGACCGCCGTGACTGGCAACGCTGTCCCGGGTCTTGCCACCGGCCTGTGGGAAGAACTGCGCATCGCGCAGTTCTTCCACGAACGGTCCAGGGCTTGCCCTGGTTCGGGTCGAGGGGCGAACAGCCCCCGCGGGGTCCGGGGCGGCGCCCCGGCGCGGCGGCACCAAGAAGGAAGTCAGACGTTGAAGTGGAAATGCATCACGTCGCCGTCCTTGACGACGTATGCCTTCCCTTCTTTGCGCATCTTGCCGGCCTGCGCTGCGCCGCTCTCGCCGCCGAATTTGACGAAATCGTCGAACGCGATGGTCTCGGCGCAGATGAAGCCCTTCTCGAAATCCGTGTGAATCTCGCCCGCGGATTGGGGTGCGGTTGCGCCGATCGGGATCGTCCAGGCGCGCGCCTCCTTCGGGCCGACCGTGAAGTACGTCTGGAGCCCGAGAAGCGCGTACGCCTCGCGGATGAGTCGATTCAGGCCGGGCTCCGCGAGCCCCAGGGTCTCCAGGAACTCTGCGCGCTCGGCGGCGCCGAGCTGGGCGACCTCCGCCTCGATCTGCGCCGAGATCACCACGGACTTCGCGCCGTCCTTCGCCGCGCGCTCGGCCACCTTCGCCGACAGGGCATTGCCCGTCGCGGCGGCGGCCTCGTCGACGTTGCACACGTAAAGCGCGGGCTTCGCGGTCAAGAGCTGCAGCATGCGCCAGGCCTTCTGATCGTCGGGGTCCACCTTCGCCGTGAACGCCGGCCGGCCCGCGTGGAGCTGCTCCAGCGCGAGCTTGAGCAGACGCAAGGTATTCGCGCCCTCCTTGTCCCCGCCCCGGATCCGCTTCTCCAGGTTCGGAATGCGTTTCTCCAGGCTATCGATGTCCGCCAGCATCAGCTCGGTCTCGATGATGTCCAGATCGGCGAGCGGGTCGACACGCCCCTCGACGTGCGTGACGTCGTCGTTCTGGAAGCACCGGGCGACGAACGCGACGGCGTCGCAGTCGCGGATGTTGGCCAGGAACTGGTTGCCCAGGCCCTCGCCCTTGGACGCGCCGCGCACGAGGCCTGCCACGTCGACGAAGTTGATCCGGGCCGGGATGATCTCCTTCGAGTTCGCCAGCGCCGCGAGTTTGTCGAGCCGCGGCTCGGGCACGGCCACGTCGCCGACGTTCGGCTCGATGGTGCAGAACGGGTAGTTCGCGGCCTGCGCGGCCGCCGTCTGGGTGAGGGCGTTGAACAGAGTGGATTTGCCGACGTTCGGCAGACCAACGATCGCGACTTTGAGGGCCATGGCGCAGTTCGGGGGAAAGAGGGCCGCGCGACCTAGCACGTCCGGGGCACACGCACCAGCCCTCATTCCCGACGGGGACGCCTCGCGTCCCCCTCTCGTCCAGGCAAAGCCCGGACGATTCACCCCCCGAGGCGAGCTCGCTGTGCGATCTCGCAGAGCGCCGATCCTTTCGGCGCTCTCGCAGACGATCGGAGGACCTTTCAGGCCACGTCGCGCCGGTGGAGCCGGTGGCTCCAGAAGCCGAAGAGGGGCTTGCGCGCGATGCGCCCGTTGTGGGCGAGGCAGATTTGCTCCGCCTCATCGGCTTGGTCCATGTTCTCGACCTCGACCGTGAGGAGCACCTTGCCGGCCTTCACCTCGCGCTCGACGTCCTCGATCACGGGATCGGGCTTGCCGGCGCCGGTGAGCCCGCCACCGAGCGCGCCGGCTGCGCCGCCGCCGAGCATGCCGAAGAGCGCGGCGGTGAGCGGACCGGCCGCGATGAAGCCGAGCGGACCGAGCACGAGCCCGCCGAGGAGGCCGCCGGCGGCGGAGCCGACGAGTGCGCCGGTGGCGACGCCCTCGCGTGCGCTCGTCTCGGCGAGCGGCACGTCGTGCCGGTTCACCTTGTCGTGATGCAGGAGCACGGTGCACGCCTCGGAAAGCCCGGGCAACGCGCGAACGGCGTGCAGGCACCGCTCGGCGTCCGTATCGTCGTCGAACAAGGCAAAGAGCACGTGTCGCATGGCATCCTCCTCAGCCGGAGCATCGGTCCGTCGTGCGGGTTCGACAAGCGGACGGCGGGCGATTGCTTGGCTCAGTCGGTCCGGCCGGACGTGTTCGCGGAGGCCTCGACGGGGTCCATCGCGCGGCGGAAGATGTCTCGCGCGAGGGCGGCGCTCTCGTTCGAGAGGCCGACGCGCGGAAATGGGTTCAGCTCGATGAAATGGGGGCCGGCTCGATCGATCACGTAATCGATCCCGGCGACCTCGAGCCCGAAGAGCCGGGCCGCCCGCCGCGCGTGCGTGGCGATGGCCTCGTCTGGCTCCCACGCTTCGAACGAAGCGCCGGGCGCGTTCTTGATCCAGGTGCCCTCATTCTGGATCCGCACGCCGAACGCGCGCTCGCCGAGGATCAGCACGCGCACGGATTCTCCCTCGAAAAACGGCTCCGCGCTCGCGATCCCGTCCCATCGCGGGATGTCCCGCGCCGACCGGATGAGGTACTTCCCCTCCCCTCGATGCTCCTCGCCGATCTTGAGCACGTAAGGAAATGGTAGGAGCGGCTCGCGGGTGAATGGGGATTGCACGACGGGATGATCGACGAGCCCCGCGGCGACGCACCGGCCGAGCGCCGCATGACGCAGGGACGCGGCGGAAAGGGCCGCGGGATCGGGCCAGCAGGGAATCTCGTTTTCCGCGAGGACACGCAGGTTGTGCTGCTCGACGTCCTTGTCGCGGACGTCGGCGAAATACACGACGCCACGGAAATCGTCGGTCGGGCTCCTCCGGCGGTGCAGGCGGCCGGCGATCACGTCGAAGGTGATCGCGGAGAGCACGGGGGCCCAGGTCGGCCGCTCTTTCAGGAGCGGCAGCGTGGCGGCGGGCTCACCGGTGAGGAAGAGGAAACGCGGCTGCATGATCAGAGACACGCTGGCCCAGAGGACGATTGCACGGCGCGACGATACCGGTGTCCTTTGCATCGTCAAGGTGTTAAGGACGCAAAGGAGGAGGTCATCGTGAGAGACGACCCGCTCTGGACCGGCGCGCTGTTGCTCTTTCCCCGACGCATCGCCGAGAACCTCGCGCGCGTCGAGCAAGCCGGCCTCGTCCCGCGCGCGCCGAACCTCGTGCAGGTCTCGCTCGGCGTGATTCGTATGTGGGTGCGCCTCGTAAAGCGGCCCGAGACCATCGGCACCTGCACCGCACACCACGTGCGCCCCACGTTCCGCGCGCGCCTCCTCGCGTATCGCCCGCTCCGCTTCCCCTTCCTTTTGCGAGAGCGCGCGATCGCCCCGCTCGATTTCTCCGGCCTGGCGAGCTCACGCGAGCGCATCCTCCGCCACCTGCTCGGCGCGCACCACGACGTGAACCAGTTCGCCTACGATCTCGAGATCCTCGCCCTTCACCCGGGCGGGCTCGAAGAGCTTCACGAGCGCGCGCGGCGCGTGGTCGAGGGCGAGGATCCGCGCGCCGAATGGCTGCGGGATCTCGTGGTGTTCGAGGGGTACCACGAGAATCTCCTCGCCGCGGCGGAGCACGCGCGCGCGCACGGCGTGCGCCTCGCGCCGCACGAGGCCGACGATCCCGACATCTCGTTCACTGGATACATGCGCTGGTGCGCGCGTTTGCCCGCGACCTGGCGCGAGGCGATCCCGGCGCTCCTCTGCGGCGACATCGATCTGGGCGCGTACCGATACGAAGCGGTGATGGCATGAACACGCAAGACTTCCTCACGCTCTCGCACGCCGATCTCCGATCCCTGCTGGAGCAGGGTCACGCGATCGATCCGAGCGCGCTCGACGACAGCGAATACCGCGGCGTCTCGCTCGGGCTCCCCGCGCCGATCGTCGCGATCACGTGGCTCACGTTCCGGAAAACCTTCCACCGCGATCCAAGGACGGGCGCGCTGCGCGGATGGAACGTCCGCATGCAGCAGGCAGGGCTCGACGGCCCGCGCGAGCCCATGCGCGACGCCGAGGGCAAACCTCGATGTTTTGGCTTTTACGAGGTACGCGACGGGCGCGCGTACGACATGCCCGTCGCCGCGCGGCACGGCCTGGTGATCGATTACAACCACAGCAGCGAGAATCCTCGCCTCGATCCGATTCGCCTCGGGCGGGATCCGCTGGTCTCTCTCGACGAGGGGCGCGTGGATCGCCTGCTCGGCTGGACGTACCTCGATCTCGGCCTCGCCCGGGTGGGCACGCCGAGTTATTTCCTGCTCGAACGAGAGGGGCCGCTGTCGTACGTGCCCTGAGGGCGAGCTCAGCGGAAAAGCCGGGCGAGCCCATAATCGCCCCCGCCGCCCCCCGCGCCGCCCACCCGCGCGTTGCCGGCGAAGGAGACCGTCTCTCCGTTGGGCGTCTGCGAAGCGACGCTGTCGACGTTGGCCCCCTGGCGGGAAAGGACGCTCGCGTCATCGCGGGGGAAAACCGTCTGCACGTGCAGACGGCGGATGAGATGCCCGTGCAGGCGGATGACGGCCGTGATGCTCCGGCAATCCGCCTCGACGTGCAGGAGACCAAAGAGCGGGTTTTGTTCGTAGACACGCATCCGCGTGGCGTGCAAGGCCGCGACGTGGATCGCCGCACCTTGCCATTGCCCGTTCTGGAGCCTGCGCATCGCATACCGGCCGGCCGCGGAGCCGATGGCGAGGTAGAGGCCCGTCACCGCGTCGTCCTCGTCGATGAACACGGAGTGCGCTTCACGAGCGACGTAGCCGGCTTCGCGGTCGAACCGCCCTTCGTCGCCGCCGTCGATGTGCTCCTCCGCGTGGCCGGCTGGCCCCGCGTTGCCAGCCACGAAGTACGAGTCCCGGAGCAGGGTCCGCACCTCGCCACGGGTCAGGGGGTTGCGGGGGTCGTACGATTGCATGACGCGTTCGATGGTGACAGACATGGGCAGAATTCTCCGGCTCGTGTGGTGAAGGCCAATGCTCACGAATACCTCAAAAGGGGTGAGCGCCGCAACAAGAAAGTCGTGATCCGACGCGGGGCCCCCGCCGACCTTGCGCTCCCGTGAAGGAAGTGCGACCGTGGCGCCGCGGCCCATTCCCCTGGGCCCCCGGCGGCTCGCCTCTCGCGTGCGTACGTCCCTCCACCTCGTCCTCGCATTCTCTTGCTTGCTCGGGCTCTCCGCGGCTGCATGGCTCCTCCTTCGCCGCCCCCCCGCGCCCACCCCACCGCTGCCCCCCCCAGAAGCCTCCACCGCCGCGTCGTCCCCTCTGCCGCCGCCTCCGCCCATTGTTTACCCCACGCCATTCTCCGTACCGACCGCCGCTCTCCCGCCCCGCGAGGCACTCCCGCCGGACACACTCCGCCTTCTCGTCGTCGGCGACTCGGTGGCGAGCTTCCTCGGCATGGCATTGCGGTATCGGCAGGACGAGGCCGGCGCGTTCGTCGCCGTTCGTGGGGTCGGCAGTTGCTCCATTTTCGAGGCCAAGATACGCATCGAGAACGGAAAACCCGTGCGGGGAACGAGCTGCTCGGAGCACTGGATCGAGGACGCCGCCGAGCTCCACCCCGACATGACGCTCCTCGTCATGGGTGGCGCCTTCTTCAATGAAAAGGCCTGCGAACCGGCCTGGCAGGACGCGTACGAAAAGCGCATCTTCACACTGGCCGACGGAATGGGCACGAACGCGGGTCGCATCGTGCTGACGCGGGTCCCGTATCCGATCAAGGACTGGCGTTACGGAAATGTCCCGGCCCGCGTCGATTGCCTCAACGGTATGCTCGAGCGCGCCGCCCGAAAGCGTGGATGGCCCGTCCTCGATTTGATGGGGCACGTCTGCCCGACGCCCGCTTGCCGTGTCGAGAGCGAGGGCAAGCCCATCCGGCCCGACGGCCTGCATTTCGACGGTGCGGGCGCCGAGGAGACCGCGCGATGGGTCCTCGGCGAGCTCGAACGTTTTGCGCGTGAAGAGAAAGACGCGGGATTTTGATTGGCGTCAGGGCGTACTGGGCGCGCTGATGGCGCAGCGGACCCCGAGGAAGCCGCAGCGGTACGTCGTCTTGAACACGGCCGTCTTCCCCGCCTTGACCTCGTCCCCACTGTCGCGCCAGCTCCCGCCGCGGCCGAAGCGGGCCGAGCTCACGACATCGTTGCCCGTGGTGGTCCACTGGAAGACGTTGCCCGCGAGATCGAGCACCCCTTGCGGGCTCGCGCCGGCGGGGAAGCTCCCGATCGGACAGGGGCCGTCGCGCTTCGTTTTTCCGGACCAGCAGAGCTGCTCGGCGGGCGGCTCGTTCCCCCACGGATACGTAAAACCTTCCGGACCGCCGCGCGCCGCCCACTCCCATTCTTCGCCGCTGGGAAGGCGCTTGTTTTGCGCTTTGCAATAGTCGGTGGCCTGCACGAAATCGATGCAGATCATCGGCAGGTTCCCTTTCCCTTCCACGCCGTACGTCGAGGGATCACAAACCTTGACGGCGCCGTCGTTGCACTTCTTCGATTGCACGCACGCCGCATATTGATCCGTCGTGGCCAGGTTCACGTCAAGGCAATAATCCTTCACGGTCACCTGGGCCTTGATCGCGGCGAGCTTGAAGCTGCCGCCCTTGATGCGGACCATCCCGGCCGGACAGCCGCCCGTGTCCGGCACGCTCGCGGGAGCGGGCGTCGTTGCCGCCGGCGCCGCGGTCGTTGCCGGCGCCGCGCTGGCCACGGGGCCCGCCGTGTTGTCCGGCGCGGCTGTGGTGGCGGCAGCACTCGGCGCCGGCTCGGCCTTTGCCGAGGGCGTCGCGGCCGGCGCCGCGGGTTGGTCGGCGTTTGCCGCGACATTCGAGGGCCCCGCGGGCGGCGGCTCACCCGCGCCGCCGCAGGCGCTCACGGAGGCCAAGAGACACGCGGTCACCCACGCGAACGGGGCCATGGCGACCGCCCCCGCGTGCGCCCCGTGTAATGCGTTCGTCCATCGTTTCACCGACATCGTTTCGCCTCCGCGTCTCCGTCGTTCACATCGCCGTCACGGTGGGTGCCGCGCGATCTTCCAGCCAATGCTCTTGAATGACCAGCGAGGGTTTCGCCTTGAACACCCCCGCCGCGTCGACCCCGCCCGTCCAGATTTGCACCACGCGGCGATCACCACGCCGCATCGGAAATTGCACCTCGCCGCCCTGCCGCTCGTCGCGATCGATCCAGAACGAGACCTCGGCCGCGTCCCCGCCGAGCACCACCATCGCATGCGGCTTCGTCCCGAGGCATCGCACCTTGAGCCATTCCCGCACGCGATACGCCGTGCAAGGCGCCGCGGCGGGGCCCGTGCGCGTCAGCCGGACCTTCGTCGCTTTGGCCCATTCATCGAACGTGGGCGCTTTCGTCTTTTCCGTACCCGGCGGATCCACTTCGAGCGAAACCGCATCCCCCGGCGCCGCCGCCGAAGCGGACGCGGCGGGCGGGGCTTGTGCCGGGGCCGGCGAGGACGCGGTCGCCGCCGCCACGAGCGCGAGAATGGGGAGGGGGATGGCTCTCATAACGTGCGCAAGAACGCGGCAAGCGCGTCTCGCTCTTCCCTCGAGAGTTGATTCGTCTTTCCCATGCGATCGTTGTTCTTCGCGATGAGCTCGTCCAGCGTCGCCGCGCTCCCGTCGTGCAGGTACGGCGCCCGACCTTCGAGGTACAGGAGCGAGGGGACGCGGAGCTCACCGGTCTTCAATTCATCGAAATTGGACCGGCGCGTGAGCCTCGGCAGCGGATAGACCTGCCGATCCGTGTACTCCGTCTCGGGGACGTGGCAACGAGCGCATTGCACCGCGTCCTTCATGAAAACCTCTTTTCCGCGCTGCTCGACCGCATCGAGCGCGCGCTGTTCGCGCGGCGGCGGCCGGAGGCCCGCCCGCACGAACGCGGCGATGCGCATGGCGCGCGCGTCGAGGTTCTGCGGCTCGTGCTTCGGCACGCCTCCCCACCGATGCAGGCCGAAGCCCGCGCGCAGCCGCGCCATGAGATCGGGGCTCTCGCCGACCCAGCCGTACGGACCGGGCGATTTTACGCGACCCGCGAGCATCGGCGTCCGGCGCGGTATGCCGCGCACCCGATCGGTCTCGGGCACGTTCTCGGCCGAACCGACGAAATTCACGTTCGTCCCGTCCTCGGTATTGAATTTCGCCTCGTGCCACACGTGCCCATCGTCGCGCCCCTCCGGATGGCAGCCGGCGCAACCGAGGCCTCCGCTCATCAAACGGTCCGTGGCATTGTAAAAGAGCCGGCGGCCAAGGGCCGCGTCGCCGCCGAGCGGATCCTCCGCGAGACGAACGAGCGTCGGCGCGGGCGGCTTATCGCTATGCAACGCGCCGCGCGACGGGTGCGGCGCGAGCGGAATGGCGACGAGATCGTACGTCGCGCCGCAAAAGACGAACGCCGTCGCCTCGTCCTCCGAAAGCACGATCCCTGCGGGCGCCCCGCCCCGATTCGCGATTCCCAGCGCGGGATCCCGTTCGCTCCCCACCTCGTAGGTGGCGACGACGGAGAGGGTCGGATCGACCGCGAGCGCGTCGAGCTCCACCAGCCGATCGTCGCCTTCGCCCGCGACGAGCAGCGTGTCGGTGCGGCTCCGATACACGATGGCGCGCGGCTGCGTGAGGGGAGCGAGGCTCGTGCCGGGGATTTGCAGCTCGGGCGCCGGCCCCTCCCCCACGGCCCGAATCAGCGTGGTGTGCTCGCGATGGAGCGGCGCGAGGGGTTTGTCCGAGCCCGTGACGAGCACATCGACCGTGGCCGCCCCGAACCACGCAATCTCCCCCAGTGCGCCGAGCGCGTGCCGCGGCGCGAAAAGCAGGCTCTCGTCGGGAGAAAACGCGAGCGCATACCCGAGCGACGCATTGAGCGTCTTCCCCACGGGCGTGCGCAACGGCGAAGGAGGCAGATCGACGCGCCGGACCGTGGGCGTGCTGCTCCCGAGCTCGTCGATCCGGGTGAGCGGCCCGCCGGTGAGATGCGAGATGTACGCGGATTGCCCGTCCTTCCGAAGCGCGATGCCCCGCGGCTCCCGAGCGACGTCGACCGTCCAGCGAACCTCGTGGCTACGCAGATCGACAGCGCTGATCTTGTGCGTCCAGGCGCTCGTCACGATCGCGAGTGATTGATCCGCCGTCACCGCGAGCCCCCACGCATCGGCCGGGAGTTTTACGCGCGATGTCTCGGCGAGCGACCCGCCGGGCTCGGCGCGGAACTCCACGAGCAGCCCCGGATCGCGAATGGTCACGAGCACACGCCCGGGCAAGGTCACGACCTGCGCGGGCGGCCCCGGCATGGGAAGCGCCGTGCCGGTCCCCGCCGGCGACAAGGGCAAGGCCACGCGCCGGAGCACGTTGTGATCCTCGTCCGCGACGTAGAGCGCGTCCTCGCCCACGCCACGCGCGAGCACGGCGCCTTGACGCGGGCCGATCGACGCGACGTTCGCGGCGGGAGGCGGCGTCGTCGCGGAAGGAGCGGATGCGACCGAGGCCGACGGCAACGCAGCGCCCGCATCGACGGCGGCCTGGTCCGAGCCCGAGCAGGTGCAGCCGCTGCCGAGGCCGAGGGCCCCGCCGAGCGCTATGCAGGCGAGGGCGAAGCGTGAGCCGAGAGATCCGACGCGGAGCAGGGTAGGCACGGAGATGAGAGCAACATACCGCTGCCCGAGGGTCGATCTCTATGAATTTCGCACGGTGAGGGAGGCCCGATCCTTCGCCACGCGGTGGCCGATCCTTCGCCAGCCCAGGGAGAACGATGTCCACTACAACCGGCTCGCCACGCCAAGCAGGATGAGGAACCTGCTCCCGAAAGCGAGGAACGTTCACCGGCAGGCGTCGCTTCTCAACGGCAACAGGGTGGCATGTATGCCACCACCGTTGGCGCGCGCTCGTCGAGGGGGCAACGAAATAGCCTGGCGTGCGGCGGCATGCTATGGCGTACGCCATGATCTTGATGAACAGAGCTTCCGTCGTTCCGCTGATCCTGGCCCTCGCCGGCTGCGGAGCGAATGTGGATGTGGATACGGAGTCGTCGCCCTTTTCCATCCTCGGCATCGATCTTGGCGGCACCGCAGACACGTGGATCGCCGGTCGCTGCCTCGACGAGACATTGCCTCTCGACGGCGACGGGCAGCCCGAGTGCACCGTCGTCGTGGAGCATCGCGACGGCATTTGCGACTGCAATGGCCCGTGGGAGGTGCCACCGTCCCCGGAGAACGCGCACCTTCGGGCCCTCGTCGCCCCGCTTTTCGAGGATAGCTGCCTGTGCGAAATCCCGAGGCTCACCGGGGAGGCGCTCGTCGCTTGTCAGCACAGCGACAACATGGACGAGGCCGTGGCGAACGGGTTTTGCTACGTCGAAAAGCCGAATACGCCGACCATGTCTTGCCTGTCGGAGGACCAGGCCATGGTGCGGTACTATGGAAAGGGGCCGGTGGCGCACTCGCCCAACCGGATTGCGCTCATCTGCCGCGTGGAGCCGTGAGCCCTGGCCCTACCCCGCCTCCGCTTCCGCTCCCGCCCCTGCTCCCGCCTCCGCTTCGGATTCCGTCACCCCTGACCCGGCGTAACCTGCTGGATCCGCGTCTCGCAGACGCCGGCGCACGCCCTTTCGCGCGACCAGGTGCCACTTCCGACCCCCTGGCGTCCGGCGACCCGCAATGAGCGCCACGGCAAGGTCATCACCGCCCCTCACGCCCTCCTCGACGTGTTGAAGACCTTGACTTTTAAAATGATCGTTGAACGACCCAACGCATAGGACATTCCGTGTCCTACGCCATCCGAGCATCGCCCCCCGCAGTCGGAAGCGTGCTCGAAAATGGCCGTTCCAGCATCGATTGGCATTCCGGCCTGGGTGACAGGGGACCACACCGTACCCACATGTCCTCCAGAACCGTACGGACCCAGATCAATCCCCTGGACGGAACCCCAGCCGTCTGCCAATTACATCTGTAGGAAAATGCGGGCGCCCGATGCTCGGGAGCCTGGCCGACGTGTGGCTTATAAACGTTGCCGCCGCCCCGCGTTCGCACCTCGGTAGGACAGGGAATTTTATTCCTGCCGATTCGTGAGGTTCGACCGTGGGTCGTCGTGCATCGCGTCGCCGCGCGGTCGGTGCCTACCTCGTGATGCGCAGAGTTTTTCTCGGCGCTCTTCGAGGGCGGGAGTGGTCCATTTTGCAAAAGGTGAGAACATGAATACGCGGGGCGACATTTCGCCCCGGGGTATGTATCGATAGGTCTACAAGAGGCGTGTGCATCGCCACCACGAGGTGGACGCAGGGCATGGGTCGCGTCTATCTCGCGGATTGTGGTGCGCATGTCGAAGCTCGTGCTCGCCGCAATTCATGCGACGACAGGGGCCGTGGTGTGCTCGTGGGGCGCCTTGCCCGATGGTCTATGCCTCGGGCTGGCATGGCTTTGCTCGCCTCTGTGAAGGCGGCGTCACTCGATCAAAGGAGCGCGGTGAGCATATGAATGAGGAGCTCGAACTGGAGAACGTCACGGATATCGCTTACCGGCTCCACGGCCGGATCGTCGATGCGGCAACGGGCAAAGGTGTCGACGCCGTGCGCGTCGAGCTGTGGGATCGGGAAGGCATCTGCCGGGACCTCGTAGCCGTCGCGAAGACCGACGAGGTTGGCGACTTTGCCATCACCGTGACCGACACGTACCTCGACTCGCTGTTTTTCGCGCGCAGGCCTGCTCTCAAGTTTCATCTCTTCACGGCCACGCCGCAGCTCGAGCCGCCTACCGTCACCTGGCAGCAGCTCGAGCCGCTGACCGTCACCTGGCAGCCGTCTGCCGCAGCGCAGCGCATCCGCATCGCTGTCGACCTCGGTGCGACCAGGGAGGGGCAACCCTCCGAGCTGGTCGTGCGAGGAAGGCTTACGGACTCGGATGGCTCACCTCTCGTTGGAAAGCCGGTCGCCGCCTATGACGTCGTGTATAATACGACACCTCCGACGCCCGAGCCGCCCGAGCCGCCGCTCCTGAATGAGTTGCCCCTGGGTAACGATACCACGGATTCGTCGGGGCAGTTCTGCATCTCCTACACGCCGGCGAACGGTACCCATGCCAATCTCCTGGTACGGGCGACTGTGACGACAGATTCGACGGTCGCCGTAAAAGTCTGTCGTGCTCCCGCCACGGCGCACGTGGACCTCGTGGCAAATAACGCGAGATCGCGCGGACGTTCCGAGGTCCACAGGGTGGCCAAACACGTCGAGTCTGTCTTCAGCCGGGCTGTGCTGATCGATCCCGAACGGGTACTGGAGCTGCAAGAAATCTCGACCCTGATCGATCTGGTGGCTTGCAGGACCGGCGAAGAGCGCGATCTCGTCGACCTGTTCGTAAAGGCGGTTCGTCTCGAGGACGAGATCGATGTCGACTACCATCCCGACGTCAATGTGGCGCTTGTCTACGCGCTCCTGCGGCAAGGTCTGCCCCAGACACGTCGCGAGCTCCTTTCGCAGCGCCGAAGCACCCTCCGGCGCGCACTCGAGCAGGCCATGGGAGAGAATATCATTCCTTCTCTACCGACCGCGAACATCGACGACATCATCGAGAAATTCGTCGTCAGAATGGCACCACTCGCTGCCGGATCGCGGGTGGGTGGCCCCAGCTCGCTTGCCCATATCTTCAACGGGGTCGAGCTCGGGGGACTGGAGGAGGATTTCGCGCGCGCGGTCATCGAACACCAAGGGAAAGGGACCGTCGATGACTTTTGGACGAAGCTCTCCGCGCGTGAGGGTTTCGAGGATCCCGCGACCATCGACAAGCTCAAGCTCGTGATGCAGCTCGGCGCGCTCACGCGCTACCACGCGGGGCTCATCCGTGAGCTCGCTTCGCGTTTCAGCGCGGGTACCCTGACGAGTATTCGTGACATCGCCAAATACGACAAAACTGACTGGTTCACGATTTTCGATATTGGCGGCGAAGCGCCGATTGGGCCCGCACAGGATACGCCGGGCACAGAGCCAGAACATCGACGGGAGAATTACGCGAACGTCCTCCTGAGCACGATGGAGGCGGCCTTCCCCACCGCGGTCATCGCGGACCGGGTCATCCGGGACGAGGTGGCCGGGTCTGGTATTCGCGTGTTCTTCGAGCACAACCCGAATTTCGAGTTCGGCTCGATGCGCGTATCGAAGTACCTCGCGGAAACGAGCGGCGCGATGACGGGCGTGAGCGATGTCGCCGCCACGACCGAGCGGCTGAAGAAGATGGAGCGGATCTTCCACATCACGCCGCGGCACCGTGAGATGAAGCCGCTCCTCGAGGCCGATCTCCACTCGGCGCAGCGCATCCACCGCATGGGCAAACGCCGCTTCGTCGCCAAGTTCGGCTCCGAATTTGGAATCGAACGAGCCGAGGCGATCTTCGGCAGGGCTTGCTGGATCGCGTCCGCTTCCACCGCGCTCTTCGCCAAGTACGGCAGCAGCTTCCATGGGCCGAAAATCGCGACCCTCCCGGACCTCGTGACGCTCGCCACCCCCAACGAGGAACAGAACATCGCGGACTGGACCTCCCTCTTCGGCTCTCTGGATGGCTGCGTGTGCGAGCATTGCAGGTCCGTGTATGGCCCCGCGGCCTACCTCGTGGATCTGCTCGAGTTCCTCGACCGCCACGATTCGAAAATCGAGACGCCGGAGAGCACCGAGCAAAACCCAGCCTACTGGTCGGCCCGGGACGTCCTCATCGGTGCTCTTCCGGGGGACACGGATGCGCCTCCTGCACGAAGGCCGGACATCGCGCGGCTCCTCCTTTCTTGCAAGAACACGGACACGACCCTGCCTTATATCGATCTCGTCAACGAGATCCTCGAGGCCGTCGTTGCCAACGAGCTGGATGGGCTGGACTATCTCGGGACGCAGGACATCACGAGCGCGGGGACGCCGCAGGAGCTTCTGGCCGAGCCCGAGGTGAAATACCTCGCGGCGCGCAATGCGGCCTACGCCGGGCTCGCCGCTGCGGTCCATCCCTTCGATTTGCCGTTCCACCTGTGGGATGAAGAGGCACGAGTCTACCTCGAACATCTCGGCGTTCCCCGGCACGAGCTCGTCGAAGCAATGAAGCTGCCCTCTGGCGATGTCAGCGACCAGATCGCGCGCGAGCGCCTGCGCATGTCGAAGCGGGAGTGGGAGATCGTCACGCAACAAACCTCGGGGGCCCCCACGGCGTATGCGTGCTGGGGAATGCCGGAGGTCAACTGGGTCCAGAAGCTCGCGCCCGTCCCGCGGTTCCTCGAGCAGGCAGGGCTTTCCTTCAATGAACTTCGGGAGCTGCTCGCCACGAAATACGTGAATCCGGCCGCCTCGCCAACGGTGAAGTTGAACCCCGAGACGGGCTGCGATATCGATACGAAATTGCTGGACGGGCTCGACGCAGCGCTCCTCGGGCGGATCCACCGTTTCCTTCGCCTGCGCAAGCGGCTCGGCTTCCGCATCACCGAGCTCGACTGGACGCTCACCTCCCTCGGCGCGACGGACATCGACGCGAAGGTCGTGCGCGACGTGGCTGGTATCGTGGCATTGCGGAAGGAGCTCGATCTGCCGCTGCCCGTGCTCCTCTCGTTCTGGGGGAACATCGGGACGCGTTCGAGCGAGGAGTGGGGCAAGTCGCTCTACGAGGAGCTTTTCCTGAACAAGGCCCTCACGGCCGATCCAGCTTTCGAGGCGGCTCTTGGTGAGCCGGATCCGCAGAATCCCCTGCTCCTCCTCAATCATGCCGCGGGCATTCTCGCGGGGTTGCGCATCAGCGCCGTGGAACTGGCGCTGCTCGTCATGCCCGAAGTTGCCGAGAAGCACATTGGCGTCACGAGCCCGCTCACCGCAGACGCGCTCCTGACCGTGGAAAACCTCTCGCGGCTTCATCGTATCGTCGCGCTGGCGAGGGGTCTGCGCCTCAGTATTCCCGACCTCCTCGTGCTGCTTTCGCTCTCTGGCCTCAGAGCGCTCACGGTGGACTCCGAAACGCTAGCCGTGCCGGCCACCACGCGGGCGTTCGTCGAACTCGTGGCGAAGGTGCGGCGGTCCAGGTTCAGCATTGCCGAGCTGCATTTCCTGGTCCGGCACGCCCCGCCGCCGGGGACGCAAGCGGCGCTCTCCGATGCTGTCCTCCAGCGGATCGTGGAGGACATCAAGGCGGCCCTCGACAAGGTCGTGGCCGAAACGGTTGTCGTCCCGGATCCCGAGGGCGATTCTACCCGCGGGCGTCTGGAGGAGCTCCTCGCCGGGGAAACCCGAGCCGAGCGCGCCGCGAAGGCAGAAGCGATCGTTGCGGTGATCAACGGACGTTCGGCGCTTACGCGGACGGAGCAGCGCACACTCATCGATCTGCATCTGACCCCCTTCTTCGGCAGTGATGTCGCAAAGGCCAAGGACAAACTCGTCGGTCTGTCGAGCGAGGTGGGCGGGCCGCTCCTTGCGGACGTAGACCAGCGGTTCGCGTATGCCCTTGCGTACCTGCTCAACCATCAGCGCAGGGTGCGGGCGGAGAGCGTCGTCAAGCAGAAGCTCGCGACCGAGATGAAGCTCGACGCCGAGATGGTCGAGCACCTGCTCACGGAGGCGCTCGGGTCCTTTGCCATCGAGGCGGCCTCCGCGATATCCGATTTCCTGCCGGAAATGAATGCGGCAGTCGAATACGTCCCGCCCGCTGTCGCGACGGAGGCGCAACGCCAAAACGCCGTCCGGCTCCTTCACAAGGCCGCGCTGGTCATCCAGCGGCTGAAGCTCCACGCGTCGGAGCTGGCCTCGCCGTACCCGACGGACGCAACGCTCGATCTGAATACCCTGCTGCTCGGGGAGCAAGACGCAGACTCGGACCGGCAGGAGCGTTTCGCAAAGCTCTTGCGTCTCGTCGACCTGGCCTCCTTCCGCGACACGCTGCGGAATGGCCGTGAGGATCTGCTGGCCATCTTCGCGAAAAGCAATGCGGGGCAAGCCGCGGCCTTCTATGACGAACTCTCGGCGCGCACCGGCTGGCCGCGTGACGGCGTCGAGCACCTCATCACGGTGACTTTTGCTTTCACGCTATCGGATCTCCGCGACGAGAAGGGGCTCCTCTGCCTCCACCGCGCCTTCCAGCTCCTCGGCCGCCTCGGCGCGTCCGCCGCGCAAGGCACGCTCTGGGCCGATGTCGAGGACGCTACCCATGCCGATGTCGCGCTCGACATCAAGCGCGTGGCGCGTGCCAAGCACGACGACGCGCGCTGGAGCGAGGTTGCCCGCCCGCTGCGCGACGTGCTGCGCGAGAAGCAGCGCAACGCGCTCGTCGGATATCTCGTCGCGAAGCGGGACTACGCGAGTCCGAACGAGCTTTTCGAGGACCTGCTCATCGACGTGGAGATGAGCCCGTGCCAGCTCACCTCCCGCATCAAGCAGGCCATCAGCTCCGTCCAGACCTTCGTCCAGCGCGCATTCCTCCTGCTCGAGAAAGACAAGGTCGAGCTCGACGAGGAGGCGGCCCGTGAATGGCAATGGTTGAAGAGCTATCGCGTTTGGGAGGCCAACCGCAAGGTCTTCCTTTATCCGGAGAACTGGATCGAGCCGGAGCTCCGAGACGACAAGACGCCGTTCTTCAAGACGCTGGAGAGCCGGCTGCTCCAGGGCGAGATCAACGCGGAGACGGCCGAATCTGCCTACCTCGAGTACCTCGAGAGCCTGCACGAGGTGGGGCGGCTCGACGTGGCAGCGATGTGCCACGAGCTCGAAGACGACGTCGATGTCCTTCACGTGATCGCGAGGACGGCCGCGCCGCCGCACCGCTACTATTATCGCAAGCGGATCGATTCGGAGTACTGGACGGCGTGGGAGAAGATCGACCTCGATATCCCGGGGGACCACTTGCTCGCCACGATCTGGAACCGCAGGCTGCATCTGCTTTGGCCCATCTTCGAGGAGCGAGCTGACGGCACCCAAAAAGACGACTCGTCTACGCGCAAGTACTGGAGGATCACGCTCGCGTGGAGCGAGCTCCGAGATGGCGCTTGGGGGCCGATCAAGACCACCGCGAATCTGGGCATCACCGTGCGCCCCACGATCGAGCGCAAGTGGATTTCCTTCATGGTCGAGAGCACCGGCACGGACTTGACGGTGACCTGCCTCGTGAACTGGTACGGGATCAAGATCAGCTACCTGGCTACGTACGCGGTCGCAGGGAGGTTCAAAATCGGGCCGTGTTCGGGGGTGATCGAGGCCGCCTCGGAATCACGAACCTTCACCAAGGACGACGCCTGGGACGAGGGTATGTGGTTCCATGGCTGGGCTCCAGAGTATGCAACGCCGCTGTTCATGGGCTTGAGAGAGATCTATGACTCGGACAAGGCGCTCCTTACTTTCTACAACGAGGAGGAGGAGGTCGAGCAGCAGGGGATTTCGCAGGCCGTGAGGCTTCCGATGCACACATCGGGCTCGGCATCGGGGGACAAGTGGTCGATCAGCGCCCCGGTGCTCAGGAGGACGGGGGACCGGTACTGGATGCTCCAGGACAGAAATCGCGAATTCGTCCAGTTGAGCCCGCACCGCTCGCAGGAGTCTCTGTTCCTCAGCGATTTCGGGCGAGTGTTCTTCATGGATCTTCAGCGCCGCACGGCGACTGCGTGGAAGGATCTCGCGAAGGTCATCCCCAATGGGAAGGCGCCAATCGTCGGCGATGCAGCAAACGACCTCGATGAAGTGGTCCTCGAGTGGGCCAACGAGCCCAAGCTCGATCTCGATGTCGACTACGAGATCGAGCGATTCTACCGATTCCACCTGTTCTACCATCCCTACACCTGCGACTTCACGCGGCTCGTCGCGAAGGGAGGGGTGGACGGGCTGCTGCGCTGGTCCGAGCAGGAGTCGCCGATCCAAGGCCGTTGGGCACCCATCGAGGGGTCCTACGCGCCGCAGGCTCATGCAGGCCAGCCCTTCCCCAAGGAGACGGTCGACTTCTCCTACGGAGGCGCATACTCGCAATACAACTGGGAGCTGTTTTTCCACGCGCCCTTCCTCATCGCCACGCGCCTGTCGAAGAACAGCCGCTTCGAGGAGGCGGACCGCTGGTTCCGTTACATCTTCGACCCGACGGGCGGGGCGCCTGGGGACGGGCCGGAGCGCTACTGGTACGTGCGTCCCTTCCGCGAGAACGTCGACCTCGCCTCGATCCAGGCACAGCTCGAAGAACTCTCGGGCAATCAAACGAGCGTCGAGAACCCGAATGCCCAGCTCATCGCAGAGCTCTTCGGGCTCTCTTCCGAATCGGGAGCCACGCA
This sequence comes from Polyangium jinanense, assembly GCF_028435265.1. GTDB lineage: Bacteria > Myxococcota_A > Polyangia > Polyangiales > Polyangiaceae > Polyangium > Polyangium jinanense. Next base: position 16,937 of record NZ_JAGTJK010000021.1, on the reverse strand, counting down.
GGACATGGTGGCGCAAATCGCACGCTGGCGGGAGACGCCGTTCAATCCGCACCTGATCGCACGTATGCGACCGCTCGCCTACCAGAAGGCGGTCGTGATGAAGTACGTCGAGAACCTCCTTTCCTGGGGCGATAGCTTGTTCCAGCGCGATACGCTCGAGTCGATCAACGAGGCAACGCAGCTCTACATCCTGGCCGCGCAGATTCTCGGTGAGCGCCCGCGTCTCGTGAAGGAGAAGGCCGCATCGGACCGCACGTATGCGGACCTCGAGCCAGGCATCGACGAGTTCTCGAATGCGCTCGTCGTCGAGAGCATCTTGCCGCCGCCGGCGCCGAACGCCCTATGCACGCGACGCGAGCCACCGCCGGCCCTCCTGACGCTCTATTTCTGCGTGCCGCAAAACGAGAAGCTGCTCGGGCTCTGGGACACGGTGGCGGATAGGCTGTTCAAGATCCGCCATTGCATGAACATCGACGGCACGGTGCGGCAGCTCCCGCTGTTCGAGCCGCCGATCGATCCGGCGTTGCTCGTGCAGGCGACGGCGGCCGGGGTGGACATTGGCGCCCTGCTGTCGGATGTCAACGTCCCGCTGCCCCTCTACCGCTTCTCGGTGCTCCAGCCCAAGGCGCTGGAGTTCACGAGCAGCGTGATTGCCATGGGTGGCGCGCTCCTCGCGGCGCTCGAAAAACGGGACGGCGAGACGCTCTCGATCTTGCGATCGAGGCACGAGCTCGACGTGCTCACGGCCGTGCGCGAGACGAGGAAGCGCCAGGTCGACGAGGCCATGGAGTCGCTGGCGGCGATTCGACGCTCGCGGGCGGTCATCGAGGAGCGCCTGACGTTCTATAACCGGATCGAGTACATGATTCCGGAAGAGGAGATGCAGGCGAATCTCACGGGTTGGGCCAATTTCGAGACCATGAATGCGGGGATCGCACAAACCTTCGCTTCCGTGCTGAAGCTGGTTCCTCAAATTACGATTGGGGGACCGTTCCCTCCGGAGGTGAAGAGCGAGTTCGGCGGCGTCCAACTTGGCGGCGTTCTGGACGCCGGCGCGCAGTTCCACTCCCTGCTTGCAAGCATGCACCACGCGGATGCGTCGCGGAGTGCGACGGCGGCCAGCTACAAGCGTCGCTGGGAGGAGTGGAAGCTCCAGGAGCGGCTTGCGCAGAAGGAGCTCGAGCAAATCGATCGGCAGATCGTCGCCGGGGAGATCCGCCTCGATATCGCAAAGAAGGAGCTCCAGAACCACGAGCTCTCCGTCAAGAACGCGAAAGAGGTCGAGGAGTACCTGCGCACCAAGCACACGAACGAGGAGCTTTACGACTGGATGGTATCGCAGGCCTCAGCCGTGTACTTCCAGGGCTACAAGTTGGCGTACGAGCTCGCGAAGCGGGCCGAACGGGCGTTCCAGTTCGAGCTTGCGCAGCCTGAGGCGAGCTACGTCCAGTTCGTCCCCTGGGACAGCATGAAGAAGGGCCTGATGATGGGCGAGAAGCTCCAGCACGACCTTCGGCGCATGGAGGTCGCGTACCTGGAGCAGAACAGGCGCGAGTACGAGATCACGAAGCACGTCTCGCTCGCGGAGGTTGCCCCGCTGGCGCTCCTGAAGCTGCGCGAGACGGGCCAATGCGAGGTCGAGCTGCCCGAGGCGCTCTTCGATCAGGATTGGCCGGGGCATTACTTGAGGCGCATCAAGTCCGTCAGCATGACGGTGCCGGTCGTGAACGGACCCTATGCCGGGGTGAACAGCAAGCTCACGTTGCTGAAGAGCAGCGTGAGGATGAACAGCGAGGTCGCTTCGACCCCGAGCCTGGCCGCCAACTATCCTCGGAAGACCGGCGCATCCGGGCCCGATGCTCGATTCCTCGACCATTATGGATCCATCCCATCCATCGTGACGAGCAGTGGCCAGAGCGACGCCGGGCTCTTCGAGCTGGTCTTCCGCGACGAACGGTATCTGCCCTTCGAGGGCGCGGGCTCGGACAGCACGTGGCGAATGGAGCTCGACAAGGGGACGAACCGCTTCGACCCGACGGCTGTGCACGACGTGGTTCTGCACGTGCGTTACACGGCGCGGGAGGGCGGCGAGAATCTCAAGACGGCGGCGCTGAACGCGCTGGGTACCGCTGACGGCCCGACCGGCTTCCGGCTCTTCAGCGCAAAGACGGATTTCCCCGACGCATGGCACGTGTTCATCACGGGCCAGGGAGCTCCGGTCGAGTATGTCCTTTCGTTGCCACTCGGCTCGCGGCTCTTCCAACCGCTGCTCGGGGAGCGCAACCTCGAGATCACGAGGGTGCGTGTCTTCGCCAAGCGATCGGGCGGCGCGGCCACCCAGCTATCGGCCGAGCTCCAATCGCCAGGCGCACCGTTCTCGGGTACGCCGAACCTGACGCTGAAGACTTCTCAGAGCGAGTATGGCGACCTTCTGCTGGTGGATGACATGCCGGCCGCAGAGCCAATCCTCGCGGAGAGCGCGCCCTGGAAATTGAAGGTAGTCACGCTGGCGGATACGAAGCTCGAAGACATCTGGATCGTCTGCGAGTACCAGCAGCAATAGGCTCGGAAGCGACGCTGAAACAGGAGAGAGGGCACGCCATGGAGCAGAAAGGTTTTGCACCGAAGCCCAAGACGACCGCGCCCGAGGCGGTCAAGGCCCCGAGCCCGTCGCTTCCGAAGGGGGGCGGCGCGGTTCGTGGACTCGGCGAGAAGTTCGCCGCGAGCCTGGTGAGCGGCACGGGATCCCTCACGGTCCCGATTGCGGTGTCGCCTGGCCGCGGCGGGTTCGGGCCCGAGCTCGCCGTCGCGTACGATTCCGGCGGTGGCAATGGGCCCTTTGGTGTGGGCTTTCGGCTCTCCGTGCCCTCGATCTCTCGTAAGACCGAGCGTGGTTTGCCCGAGTACGAGGACTTCCGCGAATCCGACGTGTTCATCATGTCGGGCGCGGAAGACCTCGTGCCCAAGCTCGATGAGGAGGGGCAAGGCAACTGGGTGCGCGACGTCCCGAAGGACGACGCTGTCGAGCGCATCGAGCGGTATCGCCCCCGGGTGGAAGGCCTCTTCGCGCGCATCGAGCGCGTCACGGAGAAGGGGGACGGCAACGTTTACTGGCGAGCCACGACGAAGGACAACGTCACGAGCGTCTATGGCCAGTCCGAGGGGGCTCGTATCACGAGCCCTGCGGCCCCGACCAAGGTCTTCTCGTGGCTGCTCGAGCGCACCGAGGACGCGCTCGGGAACGTCATCGTATATGACTACAAGGCTGAGGACTTCGCGAATGTGCCGAATGCCGTCTACGAGAGGCAACGGCTCTCGGGGGACGCGCCGGTCGTAAACCGCTACCTGAAGCGGATCCGGTACGGGAATACAGTGCCCTTCCAGGCACAGGACTTCCTCTTCGAGGTCGTCTTCGATTACGGCGAGCACGGTGCCGTGGCGCCGACGCCCGCGGAGGAGAATCCATGGCCCTGCCGGCAGGATCCGTTCTCGAGCTATCGCTCGACCTTCGAGATCCGCACGTACCGCCTTTGCCGGCGGGTGCTGATGTTCCACCACTTCCCCGAGCTCGGTGAGGATCCGGTGCTCGTGCGCTCCACCGACTTCACGTATGCCGAGGGGCCGGCGCTCACCCGGCTCGTTTCGGTCACGCAGTCGGGGTACATCAAGACGCAGAGCGGCTACTCGAAAAAGTCCCTGCCGCCGCTCGATCTCGGGTATTCGTTGCCCGAGCTCCAGACCGCCGTCAAACTCCTCGATCCACGAAGCCTCGAAGACCTACCTGGCGGTGTGGACGGACAAACCGCACGATGGGTCGATCTCAATGGCGAGGGCATTCCCGGCGTGCTCTGCGAGCAGCAGGGGGCATTTTACTACAAGCAAAACCTCGGTGATGGGCACCTCGCGCCGGCGCGCTTGCTCGCGAGCCGGCCGGCCATGGCGTCGGGCGGCGGAGCGCAGCTCCTCGACGTCGGGAGCGAGGGGCGGCAATGCCTCGTGGAGCTCACACCAGAGGGGACCTCGGGTTATCACGAGCGGACGCCAGAGGGCGGCTGGGGGCCCTTCGTGCCGTTCCCCTCGCAGCCGAACGTCAACTGGAATGACCCGCGGGTCCGTTTCATCGACCTTTCCGGCGATGGACTCGACGACATTCTGGTCACGACCGATCACGTACAGCTCTGGTACCCGTCGCTCGGCAAGGGCGGATGGGGCCCGCCGCGGGTGTTGCCGAAGGTCTACGACGAGGACAAGAGCCCGACGCTCGTGTTCGCGGACATGACGCAGGCGATCTTCGTGGCGGACATGAGCGGGGACGGTTTGCCCGACATCGTGCGCGTCCGTAATGGGAGCATCTGCTACTGGCCGAACCTCGGGCATGGGCGGTTCGGCGCCAAGGTGCAGATGAGCAAGGCGCCGCTGTTCGATGATTCGCACACGTTCGATCCGCGCCGGATTCGCCTCGGCGATATCGATGGGACCGGGACCACGGATATCGTGTACGTAGCCGGCGAAGGTGCAGTCATCGTGTTCAACCAGGCGGGGAACGGCTGGAGTGAGCCGGTGCGAATGCCGGGGTTCCCGACGGCCGATTCCATGTCCACCGTGGGCGTGGTCGATCTGCTCGGGTCCGGTACGGCGTGTCTCGTGTGGTCATCGCCGTGGCGGGGCGTGGCGAAGCCGCCGATGCGGTACATCGATCTTTTGGGCAGCAAGAAGCCGTATCTACTCACGTCGGTCAAGAACAACCTCGGGGCCGAGACGAAGCTCGAGTATGCGCCCTCGACGAAGTTTTACCTGGAGGATCTGAAGGCTGGAAAGCCGTGGGTGACGCGGCTGTCGTTCCCCGTGCACGTGCTCACGCGTGTGGAGACGTTCGACGCAGTCAGCAAGGCGCGGTTCGTCAGTACGTACAAGTATCATCACGGGTACTACGACGGCGCGGAGCGAGAGTTCCGGGGGTTTGGCCTCGTCGAGCAATACGACGCGGAGTCGTTCTCGGCCGAGCGCGGAAAGGGGCTCTTCGCGGAGGCTCCACCGGTGGAGGAGGAATTCCACCTGCCGCCGGTGCTCACGAAGACGTGGTTCCATACGGGCGCGTTCATCGACAGGAGCCGGATCGCGAAGCAGTTCGAGAAAGAGTATTATGCCGGTGACGGGCAGAGACCGGAATTGCCCGATGCCGTGCTGCAGACGGGGTTGTCGCCGAGGGACCTGCGTGAGGCCTGCCGGGCGCTCAAGGGGCAAATCCTCCGCACGGAGGTCTACGCGCTCGATGGTTCCGAGGCGGAGTCGCACCCGTACGTGGTGACGGAGAGCTGCGCGGAGATCCGGCGCCTGCAATCGGCGACGGCGAAGGCGTTCGGGTCTTTCCACGCGTGGGTTCGCGAGAGCGTGGAGGTGCATTACGAGCGCGATCCCGATGACCCGCGCGTCGTGCACACGCTGGTGCTCGAGGTGGATCCGTTCGGGCACGTGGAGCGCTCAGTGAGCATTGCATACGCCCGGCGGAGCATCCCGCAGGACATGCCCGAGCAGGGACTCTTAGCCACCCTGACCGAGAGCGACGTGGTCAACGAGGACAAGCAGCCGAGCTGGTACCGCCTCGGAGTGCCCAAGGAGACGCGAACGTACGAGCTCACGGGGCTCTCCACGACACGAAGCACGCTGTTCTCGTTCAGCGAGGTGCTTGGCGCCGCGGACGCGGCCGTCGCGATCGACTACGAGGCGACGCCCAACAGCAGCACGATGCAAAAGCGCCTGGTCGAGCGGGTACGACAGGTCTACTACGACAGCACGACGCTGTCCGGCTCTTCCCCCGCGGCGCTGCCCTTCGGCACCATCGACGCACTCGCGCTGCCTTACGAGACGTACGCGCTTGCCTTCACGCCCGGGCTCTTGACCGCGGCCTATGGCTCGCGCGTGACCTCGACCATGCTCGCCGAGGGCGGGTACATCGAGGAGAACAGCGAGTACTGGGTGCGAACTGGCCGTCAGGTGTTCGACCCGAACAAGTTCTACTTGCCGGTCGAGATCCGGGATCCGCTCGGCAATCCTACGACCATCACGTACGACGTCCACGACTTGCTCGTGACGTCCGCCGAGGATCCGCTCGGTAATACGGTCACCGCGACAAACGACTACCGCGTCCTCGGGCCCACGCTCGTCACCGACCCGAACGGCAATCGCAGCGCTGTGAAGCTCGACGAGCTCGGGATGGTCGTGGCGACGGCCGTGATGGGCAAGGTCGGCTCGAACGACGGGGACACGCTCACGGATCCAACCACGACGTTCGCGTACGACCTCGACGTATGGCGCACGACGGGCAAACCCAACGTCGTGCATGCTGCCGCGCGCGAGCGGCACGGGGATGCGCTGACGCCCTGGCAACACAGCTACACGTACCTCGACGGGCTCGGGCGTGAGATCCTGAAGAAGGTGCAGGCCGAGCCCGGTCTTGCGCCGGTGCGCGACGAGAACGGGGGGCTTGTCAAGGACGAGAACGGCGCGGTAGTGTTGGCCACCGCCTCGCCGCGATGGGTGGGCACGGGGCGCGTGGTCATTGACAACAAGGGCAATCCCGTCAAGCAGTACGAGCCGTTCTTTTCTGCCACCCACGAATACGAGGACGAACAGGAGCTCGTCGAGTGGGGCGTGACGCCCATCCTGCGTTACGACCCGCTCGGCCGGCTCATCCGAACGGACCTGCCGAACGGGACGCATTCGCGGGTCGAGTTCACGCCCTGGCAGCAGGCGAGCTGGGACGGAAACGACACGGTGCTCGAGGCGGGCAACCCCTGGTATGCCGCGAGGCAGCCGAGCGCGACGCCGACGCCTTCTGCGCAGGAGCAGCGGGCGGCGGAGTTGACCGAGGAGCATGCGGGGACGCCGGCCCTGGTACATTTCGATGTGCTGGGCAGGCCGGTGCGCGGGGTCGAGGATAACGGGGGCCCGGAGCCGTGCACGACGAGGGCGGTGCTCGATATCGAGGGGAATCCGCGGAAGATCGTGGATGCCCGTGAGAATACGGCGATGGAGTATGTCTTCGACATGCTCGGGCGGACGCTGTACCAGAAGAGCTGCGATTCTGGAGAGCGGTGGACGCTGGCGAATGTGCTCGGGAGCCCGATTCGGGGGTGGGACGGCCGGGGGCATGTGGTGCGCTCGGTGTACGACGCGCTGAATCGGCAGACGGGGCTGTGGGTGCAGAAGGGGGCGGATCCGGAGGTGCTCGCCGAGGTAACGGTGTATGGCGAGGGGCAGACGGATCCGGAGGACGCGAATCTGCGCGGGAAGGTGTATCAGGTGAAGGATGGGGCCGGGGTCGTCACTTCGGTCGAGTATGATTTCAAGGGGAATTTGCTGGAGAGCCAGCGGCAGCTCGCGCAGAACTATACGACGCAGCTCGATTGGTCGGGCTCGGTGGCGCTCGAGACGGAGGTGTTCACGCAGACGACGGCGTATGATGCGCTGAATCGGCCGACGAGCTTGACCACGCCGGACCAGAGCGAGATCAAGTCGACGTATAACGAGGCGAGTCTGCTGGAGAGGGTGGAGGCGCGGATTCGGGGTGCGAGTGGTTGGACGACGTTCGTCGATGACATCGATTACGATGCGAAGGGGCAGCGGGAGAAGATCGTTTACGGGAACGGGGTTGTCACGGAGTACAGTTACGACCCGCTGACCTACCGGCTGACGCGGCTCAAGACGACGCGGACGTCGGATGACGTGCTTCTGCAGGACCTGCGGTACACGTACGATCCGGTAGGCAACATCGTCGAGATCGCCGACCTGGCGCAGGAGGAGCTCTACCACAACAGCGAGCTGGTCGAGCCGGTTTGGAAGTACGAGTACGATGCGATCTACCGGCTGATCGAGGCGACGGGGCGAGAGCATTCGGGGCAGAATGCGGATATCCAGCAGGATGCGAATGGGTTCCCGCTGGTGAATGCGGCCAATCCGAATGATCCGCAGGCGATGCGGAACTACGCGGAGAGCTTCGAGTACGATGCGGTCGGCAACATCCTGAAGATGATTCATGCCGCGCAGGGCAGCACGGGGAGCTGGACGCGGCGGTACGATATTGCGACGACGAGCAATCGACTACTCGGGACGAACTTGCCTGCGGATGCACCGGGGCAGTATTCGGCGACGTACACGTACGACGAGCACGGGAGCATGACGTCGATGCCGCATCTCGCTGGCATCGCGTGGGATTTCAAGGATCAGAAGCGCGAGGTCGACAAGGGCGGCGGGGGGACGGTCTACTTCACGTACGACGCTAGCGGGCAGCGGGTGCGGAAGGTCTGGGAGCATAGCGGGATCGTCGACGAGAGGATTTACCTCGGGGGGTTCGAGATCTACCGGAGGCACGAGCTCGGGAATGTCGTGCTGGAGCGGGAGACGCTCCATGTGATGGACAACACGCGGCGAACTGCGATGGTGGAGACGAAGACGGTCGACACGAACGCGCCGCCGTTCACGCCGGCGCCGAGGCTCCGGTATCAGTTTGGCAACCATCTGGGCTCCGCTTCCCTAGAAGTCGACGAGGCCGGCCTCGTCATCAGCTACGAGGAATACCACCCCTATGGGACGACAGCCTACCAGTCAGCAGCAAGCGGGGTGGAAGTAAGCGCGAAGAGGTACAGGTACACGGGCAAGGAGCGGGATGAGGAGACGGGGCTCTACTACCACGGGGCGAGGTACTACGCGCCCTGGCTTGGGAGGTGGACGAGTGCGGATCCGGCGGGGTTGGTGGATGGGCCGGGTTTGTATACCTATGTGCGTGGGAACCCAGTTCAACTAATTGATCCTAACGGCACGGACGCCCAAACACCTCGGTTCACGCAGGAACAGCTCGATAGACTGCCTCCGGCGCGTATTCCCAAAGGTGCGAGGGTGGGTTATCTCAATCAACCCGGACATAAAGCGGGTACCTACGTTAAAGGTGGCGGTGGTGGCGGTGGAGCCGGCCAGCCACCGAAGCCGCAACTCCCGCCTTCGCCCCCAAGCCCTCCTCCACCTCCGCCGGGCTCCGGACAACCGGGTGATGCGAATGTCCCGAAGGGGCCAGGCGAGCACCATGGACCGGGCGGCAAGGGAACGGGCAACGCCGAAGGTACAGGCGCAGAATCGGGGGGGCTCGCACAGCCCAGGACTAAACTTGAGAAAAGCGCTGAGCAGCTGGCGTTACTTGCTGGGCTCATCAATAGCGAGTTTTCGCACGATTTCAAACAAGACGGCGCGAGTCCTTATGGCATTGTAGGAGGCAAAAATCCGAATGGTCCAGCGAATCCGGCGTTGCAGGTCGTAGCGAGTAGCGTTCAGTTAGGGGCATCAGCTGTGGCCCAGATCATTGGAAAGGCGCTGCGACTCTCCAGGTGGCTGACGACCAGAAAGATGCTCCCAGCCCCCAAACCCTCGACGCCCGAGGTGTCGGGGATTTTAACAAAAGAGGACTTCGGAATCAAAGGCAAAGGTGGGTGGTGGATTACCGACCATGCTTATTGGTCGGTAAAAGATGGAGTAATGAAAGTCGAAGTGGGCTACATCGAGGGCATGGTTGATGGACCATTTAAGGTGATGGCTGGCCTCATAAAAAGGGCACGCACATATGGTGCCACGCGCATGCAGTTCAAAGCGGTCTTCTATAACGAAAAACTCTTACGTGCATTGGCATCGCGCCCAGGCTATTCGGTTAGACAAGAAGGCATGCACCACATTATCGAAGTAATCCTTCCTCCGAGGTAACATTCATGGGTCCCATGACAGAAAAAGAAAACACGCAATACTGGGCCAGGAAGACATTCTCAAGTTTCGAGGACAGGTTTAAGCCCTTTGACGCAAACCTAGAGGACAAAGACCCACCTCCGCCAATTGGACACGACGAATACCCTTTGGGATGGTACGTCCATCAGTCGGACTGTGTTTTCTTTACGGACACAGCCTTCTATATCCTACGAGAAGCCAGAACGTGGGAGAGACATATGTACCGCGACATTGTTCGCACACTACCATTCGAAGACAAGAACACCGTGCGCTGGGTCGATCTGCTGCTACACAATGGTAGTGTCGTTCGCGTGCCGATCAGCGGAGTGAACAAAAATGGCTTCGCGGATTGGCCGGAGTTTAGGCGATTCCTGTTGCATGTGGTGGCCCACCAATAGATTTCGACACTTAAAAGTGCTACACCGATGGCGGAGGACGGCGATAGCACGCACTACGCGGTTGCGTCTGCGTGGTGAGAGAGTATGGCGGTCCCCGGGTTGGGACACTTCCGACGCCGTCCTTCAGCTATCAGAATGATCACGAGGTAGTGTTCAGGATGGCAGGCGTCGAGGCCGTCGCAGTTGCCAAGGTCGGCAGAGGCGTACTCATCACCCTTCTGGGCACGGGCGGAGGCAAGCGCTTGATCCTCGCGTGGTGCATATGCTGGCGCTCGAGGTCGATCCATTCGTCCACGTGATACGCTCGGCGAGCATTGTGTACACAGGGCGGAACATCCCGCAGGACATGAAGCACGCTCTTCTCGTTCAGCGAGGTGTTCGGCGCCGCGAACGCCGCCGTTGCGATCTCCTACGAGGCGACGCCCAACGGCCTACGGCACGCGCGTGACCTCGGCCATGCTCACCGAGGGCGGGTACATCGAGGAGAACGGCAATTGCTGGGTGCGAACCGGCCGCCAGGTATTCGATCCGAACAAGTTCTACTTAACCGTCGAGATCCTGGATTCGATTGGCAATCCCACGACCATCACGTACGACACCCACGACTTGCTCATGACGTCCGCCGAGGACTCGCTCGGGAATACTGTCACCGCGACAAACGATTACCGCGTCCTCGGGCCCACGCTCGTCACCGACCCGAACGGAAATCGAAGTGCCGTGAAGCTCGACGAGCTCGGGATGGTCATGTCGACGGCCGTGATGGGCAAGGTCGGCTCGAACGACGGGGACACGCTGGAGGACCCAACCACGACGTTCGAGTACGACCTCGACGTTTGGCGCACGACGGGCAAACCCAACGTCGTGCATGCCGCCGCGCGCGAGCGGCACGGGGATGCGCTGACGCCGTGGCAGCACAGCTACACGTACCTCGACGGGCTCGGGCGTGAGATCCTGAAGAAGGTGCAGGCCGAGCCCGGTCCGGCGCCGGTGCGCGACGAGAACGGGGGGCTTGTCAAGGACGAGAACGGCGCGGTAGTGTTGGCCACCGCCTCGCCGCGATGGGTGGGCACGGGGCGCGTGGTCATTGACAACAAGGGCAATCCCGTCAAGCAGTACGAGCCGTTCTTCACGGCCACCCACGAATACGAGGACGAAAAGGAGCTCGTCGAGTGGGGCGTGACGCCCATCCTGCGTTACGACCCGCTCGGCCGGCTCATCCAAACGGACCTGCCGAACGGGACGCATTCGCGGGTGACGTTCACGCCCTGGGAGCAGGCGAGCTGGGACGGGAACGATACGGTGCTCGAAACGGGCAACCCCTGGTATGCCGCGAGGCAGCCGAGCGCGACGCCGACGCCTTCGACGCAGGAGCAGCGGGCGGCGGAGTTGACCGAGGAGCATGCGGGGACGCCGGCGCTGGTGCATTTCGACGTGCTGGGCAGGCCGGTGCGCGGGGTCGAGGATAACGGGGGCCCGGAACCGTACACGACGAAGGCGGTGCTCGATATCGAGGGGAATCCGCGGAAGATCGTGGATGCCCGTGGGAATACGGCGATGGAGTATGTCTTCGACATGCTCGGGCGGACGCTGTACCAGAAGAGCTGCGATTCTGGAGAGCGGCGGACGCTGGCGAATGTGCTCGGGAATCCGATTCGGGGGTGGGATGGCCGGGGGCACGTGGTGCGCTCGGTGTACGATGCGCTGAATCGGCCGACGGGGCTGTGGGTGCAGAAGGGGTCGGATCCGGAGGTGCTCGCCGAGGTGACGGTGTACGGCGAGGGGCAGACGGATCCGGAGGATGCGAATCTGCGCGGGAAGGTGTATCAGGTGAAGGATGGGGCCGGGGTCGTCACCTCGGTCGAGTATGATTTCAAGGGGAATTTGCTGGAGAGCCAGCGGCAGCTCGCGCAGAATTACTCGACGCAGCTCGATTGGTCGGGCACGGTGGCGCTCGAGACGGAGGTGTTCACGCAGTCGACGGCGTACGATGCGCTGAATCGGCCGACGAGTTTGACCATGCCGGACCAGAGCGAGATCAAGCCGACGTACAACGAGGCGAGTCTGCTGGAGAAGGTGGAAGCGCGGATTCGGGGCGCGAGCGCCTGGACGACGTTTGTCGATGACATCGATTACGATGCGAAGGGGCAGCGTGAGAAGATCGTCTACGGAAACGGGGTGATCACGGAGTACAGCTACGACCCGCTGACCTACCGGCTGACGCGGCTCAAGACGACGCGGACCTCGGGCAGTGAGCTCCTGCAGGACCTGCGATACACGTATGATCCGGTAGGCAACATCGTCGAGATTGCCGATCTGGCGCAGGACGAGCTCTACCACAACAGCGAGCTGGTCGAGCCGGTCTGGAAGTACGAGTATGATGCGATCTACCGGCTAATCGTGGCCACGGGGCGGGAGCACTCGGGGCAGAATTCGGACATCCAACAGGATCAGAATGGGTTTCCGCTGGTGAATGCGGCAAATCCGAATGATCCGCAGGCAATGCGGAACTATGCCGAGAGCTTCGAGTACGACGCGGTCGGCAACATCTTGAAGATGATTCATGCCGCGCAGGGCAGCACGGGGAGCTGGACGCGGCGGTACGACATCGCGGCGACGAGCAATAGGCTGCTCGGGACGAGCTTGCCGGGGGATGACGAGACCGAGTTTTCCGCGACGTATACGTACGACGAGCACGGGAGCATGACGTCGGTGCCGCATCTCGACGGCATCGTGTGGGATTTCAAGGATCAGAAGCGCGAGGTGGACAAGGGCGGTGGAGGGACGGTCTACTTCACGTACGATGCCGGCGGGCAGCGGGTGCGGAAGGTCTGGGAGCATAGCGGGATCGTCGAGGAGAGGATCTACCTCGGGGCCTTCGAGGTGTATCGAAGGCATGAACTCGGGGGGGTCGTGCTGGAGCGGGAGACGCTCCACGTGATGGATGATGCGCGGCGGATCATGATGGTGGAGACCAAGACGGTCGATGCGTCGGATCCGAACCTCGTGGTGACGTCACGGGTGCGGTATCAGCTTGGGAATCACCTCGGCTCGGCTGCGCTCGAACTGGATGAGGACGGGCTCGTCATCAGCTACGAGGAGTACCATCCGTACGGGACGACGGCCTACCACGCCGTGGCGAGTGGGGTAGAGGTTAGCGCGAAGAGGTACAGGTACACGGGCAAGGAGAAGGACGAGGAGACGGGGCTCTACTATCACGGGGCGAGGTACTATGCGCCCTGGCTCGGGAGGTGGACGGCAGCGGATCCCGCGGGAATGGTGGATGGGCCGGGGTTGTATACGTATGTGAATGGGAACCCAATTCGACTAATTGATCCTAGTGGCACGGACGCCCAAGCACCTCGTCTCACGCAGGAGCAGATCGATGCGCTGCGCAAGAACCCACCTACGGCGCGTATCCCCAAAGGTGCGAGGGTCGGTTATCTCAATCAACCCGGACATAAAGCAGGTACCTACGTTAAAGGCGGCACTGGAACCGGGCAGCCACCGAAGCCGCAGCTCCCGCCTTCGCCCCCAAGCCCTCCTCCATCTCCGCCGGCTCCGCCGGGCTCCGGACGACCGGGCGACGCGGATGTCCCGAAGGGTTCAGGCGAGCACCATGGACCGGGCGGCAAGGGAACGGGCAACGCCGAAGGAAACGGTACGAGCGCAGAATCGGGTGCCTCCGATAGAACGCACCTCGACAAGCTGGCCGAGAAGCTCGCGTTACTCGCCGGCATTGTCAACTCGGAACTCGACCACAATTTTTCACAGGAAGGAGCTAGTCCCTACGGAATCGTGGGAGGAAAAAGCACGAGTGGCCCCCAGAGTTCCGTGTTGCAAATGGCTGCCAGCGGCATTCAAATGGGTGCAACCCTCGTTGTTCAGGGTCTCGTCAAGGCCTTTAATGCAGCGAGATCGCTGGCGAGCCGCCTTCGGATGCTTCCGGGGCCCAAGCCGACGAAGTTGCTGGCCCCGCCTAAATGGCGAGCGAACCAGTTCGCGTCGCAGAAAAAACTCGACAAACACTTTGACAAGCATAAGCATGAGTGGGGCGCTGGAAACATCACCAAGGAAGGGTACGCGAAACGGGCGCGTAATCTGCTCAACTCGGATCCAGTGCCGGGAGGAGATGTCTTGGGTTTTACGCCAAGGGAAGGAACACGATTCCGATATAATGTCCGGACCAACGAGTTCGCAACAGGAAAGCCGGACGGGACAATTGAGACGCTGTTTCGTCCTGAAGTAGATGGAATGGCATATTGGAAGGCACAGGTGGAAAAGTATGGCCCGTGAGCAGCTTTGCGCATGCCCTTGCTGTGGCCTTCTCACACTGCCAGATCGGGGGCATTATGAAATCTGTGACGTATGCGGATGGGAGGACGATCCAATTCAGGATCAAATGCCAGATCGCGAAGGCGGCGCCAATGCGGTGAGCTTGAATCAAGCAAGAAGGAACTATGTCGAGTTCGGGACAAGTGATCCGGCACTGCGCCGTCACGAAAACTAGACCTGATCTCACGAACCGCGCAAGAGCGGCCTGAGGAACAGGACGAGGGAGCCGAGGCGCACGAAGCCGTGGCGCGCGTACTGTGTCACGAGTCGACAGAAGCACTGAGCCATACGAAGAGGTGCTCCACCTTCAAGTGACGGTTATGTCGGCCGCGTGGGAGAGTCCGCAGGGATATTGGATCAGCGCCGAGAAACTGTAACGTGGGTCGTGCCGGCTATTTGTAAGCACCCGACCATCTGCGTCTGGCCGCTTCTTTCGCCGCCGCCCATCCTGGCGTCAGTTCGCTGGAGGTCCGGATGGTACGAAGGAGGGCAGCAGAGTGGGCGGAGAGCGTGGCGCAGTGGAAGCGCAGCCGGAATACGGCCGAGACGTTGCGGTCGGTACGTCAGGAACCGCAACCAGGTTGACCGCGGCAAGCCAGGAACCGCAACCAGGTTGACCAGGATCCGCAACCAGGTTGACCGCCAACCCCGACCAGGTTGACCGCGCCGGGGGGTTTCACGCCCGCCGCGTGAGTTTACCCAGGGGCGCATGATGTTCCGACGGATCGCGCCACCACGGCGAAAAGGAAGGGCCTGGAGCTACCACCCTCCGGGCCCTCGGTCGTTCGCGGGGCACGCGTCTTGGGACCAGGAACCGCAACCAGGTTGACCAGGACCAGGAACCGCAACCAGGTTGACCGCCAAACCCCCGCCAAACCCCAACCAGGTTGACTGCGCCGGGGGGTTTCACCAAAGGATGGGGAAGAAGCAGGCGGCGGCGCTGGCAAGAAGGAGGTACTAGAAACAGACGCCACCAAAACAGCGAAGTCGGAGACTCATCTTGTGTCAGGTGTTACCGTCAAGCCTAAGGGAGCTGCTCCTATGACGGGCACTGTCGACTTGAAGCCCACTCTAGACCGAATTCGTTCGAAGGGCTCTTTTCCTCACAAAAATGATGGGTCTGTGTTCAGAAACAGGGAGGGCAAACTGCCGTCTGAACGCCCTGACTACTACCGGGAGTATGTTCATCCCACACCAGGTGTGTCCGGTCCCGGGCCACAGCGCATCGTGGTGGGCGACGGTGGCGAGATCTACTACACGCCAGATCATTACGGAAGTTTCATCCGGCTGGATTGAGGTTACCAATGCACAGTGCTACCAGGTTCGAGTACGGCAATCACCAGATTGCACCCGATCACGTTGTCGTTTACGGAGCCGAGATTCGATCGCGAGAGGATCTCTTTCGGGTCTTGGCACATAAGTTCTCGTTTCCAGAGTACTTCGGCAACAACTGGGACGCGCTGGTTGATTGTTTGAGTGATCTGTCTTGGATCGATCGAGACACGGTAGTACTTCATCACATTGGTCTACCTTTACTGGACCAAGGAACTCTGACGACCTACCTGGAGTGTCTTCTGGACGTTCTGGATAGAAGGCGCGACACCGATCGTCCGTTCCTCAGGATATTGTTCCCGACCCAAGATCGGGAACAGATCGAGCGCGTGCTCGGGGCCGCTAGGTAGACATCCAAGAGGGGGATGTCCCTCTGGACGCCGACGGAGGAGGCTTTCATCTACCGCCGGTGCTCACGAAGACGTGGTTCCACACGGGCGCATTCATCAGGAACCGCAACCAGGTTGACCAACCGACCAGGAACCGCAACCAGGTTGACCAGGAACCGCTGACCAGGAACCGCAACGAGGTTTGACCGCCAACCCCAACCAGGTTGACCGCGCCGGGGGGCTTCACGCCCGCCGCGTGAGTTTGCCCCCGACCAGGAACCGCAACCAGGTTGACCGCCAACCCCGACCAGGTTGACCGCGCCGGGGGGGTTCACGCCCGCCGCGTGAGTTTACCCAGGGGCGCATGATGTTCCGACGGATCGCGCCACCACGACGAAAAGGAAGGGCCTGGAGCTACCACACTCCGGGCCCTCGGTCGTTCGCGGGGCACGCGTCTTGGGACCAGGAACCGCCAGGAACCGCAACCAGGTCGACCAGGACCAGGAACCGCAACCAGGTTGACCGCCAACCCCAACCAGGTTGACTGCGCCGGGGGGTTTCATGCCCGCCGCGTGAGTTTACCCAGGGGCGCATGATGTTCCGACGGATCGCGCCACCACGGCGAATAAGGAAGGGCCTGGAGCTACCACCCTCCGGGCCCTCGTTCGCGGGGCACGCGTCTCGAATGGCATCTTTGCCAGCAATGCCGTTGCTCAACGCTACGACCGCCCTCGCCGTCTGCGGAACTGCTAAGCTCTCTCAAACCCAACATCCCCCAGCA
>NZ_JAGTJK010000020.1:0-214800 GCF_028435265.1 Polyangium jinanense | reverse complement strand
CCATGCGCAAGCTGCTCGGTGCGGTCTACAGCGTCGCGAAAAACCGTCGACCCTTCACGCCGCAGCTCGCCGCTGCGTCGGTTACGGACTGACGATTTTTCTTGCGTGGGGGTCCCGGTATCTCAGGTGCCTTGACGCACGGGAGGACACGAACATCATGGGGCCCGTGACCGGAGCGCCCGAGCGCGTGGAGGAGACGATCAGCGCCGCCGAGCGCCGGCAGCTCGGCGTGCATTACACGAACGAGGCGTTCATCCTCCGCACGATCCGGCCGCTTTTCCTCGACGTGCTCGAAGCGTCGCTCGCCGCGGCGAGCACGGCCGTCGCGCTCCGCGCCTTCGTCGAGCGGCTCCTCGGCCTGCGCTTCCTCGATCCCTCGTGCGGCGCGGGGAATTTTCTCGTGGTGGCTTACCGGGAAATACGCAGGCTCGAGATCGAGGCCCTCGTTCGCCTGCGCGCCCGGGGCACGGTCCTGCCGCGCCGCGTGCGGCTCGACCAGTTCTGCGGGATCGAGATCGACGAGCGCGCCGCGAATGCCGCGAAGATCGCGCTGGAGCGTGAGGCCGAGGCCGGCGAGCTCGAATTCGTGGGGCCGAGCGGCGTCGCGCCGCGCATCACGGTCGGCAATGCGCTGCGGATCGACTGGAATGATGTTTTACCAGCCGGGCGAGCGTCGTTCGTCTTCGGAAACCCGCCATTCGTGGGCATGGCCTGGATGAGCGCCGAGCAGCAGGAGGATCGCCGCCTCGCATTCGAACAACTCGACACGCGCGGGCTCCACGCCGGCAGGCTCGATTATGCGGCGGCGTTCATCGCCCGCGCGATGACGTACCGCGAACGCCACCCCGTCCGGTTCGCGTTCGTCGCCACGAACTCGCTCACCCAGGGCGAACAGGCGCGAAGCCTCGGCCCCTTGCTCCGCCGGTACGGGTATCGGATCGATTTCGCGCACCGGACGTTCCACTGGGCGAGCGACGCGAAAGGGAAAGCAAACGTCCACGTGGTCGTGATCGGGTTCTCTCGCGGAAAATCGTCACCGCGCCGGATCTTCGATTATCCCGATCCGCGAGGCGAGCCCGTGGAGCGGGCGGCGAAGAACATCAACGTCTTTCTCGCCGACGGGCCGGACGTCGTGCCGCGGAAACGAAAAACCCCGCTCGGATCCGGCTATCCCGCGGGCACGAAGGGCAGCCAGCCGACCGATGGAGGGCACCTCGTCGTCGAGCCCGCGGATCACGCCGCCGTGATGGCCGATCCCGTGGCCCGGCGGTACGTGCGCCGGTATCTGCAGGCATCCGAGTTTCTCTGGGACGAGCCGCGCCATTGCCTATGGCTCGAAGGCGTACGCCCCGAGGAAATTGCGGCGTCACCCGTGCTGCAAAAGCGTATCGAGGCCGTGCGTCGCGTGCGCCTCGCCTCGCGCACGCCGTCGGTACGGGATCTCGCGGACAAACCGTGGCTCTTCACGCAGATCCGGCAGCCCTCTTTCCGCTACCTCGCGCTCCCCGAGGTCTCGTCCGAGAACCGCCGCGTGATCCCCGCGGCGTTCGTCGATCCGGACGTCATCGCCGGCAACAAGTTGATCACGTTTCCGGGCGCGGACGACTGGGTCTTCGGGATGCTGCAATCGAGCATGTTCATGGCCTGGGTGCGGGCCGTGGCCGGGCGCATGAAGAGCGACATCAGCATCGCGCCGCACCTGACATATTGCACGTTCCCCTTCCCCACACCGGACGCCAAGGGGCGTCGTCGCGTGGAGGAGGCCGCGCGCGAGGTGCTCGCGGTACGAGAGACGTTCCCGGGCAAGAGCCTCGGCGAGCTTTACGATCCGCGGAGGATGCCGGAGGAGCTCGCGCGGGCCCACGATGGGCTCGACAGGGCTGTGGAGGGGCTTTTCGAGGGGGGAAAACCGTTCCGCACGGAGGCGGACCGGCTGCGGGCGCTCTTCGAGCGTTATGCCACGCTCAGCCTTGCGGGCCGCGCTTGACGCCGGCGGCGTCGAGCGCGCAGAGCTCGTCCCCGCCGAAGACATTCGATCGCGTGAGGAATCGCATGCCCTCGGGGGACTCGATCGAAAAACCGGCCCCGCGGCCCGGGACGGCGTCAATCACGAGCTGCGTGTGTTTCCACAGCTCGAACTGCGCGCCGCCGATGTACACGGGGCAGCCCTCGATCTCGCCGAGCAAGACGTCCCGCTCGCCCACCTTGAACTCACCACGCGGGTAACACATCGGGGCGCTGCCGTCGCAGCAGCCCCCCGATTGGTGGAACATGAGCGGGCCGTGGCGCGCCACGAGCCGACGGATGAGGGCGATCGCCGCCTCCGTGGCCGTGACGCGCGGCGGGACCGTGGGTTCCATCAGAAGAACCCCAGCGCCTTCGGGCTATAGCTGACGAGCAGGTTCTTCGTCTGCTGGTAATGCGAGAGCATCATCTTGTGCGTCTCGCGCCCGATGCCCGATTGCTTGTACCCGCCGAACGCCGCGTGCGCCGGATAGAGGTGGTAGCAGTTCGTCCACACGCGGCCCGCCTGAATCGCGCGGCCCATGCGATACGCCGTGTTGATGTCGCGCGTCCACACGCCGGCACCGAGACCATAAAGCGTGTCGTTCGCGACCGAGAGCGCCTCGGCCTCGTCCTTGAACGACGTGACGCTCACGACCGGCCCGAAGATCTCCTCCTGGAAGATACGCATACGGTTCGTTCCCTCGAAGATCGTCGGCGAGACGTAGTACCCATTGTCGAGATCGCCGCCGAGGCGCACGCGCTCGCCGCCGAGGAGGAGCTTCGCGCCCTCCTTCTTGCCGATGTCGATGTAGGAGAGGATCTTTTCGAGCTGATCACTCGACGCCTGCGCGCCGATCATCGTCGTCGGATCGAGGGGATTGCCCTGCTTGATCTTCTTCGTCCGCTCGACGGCCCGCTCGATGAACTGGCGGTAGATCTTCTCGCCCACGAGCGCGCGCGAGGGGCAGGTGCAGACCTCGCCCTGGTTCAGGGCGAACATGGCAAAACCCTCGAGCACCTTGTCGGCGAAATCGTCGTTCTGCGCGAAAACATCCTCGAAGAAGATGTTCGGCGACTTGCCGCCGAGCTCCAGCGTGACCGGGATCAGGTTCTCCGAGGCATATTGCATGATGAGCCGGCCCGTCGTGGTCTCGCCGGTGAACGCGATCTTCGCGATGCGCGGGCTCGACGCGAGCGGCTTGCCGGCCTCGAAGCCGAAGCCGTTCACGATGTTCACGACGCCCGGCGGCAGGAGATCACCAACGATTTCGGCCCACAGCAGGATCGTGGCCGGCGTTTGCTCGGCAGGCTTCAAGACGACGCAATTGCCGGCGGCAAGCGCGGGCGCGAGCTTCCACGCAGCCATGAGCAGCGGGAAGTTCCAGGGGATGATCTGACCGACGACGCCGAGCGGCTCGGGGAAATGGTACGCGACGGTGGTATCATCGATCTGGCCGATCGTGCCCTCCGAGCCCCGAATACAGCCCGCGAAATAACGGAAATGGTCGATGGCGAGCGGCAGGTCGGCCGCGAGCGTCTCGCGCACGGGCTTGCCGTTGTCCCACGTCTCGGCGACCGCGAGCTTCTCGAGGTTCTGCTCCATGCGGTCGGCGATCTTGTTCAGGATGTTCGCGCGCTCGGTCGGCGAGGTGCGACCCCAGGCGGCGCGCGCGGCGTGCGCGGCGTCGAGCGCCTTGTCGATGTCCTCCGCGGAGGAACGCGGAATCTCGCAGAACGGACGGCCGGTCACCGGGGAGATGTCCTCGAAATGCTCCCCCTTCACCGGGGCGACCCACTCGCCGCCGATGTAATTCCCATAGCGGGACTTGAACGAGACCTTGGAGCCTTCTTGGTTGGGCGGCACGTAGACCATTGCGATTTCCTCCGCGAATGTCTCGCCCCCCGACGTGCCCCCCGCGGGCCGCCTCGGAGGCGAGCGAGGAGCAAACTCCCCGAGGTGGCCGGTGTCAAGGGGTTTGGGGCGCAGCGAGGCTCTGAACGCACCGGTACAGCCCGCGCGTGTGGTAGAGTCGCTGCCATGTCGGATCTCATGTCGGAGAACCACCTCGGCCCCCTGTTCTCGTCGTTTCTCGTCGACGGGGTGGGTACGCTGGGCTTCCTCGCGCTTTTCGGCGCCGCGCTGCTCGCGCGGGCCCGCAAGCGCGCGGAGGCGCGGGCCGCCGAGGCCTCGTTCGACGGCGAGAAGCAGCTCGTCGTGGGCGAGGCGATGGTCTTCGGCAAGGTCGAGCGAGCCGAGGGGTCGGAGACCACGGTCCGCGTCGAGGTGGATCAACACGGCGAGGAGTCCGAGAGCTCCGGCGTGTGGTCGCACAAGTGGACGGAAAAGAGTCGGCGCGTCATGGTCGCGCCATTCTATCTGCGCCTCGCGTCAGGCGAGCGCGTGCGGGTCGAGCCGCGGGACGACGTGTTCCTCGTGGACGAGATGGACGGGCTCGTCCGCGTCGACCTGAAGTCACGCATGCGTTACGCCGAGCTCACGCCCGGCGAACGCGTGTACGCTTCGGGCGTGCTCTCGCGCGCCCCGGATCCGGAGTCACAGCCGGGGGCGGGATATCGATCGGGGCGCGAGGGATTCGTGCTCCGGCCGCCGCGCAGCGGACGTATGCTGCTCTCGTCGCAGCCGCTCGGTGAGCGTTTCCACGATCGTGCACGCTTCCACGAGCGCTGGGCGGGGTGGATCCTGCTCGCCGCGATCTCGTTCCACGTCATCTTCCTCGGCTATCACGTGCGACGCTGGGCGGGCACGGACACGACGGCCACCATCAGCAAGCTCGACCATTACGTCACGAAGGGCGATGACACCGTGACGCACCATTACAGGGTATGGCTCACGCCGCGGGACGGGGTCTCGGTCGACGACGAGGTGGAGCCGGAGGATTTCGCCTGGATGCACGAGGGACAGATCGTGCCGGTGCGGCTCGTCGAGGGGCCTTTCGCTTCGACCACGACGATCGGTGGTCACCTGACGGTCCACGACCTCGCCTGGAGCGTGGTACCGCTGCTCATCGGAGCGTGGCTCATCTACAGGTTCCGAGAGCGGGCAACGCGGCCCTGGTACGAGCGCGAGGTCGTGGATAGCGGCAGTGGGAAGCTCGAAGAGACGTTCGAGGCCGAGAAAAAGCGAAGCCAGCCGCGCCCGCAGGCCTAGGCATCTTATCGATGCACTTCAATAAGCCGGGGAGTTCGGGCTGGATTTCGTCACGGGAACGGATTAGGGTCGCCTAAAGCCGTGAGGGAGAGAACGCTCCACGCGGCGCACAACCAGAGGGGTATACGACATGGCAAAGCACAGTTTTTCGGTCAATTTCCCCGGCGCCGCAGTCGACATCATCGCGAAGGCGAAGGGCGCGATCGAGAAGGCCGGCGGCAAGTTCGGCGGCGACGAGAAGAAGGGTGACTTCTCGGTCCCGACGCCGGCCGGCAAGGTGACAGGCGTCTACACGATCACGGGCCAGTCGTTCGCCGTGGACATCACGGATAAGCCCTTCGTGGTGCCCGGCAAGGTGATCGAGGAGCAGGTCAAGTCGTTCCTCGCGAAGGCCTGAAAGCGTAGCGCCGGGGTTTCACCCCGGACCCAGACCAGGGGTTGTCCACCCCTGGACCCGGACCAGCGCAAGCGCTGGACCCGGGGCGACAGCGCGCGATGCGCGCTGTCGACAGGGAAAACGTCGCTACCAGATACGACAGCGCCGCCGTCTCGGCTGGCAACGTGGTTCGTGGTCTTGCCACGGGCCCGTCGGAGAAACCGCGCACTGCGCGGTTTCTCCGTTTTCGGTCCAGGCCGTGCCTGGTCCGGGTGCAGGGGCGGATAGCCCCTGCTCGGGTCCGGGGTGAAACCCCGGCGCTACGGCCCCTAGCGAGCCCCGCTGCGCTTCACGCGCCGGGCCGTGCGCAGGCGGGCGACGGGGAACCGTCCGACCACGTTGCGGAGCCTTTGCGCCGTGGTCTCGTCGATCCCTTTTTCGGTGCGGACCACGACACGTCCGCCCTGGAGCCGGAGCACGATCGTCCCCGTTGCGCGGGATCGACCGAGGACGTCTTCGATGTCGGCGGCGAGCTCGGCCGGCGCTCGGCCCGAGAGCCGCGCGACCCTTCCACCTTCTGCTTCGACGACGAGCAGCCGGCGCGTCCTCTCCACCGAAACGATCACGACCACGACGAACGCGACGAGCCCGAAGGCGACGAGCCAACCCACGCCGCAGCATAGCAAGCTTCGATGCGCGTCGCCGCTCCCGGCCCGGGGGGTGCCGTGGCCCGCCGCGGCTTCGCGCGCAGCAGGGCAAACGCCACGATGGCGCCCACGACGAGGACCACGAGCACCACGTAGATCCACGTCCGGGAAGGACCTCGGGCCAGCGCCTTTTCGGGCGTTTTCTTCCGAGCGGCCGGCTTCCCCGGCTCTTCCTTCAGGTTGGGGATCGTGGCCTCCTCGGGATCGGGACCCGCGACTGCCTTCTGCGCCGCTGCGGCCTCCGCCGAGGTATTGAGCTCGGCCGTCGCCTTGGCGATGTCTGCTGCGAGCTCGGATTGATCTCCGAAATCGGCCGAGTCGAAGATCGACGCCAGACGTTGCCCCCGCGACTCGGGCCCGACGAGCCCGCTCACGCTGCGCTTCAGCGTCACGGACGGCGACGCTTCGACGATCGTTGGCTCGCCGTCCGGCGAGACGAGCTTCGGGCTCAGCGCCGTCGTCGAGGGGAGACGCCGCGCGAGTGCGAGGTGCGGCATTCTCGAGAGGACTGCTGTGGGCTCGTCGTCGCTCCCGGTCTGTGTCGTCTCCTCGTCTTCGTGCGAAGGCACGCGGGCGGCCTCGCGGGGCGCCGTGGTGGCGAGCCCGCCGGAGAGCTCGTGGTAGACCTCGCGCACGGCGGCCTGCATCTCGCGCGCGGTCTGGAAACGATCCTTTCGTTCGAAGGCGAGCGCGCGGGCGAGGAGCTCGACGAGGGCGCGAGGTGCGCCGGGTGAGATCGTCGCGAGGGAGGGCGCCGGCGTCGTCACGGCGGCGACGAGCGACTCCTGCGGCGTGAGGTTGCCGTGAACGAACTGGCCCGTGAGCAAGGTGAACAGAGTTGCGCCGACCGAGTAGAGATCGGAGCGCTCGTCGACGTTCTGCCACTGCCCGCGGGCCTGCTCGGGCGGCATGAACGCGGGCGTGCCGATCACGATGCCGTTCACGGTGAGCGCCTTGCCGCGGGGCGCCTCGCGGAGCTTGGCCACGCCGAAATCGAGCAGCTTGATCTGGCCCGTGCGGAGGAGGAAGACGTTCTCGGGCTTGAGATCGCGGTGCACGACGCCCTTCTCGTGGGCCGCGGCGAGCACGTCGAGGATCGGGTCGGCCATGGAGAGCACGTCGTCGAAGTCGAGGCTGCCGCCGCTGCGGAGCCTCCGCGCTTCGAGGGTCTCGCCGTCGAGCAGCTCCATCACGAGGAACACGCAGCCGTCCTCGTCGACATCGTCGTCGAGGATGGAGACCATGCCCGGGTGGCTCACGGCGTTGACGGCGTAGGCCTCGCGCAGGAAGCGGTCGCGGGCGTCGGCGATCGCGTTGAGCTCGGGATGGATGATCTTGATGGCGACGCGCTTGCCGGTGCGATGGGTCGCGGCGTAGACCGCGCCGAACCCGCCCGTGCCGAGCACGCCCTCGAGGCGCCACTTGTCGCGGAGCACGCGCCCCACGCGCTGTCGCGCGATCTGGGTCGCGAGGCTCGGGGGGGCGCTGTCCATGTGGGCGCGCAGGGTACCAGAAGTCCGGCTCTTGGGGGAACGTCCTCCGCAGCGAGCCCGGTCGCCGGCCGAGGGCGCGCATCACGAGCGGTCCGGAAGAACCCCGGCGCCGCCTGCCGCCCGTTCCCCTCCGGGGAGCGGCGCTGTTCTTCGTGCCAAACATGTGGCACATGCGCCAGGTTTTTCCGCGGAACTTCGAAATCGAGCGAACCCGTTCGAAAAAAAATCACGAAAGTTCGCAACTGGGGTAAAGCTCCGGTCGATGGACGGGCACGAGCCTCGATGTCGCCGCGCGTGGCGCTGGACGAGGTCCGTTCCAGTAAAACCCGATCCTGTAGACGAGCACCATGAAACCTCCCCGTCCCCCCCGTCGTCCCCCGTCGCAAATCCCCTCCCCTCGGGGTTCGTCCGGACGCCCGGCCCCCCCTCCGGACCCCGATGCCGAGGAGCTCCGCGCCCTCGTGTCGGAGGTGAAGGACAAACTGGTCCGCACGGACGACTTCGGTCACGTGATGGACGCGTTTTTCCTGCAGCTCGGCACGAAACTCCGCTTCCTCACGAAGGGCGTCCGCATCGACGAGCAGCCGCTCCTCGGCGCGCTCGTGCCCATGGCCGAGCAGATGGCGCGCAGGCCGCTCCGCGTCCTGGAGATGAAGCTGGTCCGGCTGCGCGAGCACCGCCTGTCGCACGGAATGCTCTACTTCTCGGGCTGGCTCGGCGTCGTCCTCCTTTTCGAGGACATCGGCATGGGCATCCTCGCCATGAGCGAGTCGGACCTGCGCGGGCCGACGCTTTATGGCCGGTTCAAGTTCCTGGCGACGGAGCGGCCCGCACGTCCGCCGAACTAGCCTCGCTCGAGGGCGGTTTTTCCCAGGGAAAGCGGGGCCTCCGCCCGCCGGAGCGAGAGCGCGATCCAGGCGACGAGCCCCGCCCCCGCCGCCATGGCCCCGATCGCCTGGAGCGAGAAGGAGGCCTGGTACAGGAACGCCGCGAGGAGCGCGCCCACCACCATCGTCGTGGTGGTCGTGAGGTCGTCGATGCTCGACAGGCGGCCGATCATCGCATCCGGCGCAAGGCGCTGGAGGGACGCGCTCGTGAGCACCCAGTTGCTCCCGCCGCCCATCCCCCAGACGAGCACGGTGACGAGCAGGAGCGCAGGCCAAGGCTGCACCAGGGAGAAGGTAACGATGCCCACGAACGTGGTGAGCGCCGCCGCGTGTTCGAGTCCTCGCCCCGGATCGTTGCCCCGCGTGAAGAGCGAGATACCGAGCGGGCCGAGCCCCGTCCCCGCCCCGCGCACGGATTGCAAGATGCCGAGCGAAATGGCCGCCGCGCCGAACGGCGCCACCTGATCCGCGACGAGGTTCAGCGTGACCCAGCCCATGCCGCCCGCGAGCGCCGCGGGCACCTTCGAGAAAACGGCCCGGAAAAGCGCCGGCTGCGCGCGCGCATGCTCGAACGCCGCCCAGAGATCCCGCGGTACGGCCCGCACGAGGCCCCAGACGCCGGCGGACTGCGGCTGTCCGGCGCCCTCGGGCTTCATGGAGGGCAGCCCCGCCGCAAGCGAGGCGGCGAGGAAGAAGGAGACGGAGTCCACGAGGATCGCGGGCACGGGACCCAGCGCGGCGAGCAATCCGCCGAGCGCCATGCCCGCGACGAACGTGACGCTCCAGGTCCCGGAGACGATGGCGTTCGCCCGGAGGAGCTCCGGCGGCTCGACCGTGTGGCGGAGCGCCGCTGTTTCTGCCGGGACCATGAAGGCCGTGAACGCGGAGCGCACGAGCACGAGCGACTGCAGCGCCACGAGCTCGCCCCGCGCGGCCGCGAGCGCCATGGCGAGCGTGAAGGCAGCCTGGACGAGCGGGATGCCGACGAGCAGGCGCCGCCTGTCGAACCGGTCGGCAACGAACCCCGCGATGGGCGACAGGCACGCGTGCGGGAGGGAGTGCGCCGCGAAGACGCCGACGAGCGCGAGCGCGCCCCCGCCATGGTCGAGCGCCAGCCGGCTCACGGCGACGAACGCGAGCCAGTCGCCGACGAGCGAGATGGTACCAGCCGCCCAGAGGCGCCGGAACGCAGGGCGGCGGCGGAGGAGGTCGAGCATGCGGCAATCATGGCAGCTTTCTCCGCATCCGCGCGCGAAGGGGACATCGGATTGGCAGATGCTCAATCGACCAGCACGGCCCACCTTCCGTCCCTTCCCCTTCGTGCTAGCTTGCCGGCCGTCCTCGCGGCCCCTACCGAGGGCGAGCCTCGCTGCGGATGCCCCGGGCGAGCACGGGAGATCTGGTGGTTTTGTCACGACGGTATCGGCTTTTCCTGCTCCTCTTCGCGCTCGCCGCCCCTGGGGCGTTCGCCGCATGCAAGTCGAAGCAGGCTCCACCGCGCGAGGTGGCCGGCGGGGACGCGGAGCGAGGACGCGAGGCGATCAAGAAGTACGCGTGCGGCGCCTGCCACCTCATCCCGGGCGTCGAGGGGGCGATCGGCAAGGAGTCGCATCCGCTGTGGGGATTCGCGAACCGGGGCGACATCGCGCACGTCGCGCCGAACACGCCGGACAACCTCATCAAGTGGATCCGCCGCCCGACCGATCTCGATCCCCGTACGAAGATGCCGACCCTCGGCGTGAGCGAACAGGAAGCGAAGGACATCGCGGCGTACCTCTACAAGCTGAACGGCGAGTGATCGGGTATCCTCGGCCGACCGCATGAGGAAGGCCCGCGCCCTCGCCGCCGCCACGCTCGCGTTCGTCGCCGTCTCTGGGGGTGCGGCCGAGGCAAACCCGCGCCGCCGCGTGGGATATCCCTGCGCCGGGTGCATCTTTGATCCGCCGCCCGAGGGAGCGACGAAGGCGCCGCTGCTCGTGGTGCTTCATGGAGACGCGCCCGGCGGCAAGACGCCGCTCGTGGAGCGGGATTCCTCGCCGTTCGTCGCGGCCGCCGCGGCGCGGGGCGTGGCGATGTTCGCGCCGATGTGCCCCAAAGCGGAGGGGTGCCGGGTCGGAAGCTTCTGGCAATGGTCGCAAGGCAATCCGACAGAATGGATCGAGGCACAGATCGACGCGATTGGCCGGGACTACGGGATCGACGCGGATCGGGTGTGGATCGCGGGTTGGTCGGGGGGCGCGTCGTTCCTCGGGTGGAACTGGGCGCGGCTCGGGGCGCGGTATGCGGCGGTGGTGTTCGTCGGCGGGGGCATTCCGCCGCGAGACAGCGCTTGCGCGCCGGAGCCGAATCCGACGTGCGCGCCGCCGGCCTATTTCCTGGTCGGCGACCGGAACCCACTGCACCACCTCGCCCGGGGGCTGCACGAGCGCGTGGCCGCCTGCACGCGCGACGTGACGTGGGACCTCTTGCCCGGCAAGGATCACGCGGGCGAGTGGCGGGCGCTCGGCGCGAAAGGGAAAGCCGACAGCCTGCTCGATTGGCTCGCCGCACGACCGCGGTCCTGCAAAACCGAGCCCGTCGCGCCGGATCCGCCGCCGGATCCCCCGCCTCCGCCTCCGCCTCCGCCTCCACCGCCTCCGCCGCCAATGACGCCGCCGCCGGCTGCGCTTTGCGGATGCCGAATGGGCAAGCCGAGCGCGGCCTATGAATGGTTCGCTTTTTCGTCGGCCGTGGCGCTCCTGCTCGATCGACGGAGGCGCCGTTCTACTCGGGCAAACGGCGGATCGAATCGAACGGGAATGGGTCCCAGAACGGAGTCGTGAGCGCGCCCGACGCCTCGTCGATCACGAACCACGCACGGGCAGGCTCGGGGCGAATCACATGGACGTTCTGCGCCGGGACGAAGCTCTGGCCGAGCAGGACCGCGCGGCGCCCGGCCGCGTCCTTGGCCATGTCGAGGACCAGGACCGTGTGGCCGAACGGCACGCCGGTCAGCACGAAAAAATCCCCGGGTCGCAAGGCGCCGAGGGCCACACGCTCGCCGTCCCGCGCGAGGGCGCCGGTGTTGGTCCAGCCAAACACGTCGTCGAGCCAGGTCCGGAAGAGCGCGTGTGTCGGCTCGGCGCGCTTCGCCGACGGGACGAGCTCGATCCGATTGCCGTCCACGCGCACCCGCTGGCCCGAGGCGTACCGCTGGAATTCGAGCTTCGTGCCGCTCGCCGTGCGGTAGGCCTGGTCGCGGTGTCCATGCGACCAGCGCCACTCCGCATGCAGCCGGATGATCGCGTCGGCGCATTGCTGCAGGTCCGCCTTGCCGATGTCGATGGCCACGACCGCGGCGACATTCGGGTGGCCGTCCGCGCGAATCTCGTCGCCACGGTAGGACTTCACCGGCGTGCCCTTCGCGGCGAGCGGCAAGGTGCGCAGAAACGCGCCGAAGCCGTCCGGGGCGAGGGGCACGCGGGTGAAGCCGGGTGGAGGTGAGAACCGCCGCTCGAGCGTGTCGACCGGCGCCGGCGTGCCCGCGGCTCCCCCTTCGAGCCAGGGGTACTGCGCAAAGGCGTCCGCGGCGGGGGGGCGCGCGGGGGACGGGCTCGCCGGCCCGCTGTCCTGAGCCTGAGCGCTCGTCGAGGGAAGCGGGCGAACCGGCTCGGGGTGCACGGTGGTCTCGCCTGCATCGCGCCGGGGATCCGCTTCCGTCGGCCCGAGCGCCGTGCATGCCGAAAGCGAGCCGAGAAGCGCGAGGGTCCACCGCATGGTCATCTCCTTCCGATCCGATCCTCCACGTGATCGAAGGGGCGCCCGAAAGTGTGACCCGATCTCGCTTCGCAGGGCTCGCGCGCCCGGTGGCGAGGCAACAAAAAAACGAGCGCCTACTCTACGGCGGGGGGGGCGGCCGGAGCAGGCGCTCTGCCCGTAGATATTGCACGCACCGGGCCAACACGTTTCCAGCGTGGATCCGGATATTTGGCGAAGGGTTCTTCCGGGCCGACTTTCAATCGTGCAACACTGCGCGTCGCGATCGTGCAACGCGTCGAGGCATCGTTGCTGATGTCACGAAACGGTGAGAGGCTCCGCGACCCTCATGGTTTCCTTCACCCCGTTCCCTACCCTCGAAACGCCCCGCCTCGTCCTGCGTGAGCTCGTCCCAGCCGACGTGGAGACGATCTTCCGCATGCAGTCCGACCCCGAGGTGGTCAAGTACTTCGGCCGTCCCGCGCACGCGAGCCTCGCCGAGACCGAGAAACTGTTCGGGATCGTGTTCGACGCGCAACGCGACGTCACGGGCATCCGCTGGGGCCTGTCGCTCAAGGACAGCGGCGAGCTCGCCGGGACGTGCGGGTTCTGGCGCTGGGACAAGAACCACCGCCACGCGGAGATCGGCTACGAGCTCGCAGCCGCGTTCTGGGGCAAGGGCCTCATGGTCGAGGCGCTCCGGCCCATCCTCCGCTACGGCTTCACGCAGATGGATCTGCACCGGGTCGAGGCGACCATCGACCCGGACAACCACGCCTCGCAGCGCGTCCTGGAAAAACTCGGCTTCAAGCGCGACGCGCTCATGCGCGAGAACTGGTTCCACAACGGCAAGTTCACGGACTCGGCCATCTACGGCCTGCTGGAGCAGGAGTTCCTCGTCGAGTGACGCTTCGCTGGGGCGTTGCCCCAGGCCCCACCCGGGGCTATCCGCCCCGGGACCCGGACCAGCGCAAGCGCTGGACTCGGGGTCGATGAACTGCGCATCGCGCAGTTCATCGAACAGGCCGATTCAAGACTGGCGAGCGACCCTGCCCATCAAGACCGCCGCGCTGCCATTTCGATGGGCAACGCCGTCTCTGGTCTTGCCACCGGCCTGTGGGAAGAACTGCGCATCGCGCAGTTCTTCCCCCTGAGGTCCAGGGCTTGCCCTGGTTCGGGTCGAGGGGCGAACAGCCCCCGCAGGGTCCGGGGCGGCGCCCCGGCGCGGCGGCCGAGTAAGGGAGTCCTACGCCTCGTCCTCGTCCTCCTCGTCGTCCTCGTCTTCATCCTCGTCGTCGAGCTCATCGTCCTGGGCGCCTTGCCGCCGCGCGTAGGCGCGCTCGTCCCGCTCGTCGAGCGCGGTGAGCAGCGCCCGCGCGATCTTGGCTTGGGGGCCACGCTGGTTCGCCTCGATCTCGGCGCGGATCTCCGGCCGCTCGAAGAGGGCCTGCGAGATCGCCGCGCGCGCCTCGGGGCGATCGGCGTAGAGCGCGAGCGCCATCCCGACCACCCGCGCCGAGGCGAGCCGCGCGAGCTGGCTGCCCACCCACGCCGCGTCCGCGACCTTCGGGATCCGCGCCTCGTACTTGCCGAGCATCTCCTCGCCCGCGAGCGACACGAGCAGCACGTCGGGCGCGGACGGAGGCGTCCTGCGATCGAGCAGTTTGTCGCGGACCCACGTCGGATCATTCCCGACGTGGGCGAGATCGAGCTCGCACCGCGCGCTCCGCTCGGCCCCGGCGCGGCCGTGCAGCACGAGGTCGAGCATGCGCGGCGCCTCGCCCGTTTGTCCGGGCCGCCATGACGCCGCGAGCCGCTCGCGCAGCGGGCCCCGCGTTCCCTCCACGCGACGCAGGACGAAGCCGAGCTCGAAGATCGCGCTCGCGAGCGCCGCCCTGTCCGACGCCCACGCCTCCGGCGAGAGTTTTCCAAGGGCCGCGACGAACGCCTCGATCGTCTCGCGCCCGCCGACGAGCGCCTCCAGCAAGAGCACGAACTCCGTGCCCACGTGTGCAGGCACGGTCCACGGCCGGAGGACGAAGTTCTCCACGAGCTTGCGCGCCTCGGCCGCGTACAGCATGCGATCGTTCTTCGAGGCCGCGAGCACGCCGCGATCCCCGGTCACCCACTTGCGCTCGGCCAGGCCCGCGACGCGCGCCCACATGCATGCCGTCCTGCGCGGCCAGAACTGGCGCACGACGGGCGACGACGCGTTCGTGAGGTGCAGGATCGCCTGCTCCGCCTGCCCCTTCTTGTTCTGCGCCGCGCCATGCAGGAGCCACACCCCGTGCGGAAAACCGCGCGCGATCGTGAGGCTCCAGTACGGCGTCACGCCGACCCCCGCGGCCGGCGTCTCCGGCTCGATCGGATCGTCGCCCTCGGCCCAGGCGTCGCCGCCCGCGTAGCTGCGCAGCTCCGCCGCACCAGGGATCCAGCACTCGGGACGCGCGTTCGCCCGGCCCGGGAGACGCGTGATCTTCCGACGCGCGCGCAGCGCCTCGACCATCGCCACGAGGTCCATCGATCGCGAGGCCGGCTCGCCCGCGGCGACGTACTCGAAGTCGTCGAACGAGAAGAGCCGCGTCGCGCCCTGCGGGATTGCCGCGGCCACGCGCAGATCACGATCGGCCGCGAAGATCATGTCGCGATGCCGGCGGCACAGATCCACGACGAGTGCCTCGGCCGGCGTCACGAGCCTGAGGGTTCCGCGCGAGGCCTCGGGCAGCGCCGCGAACGCGCGCGGCAGGCGGTAACTCGCGCGCAGCGGATCGCCGTTTTGCCGCACGGCCGCGCGCTTGACGTGCACGATCATGTCGTCCGACGGGAGCGGCAGCGGCACGATGCGCGGACCGTCGGAGCCCGCCGTGGGCCGGCCCCTCTCGTCGCGCTCGCCGAGCAGGACGATCTGGTTCGTGATGCCGTCGACGTAGTCGTCCGCGTCGATCTCCACGCTCTGGAGCTCGTCGCGGACGGTGTCGATGAGCTCGTCGTCGCGCCCCGAACGTTTGCCCGCGCCGGGCCCATACGCCGCGAGCTCCCAGCACGCGAGCACGCCCGATCCCGGGTGATGCAGGATCTGCTCGATGACGAGCACGTCGCCCTTCTGCGACGCGTACCCCGTGATCCGCATCGCGGCCGTCGTGTAGTTCGCGTTGTCCCAGCTGGGCAGATCGAACTTGCGCGCCGCCTCGTCGAGCTCCGCGATGCTCCAGAGCGGACCGCGCGGTTCGTCGATCGCCTCGGACTCGGCGAGCAGCCGCTCCACCTCCTCGGGCAAACGCGTCCGCGGCAGGTTGAACTGCTCGGCGATCCGCTTGGCCGCCTCCTCGCCGAGCGACGCCTCGATCGCCTCGCGCACCACGCCGCCGAGCGCCGCGGCGCGATCCCGCAAGAGCTCCGCCGCGCGCGGGTTCCCCTCGTCCGCGAGCGTCGCGAG
This sequence comes from Polyangium jinanense, assembly GCF_028435265.1. Lineage (GTDB taxonomy): Bacteria > Myxococcota_A > Polyangia > Polyangiales > Polyangiaceae > Polyangium > Polyangium jinanense. The sequence continues at coordinate 198,990 of NZ_JAGTJK010000020.1, read as the reverse complement.
CGCACCGTATGCATTCGGGTGACGCGTCATCCAGCGCCGCGCCACGTCGAGACCGTCGTCCTTCGTGGCTGCGTCGGCGCGCGCGCGCTCGTCGTCCTCGTCCTCGTCCGCGCCCGGATCGTCCGCGTCTTCCTCGTCGTCCTCGTCCTCGTCCTCGTCGTCGCTCTCGTCTCCGTCGTCGTCCGACGTGGACGCGTCCTCCGCGAGATCGCTCTCTTCCGCCTCGATCTCGCTCCCCGTGCTCGCGAGCTCCACGATCGATTGCACGCGCAGCGCGACCTCGAGCGCCTCGCGCGTCCCGATCGCGAGCAGGCACGGCACCACGCACCACGGCACGTTCACGAGCGCGCCGTCGCCTTCGATGCGGCTCTCGATCCAGGGCAGGATCCCGTCTCCGTACCGATCGTGCAGCGCGGTGTTGTCGCGGCCGCGCACCTGGAACTCCCAGCGGATGCGCCGCCCGTGCTTCACGAACTCGGCCGCGTCCTCGAGCGACAAGAGCGCCGCCCACACGCGGTCGCTCTCGAACACCATCGTTCCTCCGGCCGAACGGCCTTCACCCTTGCGGAAGACCTCGGCCGGCTCGACGAGGCGGCGCGCCTCGCTGAGCGACATGAGCCCACGCCCGTCGCGGCGGGACACACGCGCGTCCCGCATGGCGATGCTCACCGGCGAGGATGGATCGAACCACCGGGGCGCGGTCTTCGTGACGTGTTCCTTCTTCATCAACTTGCTCTGCGCGGGCCGATGCTAGCGAGCGCCCAAGCGTCTGGCTACCCTCGCCAAACGAGCGGAGGCGAGAGCGGTAACAGAAGCGGGAGCGCCGGTGGTCTCGGCGCTACGCCTCACCCTGGCATTGCGTGCGCCAAGAGCCTGGCGCCGTCCTTGAAAAGGACCTCGATCTTTCCGCCATCCACACGGCGCACGAGGCCACGTCCGAACTTCATGTGCTCCACGAGGTCGCCCGGGGCAAACCTCGCGGTCGTACGATACGGCGTCGCCGCCTCCTCCATGCGCCCGGCGAGCGCCTCTTTCCAGGCGCGCTCGTTCCGCTCGGCCTCGCTCTCCACGGGCTTCGGCGGCGCGGGGTCGCGGAGCGGATCCCAGCCGTGCGCGTACCGCAACATCGACGCGGCGAGCGCCGGATGCGCCGCCGCCCAGCGATCGTCGAACAGGATCCACTGCTCGTGGCCGAACGCGCTCGACGTGTGCGGGCAAAACAGTGCCGCGTGCTTGCCCACCTGCACGATCGCCTTCGTGGGATCGCCGTCCAGCTTGAACGCCGTACCCACCTTGTAAAACTCACCCTCCGCGTGCTGATGCGCGCCCACGCCGAGCAGGGTGTGGTTCGTCTGGACGACGACCTCACGCAGCGGATACGCCGCGCATTTCGCGAGCGCCGGTGCGATCGAGATCTGGCCCGGCTCGATCATCGCTCGCAGGAGCCGGAGCTCCACCGGCCACGTGTCGAGCCACTCCTTCGACCACGACTCCGGCTTCTTCGTCGGCACCACAGTGCGCAGGTGCGACGCGAGATCGGGCAACCGCACGCCGGGGATCGCCACGGCTTGGCCCGGGATCGATTCGCCATCGTAGGACGTGAGCAGACAGGCGTACGTCGTCCCCTCGCCTTCGCCGCGCGGCAGGACCAGCTCCGGTTCGAAGGGCGGCGTGAACGGGCCGTCCGCGTCGCCCTCCGGCAGCTTCGGCTCCTCGTGCAGCAGCCATGACACCCGCTCCGGCTGCTTGCGCGCGACCTCGTCGTCGAAGAAGAAGTACGCAAGCATGACCTCGTCGTCGTCCGTCAGCACGCGGAGCGAGTGCTCGTCGATGCGCACATTGCCCGGACCTCCCTCGACGTAGAGGTGCTTGCGCAGGATCTTCTCGAGCTCGGCCGTCGACTTCGGCGCCATGAGCCCGTGCTCGTTCACCGCCTCGAACACCGTCCCGAACCCGTACACGTAGCCGCCGAGCTCGTCCTCGTAGAGGCAGCTCGGCTCCTCGGCCTTCTTGGCCTCGATCATCTTCCCGGAAAACCACGCGAGGATCGACGGCGCGTCGAGGCGCCGCACCCGACGCGAAAGCGGCCCTTCGTAGTGCGATCGATACACGAACCAGATCCCGGGTGCCTCGCTCACGACCAACCGATCCTTCCTCGGCTCCACAGCGGCCGCGCAGTTTGCCCCGGCGCGGGGCGAACGTGAAGGGGCAAGCCTTACGTCTTCGCGGGCGCGCGGCCCGTCGCCGCGCCTGCTTGCGATCATGGGCACGGCGCCCCACGTGTCGATGGATCCATGGCCGAGCCTCGTGCAGGTGCTGCCCCCGCGGAGGACCGATGTCGACGCATCCTCGACAGCCTGCCCGGGCTCGTCTGGGCGTGCCGGGCGGACGGCGCGTGCGACTTCGCCAACGCCTCGTGGGTCGCGTACACGGGCCTCCCCGCGCCGGAGCACCACGGCCTCGGCTGGCAACGCGTGCTGCACCCCGACGACCAGGCGCGCGCCGCTCGGGCGTGGGCCTCGGCGCTCGCCTCGGCCGGATGCTTCGAGATCGAGGCCCGCCTCCGCCGGCACGACGGCGTCTACCGCTGGTTTTCGCTCCGCAGCGCGCCGAGCCGCGACGATCACGGCGCCGTCCTCGCGTGGTCCGGCATCGCCGTCGACGTCCACGAGCAGCACGAGCACGCGCGCCACGACGCCGCGGATCTCGCGCGCGCCTTCGACGTGCTCGATCGTGGCGAGCCCTGCTTCGTCCTCGATCACGAGTTCCGCTACGTCTTCGTGAACCCGAGCCAGGAGCGCCTAAGCCAGACGAGGCGGAGCGAGACGCTCGGGCGGACCGTCTGGGAGGCCTTTCCTTCGGTCGCGGGCCCGCATTCACGCTATTTTCGCGAGTACCACCGGGTCATGCGCGAGCGCGTGCCCGTCGAGTTCGACGCGTACTACGCGCCGCTCGATCTCTGGACGCACGTGAACGTGTACCCGACGAAGGAGGGCGGCATCGCCGTCTTCTTCCACGACGTCACGGCGCGCAAGCGCGCCGAGGAAGAGCGCGGGCGGCTCGTCGTAGCGCTGCGCGAGACCGCGGCCCGCGCCAACCACAGCCGCGCGCAGCTCGAAGCCGCCTTCGAGGCGATCCCGGACGGCATCGTCGTCTTCGACATGAAGGGCCAGGTGATCCTCGTGAACAGCGCGGAGGCGGCGCTGCACGACCTCACGCGCGCCGAGCAGCCGCGCCTCGAGTACTTCGCCGCGCACTTCCAGCTCACCGATCTCGACGGCCGCGTGCTCCCCGTCGACGCATGGCCGGTCTCGCGCGTGCTGCGCGGCGAGTCCTTCGCAGGCTGGCAGCTCCACGCGCGGCGTCTCGACATGGGGCGGGAGTGGTTCCTCAGCTTCAGCGGCGAGCCCGTGCGGGACGAGGAGGGCAAGCAGATCCTCGGGCTCGTGGTCACGCGTGACGTCACCGAGTTCAAGCGCGCCGAGGAGGCGCTCCGGCAGAGCGAGGCGCAGTACCGCGCGTTCTTCGAGATGGCGATCGTCGGCATGGGCCAGCTGGATCCCGCGACGGGCCGGATCCTGTGCGTGAACGATCGGTACTGCGACATCACCGGCTACAGCCGCGAGGAGCTGCTCTCGGGCTCGGTGCGCGACTTGACGCACCCCGACGATCGCCACGACGACTGGGAGAGGTACAGCCGCATGGTCCGCGGCGAGGTCGACGAGTACTGCGCGGAGAAGCGGTACATCCGCAAGGATGGCCGGATCATCTGGGTGCACGTCGCGGCGCGGATGATCCGCGACGCCGCGGGCAAGCCGATCCGGAGCGTGGGCATCCTGGAGGACATCACGCAACGAAAGGAGGCCGAGCAAGCGCTGCGCGAGAGCGAGGCCGCGCTGCGCTCCGCGGATCGGCACAAGGACGAGTTTTTGGCGATGCTCTCGCACGAGCTCAGGAACCCGCTCGCGCCGATCCGCAACGGCCTCTACATCCTGGAGCACGCCGCGCCGGGAGGGCCGCAGGCGCTTCGGGCGCACGCGGCGATCGAGCGGCAGGTCACGCACATGACGCGGCTCATCGACGACCTGCTCGACGTGACGCGGATCTCGCGCGGCAAGATCCAGCTCCAGCGCGAGCGGGTCGAGCTCGGCGAACTCGTGCATCGCATCGCCGAGGATCTCGGGCCGACGTTCGAGCAAGCGGGCGTGGAGCTCGCGGTCGAGGTGGAGCCGGCCTCCCTCTACGTCGACGGCGATCCCACGCGGCTTGCGCAGGTCGTGGGCAACCTGCTGACGAACGCGGTGAAGTTCACGCAGCGCGGGGGGCACGCGTTCCTGTCGGTGAGGCGCGAGGGCAACCAGGCCGTCGTGCGCGTGCGGGACGACGGCGCGGGCATCGCGCCGGAGACGCTGCGGCACGTGTTCGAGCCCTTCGTACAGGCAGATCGCACGCTCGATCGGAGCCGCGGGGGGCTCGGGCTCGGGCTGTCTTTGGTGAAGGGGCTCTGCGAGATGCACGGCGGGACGGTGACGGCCGAGAGCGCGGGGCTCGGGCGAGGCGCGGTGTTCACGGTGCGGCTGCCGCTCGTGCCGACGATCGCGCGGAGCCTCGCGGCGGTGCCGACGGCGGCGCCGCGGGAGCCGGCGCAGCGGGTGCTCGTCATCGAGGACAACGTGGACGCGGCGGAGACGCTCCGCGATGCGCTCGGGATGGGCGACCACGTGGTGGAGGTGGCGTTCGCGGGGCCCGAGGGAATCGAGAAGGCGCGGCGCTTCGAGCCGGACGTGGTGCTCTGCGACATCGGCTTGCCGGGCATGGACGGATATGGCGTGGCGCGGACGATGCGCGCCGATCCAAAATTGCGGTCGGTCTACCTGGTGGCGCTCAGCGGTTATGCGTTGCAGGAGGACGTGGAGCGATCGAGGCAAGCGGGCTTCGACCGGCACATGGCGAAGCCGCCGAGCTTGACGGCGCTGGAGAAGATGCTCTCCGAGGTCGGGCGCGCGAAACTCGAGGAGGCGGCGGGGACGGGATAGGCGCTCCGTCAGCGGCCGAGCCCGAGCCCCGCGAGGTGCTCGAGCGACGCTTGCAGCACGACAGCGGCGATATGATGCTTGCGCGCGATCTCGACCGGGCTCTCGGCCGAGACGAGCAGATCCGCGAGAAAGGGCGTGATGGGCCCGTGGATGAGCCTTCCGCGCGCCGCGGCGTACAGCGTGGGCCCGGCCCGCCGGCTCACCGCGACGAACCCTTCCGGAATGGTACGGATCTCCGCCGGCACGGTGAAATCCGGGTGCGGGCTCATGACGAGCGCCTTCATCATCGCCGTCAGAAACTCTGCCTCCAGAATCGCGCCGTCGCCGATCCCGCGCGCCTCACAGAACCGAAAGAAGGCCTCTTCGAGGCAAACCCCGGGACCTGCGTGGGAATGCTCGCGATACGTATCGAACGCCGGCGACTCCAGGAACGACGACAGCAATTCCCCGAGCTCGTGATCCTCGGGATGGCTTTCCCTCCACGCGTCCACGGTGCGCGCATACGTCGACAGAAGCCCGCCGCTCCCCCGGTACGTGCGCTGAACGAGCTCCGCGCGCACCCGCTCGGCTGCCTTTTGGAGCTGCGCCGGATCGATCGAAAGAAGCGACTGCAAATCGTCAGCCGACACGTCGAGCTCGTCCACGCGCCCCGCGAGGAAGGCCGCGAGGTACGAGCGATGATGCAAGAGCCGGTCGAGCGCGCGATCGAGCGAGATCATGACGACCAGGGGCGCACGGCGTCCCGGAGCCGCTCGAAGCTCGCGACGGTCTCGGGGGCGAGCTGCCCTTCCGCGTCGAGCCTCGGATCTTCGTAGGTGATGGCGGACAGGTGCGGACAAAGGGGAAGGAGACGGCGGAGGAGCTCCAGTTGCTCGTCGAGCAGCACGCCGTGATGGCAATCCATGAACGAATCCTCTTCGATCTCGCATCCCGAGAGGTGAATCTCGAAGCAATGATCGAGCGGGAGCCGTTCCAGATCGCCAAACAGCGCTTCGCCCCGCTTGCCGAGCAGCCATTGATACGAAAGGAGATGCCCCACGTCGAGCGTGGCCGGCGACCTCGTCTCCTCCACGACGGCCCGGAAAAAGTCATAGGCGTGCATCTGGCCGATGCAAAAACTCGTTCCGTCGGAGAATCCGGGAAACTCCACGAAAAGCGGCGCGGATAGCTTCTCTTGCACCTCGGCCGTGTTCCGGATGGCGGCGTCGAGACCCGCGGGCGTGAGGTACGGCGGGAGTGGATAGGGCAAGGGCCTGCCATGGATCGACCAGAGCCCGAGATCCTCGTTCACCCACGCAAACTGGTACCGGTCGACGAGCGCGTTCGTGAAATCGAGGATCCGGCTTCGATCGTAGGCTTCGAGCGCGCCCAGGTTGAAGGTCGTCTGGTGGAGGGCGCGCACGGAAAACGCCGGAATGCGGGCGAACAGATCGTCGTAGGCGTCGAAGTAATCGCGTGGATCGAGGCGATTTCTGCTCCGGGGCTGGAACGACGTGAACAGGTACCGAAAGGCCCCAGCGTGGGACGATAGAAATCGCACGACCGGATCCGTCGCGTGATCCCCACGCCCGGGCTCATGGGCGAACCCGACGGGGGCGCCCCAGGGGAGATCCATTCCGACCCCCAGCCCGAGGCGTCCTTTCACCTCGGGAAAACGGGCCCTCACAGGTCCTTGGTCGCGTTCACGATGCTCGCGAGCTTCCCGGCGCGCTCGCACGTGACGGCCTTGGCGGCCTGGAGATCGGCCTCGCAGGGCCGATTGTAACAGCTCGCGTTGTTCTTGGGCTCTTCCTTGATCAGCCCCCCGACTTGCACGATATGGAGCGCATTCAGCGCGGCGACGTTCTTGTCGATGGTCGCGTCGTCGCAGGCGTTCGGTACGGGAGACTTCACCGCGGCTTCGGCGACGTCGACCAGTTTGCCCAGGCGTATCATGGCGATCCGTTCGTGCTTGCAGCTCGAATAACAACTGGGCGTATGCCCAGGCATATCCTGGGCGAGGGAACGCACGTCGACCACCTCGAGCGCGCGCAGCCGGGCGAAGTTCTCATTCGAGGCCAGGAAGGCGGCTTTGGCCGCCTCCAAGTCGGGCTCTGCTTCGGTGTCCGCCTGGCTGGGAGGCAGCCGGGCGAAGTTCTCATTCGAGGCCAGGAAGGCGGCTTTGGCCGCCTCCGGGTCGGGCTCTGCTTCGGTGTCCGCCTGGCTGGGAGGCGACCCGGCCGCGGCACCGGCACAACCGGCCAGCGCGCCGACCGCTCCGGCGACGAGGGCAACTCTCAACTCCACGGAAGCTCCTTGCGAAGGGGCGCGACGCGCCGTCCTGAAATCTCAGCATAGAGGGGCTCGTGGTCGAAGTCACGTTGCTCGCGCACATCCGCCTGCCGTTTCCGCTCCACATCCGCTATCCTTGGCCCATAGACATGCGCCGCTCCACGCTCCGCCTGCTCTCGCTTTTTGCGCTGCTGCTGTCGAGTTGCGCCGCGCCTCCGCCGACGCGCGCTCCCGTCGACGTGGTTGTCCTGGCCTCGCGGCCCGCGCAAGCCGCCCCGGAGGTCGAGGATTCGCCGCGACAGCCGGCGCCGCCCTCCTCCGCGCGTTACATCCTGAAGTCCGACGTGCCCAACACGCCGGAGAACGCCGCCGTGATCGCCTTTTGCGAGCGCTACCGCACGGCCGTCGAGGAGAAAAACGTCGATCTCCTCGTCTCCATGGCCGCGCCCGATTACTACGAGGATGGCGGGAACGTCGACCCGGCAGACGACGTCGACGCCCAGGCGCTCGAAAGTTATTTGCGAACATCGTTCGGAAATGCCCAGGAGATCCGGTACGAGATTCACTACCGCCGCATCGTGCGCGAGAACGACGTCATCCTCGTCGATTACTTCTATACCGCGACGTATCGCTTCGCCGGGGCCCAGCCGAAGACCCTCTCCGACGACAACCGGATGGTGCTGGTCCTCGCCGGAGACGGCTTCCTGATTCAGAGCGGGATGTGATCCCATGGCCTTCCCCGCCCGACTGTCATCGGGTAGTCTCCCGCACCCCGATGGAGGATTTCCGATGAGCCACGCACGTGGACGGCGCCGCGCGGCGCTCGTCTCGACCGTCCTGGTTTTGCTCGCCGCTTGCGCGCCACCGCCTTCCGTGCAGCCTACGACGGCGAACCAGGACAAACCCGTCACCGTGCCCGCCCCCGAGATGGCCGACGAGGGCGAGGGCGCGGCCGAAGGTGCGGCGGCGTTCCCCGACCCCGGGACCTTCATCCCCGTCGGGCCCAAGGATCCCATCTGGGGAAACGCGCTCGCCCCGGTCACGATGGTCATCTGGGGCGACTTCGAATGCCCCTTCACGTCCCGGCTCATGGCCACGCTCGCCCTCCTGCAGGAGCAATACGGGCCGGACAAGCTGCGCGTCGTCTGGCGACACAACCCGCTCCCCTTCCATAAAAATGCCCGCCCCGCGCACCTCGCGGCCGAGACCGTGCTGCGGCTCGGGGGCGCGGGCGCATTCTGGAAGTTTCACACTCTCGCCTTCCAAAACCAACGCTACCTCGAACCGCAGTCGTTCACCGCGTGGGCTGCGGAGAGCGGCGTGGATCCTTCGGCCTTCCAGGCCGCCTTCGATCAACAACGTTTTGCCGCGAACGTGGACGCCGACATGGCCTTCGGCAAGAAGGTCGGCGTCACCGGGACCCCGGCTACGTTCGTCAATGGCATTTTCCTCTCCGGCGCCCAGCCCATCACGAGGTTCCAGGAGCTCATCGACGCCGAGCTCAAAGAGGCCGCCGCGCTCCGGCGCTCGGGCATCGACCCCGAGCACGTATATGCCGAGCTCTCGGAGCGGAACCGTGAGAAAACGCCGTCGCCCCCGCCATCCTCCCCGCCGCCGGACACGACCACGGTCTGGAAGGTGCCCCTCGCCGGCTCCCCGGCGCGCGGCAAATCATCCGCGCTCGTGACGATCGTGATGTTCGGCGATTTTCAGTGCCCCTTCACCAAGCGCTCCCTCACGACGATCGCCGAGCTCGAGGCCAAATACGGCGACAAACTGCGCCTGGTCTTCAAGCACAACCCCCTGCCCTTCCATACGCGCGCCGAGCCGGCCGCGGAGTTCGCGATCGAGGCCGGCGCGCAAAAAGGAGAGGCTGCGTTCTGGAAGGCGTTCCAGGCGCTCTTCGATACCCAGGAGCGCCTCGCGGATGCCGATCTCGAAAACCTCGCGATCGCGCTCGGCCTCGACGTCAAGCGCGTGAAGAAGGCGATCGCATCACACGCGCATGCCACGCGTATCGAGGGAGATCAAGATCTGGCCGAGGACCTCAAGGCGTCGGGCACGCCTCATTTCTTCGTCAATGGCCGGCGGCTCATCGGAGCCCAGCCCCGCGAGCAGTTCGAGGCCATCATCGACGAAGAGATCACGAAGGCGGGAAAACTCGTCGCCGGCGGGACGCCGGCCGCGCAGATCTACGATGCCCTCCAGAAGGACGCGAAGGCCCCCGCCCCCATGGAGAGGCTCCTCGCCCCCGCGCCCACGAAGGACAATCCGGGCAAAGGCGCGCCGGCGGGCGCAGCGGTGACCATTCAAATGTTCGCCGATTTCCAGTGCCCCTTCAGCAAACGCGTGCAGGCGGATGTCGAGCAGCTCCTCGCCGCCTATCCGGGCAAGGTCCGTGTCGTATGGCGGCATTTGCCGCTCCCCTTCCACAGGCAGGCGCAGCTCGCCGCCGAAGCCTCCGTCGAGGCCTTCCGGCAAAAAGGCGAGGCCGGCTTCTGGGCGTTCGCAGCGCGCCTCTGGGAGGATCAATCCGAGCAGGGCTTGAGCCGCCCCTCGATCGAGCGCAAAGCCGCCGAGGCGGGGCTCGACGTGGCGAAGCTCTCGGCGGCGCTCGACGCGCGCACGCATTGGAAGGTGGTCCAGGCCGATCGGGAGCTCGCCGAGCGCCTGAAGATCTTTGGCACGCCGGCCTTCGTGATCAACGATTACTTCATGAGCGGCGCGCAGCCCCTCCGCACCCAAAAGCGGTACGTCACCAAAGCTCTGAAGCGCGAGCCCATCGCCCCCGACACCTTGAAGGCCGACGCCCGCAAGCCCGCGCCGCTCGTGGCGACAACCCCGCCGCCCCTGAGCCCGCCGCCGTCCCCGACGCCGCCTGCGCCCGCGTCCACGGCCTCGGTGGCGACCGCCGCGGGGCGCATGGGAGCGAAGCACCTCATCGTCATGTATGCGGGCGCGAAGCGCGCCCCCGCGCACGTCACGCGCACGCGGGCCGAAGCACTCGCGCGCACGGAGGAGGCGCGCAAGCGATTGGCCGCAGGGGCGAGCTTCGAGGACATCGTCGCGCAGTACAGCGACGAGCCGGGCGCCGCGCAACGCGGGGGCGACCTCGGCACGTTCCCGCGGGGCGCGATGATCCGCGAATTCGAAGAGGCCGTGGAAAAACTGTCGGTGGGACAAACGAGCGGCGTCGTGGAGACGCCGTTCGGATTCCACCTTATCCTGCGGACGCAGTAGCAGCGCCTTCGGCCGTCAATCGATGCAGACGACCCCCGTGAACCGGTAGACCTGCTCCCGGTCCGCGACCCTCACCCGCCCGCTGTTCGGCACGAAGTAATCCACCGCCGACGTCGGGTGCAGCCCGCATCCGCAGAGCTCCATGTCGAACAGCCGCACCCGGAATCCTCCGCGGACGCGCCGGATGTTCGTCGTCTCGATTCGATCCACGAGGAAATCACGCCCGTCGTCGATGTCGATCGAGTACTCCGGATCGGCCGTCGTCAGCGCGACCGCGAAACCGAGCGCCTCCGCCTTCGAGGTCACCGGGGCAAAGCGATCGATGAACTTCGCCGCCGTGTCGATGAGCTCGAAGTTCCCGCCGCCCGTCGCAAGGAGGTATCGCCGCTTCTGCGGCAGCATGCAGCCGAGGTTGACGATCCCCACCGGCGACCCCTCGCGCGCGTCCGCGTTGCACTCCGCGATGGCCACGCGCGACGCGAGGCCGCCGAGCGCCTCGTCGATACGGAGGGTATTTCCGAAACACCCGAATGGCTGAATCGTCGAGGATGCCGAGCAATCCAGCGTGTCGTCACTGCGGACGCAGCCGGCGTCGAGGAACGGCGCCACGTTGACCGCGGGCACGCGGGGCGGAGGATGCTGGATGATGATCGGCTCCCGGGCCGAGGCCTCCGCCGCGTACCCCGTCACGAGACCGAGACCAAGCGCGAGAATCGGAAACAGGTTCTTCTTCATGGTTATGCCCTCCAGGCGTACCTAAACCGGTCCGCCTGGGTGGCAAGCGCCTGCTCTCGAGGCTGTCTCCGTCAAAATCGCAAAATCCCGTTCTCCACGACGACGCCCGTGTTCCCCTTTTGCGCCTTGACGAGCTCGACCCGCGTGCGGCCCTCCGACAGCAGCATGATCCCCCCGATGAACCCCGCTGCGCCGATGCCGAGCGTGACGAGGCCGATCGTGCGGACCGTGTTGATCTGCCTCGCCGGATCCGGGACTTCGGGCGTCGGGGTCGTGTCGATCGTGTAACTCATACCGGCGATCGCGACGCCGCTGAGCACGAAAAAGCCTCCCAGCACGGTCCCCAGGAAGCCCCCCGTGAACCGGGCCATGCTGACGCCTTTGACGCGCGCGGTCACGTGGCCCTCCAGGCCCTCGAGACGGAAAGACTCGGTTGGCACCATGCCGGGGCCGCTGATGAAAAATCGATGGCCGTCCCGTCCGTCCACGAGCTTGTCGCACGGCGCGCGACACATGAATTTCGTGATCGTATTGGGTCCAACGTACTCTGGCTGGTGGTGCCCGCCCCCCACGTCGCCGTCGATCCGCGCGAGCTCCAGGTCGGGCCAGTTCGATTCGATGTGGACAAGCGGCACGCCCTCCGCCGGCGCGAGCGGCGCAGGCGCGGGCGTCGGCGCGGGCGCGGCGGAGCCCTGCGTGCCGCCGACGATCTTCGCGATCTCGGCCCACGGGATGACGCTCTGCTCGCCCGCGATGATGACGATGACGCGTTGCCCCGGCTCGACGGTCACGATCGTGCCGCGCATCGTGCCGCCATTCTTGAGCTGAATCTCGGCAGCCTCGGTCTTGACCTCGGCCGCGCCCTCGTCCGCCCGCGCCACACCCGCGAACGAGCACCCCACGAGCGCCACCACGCCCACGCACCGTGCAACGAAGCTCATGCATACGTCATAGAGCAAACGAGCGCGTGCGTGAAGAGCCCACCGAGCGCTCCGAGGCATATTCCTCCCTGGGCAAGGCGGGCCCTTGGCGTTAGGGCCCTGGCAAGGGGGAGGTCGCATGAAAGCCGTCGTGTTTCACGGGGTCGGGGACATCCGGCTCGATGACGTGCGGGAGCCGAAGATCAAAGAGCCGACAGACGCCATCGTGCGCCTGACGGCGAGCGCCATCTGCGGGACGGATCTGCACTTCGTCCGCGGGACGATGTCCGGGATGAAGCCGGGCACGATCCTCGGGCACGAGGGGGTCGGGATCGTCGAGGAGCTCGGCAAGGACGTGCGAAACCTGCGAAAGGGCGACCGCGTCGTCATCGCCTCGACCATTGCCTGCGGCACCTGCTCGTACTGCCGGGCCGGATATCAATCGCAGTGCGACAAGAATCCGAATGGCAAGCAGGCGGGGACGGCCTTTTTCGGCGGGCCCATCCAGAGCGGCCCGTTCGACGGCCTCCAGGCCGAGTTTGCCCGCGTCCCCTTCGCGAACGTGGGCCTCGTCAAGCTGCCCGACGGCGTGAGCGACGATCAGGCGATCCTGCTCTCGGACATCTTCCCCACGGGGTATTTCGGCGCCGAGCTCGCCGAGATCACGCCGGGCGACACCGTGGCCGTGTTCGGCTGCGGCCCCGTCGGGCTCTTCGCCATCGTGAGCGCGCAGATGCTCGGCGCGGATCGGATCCTCGCGGTCGACACGGTCCTCTCGCGCCTCGAAATGGCGCGCGCGCTCGGCGCGGAGGTGATCGATTACAACGAGGAGGATCCGATCGAGACGATCCTGCGCCTCACGGACGGGATCGGCGTGGACCGTGCCATCGACGCCGTGGGCGTCGACGCGAACCGGCCGCACGCAGGGCCGGCGAAGGTCAGCCGCGAGGAAAAAAAGGAAGCCGAGCGAATGGTCGAGCAGGTGGCGCCGAAGACGCACGAGGTCGGCGACAACTGGCACCCGGGAGATGCCCCGTCACAGGCCCTCACCTGGGCCGTGGAGGCGCTCGCGAAGGCTGGGACGTTGTCCATCGTCGGCGTCTACCCGCCGCAGATGAAATGGTTCCCGATCGGGATGGCCATGATGCGCAACCTCACGGTGAACATGGGCAATTGCCCGCACCGCCGGTACATCCCGAAGCTGCTCGAGCACGTCGCGAGCGGCGTCGTGGATCCCACGAAGATCCTGACGAACCGGGAGCCGCTCGTCTCCGTGATCGACGCCTACAAAGCTTTCGATCGGCGCATGCCCGGCTGGGTCAAGGTCGAGCTCTCGCCGGGTGCCGTCCCGGCAAAAAAGGCGGCCTGATCGGGGCGCGGCTCGGGAGAGATCCCGAAGAGCGCGAAGTTCAGCACGCACATGATGATGCCGAAGAAGTGGAGGCCGAGGAAGACGGCGATTCCGAGGTGGAGACCCAGGACCGCCGTGAGCCAGAGCCTCCGCGTGCGACGCGGCCAGATGAAGACGCAATAGCCGATCTCGACGACGAGCGTGGCAAGGCAAGCGAGCTGTGCGAGCGCGGGGTACTGGGCGAGCCAGGACATGTCGAACCTGCGATAATCCGGGAGCGAGAGGGCCCGGAAGATGAGTTCGCCGTTCCACCAGTCGAGGAGCGTCGCCTTCTCCACGCCGCTCGCGAAATACGAGATGCACAGGTGTATTTGCATGATCCGTAGCCCGACCCGCGCCCCCGCCGTGGGCGCGCGCGAGGCGCCCGAGATCAAGGCGTCGAGCGAAGCCGCGCGACCGACCGGGACCCAGATCGCGTAAAATAGAAAGATGTGCGCATACTGATCCACCCCGTACATCAGCGGGGCTGCGCTGTTCATCAGCGTCCAGTGGAGAAACCACGCGAGCGCGGCGGCCGCGCGCGTGAAGAGGCCGAGGCCGAGCATGACGAGGGCCACGACGTAGGCGGCGCCGATCGCACGAAGGGCCGCCGCCTCTCCGACGCCGAGCGGGGACAACCAGGCGAGCAGATCACCCGTCCGCGGCCCGAACGTGGGGCCGAAAGCGCGGTTCAGATCCCCCTGGAAGAGGCCGTCGCGCGAGAACCAATCGAAAAACTCCGCGTGGACGACGGCCGCCTGCACGAGGAGCACCGAGGCGAGGCCGATCCGCAAGGCCGCGAGGGGCCTTGCCGTGGCCGGCGCGAACAGGAACACGTCGAGGGCCCGGCACGCGCCGGCCCTCGGGGATGAATCATCCAGAATGGGCGCTTCCATGACGTGCCTCGAGCCGCGGGCGCGGCTTTCGGAACCTCGCATCGTAGAATCGGCTGACTCGTGGCTCGCGGCCGCTCCGGTGCTCGTCCATCAAGACCACCACGAAATACTCGACGCGCACGACGACCTCGCGCGCCTCGGGGTGCCTTTCGAACATCTTCGCGGCGAGTGACTTGGCCAGCTCGCGCCGGAGCGCGGGTTCGGCGGTCTCGAACTCGCCCGCGATGTGCGCGACGCGGAGCTCGGCCTCGTGGCTCGCGCCCGTGCCGAGGGAGTGCGTGGTCCGCCGGCCCTCGGCGTCGATCACGTCCACGTGGAGCACGAACTGGCCATGATCCCTGGACGTGAAAAAGTCGTATTCACATCCGGCGCCGGAGGCGAGTCCGTAATGGTCGAGGAGCCGCCCGATGGGCCCGACCTCGCGGAGCTCCACGCCGGCCGCCCCGAGCGTCACGAGGAGCAAATGGGCGGCGGCCAGGACGAGCAACCATCGGCGCGGTGTCGATCGCATGGTGGTTCCTCCCAGCGCCGCCCGCAGGCCCTCCCTGCGGGCGACGCTCCTCGGAATACCTCAGTGGTCCCAGCCGCCGTGATCCCAGCCGCCGTGATCCCAGCCCCCGCGACGATGGCCGCCGTCCCAGCCCCCGCGACGATGGCCGCCGTCCCAGCCCCCGCGACGATGGCCGCCGTCCCAGCCCCCGCGACGATGGCCGCCGTCCCAGCCCCCGCGACGATGGCCGCCGTCCCAGCCCCCGCGACGATGGCCGCCGTCCCAGCCCCCGCGACGATGGCCGCCGTCCCAGCCCCCGCGACGATGGCCGCCGTCCCAGCCCCCGCGACGATGGCCGCCGTCCCAGCCCCCGCGACGCCGCTGCGTCTCCAGCGCGGAGCTCCCTTCGTCCACGTTCTCGTCGACGTCCTCGTCCACGGACCCGTCGACGAGCGCGTCCACGGTTTCCTCGACGAGCTCCGGTGCCGGTGCCGGGATATCGGCCCGCGCCGCGAGCGGCGCCGCGACCACGGCGAGCCCCGCACCGAGGATGCCTACCACGAACAAACATTGAATGCGATTTTTGACCATCAATCCCCCTCCTCTCCGCAACCTGCAGTCGCAGCGCAGAACGGCAAGTCGCCCCAGGCGGATCGCTCGCCTGGAAGCTTTTCCCTCTCCATTCTCCGCCCCCTCCGCTCCCGCCTCCTGCCGATTCCTCTCGCGGGCCGCTCCCGTCTTTCGGTATCCTCCGCCCCGATGAAGAAGCTCCTCAACGCGCCTTCCGATCTCGTGAAGGAGGCCCTCGCGGGCATGGCCGTCGCTCACCCGGATCTCCTCCGCGTCCAGCTCGACCCGGCGTTCCTCGTGCGCGCCGATGCGCCCGTGCGTGGCAAGGTCGCCGTCCTCTCCGGCGGCGGCAGCGGGCACGAGCCGTTGCATGGCGGGTTCGTCGGGCGCGGGATGCTCGATGCCGCGTGTCCCGGCGCGGTGTTCACGAGCCCCACGCCCGATCAGATCCTCGAAGCCACGCGCGCCGTCGACGGCGGCGCGGGCGTCGTCCACGTCGTCAAGAACTACACGGGCGACGTCATGAATTTCGAGATGGCCGCCGAGCTCGCGCGCGACATGGGAATCGCCACGGAGACCGTGCTCGTGAATGACGACGTGGCCGTGGAGAACAGCCTTTACACGGCGGGACGTCGCGGCGTCGGCACCACGGTGCTCGTCGAGAAGATCTGCGGCGCCGCGGCCGAGGCGGGGCGCGGTCTCGCGGACGTCGCGGCGCTAGGCCGGCGCGTGAACGATCACGGGCGCAGCATGGGGCTCGCGCTCACGCCGTGCACCGTACCGCACGCGGGAAAACCCTCGTTCGAGCTCGGGCCGGACGAAATCGAGGTCGGCATCGGCATTCACGGCGAGCCCGGGCGGCGGCGCGCGAAGCTCGAACCGGCCGATCGGCTCACGGAAATGTTGATGGATCCGATCCTCGACGATCTCCCGTTCCGGGCCGGGAAGGACGTGCTCCTTTTCGTCAATGGCCTCGGCGGCACGCCGCTGCTCGAGCTTTACGTGGTGTTCCGCAAGGCGCACGAGCTCGCGGCGGCGCGGGGCCTTCGGGTCGTGCGGAGCCTCGTCGGTCCTTACATCACGTCCC
Organism: Polyangium jinanense; assembly: GCF_028435265.1. Taxonomy (GTDB): domain Bacteria; phylum Myxococcota_A; class Polyangia; order Polyangiales; family Polyangiaceae; genus Polyangium; species Polyangium jinanense. Next base: position 182,355 of record NZ_JAGTJK010000020.1, on the reverse strand, counting down.
TTGAAATGGCGGGCGTGTCCATCACGCTGCTCGAGGTCGACGAGGAGATGGTCCGGTACTGGGATGCGCCCGTGCACACGGCGGCGCTGCGCTGGGGGGTTTGACGTGGGACGCGAGGTGTTGAACGGAGATGCCGTGGTCGTCTGGATCGAGCGTGCGGCCGCGGTGATCGTGGAAAATGAAAAATACCTGACCGAGCTCGATGCGGCCATCGGCGACAGTGATCACGGGGCGAACATGGCGCGCGGTTTTTCGGCCGTGCGCGGCAAGCTCGCGGGGCAACCGCGGGAGGATGTCGGCGCGATCCTGAAGACCGTGGGCATGACGTTGCTCTCGACCGTCGGGGGCGCGAGCGGTCCGCTTTATGGGACCTTGTTCCTGGAAGCGGCGAAGATCGCGGCTGGAAAAGCCGAGCTTGATCGGACGGCGATCCAGCAATCGCTTGCGGCCGGGCTCGCGGGCATCCAGAAGCGGGGCAAGGCCGAGCCGCTCGACAAGACGATGGTCGACGCGCTGGGACCGGCGATCCAGGCATTCGAGGGCGCCGCGGGGGTAACGCTCGCCGAGGCGCTCGCGCGGGCGGCCGAGGCGGCGCGGCAGGGCGCGGAGGCCACGATTCCGCTCGTGGCGCGCAAAGGACGGGCGAGTTATCTCGGGGAGCGGAGCGCGGGCCATCAGGATCCGGGCGCCACGTCGATGTGGCTTCTCGTCCGGAGCCTCGCCGAGGCAGCAGCGGAATGAGCAAAACGACGGTCGGGCTCGTCCTCGTCTCCCATAGCCGCGCCCTCGCGGAGGCGACGCGCAAGCTCGCGACGCAAATGACGGGCGACGCGGTGATCATCGAATGCGCGGCGGGCGTCGGGGAGGCGGGCGAGGAGCTCGGCACCGATGCCATGGCCATCGTCGCGGCACTCGAACGCGCGGCCGGTGCGCAAGGCGCGGTCGTCTTGATGGATCTCGGCAGCGCGCTCTTGAGCGCCGAGACCGCGCTCGAACTCGTGGATGCGTCGATCGCTGCGAAGACGCGGCTCTCGTCGGGGCCGTTCGTCGAGGGCGCGGTCGCCGCGGCGGTGCGCGCGGCGGGCGGCGGGAGCCTCGACGAGGTCGCGGCCGAGGCGCGGCGGGGGCTCGTGGCCAAGGAGGAGCAGCTCGGGGAAGCCGCGCCCGCACCAGTGCCGGTCGAAAAGACCGCTGAAAACGAGACCTGGGAGGATGCCGAAATCGTGGACCCGCACGGCCTGCATGCGCGGCCCGCGGCGCGGATCGTTTCGCGTGCGTCCCAGTTCGACGCGAAGATCACGGTCGAAAATCGAACGAACGGCAAGGGGCCGCGGACGACGGACAGCGTGATTGCCCTCGCGGGGCTCGGTGCGCGGTGCGGCCACGTCTTGCGAATCGCCGCGACGGGGCGCGAGGCGGAGGCCGCCGTCCGCGCCCTCGCGGCCCTCGTGCGCGAGGCCGGGACGAAGGATGCTCCCCCGCCGCAGGCGACGGCGGAGGCCACAAAGGGCCGCGGGATTCCCATTGCAGCCGGGGTCGCCGTGGGTCCTTGTGTTCGCCTGCAAAGGGCCACCCTCCGTTTGTCTGACCATTCCGTCGACGATCCGGCCGCCGAGCTCGAAAAGCTCACGGCCGCGCTCGACCGGGTCGAGCGGGAAATCCGCTCCGCCTTTGGTCGCGACGACATGGCGACCATGCACGGCGCGCTGCTCCGAGATCCCGTCATCCTGCGGACCGCTCGCGAGCTCGTCACGGAATCTCGCCACAATGCCGCCATCGCTTATCATTCCGGCGTCAATCGTGCGGCCGAGGCCCTCGCGAGCGCGGACGACCCGTACATGCGCGCCCGCGTCGCCGATTTGCGCGACATCGAGCTCGCCGTCCTGCGCGCGCTCGGCGCCGCGCCCGCGGTGGCCTTGCCCGAAGGCCCGCCGGCCATTCTCCTCGCTGACGAGCTCTTGCCGAGCGAAGCCGCGCGCCTCGATCCGGCCCGCGTGCTCGGCGTCGTCGACCTGCGCGGCGGCCCGACCTCCCACGCCGCGATCCTCCTGCGAGGCGCGGGGATTCCCGCCGTCTTCGGCGCCGCGGCTCTCTTGCAGGATCTGCCCGAATCCCCTGCCCGTCTTGGCCTCGACGGCGGGACCGGCGAGGTGTGGATCGATCCGGCCCCGGCGATCACGGCCGCACTCGAACGCCGTCGCGCCGAAGAACGGGCGGCGCGGCTTTCCGCGGCGACGTTTCACGGCAAGGTCACCATTCCCTCCGGCCCCACGGTCGAGCTCTGGGCCAATGCGGCGAGCCCGCTCGAAGCACGCGCCGCCAAGGAAGCGGGGGCCTTCGGGATCGGCCTTTTGCGTACGGAAATGTTTTTCCTCGACCGCAGCGACGCGCCCGGCGAGGACGAACAAGCGGACCTGTACGCCGAGGTCCTCGCCGCCTTCCCCGGCGCGCCCATCGTGATTCGCACCCTCGACGCGGGCGGCGACAAGCGCTTACCGTGGCTGCACGTTCCTCCCGAGGAAAACCCCTACCTCGGCCTGCGTGGCATTCGCCTCTCCCTCGATCGGCCCGATCTGCTGGAGACGCAGCTCCGCGCGATTCTCCGCGCCGGGCGAGGCCGGGACGTGCGGATCATGATCCCGATGGTCTCGACGGCATCCGAGATCGAGGCCACGAAGGCCATCCTCGCGCGCGCCGCGAACGCGCTCGACGCCGCGGGAAAACCCCATCTTTGGCCCGTCCCGCTCGGCATCATGGTCGAGGTGCCGGCGGCGGCGCTCCTCGCGGAACGGCTCACGCCGCATGTCGATTTCTTCAGCATCGGGACGAACGATCTCACGCAATACACGCTCGCGGCGGAGCGCGGCCATCCGAGGCTCGCCGCGCTCGCGGATGCGGGGCATCCGGCGGTATTGGATCTCGTGGGTCGGGTGGTGAAAGCGGGCCAGGCGGCGGGGCGCGCCGTGTCCGTATGCGGCGAGGCTGCGGCAGATCCGAAACTCGCGGCGACGTTCGTCGGGCTCGGGATCACGCGTCTCAGCATGGGGCCGGCGGCGATTGCACGCGTGCGCGCCGCGCTCGCGGAAGAGGCTACCCGGCCGCCCGAAACCCCGAAAGAGACGGGTCCCGCGGCAGCTCGACGCTGAAGCACGAGCCCACGCCTGGCTCGCTCGTCAGCCGTATCGCGCCCCCGTGCGCTGCAACGATTTCCCGCGCGACGTACAATCCCAGCCCGAGCCCCCCGAGCGACTTCCCTGAGCACCGCTCGAAGCGCCCGAAAATGCGCTCGTGGTCCTCCGGCACGATGCCGAGCCCGTGATCTTGCACGGAGAGGATCGCCAACCCCCCGTACGCCATGACGCGGATTTCGATCGGTCGACCGAGGCCGAACTTGATTGCATTGCTGAGCAGGTTGACGACGACCTGCTCGATGCGCAGGCGATCCCACCGGCCGGTCACGCCCAGCTCCGCCCGGAGCTCGCTCCGCGAGCCCGCCTTGGCCAAAAGCTCCTGGAACCGGTCCACCGTGCCACGCACCAGCGCGGGCAGGTCGACCTCCTCGAGCTCCAGAGCGAACTGTCCCTGGGCGATACGCGACACGTCGAGCACGCTGTCGACGAGCTGGAGCTGCAGCTTGAGCGGCGTGAGCGGCGTGCAGACCTCAGGCGACGCGATGGAGACGAGGTCCTCGCGGATGCGGGCCGTCTCCTGCGCCTCGCGGTAGAGGCGCGCATTGTCGATGGCGATCGCGGCCCGGCGCGTCACATCCGTGACCAGCTCGAGGTCGGCGCCATCATAGCTGCGACCCGGCGCGGACGAGACGATGCTCAGCACCCCGAGCGTTTGCCCGCGCGCCACGAGCGGCACGATCATGGAGCTCCCTGTCCCGAGCGCGCGGCTGAGCCTCACGTGCCCGTCATCCACGGCGAATTGCCGCACGGCTTCGTCGGTGAGATCTGCGGGCAAGAGCAGAATTGGCTGACCTGTCCGCAAGACCCTGGCCGCCGGGTGGGGGGAATCCCAGCGAGGAGGATACCGGCGTCGTAGCTCGTCGAGCAACGGCTCCTTCGCGGGGTCCTTGTGTGCGCCGGAGATGCGTCGGATCTCTCTGCCTTCCACGACGTCAATCACGCACCAATCGGAGAGCGATTGCACGCACAGTTTCCCGAGGCGCGCGAGCGTCTCATTGTAATCGAGCGACTCTGCGAGGAGCGCCCCAGCCTCGGCCAGGAAGGCCGCGCGACGCTCCGCCTCCTCGGCGGCTGCGCGGGCCTGCTGCTCTTGCGCGAGGAGCCGGATACGCTCCTCCTCGATCCTCTTCCGCTCCGTAATGTCGGTCGAGATGCCGCAGACCGCGTACGGGGCGCCGGCGTTGTCGCGGAGGGGAAACTTGAGGGTGATGTACGTGTGGAGGCCGTCGTCGTGCGGCGCCACGGCCTCCGTTTCCACCGCACTTCCGGTGGCGAACACCCGCTCGTCGATCGCGCGAAAGGCATCTGCGCATTCGGCAGGGAACACATCATAGTCAACCATGCCGATGATGCCCTCCCGAGTGACCCGGAACAGCTCCTCGAAGTGGCGATTGACGAACAGATAACGCCCTTCCCGATCCTTCACGTAGATCACCGCGGTCGAGTTATCGATGATGGCCTGCAAAAGCTGCTGGTTCGCGCGCAACGCCTTTTCAGCACGCCTTCGCTCGGCGATGTCGCGCGCGAGCTGTGCATTGATTCTGGTGAGCTCGGCCGTGCGCTCTGCCACCTGCGCTTCCAGGCGCTCCTTGGCCTGGGCCTCTTCCCTCAGGCGAGCATCGATGGCTAGAAGCGATCGCAGGTCGGCTTCGATGACCTGGCGGAACTGCACGAGCAACCTCTGCGATACGTCGCTGTACGCGTTCTTTTTACAGTCCAGCACGCAGATGGTCCCGAAGACGTCTCCGCCGGGCCAGAGGATCGGAAAGCCTAGATAGGAGATCAGCCCCAGACTGGCGTCCGGACTCGATCGCCATTTTTCGTCGGACAACGCATCGGCGATCAGCAGCGGCCGCCGGGTGCTCATCACCGCCTCGCAATAGTACCCGGCGTTGGTGCACGCCCGTTCGTCGACCGGGTAAGGGTTGCCCCTCGATTCGCTGGAGGCGACGACGACCATCTCGGGCGGCTCGATCTTCACGATCAACGCCGCGGGGATCTGCAGGATCTCGGCGAGGAGATCGACGATTTCTTGCCACTTGTCGGTGATTTCCCGAGGGATCTCGACCCCTGTCGTGCCCATCGCCTGCACCTCGTGTTTCCGGCTGAACCGCCATCGAGTGCGAGCGCGATCCTACGGGTCAGCCGTGCGCGGCCGCGCGTCGGCCCTCGGCGCGATACTTACGAGCGCGTATTTCCTCGAGGAACTCGGCCGGCGGCGTGTAGAACTGGTTTTCGCACATCGTCCCGTTGATCAGCACGAGCGGGTGGCAGCGCAGGAGATCCATCATCGTCGCGCCGGGCATGCTGTTGGCGTCGTAGACGCAGACCGCGATGCATTGGGGGGAGGTGAGCTTGCTGAAGCGTATCTCGAGCTCGATGAGCTCGTCGAAATCCGGAGCATTGTCCAGCATCCAGCCCATGTTGTCCATGCCGCGCATACGCGGATACCCCTCGGCGCGCGCCGTGCTTTCAAAGTCAGCCCACGATTGGAGCATACGGTCCTGATCGAAGCAGCCGTGTTTCAGGTAGGCCTCTTCCCAGCTCAGTACCTGGAACTGCCCACGCGCCTGGCACCCCTCGACGTCGACCCCGAGCCGTGCGTACCGAGCAAGGTGCTCGTGGCGCAGCGCAGGGTTGCAGACGTGGACGACCTTCTCGCCCCACTCCAGCCCCTCTTTATAAAAGGAGCCGAGCACCCGATACTCCTCGTCGCGCGAGCGAAAGAATGCGCAAACGTGATAGTGCCGATCGAGCTTCCTGCCTGCCAGCGTGGCATTCCTCATTGCTATCCCCCCGTCGTGGCCGTCTCCTACGGCCATCGCGGCCATCACTATGAACCACCTCACCATTGTCGTCAACCACGCCCTCCGCCTCCGCCCGGCGCTATTCCGCCGCGATCGGCAGGGGCTCGGCCGCTTCCAGCTCGCGGACGAGCGGTATCACGTGTTTGCCGAAGTATTCGACCTCCTCCTGGAAGTGCAGGAAGCCGAGGAGGATGAGGTCGGCGCCCGCGCGCTTGAGATCAAGGATGCGTTCGGCGATCTGGTGTGGCGTACCGATCAGGTTCGAGCGGAAGCCGTCATTGTATTGGACGAGATCCTCGAAGGTGGACTTGGCCCAGTTGCCCTGGCCTTCAGGTGAGGCCTTGCCTGCATTCTTCACCTCATGGCCGAAGGCGTTGACGGCCTCGGGATTCGCCTTCGCGATGATCTCGGCGAGCACCGCCCTGGCCTCGTGTTCCGTCTCGCGGGCGATCGCAAAAGCGTTCACGCCGATCTTCACCTCGTGGTCGTTCCGGGCCGCCTTGGCGCGGATGTCGTCGACCTGCTTCGCGATCTCTTCCGGCGTATTGCCGTTGGTGAGGTACCAATCGGAGACGCGGGAGGCCATGTCGCGGGCCGCGCGCGAGGAGCCGCCCTGGAAGATCTCGGGATGCGGATCGAGCGGCTTCGGCTTCAGCGAGTAGTTATCGAATTGATAGAAATCGCCCCGGAAGGTGAAGCGGTCCTCGGTCCAGATACCCTTGAGCGCGCGGATGAATTCCTCCGACCGGCGATAACGCTCGTCGTGGTCGAGCCACGACTCTCCGATGGCGGCGAATTCGCCGCGGAACCAGCCGCTGACGATGTTCACGGCGATGCGACCATGGGTGAGGTGATGGATCGTGGCGATCTGCTTGGCGGCGAGCGCCGGGTTCCACGGGCCGGGCAGGATCGCCGCGATCACCTCGAGCTTCTCGGTGGCGGCCAGAAGTGCGTGGCTGAACGAGACCGATTCGTGCTGGAACTCCGCGCCGTAGCCGGCCGTGAAGCGGACCTGGGTCAATGCATAATCGAAGCCGCTCGCCTCGGCGATCTGCGCGAGCTTGCGGTTGTAGTCGATGTCCCAGCCTGTGCGCTGCTCGATGTTGCTGATGACGAGGCCGCCGGAGACGTTGGGGACCCAATAGGCGAACTTGATTGCGTCGTCGCTCGTGGCCTCGGTCTTGTCGTGATAGGTCGTCATGGATGAATCCTGAGGTTTCGATGCTTGGAGGCTCCAAAGCTACCGACCAGGTGTGCGGCCCGCGATCGCGTCGAGGAGCCGCTCGACGCTGATCGGCTTGACGAGGTGCTCGACGAAGCCGGCCGCCGCGCTGCGAGCGCGATCCTGCGCCTGACCGCGGCCGGTCAGCGCGATCAGCCGAGGACCTGCGGTGCCCAGCCGGCGACCCATCTCCGCGGCCAGCTCATAGCCGTCCATGTCCGGCAGCCCGAGGTCGAGCAACGCTACGGTTGGGCGGAAGCTGTCCAGCATCTCGAGCGCCCCGGCGCCGTCGTGCGCGAGCGCGACCTCGTGCCCCGAGGCGCGCAGCAGCTCCGCCAGGAGCTCACCGGCGTCGATGTTGTCGTCGACGAGCAGGACACGCTCGCGCACCTCCGAGAGGCATGACGGAGCGAGAGCCTCCTCCGCCTCGGCGACGGCGGTGGTCGCTGGCAATCGCACGGTGAACGCGCTCCCTTTGCCCATCCCTTCGCTGGCCACCTCGACCGTGCCGCCGTGGAGGGTAACCAGGTTCTTGACCAGCGCGAGCCCGATGCCGAGACCATTCTCGGTGCGGTGGATCGACGTCTTCCCCTGGACGAACGGGTCGAAAATCCGGGGCAAGAGCTCCTCTGAGATACCGACCCCGTTGTCGACGACGATGATCACGACCTCGTGGTCGACGCGGGCGGCCCGGACGACGATGCGGCCGGCGGGCGGTGTATACCGAGCGGCGTTGGTCAGGAGATTCGTGACCACCTGGGCGAGCCGCGATCGGTCCCCTTGCACCACGAGGCCGCCCACCGGGACCTCCATGTGCAGGTCGTGGCGCCGCTGCTCGAACATCGGGGTCGCCATCTCGACGGCCTGGCTGATCACGTGCGGGATCTCGACCGCTTCGAGGCGCAGCTCCACTTTCCCCCGTGTGACCCGCGAGACGTCGAGGAGGTCGTCGACGAGCCGGCGTACGTGCTCGACCTGCCGCTCGATGACGGCGTGCTCGCGGCTCACCGGGCCCTCGCTGCGCACGCGCATGAGCCGGAGCGCGGTCACGATCGGGGCCAGCGGGTTGCGCAGCTCGTGACTGAGCATTGCGAGGAATTCGTCCTTCGCGCGGTTGGCCTGCTCGCGCTCCTGAATGGCGCGCGCGGTCTCGAGGCCGGTGGCCACGAGGCTCGTCGCCACGCGCAGGAGCACGTTCGCGGTCACGTCCGGGAACATGGGGTCGCAGGAGCCGACGAGCAGGTTGCCACGCTCGGCGTAGAGCCCCACTGGCATGTGGAGGGTCCGTACCGTGCCAAACGGCGGACAAATGGCGACCCCAACGGCGCCGATCCCCCTGCCGCAGGAGGCGGCGAGCACCGGCCGCAGCTCCTCGAGCCGTGCAGTCGCATCCTGCTGCCCGACCCGTAATACCTCGACCGCCGATTCGCCCACGGTCCAGCGGGTGATCGCGTAGGCGACGTCGATCGGGAGCAGCGCCTCGAGGACCTCGCACGTCGTCGCGAGGATGCCGGCGGCGTCCTGCCCGCTCCACAGAGGCGGCAGCGCGAGGAGGCCGAGCAGGTCCCGTAGTGTGCTGTGAAGTGATCGGGGTGAATCTGGCTCGGACATGCGTCAGCCGTCAGCGGCCGTGCGCCGGGTCCGGGTCGCGATATCTACGAGCTCGTATTTCCTCGAGGAACGCACCGGGCGGCGTGTAGAACGGGTTTTCGTTGACCGTCCGGTCGATCAGTACGAGCGGGTGGCACCGCAGGATATCCATCACCGTCGCGCCGGGCAGGCGGGTGAGATCGTAGACGCAGATCACCAGGCACTTGTGGCGCCCGACGACCTCGTTGAGGCGGATCTCGTACTCGATAAGCTGGTCGGCCCCCGGAGGATTGGAGAGCGCCCAGTCCATGTTGCCCATGCCGCGCAGGCGCGAATACCCCTCGGCCGACGCCGCGCTGCTCGCGTCATCGAAGAACTGGAGCATACGGTCCGGATCGAAGCGGCCGTGCGCCAGATAGCAGTCATCCCAGCTCTGCACCAGGAGCTGCCCGCGGTCGTGGCACCCCTCGACGTCGATACCGAGCTGGGCGAGCCGAGCGAGGTGCTCGTGGCGGAACGCCGCGTCACACAAATTGACGACCTTCTCGCCCCACTCCAGTCCCTCTTTGTAAAAGGGGCCGAGCACCCGATACTCCTCGTCGCGCGAGCGAAAGAATGTGCAGACGTGGTAATGCCGATCGAGCCTCATGCCCGCGAGCGTTGCATCCCTCATTGGGCCGACGCCTCCTTCGCGACCGCCGTGCTCCCGGCAACCGTGACGTACTGCACCGCCGCCGTCAAACAGGCTTTTCGGCTCCGCCTGCGCGTCTGCGCTGCAGTGGGCCGGTGCCGAGCGAGGTCATCGAAATATCACAAGCCTTTCCGACCTGATCGCAGGGGTGCGGTCGGGGGCTCCGAGCCCGACCGTTCCGGAGAGCGGAGCGCCCGGGCACCAAAGCATCGGTAAGCGCGGCCAAGATCGGGTAGGGTCTCGTGCCCATGACCGAACCCCGTTACGCGCTCCCCCGCTCGTTCCTTCCGATCCGCTCTGCCCACCTCGCCGGCAAGAAGGCTGCCGGCGTGAAGGAAATCCTTCGCGCCGGCGAAATCGTGATCACCACGGGCCGCCTCGTGGCCTGCGATCCCATGATGCAGCCCGAGCGGCCCCCGTTCGAGCGTGTTCTCGCGCCGGGGAAATACCCCGTTCACCTCTTCGTCGCAAAAGAGGGTTCGGTGATTGGATTCGCCGAGATCCGCGTGCGGAAGGCAGCCATCGACCATTTCGAGCTCGCGACGATCGCCGGACAGGATGCGGCGACGCTGGGCGAGGGGCGGTTTTTCGGTTATCCCGTCGACGCGGGGCTCGGCTGCTTCGCCGACGAGGCCGCCCTGCGTCACCTCCGCGATGCGGACGCCGTGCGACAGAAGGCGGAGGGGCCTTCGTATGGGAGTTATTACGACGTCGTGAGTCCCGAGCTCCGCGTGAATGGAGGCTGGTGGGCGGATCATCGGCCCCACGGGAGCACGGGCGAAAACGTGATGATCTTCCGCTCCGGAGACGGCGACGGGACGTATGCGACGTACTTCGGCATCGACGCGGCCGGCGAGGTGGCGTGTGTCGTCACGAGCTTCAATGTGTTCGCGGAGCCAATCTCCCCGGAGCGCAAGCTGCGGGACCTCACCGAAATCTTCGCGCCGTTCGTGGCCGCCATCGAGCGGGACATCGGCGCCTTCCTGCGGTCGAAAGGGTTTTCGGAGCCGAATACTGCCTACAAGGTGAAGTCGGACGGGGGCGAGCTCGATCTCACATACACGCGTGACGGGCTCTCCTTCCAGGTGCGCGCCACGGCGCTGTACCGGTCGGTGCTCGACGCCCATTTCCGCTGGACGCGCGGGCGCGCTACGCTCGACGTGGGCAACGAGCACCACAAGGCGGGCGTCAACCTGGGCCTGCCGAGCGCCCTCGCCGTCGGCGATGCAGCCTATACCTACGCCACGAAGATCGGAGCCTCGTACGCGGCGCACTGGGACGTGCTCGAGCCGGCGGTGCTGGGGTACCTGCCGATCAAGGTGCCCAAAGCAAGCAAGAAGTGACGCCGGCTTCACCAGGATTCATTGGCCCTCGGGCTCGGAGTCCCTGGGCAGCTTGGGGGCGACCTTGGGCAGGCGCTCGAACTCCTTGCGGGCAGCGTCCTCCCGGCCGATCGGAATTACCGAGACGCCCGTCGACGGGTGCTCCGCGAGGAATGCCCGGAGCCACGTGGGCAGCCGGCCGTAAGGCTCGAGATCGGCCGGGAGATCGTAGGTGCCCACCCATACGTGAAGCAGGCCGGCGCGGTGTAGACGAAGAAATCGTAGTCGACCACCAGGCTCCCCTCTCGATCGTAATGGAACACGGCCTCTGCCCCCTGGATCTCGTCGTCACCCGAGCCACACCCTCCCTGGCCGAGCGCTCTCTCGACCGTGCCCCGGTGTCGCTCGAGCGCCCCGCTCGGGATTGGGAAGGTGCGGCCCGCGGCCTGGTCGAGATCCACCACGGCCCGGTAGGCGCTCCCGATCGGACGGTCCCCGCATTCCGCGGAATCGTGCGCCCCGCCTCCTTTTTCACGTCGCGCGCGGGGGCGCAAACGGCGGCACCTCGAACTTGGGGAGCGGCAACGTCACTTCGGCGGGGAGACCTTCCTTCTTGCCGGTCTTGAGGAATTCATACACCGCCTGCTTCACAGCCGGTTCTCCGCGAAGCTGGTAGAACGGGCCGTCGTGGCCGGCGCGATGGACGAGGATCGCATGGCCGTTCGGAAAGTAAGCCTTGATGCCCAGGGTGTTTTCGACCGGCGTCGAGGTATCCCAATCGCCGTGCACGAACAAGACCGGGATCGGGCTCGTGACCGGCTCTCTCAGCGCGTCGCCCATGTCGCGGGTCGGCCAGTCGGGCGCGGAAGCGATGTTCGACTCGAAGTTCCATGTGCCGAGCATCTCGACGGCCGGATCGGTCCGCAGCTTTTGCTCGCGAGCGGCCGTGACGCCCAGACTGCTGTCGATCAAGGGCCCGATCAGCTTCGTCTTGCTCGCTTTTCGGTCTTCGATGACCTCGCGCGCCCAGGCCTCGTAGTGCCCGTGATAGAGCGACAAGATGAACGCGGGCCATTGCTCGCCCTCCTGCGTATGCGATTGCAGGGCGAGCTGAAGGTCTTCCGCCCCTAGAACCACCGTGCGCTTTCCGCCGGCATCGTCGTCGACCTGCACGCGCACCGGCTTCTCGGCAAAACGGAGGCGCAGGGCGCGCATGGCTTCCATCAGTCCGCCCGCGGGCAGATAAGGCGCAAGCCCAGGATCCCGATCAGCGTCTTGGGCGATACGCTGCAGCGCCGCGAGCACGTGCGAGGGCATGTCATAACCGTTGTTCAACGGTTCCACGCCCGACAGCACCGCGCGCGCGACGATCTCGGGATGGAGTCTCATCACCGCGAAACTCCACTGGGAGCCGAAGCTTCCACCGAACAGGCTGATCTTGTCGTACCCCAGCGCCCGGCGAAGGTCGTCCACATCCGCGGCGAGCTCACCGATGTCGTAGCCCGAAAGGTCCTTGTCGGGGTTCGCCGCAATGGCGGCCCTGGCCAATGCACGCATGGCCTCGGCTTCCACGCGCGCCGAACCGGGTTGATCCAAAGGCAAGGCATCGCTCATCGCTTCGAGCATTTCGCCGCGGCGCGTGTAACCGCGCTGCTCGATCACGACCAGGTCCCCCACGGCACCATAGGTTAGCCAGGACCGCAGCCGGCTCTTGGCAGCCGCGTCGTCGTCGGTGAATGCGCCGAGCACACTCAGACCGGGACCACCGGGCAACCAGAAGACGGGCGGCGCGCCGGTGGGATGAGGCGCCTTGATGCGGGCAAAGCCGACGCCTATCCGGCGGCTTTTGGCATTTCGCCTGTTCTCGGGCACGTACAAGGTGCCGAGCTCGTAAGGCACATCGGCGCCGGTCTCACTCTTGACGGTACCCCGCTCCACGACAATCTCAGGGGGCTTGGAGGAGCTGGCCGCGATTGCCGGCGCTGCGGCTGGCAATGACGAAGTCCGGTTCGTCGGGCTTGCGGAATGGCAGGCGGCTGTGAGGAGTACGGCGACGAGGAGAGATCGGACCATGAGGACACGCCCTACCACGCGTCCCGTGCGGGCGGCAACCCTCTCGACCATGCCCCCCAATGCCCTGCGAAAACCGCACGACCGTATCGGATTCGATACGTACGGGTTCTCTCGACGTACTCTGTCCGAGCATGGTACGAGGGTGACACAGAGGGCGGTGCTGGGAATGCGGTTGGTCGGGCGGTTACCGACGGAATGCGAGCCTGATTCCCCTGTTCAGTGCTGCCAGAAGAACTTGGCCTGGTGCTCGTCGAGGCAGCAGAAGAGATAGCCCTCGCTGGAGCCGCCGCCGGTCATGTGTTCTTCCTGAAGCTGGGCGACGAAGCGCATCTCCTTTCTGCACTTGTCGCACTTCGGCGTGTTCTCGAACTGGTACCAGCCCGGGTAGCCGCCGACCTTGTCGGCGACCTCGATGTCGTCGACGTTCTCGTTCTTCTCCGGGTCGGCCTCGAAGACTTCACGATAGGTGAGCTTGCGCGCGCGCATGGTCTTCGACGGCTCCGCTCCCTTCTTGCCCGACGGTGGCGTCGAGAGCGGCGCGCGCTCGAGCTCCGCGGCGGTGAGCAGCAGCGCGGCGTTACAGCCCTTGTCGGTCTCGGACGTGAGACAGGTTCCGCCCGAGGATTCGTTGTCGCAGACGAAGAGCGTGATCGCGGCGTGCTTCGTCAGCGGCAGGCGCTCGGGGTGCGCGTGCAGCGTCATCACGTGCGGCATGGGGTGATTGCAGCCGGCGCAGATGGGCCACGACTCCCGGGTCACGCCGGCGGGAATGCCGCCGAACATGTCGTCTTCGATGCGCTCGAACTTTCCCAGCTTGAAGCGATACGACATGCGACCCGGGACGAGCGCCGCCGCTTCTTTCTCGGGGGCGTGCTCGTAGCCCTTCTTCAACTTCTCGCGGACGGCTTTCTCGTACGCGCTCTTCGCCGCAGCGCGACTGTCGAGCGTGTATACCTTCTCGCTCGGCGTCGCGCCGCGCCGCCCCCAGCACGCGGTCCACGTCGCGCCCTCCCTCGACGAGGCGAACCAGAACTTTTCGCTGCCGTCCTCCTGCAGGCGCAACCATACCGCCGGCGGGATGGCTTCTTCTGTGAGTTGTTCTTTGCCTTTTGTCTTTGCGCCGTCCCTGGGCCGGGGCTTCGCTTCACTTTCGCTCGCCTTCGGCTGCGCGCTCTCCTTCGGGCGAACCGCATCGAGAGCGGCGCCGATCGCGACCTCGACGAGCGAGCCCCTCCCATACCCGACGAGCACGCGGCGCTCGTCGTCGTAGGCGTACGGTGCGTCGATCCCGGAGCGGGAGCCCCACGGAACGAGCGCTGCGTCGATGTCCCCCACGCAGTGCCACTCGCCCGCGCCGCGATAGACGTGCAGCCTGTCGGGGTCGTTGCAGCCGTAGGTCACGAGGAAGAGTTGCCCGGAGGCGTCGTCTCGAGCGATGAAGCGCGCACCGAGCCCCGGGGATTCGTCGAAATTCGACTTGAACGCGACCCACTTGTTGTTGCCGTCGAGCTCGTGGGTCTCGTCCAAATGGTCGGAGTAGGCGTCCTTCTTTCGCCCGCCGATCACGACCCACGTCGAACGGGACGGCTCGAACGCAATGCGCGTAAAGAGCGTCTTCGGGCCCGGGCCCCGCGTCGTTAGCTGCGTCCACGTCTTGCCGTCGAACAGCCAGGTGTCGGTGAGGAACTTCTTTCCGCCGTATGGATCGCCTCCGCCGACGACGAGGAGGCGCCCGGTCCCGTCCGATCCCATGCTGGAGTCGCATCGTTCGGTGAAGCCGGGAGGCGCCTTGCAGACGGAGGTCCAGCCCTTCGAGGTCAGGCGTTCGACCTCTCCCGTTCGACCGACCGCGACGCAGCCGGTTCGGTCGGCGCGAAATCCGAGGACCGCTTCTTCGGGATGGTCCGCCGTCTTGCGCAGCTCTTCGCCGACGACGGAGAACATCCCGTCGTAGCTCCAGAAGAGGACCGGGCCCGCCGTGCTGCCGCCGGTCATGGCAAGTACGGGCTGACCGGCCGGATGCACCTTCTGCCCATCGTAGCGGCCGAGCGTGTGTTGAATCGTCCCCCCGAGCTTCGGGGCATAGACGTAGCTCTCGTTGCGCTCGGGGATGTAGGCGATGGAGACGAGCCGCTCGAGCGGCTTCAGAGCCGATTCCTCGCCATCGACCCACTTCGTGTCGGTCAGCTCGGCCGACCTGTACCTCTTGTAGCTCGCCGTATACCCGCTCGACTCCTCGATGAGGACGAGCCCCTTCGTACGCGGGTGCGTGGTGGCCGCCTTGGAGTTCGAGAACGGCGCCTCCGGGAGCTCGCGCCAATTCTTGCCGTCCCAGCCGAATGCCTTGTTGTTGGCGCTATCGACCACGACCGCGAGCTTCTGGCGCTCGTCCCACGCCGCGAAGGTCTTCCAGGAGCCCGCGTCGGCCATCACCGCCCCCTTGTCCTGCCACTCTCCGTCGGAACCGAGCTCGCGCACCGAGAGACCCTCGCGCTCCATCTTCTCTTGACTGACGAAGTGCACGAGCACGCGGCGGGCGGGATCGAAGACGAAGCTGTCGTTGGCGGAAGCGCGGATCGTCTTCTTCTGCTTCACCTTGACGAACGTCTTTCCGTCGAAGGCGCCGAGCACGACCTCGTCGGAGGTGGAGACGAGCCAGACCGGCTGGCCCCGCGCGGTGTCGAAGTAGAACGCCCTGAGCGAGTCCGCGTCGAGATCGTCGGGGAGACCGAGCTGCTCGTCCGACAGGACGATGGCGCCGGTGCCGTCTTCGGAGACGCGCCATACGCGTCGTTCGACATCGCCGCTCGAGTTCTTGCCGAGGACGAGGAGCCAGAACGCCTTCTCTTCCGGGTGCCAGAAGAAGTGGAACGGGTCACTCGACGAGGAAGGGATGGGGGGGAGCGATACGCTGGACAGTGAAACGATCGGTAATTTGTTCATTGGGCCATTCCGAACCTCGCCGTCATTGCGTATTGCCGACGGGCCCCGCAGCAGGTTTGGGTGTAGGAAACGCTAGAATCCTCGCCCAAGTCAAGCACTCTCGTAGGACGCGCCGGGCGAGCCCTCGCCGTGCCCCCTTGCTCCGCCCGCGGTCCCCGCTCGCCTCGTGTAGGCGCGCCTCAGCCCTCCATCGGTGCAACAGGGAGGCAACGGCGGCGGCTCCGGGGACGGCGCGCTTACCTCCGATTCGGGAAGCTCGAGCCCTTCGGGATCATGTCCTCGACCCCGATCCCAAGACCCATGGCGATCCGCACGCATGTCGCGATCGTGACGTTGACGCGCCCATTCTCGATGCTGGATAGGGCGCCCTTCCCGACGCCACTCGTCTCGGCCAGGTTGGCCAGCGACATCTTTCGGTCGAGGCGCAGGTCCCGCATACGCGCGCCGAAGGCTGTGAGAAGCGGATGGGTCGTTTGTCGACGTGGCATGGCCGTCCCTCCATCGTGACGTGGGTTTCGTGAACCTTGGGCAATGACGTGACGAGCGACGCTACGGCTGTGCGAGCGCACGCAGCATGTCGCGTTCGCGCTGATTCGCAGAATCGGGGTGGTTCGCCGCGTCCGCTTCGAGCAAGGCTTGCGCCTTTCCCGGGGTCCCTTGCTGAAGCGCAGACTTCGCCGCGAGGAGAATGAGAAGGCCAGGATCCGGGCTCGGTCGCGTCCCCTTCGTCGCGCGCTCGCCCTGCTTCGGGGTCGGCCGCGGGGGGCTCGACCGCATCGAGACGTCGGCCGCCTTGGGGATGACATCGGCGGTCCCGGGCCTCTGGTGAAACCGCCGCGCCTCGACTCGGTGTGGTTCACGCTGTGCAACCGACATGTCGGCCTGCCCAAGTTCTCCCGCCGTCGCATCCAGGCTCGATGGGGTGAACGCGACCACCGCCGCCCCAGCGACGAGCCCGGAAACCAGCTTGGAAAACATGCTTTCGAGCGCGCGTCCCAATCCTCGGAGCGCCGATTGCAGCCAATCGCCAAACGGCAGGAACAGCGGCACCATCCCACGACGACGCTTCGGCTTGTCGAGGGATACCAGCGCCTCGCGAAACGCCTGCTCCCCGCGCTGGAACCACGAGCTCACGGTGTTCTTGCTGATCCCGGTTTCGCAAGCAAACTCGCTGAGCCGCATCCCGTACGCACATCGCGCGACGACGACCTCGGCGACGTGCGCGGGCACCTCCTTCAACGCGAGCTCGATCTGCTGGCGTGCCTCGATGACACTGCCGTGGTCGCGGCTGTCGGCCACGAGCTCCTCCGCGTCGGGATCGGGCCAGAGGATCTCCCGGGAGCGACGCGCGCGCCTCGTCCAGTAGGCCATGACCTGCCAGTCGACGAGCTCGAGCAGCCAGGCAACGACACGTTCTTCGCATTCGGGCGGCGGTCTAGGTTCGTCTTCTTTGCAGGCGACGAGCAACGCTTCGCCGACGACATCATCGATGTCGATATGCGGGATCCCCGCTTTTCGCGCACGGGCGCGCATTTTCTCGGTGTGCCGAGCAAGATCCTCGTGCTCCCTCCTGTGCGCGTCTACCAATTTGCCTCCACGGTCTGTCTTGACCACCCTGCCATCTGCTAAGGAACAGAAGCGACCCAAACGCGCGTGGTAAAACGACATGCCCCCCAAAAATTCCTCCGGCGGGCCCAGGACGGTGAAGCGGATCACGCAGGGAGGGGCTTTCCGAGGCGTTGTGCGTGGCCCCGGCTACGCCACTGCCCTCGTGGTCTTCTTCCTCGTCCTCGTGCCTCCTCGGGCCAAGGCCGACGAGCTACTCCATTACCAGGTCGAGTTCAGCGTCGACCCGAAGCTCCCGGCGTGCGACCGGGGACAGGAGTTTGCCGCCCTCCTGAATAACCAGTTTTCCAAGCCGATCCTCGAACCGCCCGCATCGCGCACGCTCCGCGTTCGTATGGGTCGCACGAAGGCCGGTGACCACGCCGTCGACATGCAGATCGAGGAGCTCGACGGGCGTGTGGTCGACACCGTGCACCGTGAATTCCCGGCGTCGACGTGCTGCTTCGAGGTGCTCTACAATGCGGCCCTCCTCGCCTCCGTCCACATCCTGCACGAGGGAAAGGCGGCTACCGTCGTCGAGCCACCGCCCCCTCCCGCCTCGTGCCCCGCGCCTCCGCCACCTTCGCAAGCTCCGCCCCCTCCTCCCGCAACCCCCGCAGCTCCGCCGCTGCCTGCTTCAGCCGGGCTTGCCGACGTGCCCCCGCGATTCGAGGTGAGCGCGGGTCCCATTCTCGCGACCGGCATGGCTCCCGAAATCGTCCCCGGCGTGCAGCTCGGCGCGGCGGTTCGGTTGCGGGGCTCGTGGTGGTTCGAGGGCGACGCACGCGTCACCCCGTGGTTCGAGACGAGGCCCCTCGGCCTCACGGCTTTCGAGGTGCTCACGGCCTCGGGTACCGCTGCTCTCTGTTATCGGCCCGGCCGATTTACCGTGTGCGGGCTCGTCATCGGGGGCGCGAGGTTGACCGAGGACGTGGATAGCGCGTATCCGCAACTCAACCGCACGGGGTTCGCGGGCGTTGGTGGGCGTGTGGGGATGCAGCAGCATCTTGGAGGACCGTTCAGCATCCGCGCGGATCTCGACGTCGCGGCGACGCTCCCCCGCTCCCAGATCAACACATCCAATCGTCCGGCCGTCTGGGAGACCCCATGGGCGACCGTGATCACGGGGGCGCGCCTCGTGACGTCCTTCAAGTAGCCGAAGCGTCCAGACAGCAGAACGTTCGCGCGTTCGAAAGGACGAGCTCTCCGACGGCCTGCCCGCCCTCGGGCGTGCACGTTCCCCGCTCGTACGTGAGGAGCGTGGCCGACTTGGCTGCGAGCCCAGCTCCCGGCGACAGGTCCATGCACAGCGTAGGATCTCCCGCGTGCACGATGTTGGAGCCCCGCAGCGTCACACAGGCGGAGTCATCGTGCAGCGCCACGAACGCGGTGCAACTCCCACCGCTCGGCGCACTGCACGTGCACGCGGTGCACTCCCGTTGATCGTTCACCTCTCCATAAAGGAGGTGCTTGATCGGCCAGCCCTCGGGGCAGGCTTCATCCCCTTCTCGCATGATGCACGTCTCGAAGCTCGGGGGCTTGGGCACGCACACCTTCTCCTCTTGCCCGCACGCGGGCCACGGGGCCCCCGTGCAGGCTCGACCAAAAGGGCCGAACGCATCTCCCGCCGTGAAGTGTGCCGGTCCTGGGATCGGATCGCCATTGCCGTGAGGGGTGCAGGGTTGCTCCTCGATCACGGGTGGGTCGATCGTGATTGCTCCCACGCAGGGGACACCGCCGCACGTCTTACCTTCCTGGATCGAGGTGTTCGCCGTGCAGGAGCCATCCCAGTTTGTCGGCGCGTCGAAATTTGTATTGACACCAAGATCAGAACATGACCCGGCACTCACGGTCCACGTCGTGGGGGGCGAGCACGTGCCGACGGGCCAATCACACGAGCATGTCTCGCACGCGATCGGATCGGGCTCGGGCCAGCCCTCAAAGACGAGCGTGGGTGCTGTTTCCGGGCAGGGCGGCGCCCCGAAGTCCGGGCCGTAGTAGAGGGCGATGGGGCCCTCCCAGCTTTGCGGGCTCTTGGGCGCGCACGTGCCCGGGGGGCAGAGCGAGGACATGCCGCCTTCGGCACCACCATCCGCGTCGCCGCCATCTGCGCCTCCATCGGTGCAACGGGGAGGCAACGGTGGCGGGCCATCACACGCGTTCGCGCAGTCCCACGGGATCGGCCTCGGCTTGACGTATCCCGGAAAATCCGGATCCGGGCACGCCTCGGGGATCGGGCAGGGACAGCAGCGCTCGGAGGTGCCAGGAGGGCAGTCCCCGTTAATATAGTAGTCGACCGTGCACGAGGGGAGCACGAGGAACATCGCGGCGGAAAGGGAGGCGGTTGCGAGGACGCTGAGAAGGAGGCGTCGGGGGGGCATGCGCGGGAGGATAGTTTGTCCGGGGGATGAGGGGCAAGGGGGTGAGACAAACCATGGGTGAACCTATGAGGAGTGTCCGCCTGACCTCTTGAAGACGCGGCCCCTTCGGCCGCCCTCCCTCGCCGCGCGCCGAGGGCTGTGAGAACCGATGGGTCATTGATGGGGCTCGAAGGACCGGTATCCTCGGCGCGGGAGGTCGCATGCGCGATCGTATCCTTGCCGCGTGCTCGCCGCTGGTCCTTCTCTTCCTGTGCGCGCCGTCGCTCGCCCGCGCGGAGATCCCCGTCTGTGTCAGGCTTCCGGGGCACCCGAAGATGGACCGGTTTGCCCTGTCGGGAAGCGCGACCGTCATCACGAAAGACTGGGCGGTCTTCACGGCCAAGACGAATGGCCTCACGGTCTTCGTCTACGACCCTTATGCGCCGCCAGAAAACGTGCGGTTCTTGCCGCCGCCGCACAACAAGTTGAAGTGTCCTGCGCCGCCGCCGCGTCCGAAGCCGGCACCGGCGAAGACTGCGCCCAAGGCTCCGGCCGAGGAGAGCAAGGCAGGGACGTCCGCGCCCGTCGAGGATGCGGAGTCGCAGAAGCCTCCGCCTCAGCAGGTCAAGGATATGCAGGGGGACGTCGTGCCGCCCGGCGTGAAGAAGATGCCGGAACGTCCGCCAGAGAAGCCGCAACCCGCGCCACAGGGCGTCCTCTCGAACGAGCCGCTCTTACCGACGACGTCCACCTTGCCGAAACGGGACGAGGTGCATCCGCCGAAGTGTGTGGACGAGGCGTGCACGCTGGTGGATCGGGGCGGCGCGTTGCCGGAGCGCGTGTTTCGACCCGGAGCGCCGGTCTCCAGTGTGGCGTCGTGCGAGCAGACGAAGGAGGGGTGCAAGGCGCGGAAGGAGAAGACGCGGGCCGGGGCCATCCTGGAGCAGGTCGTGATCGCGGGGGCGATCTTCAACCTGCAAATGAACGAGGATCTCTATCGGCCCGACGGAAAGGAATACGGGATCGTCGGCGGGATGAACGCCGACGGGCCAAACGACCCGAGGCTCCAGGCGGCGGCCGCGGCCGTGATGTTCTCGCCGGTGGCGATGGCGCTGGGCAACAAGTTCATGAAGGCGACGTCGGAGGCCTTGGAACGCGGGGAGAAGGTCGTCATCAAGAACGTGAGTGAGCTGTCGGAGGATGCGGCCAAGTACCTGGCGGAGGAGTTCGGAGAGGAGCTGACGAAGGCGCTCGCGCAGGCGGAGGTCATCGGGCCGTTCCGGGTGATGCGGCACTTCACGACGAAGCATGGTGGGGCGTGGCAAGCGCATCACATCTACGAGACCAAGAAGATGCTAGACATCGGCCTCGATGCCCTGGACGGGCCGTCCGTGATCCTCTCGGAGGAGGCGCACACGGTGGTGACGAACGAGCTAAGGAATTACACGCTACACATTCCAGGGAAAAACCGCCAGGCCCTATGGAAGGCATACGAGGAAGCGTACAAGAAGTCGCCTCACTGGTTGAAGGCGATCGCGCATTACTTCGAGAAGTAAGCGGACCAGGCGGGTGAAAGTGGCACGATGAAAACCAAGGTACGGGTAAAGTTTGACGGGAATGACGTTCCGAGACGCGAACAGACCGTCTTGGGCCCCGCGGGGTGTGGTCCGGATGTGGCCGAGGTCAGCGACAACAAGGTTCTGAAGCAAGTTTTCGTTTATGTTACGCTCGACATCGACGACCCTCGCCTCCTCACCCTGCAGAAGCTCCTGCTCGCCTACAAGGTCCAATGGTCGGAGGATCGTTGGGACGAGTACACGGACGAGGAGTACGAGGCCGCGCGCTTGATCGTCGTACAGGCGCTGTCGGAGAACCACATCGTCGGAGGTCCCCGCTTCTACACGGAGTACGATCTCTCGAACGCCTGCCCGGCGTGCGGCGCGGGGATGCGGCAGACCGGGACGTACTGGATCGATGGCGCGGGCCCACAAACCGTGAGGCTCGGCCAATTTCGCGCTGTATCCAGCTACAGCGAGATCCTCGTCGACCAGCCGCTCGCCGAGACGCTCGCGCGAGCCAACCTCTCGGGGCTCTCCCTCCGGAGCGTGTACGCGTACCAGCCGGACGAGGCGCCGATCGAGCTGATCTGGCGGCAGCTATGGGCGTCGCACACGCTCCCCCCGATGTCGCCGCGCTCGACCGGGATCGACTTCGACAGCGCATGCAAGTCCTGCAGGCGCGGCAAAATCGACTCGACGAGCCCCGAGCGTTTCGCCTACCGCGCAAAGGACGTCGAAGGAGCCCAGGACGTGAACCGGATGTGGGAGCATTTCGGGTACGTTCGGTGGAACGGCGACCTGAAGACGGCCGTCTTGTGGCAACCGTACTTCGTCGTCACCCCCAAGGTCTGGCGCATCTTCCGCGACGCGGGCGTGACCGGGTTCCAGTGGCTGCCCATCCGCGTCGTCGAAGACGAGTGACGGGGCGGCAGCGCAGGCAGCATCCTACATCGCTCCTCACATCCCCCTTGCCCCCGCCCCTCCCACCCCTGTAACCTCCCACCCCATGCGCCATATCTCTCTCATCGCTCTTTTCGTCGGATTGAACGATCTCCTCACGACTCGAAAAGCCGCTCTCGTCAGCTTCGCCTCCGGTGCCGCCAGCACCAAGCTCCTCACGGCCCGACGCGACGCCCTCGCCAAGCTCCCCTCCATTGCCGCGGGCCGACCCCTCGCCGACGACCTCAGCGCCGCCGACGCCCGCCATGATGCCCTCGGGTATTCCCTCTGGCACCTCCTCGAAGCCTACGACCGCCACCCCGACATCCCCGAGCACATTCGCGCGGCCGCTCGGAAAATCCGCGCCGCATTCATTCCCACCCTCGAAGACCTCGGGGCCAGTTATCCCGCCGAAGCCAAGGCGGCCATGGACCGAAAGCCCGCGCTCGTGGACCTGCAACCAGACCTCGCCCTGTTCCCCGTCGCCGGCGGCGGCACCCTTTACGATTGGGCTGACAGTTTCCTGAACGCCGGCGTCGCCATCGATTCCCTCCTCAGCGCCCGCGCCGACCTCGAAACGAAGACCCGCAAAGACGCGACCCGCCTCCGCGGGGAAGTCATCGGCCTCCTCAATCGCACCCGGAAAAACCTCGCCCTGGAGCTCCAGGAGGATCCGAGCCTGCCCAAAGACCTCGACGCACGTATCTTCGGTTACTTCGACCTCCTCGAAAAGAGCGCCGCCGACGCGGCGAAGAGCAAAGCCTCGCCCGAGATTCCTCCCCCGCCCTCCCCCGTCGAGGCGACGGCCGCCACCCCGTAGCTCCTCCGACCTGCTCCCCTCCCCCGCCGCCGGTCCCGGCGAGCTTCTCCGACCTGCCCGAACCACCAACCGCCGGCACCCGCGACAAGAGCCGATCATGTCCCCCGCGCCACCCCGCGCCTGTGCCGAGCTTCTCCGACCTGCTCGCGCACCCCTTCGCCGGCACGAGCGAGCTTCTCCGACCTGCTCGCGCACCCCTTCGCCGGCACGAGCGAGCTTCTCCGACCTGCTCGGAGGGGGTGGGCTCGGGTGTTGCGGGAAGGTCCGATCTGCTCGGAAGGGGGTCGTTCCGGGGGTTCGAGCAGGTCCGAGAAGCAGCCGAGGGGGACGGCGTGGCTCGGGCGGGCAGCTCCGATGAGCCTCGATCCCCCGCGCCTCGGTCCGCCGAGCAGGTCGAAGAAGCCATGCCCGCCCGCCGAAATGCCCCGGATCCAGCGCCGTTGACCTCCGCGCCGCCCGGCTCGTACCCTGGCCGCATGAAACACCTCTTCACGCTCGCTTGGGCCTCGATCCCCCTCTTCCTCCTCGCCGGCTGCGGGGACGGCGGCGAGGGGCCGGAGCCCGGTCCCATCCCCGTCGCGCCAACGGAAAACCTCGATCGCGACATCCTCTCGACTGCACTCGCCCTCGACGTCACGGCGATGACCGGCGAAGCCACGATCGATCTCGCGCCCGCGGGAAAGCCGGGCGCCTCGTTCGAGGTGGCCGGGCTCGTCATTCAGAGCGTCGAAGACGCGAGCGGGCAGCTCGAATACGCGGTCCAGGATGGAAGGCTCGACGTGGGCGTGAAAGAGAGCGCGGAGAACACCACGCTCCAGATCAAGTACGCATTCACCACGCAGAAGAACTTCGATGGGTATCTCGCCGAGGAGCTCACGTTCCTGTGGCCGCGCTTCTGCGGAAACCTCTTTCCGTGCAAATCCGTGCCCTCGGAGGGCGTGAAATTCGAGATGACGCTCTCGGGCGTGCCGATGGGCAAAGACGCCGTCTTCCCCGCCGAGATCCCGGCCGACGCGCCGACCTACATGCCGGCCTTCGCCCTCGGCGAATACACGCACGTCGCGCTCGGAACGACCACGGCGGGCACGAAGGTGAGCGTCTACCATCTGCCCGGCGAGGAAGCAGCCGCGACCGAAGGAACGAAGGATCTGGCGGCCGTGTTCGATTGGCTCGAAAAGACCTACGGAGCCTACTCGTTCGGCGGCGAGGTCGGGTCGGTCTCAGCGAAATGGGGGCCGGGCGCATACGGGGGCATGGAGCATCACCCGTACTGGCACGTGGGAAGCGACTCGATGAACGATCCGGTCACGCACGCACACGAGGCGGCGCACGGCTGGTTCGGCAACGGCGTGCGTATCGCATGCTGGGAGGATTTCGTGCTCTCCGAGGGCACAGTCTCGTATCTCGCGGCCCGCGGGCTCGAAGCCGTCGGGGGCACGGCCGTGGGCGAAGCGATCTGGAGCGATTACCAGACCCAGCTCGACGCGGTGATCATGGAGCAGGACACGGTCCTCATGCTGGACACGTGCAATACGATCGACCTCATCACGCACCCCTTGTGGTCGACCGTCACCTACATGAAGGGCGCGTTCTTCTACCGGGCCGTGGAAGCCCAGGTCGGCCGGGACAAGCTCGACGCGGCGCTCGCGAAGTTTTACGGGACGTTCAAGAACCGCGCGGCCCGGATGCAGGACATGATCGATACGATCGAGGCCGAGACGGGCGCGGACATCTCTGTCCACGTGAATGGCTGGCTGAAGGGCCTCGGAAAGCCCTAAGGGCGCTGAGCATGGGTCTCTTCTTGGGGTCGCCTCGCCGGGGCGCTGCCCCGGGCCCCGCGGGGGCTGTTCGCCCCTCGACCCGAACCAGGGCAAGCCCTGGACCGGTGGTGGAAGAACTGCGCTCCGCGCAGTTCTTCCAACGGGCCGGTTGAACCGCGTCGCCAGTCGAAAGGGCAGCGCGGCTGTCTTGGTTGGCAAGGTGGTTGGCAGTCTTGCCTCGGCCTGTTCGATGAACTGCGCATCGCGCAGTTCATCGACCCCGGGTCCAGCGCTTGCGCTGGTCCGGGTCCAGGGGCGGATAGCCCCGGTGGGGTCTGGGGCAAAGCCCCAGCGAGGCGCCTTCTTAGGGGCACGATGGTCCCCGCGCGCGTTATTTCCTCGGCTCCCACGCCGCGACCGCCGCGCGCCACGCCTCCGCGTCGCGCAGCGGCGATTTGTTCGTGAGCTCCGCCTGCATCTGGATCTGCATGAGCTGCTCGTCCGTCGCGTACGCGAGGTGCACGACGCTCGTCTGCTCGGTGAGGTTCCGGCACCAGACACACGTCCCCTGCACCCACACGCGCTCGGACTCGATGAGCACCTGCACCTTGCCCATCGAGCCTTCGAGCTTCTGCGCGCCCTCCGGCAAGCCCGTGTGTCGACCCACGGTCACGATGCCGACGTGACCATCCTTCCCGCATCCAGCATACGGGGCCGCGTAGTCCGTCTTCTGGTCCGGCGGAGGGCAAGGCTTTCCGAGCTGCGCGAACTCCTGAGGCAGAGGCGCAAGGGCGTTCGGCGTCTCGGCGGGCGGCTCGGGGCGAATGGAGCCGTCGTCCGCCGACGCGCAGGAGAGGGAGAAACCAGCGAGGAAGAGGGTCGCAACAAGGAAGGCGCGCATGCACCTCCCTAGCACGCGAGGTGGGTCACGGACAGGGCATGTACACGGACGCGCTCGCGTTCGAGGTGACGTAGACGCGCATGTACGTGCCGTGCACGTGGACGCTGCTGACCTCGATCTTGTGGACCTGGGCCTTCATGCAGCCCTGGCCGCTCGCGAACGAGATGTCGTTCGAGAGCTTGTCGCGCACCGACTTGAGCCGCTCGCCGATGTCGAGCCGGAGCGCATCCCGCGCCTGATCGCGGATCTTGTCGGCATCCATGGAGGCCTTGAGCTTGAAGAGGAAGCTCTTCGTCTCGATCGTCGGCTCGAGGTCCGGGATGCGGAGCTCGTTGTCCACGACCGTCGGGTGGCCCGTCATGAAGAGGTCACCGTCGAGGTCCAAGCTGACGGGGTTGTCGACATGCCCCGCGATGTGGAGCTTCAAGACGAGCTGATCCTTCGCGGCGTAGATCTCGGGCTTCTCCATGTAGAGCTTCGGGTGCTCCTTCGAGAAGAAGAACTTGCCGTCGGTGAAGACGAGGCCCATCGCCTTCGCAAGCTCGTCATACTTGGCAACGATCGGCACGGTGACGGAGAACGGGCCCGGCTGGAGCGTGGCCACGTTGGCAAGCGGCGGGAGCTTGGCGTCAGGATTCGGTGGCTGGCAGGGGATCGTGACCGAAGGCGCAACGACGAGCGCAAGGTCCTTCTCGAACCCACCCGCAAGGACCGTCGGCCCCGCCTCGACGGAGACGACCTGGAGCGCCGCGCAGCCGTTCGCATTCCCAAGCGGGAGCTCGATGGGTCGCGCAAGGCGGCCATGAGCCTCGGCAAGCGTCGGATAAAGGTCGTACTCGAACGCCTCGAGCTTTTCCTTCACCGCCGACTTGACCTTGCCAAGGATGTCCGCCGCCGCATCCGCAGCCTTGATGACGCGGTCATCGCTCTTCACGTTGACCTCGAGCGATTGCAGCTTCGCCTTGTACTCACTCGTGACGACAGGCTCGGCAAGGATCGAGAACTCGAGCGGGACGTCGAGGCTGCCAATGGGCATGTCGGCGTTCGCATCGACATGCAGGTCGAGCGCGATGCGGCCCTGGTTGAAGCGGACCGCGATGGCCCCACGCGTCCAGGTGTACTTGCGCTCGTTGCCAAGCATCGGGAACGTGCCATCCCCCGTGCGCGGGACAGCCGTCTCGAGCTCACGCTGGAGCGCAGCCCCCGTGATCGTCGCATGCACGACGACACGCGAAGGAACCGGATCAGAGACAGGCTCGCCAGGCGTAGCCGGCGGCCGAGGCGGATACACCGGCGTGCCCGCACCGCACCCAGCAGAGACAACAACAGCGGCGAGGAGGACGGCGATCGAGGTTCGCGACATGCGTGCCAAAAAAGACGGACAGGCGGCGCGTGTCAACGGGTCTCATGTGGAAGGCGCCTCGCCGGGGCGCCGCCCCGGGCCCCGCGGGGGCTATCCGCCCCTCGACCCGGACCAGGGCAAGCCCTGGACCTCTGGGCATCGACTGCGCTTCGCGCAGTCGATGCGGGGGAAATTTTTGTAGCTGTCCGCCCCCCTTTGCAGGGCAAGCCCTGGACCGATCGGGGAAGAACTGCGCGATGCGCAGTTCTTCCCACAGGCCGGTGGCAAGACCGGGGACAGTGTTGCCAGTCACGGCGGTCTTGGCTGGCAGGGTCGTCGTTGGTCTTGACCTGACCTGTTCGATGAACTGCGCATCGCGCAGTTCATCGACCCTGGGTCCAGCGCTTGCGCTGGTCCGGGTGCAGGGGCGGATAGCCCCTGCTGGGGCCTGGGGCAACGCCCCAGCGCAACGCCCCCCGTCAAGATTGCCCCGCCAAACGATTAAGGCGGGTGTAATTTTCTTCGCGCGAAGGGCGTTGCGGAGGCGGGGCTTGGCTTGGTAGGGTCGAGACATGGCGGGCGCGGAGAAAGCCTTCACGTGGCTCTTCGGCGCGGGGGAGCGCCAGGGTGGGTACCCGGAGACGTTCGACGACGAGCTCGCTTTTCAGTCGTGGAAGATCTTGCGCGTCTCGGGGCTCATCTGCGCGCTTGCTTGGCTGCCGTATCTGCGGCTCGACGCGGCGCTCCATCCTGAGCTCCCGTCGCTCTTGCTCCTTCGCTTGAGCCTCACCTTTGCGGGTGCGTTGACGATCGCCTTCTCGTTCTTCCCTTCGGCGCCGCGCCACGCGAGTCGCGCTCTCTTCGCGCTCTGCGTGTGCCTCGAGTGCGCGACGGGGCTCATCACGGGGCTCACCAGCGGCAAAGGCCCTTATCTCGGCGGGTTCATGTTCGTGCTCATGCTCGCGCCGCTCGCGCCCGTCCGGCGGCGGTACGCGTGGGGCATGCTCGGCGCGGCGATCCTCGTCTTCTGGGTGACGGGCATGCTCGCGGGCATGGGCTTCGAGGGGCCCGAGCGCAACTATGCGCTCCAGGACCTCAGCGCTGCGGCGCTCGTCTCCGGCGTCTTCGTGCACCTGAGTGACCGGCTGCGGCAGCAGGGCTGGGCCAAGGGGAGCACGGTCCAGCGCCAGTCCGAGGAGATCGCGCGGGACAAGGCGAAGATTGACTCGCTCCTCTGCAACATCCTGCCTTCGCCGATCGCTTCCGAGCTCACGCGCGAGGGCTCGGTCAAGCCTGTGTTCCACGAGGAGGCGACCATCGTATTCGCTGATTTCGTGGGCTTCACGGCGAAGGCTGCGACCATGCCGCCCGAGGCGCTCGTCGCCATGCTCGATGCCTACTTTTGCCGCTTCGATGCGATCGCGGATCGCTCGGGGGTGGAGAAGTTGAAGACCATCGGCGATGCGTACATGGTGGCGGCGGGGCTGCCTTCGCCGACGCGGACGCATGCCGTGGATGCTTGCCTCTTTGCGCTTCGGATCCGGCGCGACGTGGAGGGGCATGAGGCGCACTTCCAGGGCGTGCGCATCGGCGTGCACTCGGGGCCGCTCATGGCGGGCATGGTCGGTGCGAAGAAGTTCGCCTATGACGTCTGGGGCGACACGGTGAACACGGCGAGCCGCATGGAGTCGTCGGGGGAGCTTTGGCGCATCAACGTCTCGCGCACGACGTACGAGCGGGTGAAGGACTTCTTCGAGCTCTCGGCGCGCGGGGCGGTGTCGGTGAAGGGCAAGGGCGAGCTCGACATGTATTTCCTGGAGCGCATCTTGCCGGCGCTCAGCCAGGACGAACGGGGCGTCGAGCCGAACGAGGTGTTCTGGGAGCGCTACCGCGCGCTGCAATCGAATGTGCTTGTCTCGGAGGGCGATCCCCGGAAGGATGAGCCCCGCGCACGATGACGACCGAAGTCGAGGATGGGCCCGCGATCCCCAAGGCTGCCCCTGCCCAGGCAGCCGCCAGGTACCCGAAGTCGATCCCGTCCATCATCGGGAATGAGGCGTGCGAGCGCTTCAGCTTCTACGGGATGCGGAACATCCTCACGGATTTCCTGATCGGGTATCTCCTGCTCGGCCTCGTCGAGAAGGACCGGGCCGGGGCCGCGAAGGAGGTCTTCCACGTCTTCGTGATGGGCGTTTATTTCTTCCCGCTGCTCGGCGGGTGGATCTCGGATCGCTTCCTCGGCAAGTATCGCACGATATTCTGGCTCTCCCTGCTCTACTGCGTGGGGCACGGCTGCCTCGCCGTCTTCGAGGCGAACAAGACCGGGTTTTACGCGGGCCTCTTCCTGATCGCGCTCGGCTCGGGCGGCATCAAGCCGTGCGTGTCGTCGTTCGTCGGCGACCAGTTCGACCAGACGAACAAGCACCTCGCGCGTGGGGTGTTCGAGGCGTTCTACTGGGTGATCAACTTCGGCTCGTTTTTCGCGTCGCAGCTCATGCCGCGGGCGCTCAAGCACTGGGGGCCGAGCATCGCGTTCGGGATCCCGGGCATCTTGATGTTCATCGCGACGCTCATCTTCTGGATGGGGCGCAAGACGTACGTGGTGGTCCCCCCCTCCCCCGCCGATCCCCATTCCTTCGGCAGCATCGCGTGGACGGCGCTGCAAAAGGGCCGCGGGGCGGGGCGCGTGCTCGCGGGCCTCGGCTTGCTCGGGTTCGTTGGTTCTTTTTTCCTGATCCCGACGCTCGGGTTCGTCGCGTCGTTTTGCCTCGCGATCGTGGCCTTCCTCGTGTTCGCGGGCCCGGGCGTGCTGCTCTCGCTCGAAGCGGCGCGCGGCGTGCACCCGGACGAGGACGTCGAGGGCGTGCGATCGGTGCTGAAGGTGCTCGTGGTGTTCGCCCTCGTCACGCCGTTCTGGTCGCTCTTCGATCAGAAAGCCTCGACGTGGATCATCCAGGGCAAGGCCATGGTGCTGCCCGGGTGGAGCATCCTGGAGACGGCCTCGCAGATGCAGGCGATCAATCCGCTGCTCGTGATGCTGCTCATTCCCTTCAACAATGCCGTCACGTATCCGCTGCTCCGGAAGATCGGCCTCGACCCGACGCCGCTCCGGCGCATGACGGCGGGCATCGCGATCGCGGGCGTGTCGTGGATCGTGATCGGCGTGATCCAGCGCTGGATCGACGCGGGCGAGCAGGTCTCGATCCTCTGGCAGCTCCTGCCGTACACGATTCTGACGCTCGGCGAGGTTCTGGTCTCGACGACGGGCCTCGAATTCGCCTACAGCCAGGCGCCGGCGAAGATGAAGGGCACGCTGATGAGCTTCTGGTCGCTGTCGGTCACGGTCGGCGGGCTCTGGGTGCTGATCGTGAACGCGGGTATGAAAAACGAGCGTCTGACGAGCGCCATCACGGCGCAGACGGGCCTATCGACGACCGCGTTCCAGATGTTCTTCTTCGCGGGCTTCGCGTTCCTCTTCGCGCTTGCGTTCGGCGCGTACGCGACGCGGTACAAGAGCGTGGAGCATTATCGGAAGGCGTGAGGCTTCACGGCGGCAGCATGTGATAGATGAATGCGGTGCTGTTCCCGTCTCTCCATCGCTTGAAGGACACGCCGCCGCTGTCGCTGGAGCTGAACTGCCACCCCTTGCTGGGCGCCCAGAACTTCAAATACTCGATCACCTCATGGGGGACGGCCGTGGCCCCCGTCGTGTCCCCGGGCGCGGGCGACCCCCACCAGGCCCCGCGGTTCTTCGAGGTACCGTCCCAGGTCGCGAACTGCGTGTTCATGTCGGCATAGACCTGCCGCGCCAGGCGCTCCGCCGGTGACACGTATCGCCTGGGCCTGACGCCCTGCGCCTGAAACTGCTGCCACGCATGAGCCGCGGCCTGATGGGTCACGGTGCCGTTGCGCATCCCATAGACCCTGTTCTCGAGCGTGAAGAACGCGTTCAACCAGTCCTGATCGAGCTTCCCGTGCGTGTTCTCGCGCCACGCCATCCGCGCGTCGTACGCGTCCAGGTACCCCTCCATGAGCTCGTCCTGGGTCGGCAGCGCCATCATGGGCTGCACGGGCCCGGCCTCGCGTGCCCGCGGCGCTCCGACCGTGGCCGGATGCGGGGGACGGGCCGAGGAGGGCCGGGCCGAGGAGGGCTGCACGGAACGGCTGGGAGAGACCGTCGCCGCGTGCGGAGGCCGCGACGGCGCCTTCGGCTGCACGGAACGGCTGGGAGAGACCGTCGCCGCGTGCGGAGGCCGCGACGGCGAGGCGATGCCTCGGGCCAACTTGGGGGGAGCCATGGCAATGAATGCTACCCACGCCGCAGGGCGCGCCGCCAATTTCCGACCGATGCGTCGCACCAGGGCACGGCACGGCGCCGGCCCCCCCCGCGCTACCCCGCTGCCACCACCGCCGGTTCCCCCTCGCCCTCCGTGCGCTCGACATCCGCAAGCAAAAAGATCCGGCGATCGATCGCGGGACGTAACACGGCGAGGCGCGGGTCCCCGTCGACGTGCGCGAGCAGCGCGCGAGCGGCGTCGCGGTATTCGTCGAGCGTGAGATCACCCCGACAGACGAGAAGTCGCAGCAGAATGGCGGCCTCGGAGGCGACGTCGGCGAGGTTGTAGCGGCGCACGGCGTCGCGGCCCTCGGGGCCCTTCGCCCAGAGGCCCTCGACGTCGGAGCCGTCGACGCCGACTTTGCCCGGCCAGCCGCAGAGGCACGCGAACGAGGCCATGCGCGCGGCGCGGCCGGCGCCACGAAAGCTCACGGCGTCTTGCAGGTCGACGTGCTTGTTCCCGCGGTAGCGATCCTCGAAATCGCGATCCCAGAGCCACGGAGCCACGATGCCGTGGCGCACCGAGC
Organism: Polyangium jinanense; assembly: GCF_028435265.1. Lineage (GTDB taxonomy): Bacteria > Myxococcota_A > Polyangia > Polyangiales > Polyangiaceae > Polyangium > Polyangium jinanense. The sequence continues at coordinate 150,367 of NZ_JAGTJK010000020.1, read as the reverse complement.
GCGCAATGACGAGCGGCAGATCGAAGCCGCGGCCATTCCACGAGACGAGCACCGGGCGGCGCTCACCCACCATGCCGACGAAATCACGCAGGATGGCCGCCTCGTCGCCGCCCTCGGGGCCGCCGAGGAGCCGCGGGGGCTGCACGCGGACGTGGCCGCTCTCCACGACGAGCGCGAGGAGCGCGCCCGAGACGATGGCGAGGTGCGGCACGGCCGGGACGCGGTCCGGATCCGCGCCCTCGGGGAGGGGGTTGTCCTTGTCGAGGATCGCCTCGAAATCGAACACGACATACGCGGTCATGCCTGGAAGCCCCCGCGCTCCTCGGTGATCATCCGGACGATCTGCTCGAGATCCCGCGTCTCCTCCTCCCAGTACGCCTCGGTGCCGAAATGAGGGAACGTGCGCGGGAAGATGGGATCGTGAAAGCGGCGCGCGATCCAGGCCGCATAATGGACGCGGCGCAGGCCACGCAGGGGCGTCGCGAGGCGAAGGCTCTTTCGATCGAAGGCGCGAAGGGCCTCGTACCCTTCGAGGAAGCTCTCCAGCGCGATCCGCGCCTCGACGCCCTCGCCCGGCAGGAGGAGCCATAGATCCTGCACGGCCGGGCCCACGACCATGTCGTCGAAATCGACGACCGAGAGCACGCCGTCCCGCAGGAGCAGGTTGCCGAGGTGCAGATCGCCGTGAATGCGGTGGACGGGCGTGCCTTCGAGGCCCTCGTCGACGAAGTCCGCAATCGCGCGCGCGGCGCGCTCGTAGCGCGGGAGGAGGCGCGCAGGAATGCTTCCCTTGTCGCGGAGGAACGCGACGTTTTGCCGAACGAACGCGTCCGCATCGAGGCGGACGCGGTGCGCGGCGGGGCGCCCGGCGCCGACGTTGTGGATACGCGCGGCGAGCATGCCGAGGCGCTCGAGGAGGTCTGCATCGGGCTCGTCCGGCGCGCGGCCGCCCACACGCGGGAAGAGGCAATACGAGATGCCGTCGATCGTGCCGAGGGTGCCGCCGCCGCGGAGCGTTCGAGGGAGACAAACCGGGACCTCGGCCTCGGCGAGGTCGGCGAGGAAGAGGTGCTCTTCGAGGATCTGCTCGGGGCTCCAGCGACCCGGGCGGTAGAACTTGGCGACGAGTCGGGAGCGATCTTCGAGCTCGACCTCGTAGACGCGGTTCTCGAACGAGTTCAGCGGGTAGCAGAGGGGATTGACGGGAAACCCCGCGTCCTCGACGGCTTCGAGGACCTTGTGCGGGGTGAGCGAGAGGAAGAGGTCGGTCGTGTTCATGCGCGTCTCTTCGGGCGGGCCCGGAGCGCATGGGTGATACCATCACGGAGGGTGCCGCGCGTGGTCAGGCTGCCGAGATCGGCACCGAGATCGACGAGCGTGCGGGCGATCGAGGGCTGGATTCCCGTGATGACGACCTCGGCGCCAAGGAGGCGGATGGCCTGCGCGACCCGGACGAGCGCCTCGACGACCGACGCGTCCGCCTCGGGAACGCCCGTGACGTCCACGATGGCGACGCGCGCGCCCTGGGCGACCACACCCGCGGCGATGGTCTCCACGATGCCCGCGGCGCGGTCACCCGTGATGCGGCCGATGAGCGGCGCGACGAGGATGCCCTCGCCGATGGGGATGAGAGGCGTGGAGAGCGCGCGGAGGGTCGCTTCCTGGGCCTCGATGAGGCGCGCCTGAGCCTCGTTCTGCCGCTGTACTTCGTCCGCGTGCCTGCGCGCCGTGACGTCGACGACCGCGATCTGCGTGGCGTTCTCCCCCTCGAAGACGACAGGCCGCGCGGCGACGTCCGTGTAGATGATGGTGCCGTCCGCGTGGAGGTACCGCTCTTCGATCGGCGGGAGCGAGACGCGGCCCTCGCGGCTCTGTTGCAGGCGCGCGCGGAGGAGCTCGTGATCCTCGGGGTGCACGATGCGCATGACGTTCATCCCGACGAGCTCGTCGCGCGGTACGCCGAGGAGCCGCGACAGGGCCTCGTTGACCCAGAGGAACACGCCGCCCTTGTGCACGGCGAGCGGGAGCGGGGCGAGCTCGGTGAGGCCGCGCCAGCGCTCCTCGCTCTCGCGCAAGGCGCGCGTCGCATCCATCTCGGCCGAGATGTCCTGCGCGACCGCGAGGAACTGCAGGTTCTCGCCGCGCTCGTCGCGCAGGGCCACGCTGGAGAGGCGGACGTCCAAGGGATCGCCGTTCTTTCGGATGAACTGGTAGCGGACGTTCTCGACGTGCCCCGCTGCGCGCAGCTTCGGGATGTTCACCTCGACGGCGGTCTTGCGCGACGCCTCGGTGAGGAAATCGATGGAGTGGCGGCCGAGTACCTCGTCGCGGGTGTAGCCGAGCACGTCGAGCCAGTGATCACTCACGGCCGTGATGCGGCCCTCGCGGTCGATGGAGTGCATGATCGCAGGGGTGCGCTGGTAGAGGCGCTGGTATCGCTCTTCGAGGGCCTCGAAGGCGCGGCGCTCGGTGTCGCGGCGCTTCTCGTAGACAGCGACGGCCGTGCGCACGAGCTCGTCGGCGACCTGTTCGGCACGCTCGATGACCTGCCCTGCGAGCTCAGCCGTGGACAGGATGCGCAGGGCGCCGCGGGCCATGGCGCGGCGGCCGATGGAGATCCCGTGGAGGACCTCGAGGAGCGACGCGCCTTGCTCTTGCCTGCGCGTGAAGATCTCGATCCCGAAGGTGCGCAGCGCCTCGGGGTTCACCTCGTCGAGGGCATCGAGGTAAAGGTCGATCAAGCGGGCGGACATGGCGACCTGCGCGCTTCGCGGGAACTCGCGGTAAAACGGGGCCACCTCGAGGATCTCGACGATCAAGGTCTCGATGAGGTTCTCCCGCTCGGGGAGAAGCGCCGCCTTGAGCGCACTCGTATCCATGACTTCGGCTTTAGCATGCTGCCGCCGCGCCGGGCGATCCGGCCTTGCAGCCGGCTGCCGAGGCAGGTAGCCCTTGCAACATGAGCGAAGCGAACCCGAGCGGCCGAGCGGCCGGACACAGCCACGGACAGGGCAGCGAGGAACTCCCGGTCATCGATGTGAGCGAGCGCGGAGCCCCGCGTGACGGGAAGCCGCAGACGCAGGATCGGCGGCTGTTCATGCAGCTCTTGGTATTCCAGGCCGAAGCCTCGAACGCAGAGGGCGTGACGCGCAAGGCGCGCTCGATCCGCTCGGCCATCGCGAGCAAGGGTGTCGGGGTCGTGGTCTACGAGGACGTGAACGATCCCTCGAGCATCGGTCTGCTCACGTGGGGCGAAGATCCCGCGGTCTTCGTGGAGGTGGTCCGCCCGGCGATCCTCGACGAGGGCTCCGCGCCGCGTCTGCACCTTCGGCCCGACATGACCATGCTCGGGCGTACCTATTCGACGGGCTACGAGCAAGATCTCGAATTCTGGCTGCTCCGGCGGCCAGCGGAGACGGTGGCAAACCCGGCATGGCCGTGGGCAGTGTGGTACCCGCTGCGCCGGAGCGGGGCATTCGCGAAGCTCGAGCCGCGAGAGCAGGGCTCGATCCTGCGCGAGCACGGGACGATCGGGAAGGCCTACGGAGCAAAGGACCTGGCGCACGACATCCGGCTCGCATGTCACGGGCTCGACGCGCGAGACAACGAATTCGTGATCGGTCTCGTGGGCAAGGAGCTGCACCCGCTGTCGCACATCGTGCAAGCGATGCGCAAGACGCGACAAACGAGCGAGTTCATCAGCCAGATGGGGCCGTTCTTCGTGGGACGGGTTCTCGGCTGAAGCGTTTTCGCTGGGGCGTTGCCCCAGGCCCCACCAGGGGCTGTCCGCCCCTGGACCCGGACCAGCGCAAGCGCTGGACTCGGGGTCGATGAACTGCGCGATGCGCAGTTCATCGAACAGGCCGAGGCAAGACCGGCGACGACCCTGCCAATCAAGACAGCCGCGCTGCCATTTCGACTGGCAACGCCCGTGCCTGTGGGAAGAACTGCGCATCGCGCAGTTCTTCCCCTGAAGGTCCAGGGCTTGCCCTGGTCCGGGTCGAGGGGCGGATAGCCCCCGCGGGGTCCGGGGCAGCGCCCCGGCGCGACGCCGCCTTCAGTACGACACGTCCATCTCGAGGATGACCGTCTGGATGCCCTCGATCACGCCGTCGCGGCGGGTCGGGTAGACGGTCACGGATGCGCGCTTGTTCGACACGAGGTCGACGAGCGTCGAGATGTAGCCTGATTGCAGCGGGGAGTACCAGGGAATGGCCCACGCTGGGATGCCTCGCTGCACGAACGTGATCGTGCCCGGCGAGAACGAGTTCGCCTCCCATTCGCCGAAATCGTAATATCGCTGGGCGATGAGCCGGAAGCGCGAGGGGAAATCGTCGATCGAACGGCCCTGGATGAACGAGCGATATGCGTGCTCGGCGTCGTACTTGGCCTGCGCCCGACCCTGGCCCTGCGCGAAGATGTCGAGCTGGACGTTCGCGAGCGACGCGCACCCGGCGCTCGCCGCGACGAGCGGGAAGAAATCGTAGAAGCTCGACGCGAGGAATGGCTGCCCGAGGTATTCGCGCAGCACCGGATCGCGGAACGTATTCGTGAGCGACTGCATCCCGCCGTCGAGACGCGTCGAGACATAATGGAGCATGCCCTTGTAGGCGATGCCCTTCACCCGGAACTGGCTCCGGCCTGCTGGGCGCGGCAGACGTTCGAACCAGCGGCGATCACTCGCCGGGGAGACACTCGCCGGCGGGAGATCGACCATGCGGCTCGATCGAGGCTCGGGCGGCGGCGACGAGGGGCGCTGGCTCGAGGATTCGGAGAGCTCGCGGAACGACGAGAGGCCCGGCATCGTGGCCGCCATGCCGAGCGTCGGATCCGACGAGGGTGGCGACGAGGGCGGGATCGAGGGGAAGATCTCGGCAAACGCGCGCGAGCGAATCGAGGGCGGCGGGGGCTCGACGCTCTTCATGCTGGAGACGGCGTCGAGCGCGGTGGCGACCGCGGCGCCGTCCGAGGGGCGCGCGCCTGGCTCCTTGGCGAGCATGCGGCCGACGAGCGCGTCGAGGGCCTCGGGGACGTCGTGGCGCATCGTGCGCAGACGCGGAGCCTCCTCCGCGAGCAGCTTCGTGATGATCGCCATCGGGTGCGGGCCGTGGAAAGGAGGTTGGCCTGCCAAACATTCGTAGAGCAGGCAGCCGAGCGAGAAGACGTCGGCGCGGGCGTCGACGTACCGTTTGTCGCCGCGCGCCTGCTCGGGCGCCATGTAGCCTGGGGTGCCGAGGACGTTGCCGGTGCGGGTGAGTCCGCTCGACGCGTCGTCGAGGCGGGCGATGCCGAAATCGAGGAGGCGGACCTTTTCGATTGTGCTGTCGACGAGGAAGACGTTGCTCGGCTTGACATCGCGGTGGACGATGCCGCGCGTGTGGGCGGCGCCGAGGGCCACGGCGATGCGTCGCGCGAGATCGATGCACTCTTCGAGGCGCAAAGGCTCGCGGGTGAGGCGCCGATCGAGGCTCTCGCCTTCGAGCCACTCCATCACGAGGTAAGGTTCGCCGTCGGGCGAGATGCCGTGCGTCACGTAGCGGACGACGTGCGGGTGCTCGAGCCCTGCGAGAGCCTTGGCCTCCTTGAGGAAGCGGGCCTGCGAGGTCATGTCGGGCGCGTGGAGAACCTTGATCGCGACGAGCTTCGTCGTCTGTCGATCGAGTGCTCGATACACGGACCCCATGCCGCCGACGCCGGCGCGCTCCAGAATGGCGAAGCGTCCGTCAACGACGTCTCCCGTGCGCATGGGACCGGATGATGCCCGAAGGACATCCGCGGCATCAAGGTGCTCGTGCGCTTGTTCAGGCGACCCGGATCACCTCGCCCGGCTTCTGGGTCGGCGCGGGCGGATCCCGGATGACGGGCGGCTCGGGCGGCGGCTCGCCGGGGACGGGGCTCGGAGGCGGCGGATCCTCGATCGGTCCCTTGCGGATGCGGGGATCCTCGACGGGGGGTGCTTCGGGCCGCTCCGGTTGCGTGGGAGGGGATTTTTCCTCCGTTCGGGTCGTCTCGATGGGTCGCGGGATGGTCATGCTCCGACGAACGCAAGCGTGGTGCCCGGGGCGCGTGTGCGTCCTCCGTTGGGCGCTTTACCGGGATGATAACGACGGGTATCCTGGCAGGCATGGACCTCGAACGGATGCTGGAGAACTGCCGGCGTGACCAGTGGCATGTCGGCGACCTCGACTGGAGTCGGAAGCCGCGGAGCATGTCGCGGGAGGACGAGATCGCGATCGTGCAGCTCTTCACGGACATGTCGGGGATCGAGCGGCTCGCGGGCGCGCTCTTCCGCGAGCAGGAGCGGCGCGTGGAGGATCCGACGCTGAAGGCGATCTTCCGGAGCTTCGTCGTCGACGAGGTCCGGCACGCGCACGCGGCGCAGATGCTCGCCGATTTTTATGACGTCCATCATTACAAGATGTATCGGCAGAGCCCGAGCCTGACGGCGTTCGCCCCGCATTTCGTGGACGCGATCCATTACCTGAGCGACGACGTGGCGAACGCGTACATCGTGTGCGGGGAGCTCATCCTGGACATCGCGCTGCTCCGGTCGATCAACGACTACGTGCACGACGAGATGAGCCAGGAGGCGATGACGCTCATCAACCGGGACGAGTCGCGCCACATCGCGATCGACTATCACATGGCCGAGTATTACGGCTCCGAGGCCTACGAGCGGCGGATGGCCGAGCGGCAGACGAAGCTCTCGGTCGCGGAGCGGGCGCGGGGCGCGAAGGCGTTCGTGTACATGCTGCATTACGGGCATCCGTTCATCCGCGACGTCTTCCTCGACCCGATGAACTTCGTCGATCCCGAGGGCAAACGGCTGCGGGACGCGTTCAAGCGGATGCAGCTCCTCGGGCGGAAGGAGGAGACGTCGCGGCGGCCGTTCACGCGGTTCTTGCGGCTCCTGCAGGACGGGGTCGATCACCCGATCACGGGCCGGCTGCTCGGCGATCTGCTCGGCCGCGTCGGAGGCGTGGGCAAGGAGTTCATGGCCCGGCAATACGACGACTCCGAGCTCACGCGGGCCCGGCGCATGTCGTACGAGGAGATGGCGAAGGAGGCTCTCTCCGCGAAGGAGAACTAGCGCTTTCCGCGGGTCGCGCCGCGGCCGAGCGCGAGGGCGATGCCGCCCCGGAGGGTGCTCCGGGTGCGCATGCGTCCGAGTTCGGCGCCGATCTCGACGAGGGTGCGGGCCATCGCCGGCTGAATGCCGGTCAAGACGACCTCGGCCCCGAGCAGCTCGACGGCGCGCGCGGCTTGCACGAGGGTGCTCGCGACCTGCTCGTCGACGACGGGCACGCCGGTGACGTCGAGGATGACGATCGACGCCTGATTCTGCACGATGCCGTGGAGCAACGTCTCGAGCACCTGCTCGGCGCGACGGGCGTCGATGTGGCCGATGAGCGGCATCACCACGACGCCCTCGGCGATCGGCAGGAGCGGCGTCGAGAGGGCGCGGAGCGTGGCCTCCTGCAGGCCGAGCATTTCCTCCTGGAGCTTTCGCGCGCGGGCCTCGGCCTCTTTTTGTGTCGTCACGTCGACCGAGATGCTGCACACGGCGACGGGTTTGCCCTCGGCGTCCCGGAGGGGGAATTTCGTGGTCACGTAGGCGACGATGCCGCCTTCGAGGGGCATCACATCCTCGCGCGTGAGGGGCTCCCCGGTCCGGAGCACGAGGGCGTCGGAGGCGCTGTAGCTCTCCGCGATCTCGGACGGGAAAAGCTCGGCGTCGGTCTTGCCGAGCAGGCCTTCACGGTTCATCTGGACGAACTGCTCGACCTGACTGTTGACGAGCATGTAGCGGCCCGCGAGATCCTTCACGTACACGAGCGACGGCGCGTTCTCGATGATGCCGAGCAGGAACTGCTGGCTCGCCTCCAGCGCGCGTTGCGCCCGGATCCGCTCGGTCACGTCGAGGTTCACGGACACCACGTACCGCTTGCCGGCGACGTCGACGGGCGCGTACGAGGTCTCCGACCAGAGCTCCCGATCCTCGGCGTTATCGAATCCCACCTCCGCCGTGTTGAACGAAGTGGGCGGCATGACCGAGGCCTCCCCGCGCGTGGCCCTTTCGAGGTGCGCGGCATATCCCCGGGCCACGGCATCGGGATCTTTGAGCAGGTTGTGTTTGCCGATGACGAGCTCGCGGTCGGGGATGGCGCAGAACTCTCGGTTTTTGCGATTGATATCGAAGACCAAGCCCTCGACGTCGTGCACGACGGCCGGGACGGGGATGCATTCGAACACGGCCTGATAAAGGTCCGCGCGGTGGTTCGCGGCCGCGAGGGCCTCTTCGAGCTCGGCCACGCGCGCGCGGAGCCGGTCGGACTCTGCCTGCAATCCCTGGAATTCTTGCACGTTCATGTCCACCCCCCAACGTGGCGCCCGTATCTCCAGGCACGAGGGGCCACCCAGGACGGGCAGGCCACGTCGCACCGAGGATACGAGTCGCCGCAGGACCTTCCCTTACTTATAACGCTGCGCGGTGTCCGTACAGAGAGCCGAATGGCAAAAGCGGCGTCAATTCAATGGCGCTTTGGTCGTTCGACGGCGAACCAATCGCGCCATGACGAACCCAAGGAGGGAGGCGAGGAGCGGCATCGAGCCCGATTTTCCAATCAGGCCGAATGCGACGCAAAGCAGGACGAGGCGGAGGACGAAGATGACCGTGGGGCGCGCGCGCTCCCCCGTCTCGCGGTGAATGCGCTCGCCCTCGGCGATGGCCTTCGCATGCGCCCAGCCGAGCGCGAATCCGAGGGCGAGGAAGAGGAGCACGCGAAGGACGAGGTTCGTCACGGGGCCTCCGTTTTCGACATCGCGGCGCCGAACGCGACCTTGCCGCCCACGATGACGCGGTCGATCTTCGCGGCGAGGAGCGATCGATCCGCGGCGAGGGCGCCGGAAAAGAGGGTCAGATCAGCGATGTAGCCGGGCGCGATGCGGCCGTGGCTGGCCTCGGTGAAGGAGGCATACGCCGGGCCCGTGGTGAAGGCGGCGAGCGCCTCGTCGAGGGTAATGCGCTGCTCGGGCATGAAGCCACCCGGCGGGGCGCCCGAGGGATCCTGGCGGCTCACGGCGGCCCAGAGGCCGAGGAGGGGCGAGGGCTCCTCGACGGGGAAATCCGAGCCGAAGACGAGGCGCGCGCCGGCGTCGAGGAGCGAACGCCAGGCATACGCGCCGCGCAGGCGCTCAGGGCCGAGGCGCGCGGGGGCCCAGGGCATGTCGCTCGTTGCGTGGGTCGGCTGCATGGAGGCGAGGACGCCGAGCGCGGCGAACCGGGGAATGTCCTCGGGCGCGAGGACCTGGGCATGCTCGACACGAAAACGAAGCGCGCGCGCCCGGCCTTCGCCGAGCGCGGCGAAGGCGTCGAGCACGTCGCGGTTGGCGCGGTCGCCGATGGCGTGCACGGCGAGCTGGAATCCCGCGTCGGCGATGAGGCGCGCCGCGTCGGTGAGTTTTTTTCGGTCTGCAATCGAGAGCCCCGTGCTCTTCGGCTCGTCGGCGTAGGGCGCGAGCAAAGCGGCGCCGCGGGAGCCGAGCGCGCCGTCGGCGAAGAGTTTTACCCCGCGCAGGACGAACATGGCGGTGCCCTGCGGGTCGACGTCGGGCTTTCGTTGCGACAATGCGGGGAGGTTCGAGCCGCCGGCGAGATAGGCGTACACGCGGATCGGGAGCCGGCCCTCGGCCGCGAGCTTGCGATACACGGCGACGGTCGCGTCATTGATGCCCATCTCGTGCACGCCCGTGAGCCCGAGCGAGAGAGCGCGCTCGGACGCGCGCAGGATGCGGCGCTCGATCACCTCGGGCGGCTCGCCGGGGATCTTCGCCGTGACGAGGTCCATTGCATTGTCGATGAAGACGCCGGTGGGCGCGCCCGTGGCATCCCGGAGGATACGGCCGCCCGCGGGATCGGCGGTCTTCGCGTCGACGCCGGCGAGACGGAGGGCGGCCGCGTTCGCCCAGAGCGCGTGCCCGTCGATGCGTTCGAGGGCGACCGGGTGATCGGGCGCGGCCACGTCGAGGGGCGCGTGTGTGGGGAACGTGGCGGGGGTGAAGAGGTTTTGATCCCAGCCGCGGCCGGTGATCCATTCGCCCGGCGCGCGCCCTTTCGCCTCGGCGGCGACGAGCTGCGCGACGTCCTCGGGGCTCTTCTTGCCGCGGACGTCGAGGCTCTCGAGGGCGACGCCGAGGCCGTGGAGATGGCAATGGCCGTCGACGAGGCCGGGGATCACGGCGCGCCCGGAGAGCCGCTCCACGCGGGTCTCCGGGCCGACGAACGCGCCGACCTCGGCGTCCGTGCCGACCGCGACGATGCGATCGCCGCGCACGGCGATGGCGGTCGCCTGGGGGCGGGCCGGATCCAGCGTGCGGACGGCGCCGCCCAGAAGGACGAAATCCGCGGGGTTTTGTGATTGCGGGGATGGCGTAGGAGCTGCGCCACAGCCGAGGGCCAGGGGCGCGAGGGTCGCCGCGAGGAGGGCGCTTCGGAACATCGCGCCCATTCTAGCAGCAGCGAGGGCGCGGGGGCGTCACGTGGGGACTTTGGTATTCAGCTTGTCGACGGCGTGCACGGGGGCGTCATTTCCCGCCATGAGGTGTGCGATCGCGCCGAGAACGAGGCGGTGCTTCTCCAGCGTGCCCTTGCCCGCGAAGACCTTGCTCGTGACGGAGATCTCGAAATGCCCTCCCCCACCCTGCACCTCCACCACGGCGTCGCTGATCTTTTCCTTGATGGCTTGCTCGATCGCCGCAGGGATCGAGCCCTGGAACGTGGTCATGTGGTACGACACGCGCGATTCCTCCCGAAATTCGTCAATACCGCGGAACCGAGGTGTCGACAACGACCGACCAGGCGTCGATGCCCCCCTCGAGATTGTACACCTTGGAAAAACCTCGCCCCACGAACGCCTCGGCCGCCGAGCGGCTGCGACCGCCGTGGTGGCAATGGAAGACGATCGGCGTGTCCTTGGGCAGCGCTTCGAGCCGCTCGAGCTCGGCCTGATCGAGGAGCTTCGCCTGCGCGATCCGCGCAATGGCGCGCTCCTTGTCGGTGCGCACGTCGATGAGCTCGAACGTCTCGCCCGCGTCGAGCATCTCCTTCAGCTTCTTCACGGAGAGCTGCCGGACGCGCGGGGGCTCGTTCGGGTTCTCGATCTTGAAGCCGGCGCCCTCGGGGCCGTCCACGAAATCGATGGAGACACCGTCCGCCCGGCGCGCGCTCCCCTTGTCGACGAGCACCGTGATGCCGCCCGCGTCGACCTCGATGTCGCCCTCGGCGCGCGGCCCGAAATAAAGCCCATACTCGAAGCGCGGGCTCACCTCGAAGCGGAGGAGCTCGCCCGGCGCCTCCTTCGCCGCCTCGTCGAATGCGCGCTTGGCCGACGCGCTGAGCGTGATCTTCAGCGCCTTCGCCTCGCCACCCGCCCCGGCGGCGCCGAGCTTCTGCGCGAGCTCGCCGCTCTCGCGCATCTCCCGCACGATGTCGGCCCCGCCGACGAACTCGCCGTCGATGTAGAGCTGCGGGATCGTGGGCCAACTCGCGTAGGCCTTGATGCCCTCGCGAATCTCGGGATCTTCGAGGACGTTCACCGTCGTGTAGCTGGGAAGCACCTCGTCCAGGATCTGCACGACGGAGCTGGAGAACCCACATTGGGGAAACCGGCGTGAGCCCTTCATGAAGAGCACGACCCGGTCGGACCGAACGAGCGCCTCGATACGCTGCTTGAGCGGTTCACTGAGATTCATCTGTTTCCCTCGATCGGTCGGGACTCTCGCACGTCTCGAAACGTGACGCTACGTCATTTAGACCGAACGGCCCGCTCGTCCGTAGACGTGCGCCGCGGATGTTCGTCGCCCCGGGCGCTCCCCTTCGCGAGCGCTCGAGGGGCGATGTTTCCACGCGCGCCGGGCGTTCGGCGCGTGCCCGGAGGAGTGTGTCATGACGAACCGATGGCTCCGTGTCCCCCGCACCCGCCGCGCGCTCGCGGCGAGCCTCATCGCGCTGTGCGCGGGAGGGCTCATCCTGCACAGGGCGCCGCTCAGCGCGCGGACAAACGTGGCGTTCGCGAGCCCGAGCGAGGGTGGCGCGGGCGCGACGTTCTCGGGGCGGGGCGCGCATGGGTCGATCACGCTGACGCAGTCGCGCGTGTTCGGCGGGAGCGAGGCGCGGATCTCGGCGGTGCTGCGGATCAAGGCCGATCAAGCGGACGCGCGGGAGCGGGCGCCGCTCGCGCTCGCGATCGTGCTCGACACGTCGGGCTCGATGATGACCGAGAGCAAGATGAAGCAGGCCAAGGACGCGGTGGTGGAGCTGATCCGCGAGCTGCGTGACGACGATCAGATCACGCTGGTGCGGTACGCGTCGGACAGCGACGTTCTGCAGCCTCTCGCGCGCGTGGGGGACGTGCGGGAGCGGCTCGCCGCGCGGGTGCACGAGCTCTCGGCGAGCGGCGGGACGAACATCCCGCCGGCGCTGTCGCTGGGGATGGAGTCGCTCGCGAACGCCTCGTCGGGGCGCGTGAAGCGGGTGGTGCTGGTGAGCGACGGGCTCGACAACGGGCGTTTCGATGCAGAGCGGATCGCGCGGAACGCGACGGAGGATCGGGTGACGGTGTCGTCGCTCGGAATCGGACTCGATTTTGATCCGAGGTACATGGGCGGGGTCGCGGAGGCGGGGCGCGGGAACTTTGCGTTCGTGAAGGATGGAGCGGCGCTCCGGACGTTCCTACGCCGCGAGCTCGAAGAGACGGCCGCGACGACGGTCGAAGCGACGGAGGCGCGGTTCGTGCTCCCCGAGGGGGTGAGGTTCGTCCGGGCGATCGGCGCGGAGGCACGGACGGAAGGCGACGGGCGCGAGGTGACGTTGCGCATCGGGTCGCTCTTCGCGGGCGACGAGCGGCGTGTGGTCGTGGAGCTCGCGGCGAACGCGGAGGCAGGGGAAAAACTCGCGATCGGGGGCGAGGTCGGGTGGTCGCTCGTGGGCGGAGAGCGGACGCGCGTGGCGCTGTCGCCGCTCGATCTGCAAGGCACGGCGGACGCGCGGGAGGCGGAGCTCAGCGTGGATCGAGCGGCGTTCGCGGAGGCGACGAGCGCGCTCGCGTCGAGCCGGCAGCTCGAGGCGGCCACAGCGCTCGAGCAAGGCGACATCCACGCGGCGCAGCGGATCGTCGACGAGAACATCGGCGCGCTCAAGGCCGCGGCGGCGGCAGCACCGGCGCCGGCTGCGACGGCGATCCAGGCGCAGGTCGACGCCTACGAGCAGGCGAAGAAGGAGATCCACGCGGCGCCGCCGAAGAGCGCGGGCGCGAAGGCGGCGGCCCGGAGCATGGCCGACAAAGAGTTCTCGAACCTCGGTCGGGCGGCGGCGTACTGAACGACGAACCCGTTGGAGATCAAAGGAATCATGCGGAAGCTTGCCCTCCTCGTGGCCGCGGCGGCGGCGTTTGGTTTGTGGCCCTTCGCGGGCCGGTTCGGGCTCGTGACGGGATCGATCGCGCTGCTCGGGCTCGGGGTCTTGCTCGCGCTCGCGGCGAGCGCGACGATCGATGGCCTCGCCGCGGCGGGCGGGGCGCTCGGCGCGCTGTCGGCGGCGATCGTGGGAAATACGTCGCCGGCCGCGGCGGGCGCGGCGCTCGTGGCGCTCGCGTACGCGGAGCGGACGACGCGGGTGAAGGCCGGGACGGCGCGGCTCGTGCACGTGGGCGGCGCGCTCGTGGCAGGTGCGCTCGCGGGGACGATCACGGCGGCGTACGGGAGCGGATCGCCTTCGATCCGCGTGGTCGCAGCGCTGGTCGCGGCCGTGCTCGCGGCGCTACCGCTCTTCGTGGAGGCGGACGATCCAGTAGCGTACGCGCTCGACGGGCTCGCGGAGGACGCCGGCGAGGAGGCGGGCGCGGCCTTGCGCGAGGGAGCCGCGTTGCGGAGGCACGTGGACGAACGGCTGCTCGACGCGGCCGCGGCGCGCGAGGTGCGCGCGAGCTGGAAGGCGCTCGTGCGGCTCGGCGAGGCGCGGGCGCGGCTCGAACGAGCGCGGGTCGGAGGAAAGGGCGCCCGCGCGGACGCGCCCACGGCCGTCGCGCGGCGCGTGGATCAACGCATCGGCGCGCATGTGGAGGCGCTCCGGCGCGCGTACCTCCTCGCGGACACGGCGCACGCGGCAGAGGCGAGCGAGGACGTGCGGGCGCTCGAGGTCGTGGAGGCGACGGGGGAGAAGCTCGAAGCAACGAGCGAAGCGCTGATCTCGTCGTGATGGATGCGCGCGGAGGCCGCTGGAAACGCGGCCCTCGGCGCGTCTATGCTGCGGCGCGATGGCCCCTCGGGCACCGAGCCTCCCCCGCCGCGTCGCCGCGCTACTCGACAAACGTCCGGTCAAGATCGGGCTCGCGATCTGCATCCTCGTTTCGCTCCTGCCGATGCCCCGGCTGGAGAGCGCGCTCCGGCCCGTCTTCCTCGCGATCTTCACGATCGAGCTCGCGCTGCGCTTCCTCGCGCTCCGGCGGCCCCGCGAGGAGATCCGGCGCTTCGAATGGTTTTTCCTGGTCGTCGATCTGCTCGCGCTCCTGAGCTTCTTGCCCTTCGAGCAGATCGGCGATCCCAGGTACGTGGCGCCGCTGCTCTCGCTCCGTCTCGCCCGGCTTTTGCTCTTGCTCCGGTTCGCCCGCGAGCTCGCGGCGGACCTCTACTCGATCGTGACGCGGCGCGAGCAGCTCCAGCAGTTCGGGCTCGTGACGGTGGCGGTCTGGTCGCTCGCGTTCGGCGCGGCCGTGGTGCTGGATCACCTGGCGATCCGCTACGATTACACCGGCAGCGGGCTCGCGGCCGACGCCGATTTCATCGATCGGGTGTGGTGGGCGTTCCGGCAGCTCGAGAGCGCGGACAACCTGGTCGGGACGATCAAGGTGCCGGCGCCGATCGCGGTGCTGTCGCTGGGCCTCACGATCGTGGGCGTGTTCGTGGTGTCGTTCATCATCGGCATCGGCTCGAACGTGGTCGATCAGGTGGTGCGGGCCGAGCGTCGGCGCACGGTCGACTACGACGAGCACTCGCTGGTGATTGGTCCCGTGCACGAGGCGGAGATGCTCGTGCGGGAGTTCGCGCGGCTCTACGAGCGGAACCGGATCCTGCGGAGCTTCTTCCGGCCAGCGGAGATCCTGCAATGGCTGCGGGGGCGCGGAGCGATGCCGCGCCGGCATGCCCTGCCGCGGATGGCGCTGCTCGGGACGACCGAGGCTCCGCCCGGATATCTGTACGAGCCGATGATGCGGTGGGTGATGTACCGCGAGGGCGACGGATGGGATCCGGACGCGCTCGCGCGGGTGTCGGCGGCGACGGCGAAACGCGCGATCTTGCTCTCCCGCGCGGACGCGGGGCCCGACGCGGACGCGGTGACGACGATGACGCTCGCGTCGTTCCGCGCGCAGAACCAAGACGCGCAGGTGTTCGTCGAGGTGGTGGAGAGCGAGAACCGCGCGCTCGTGATGGCGATCGGTGGACCTCATACGTTCCCGCTCGATATGCCGCGTTTTCTAGGGCTTTTCCTCTGTCAGCACTTGGTCACGCCGGGGGTCGAGGCGCTGTACACGGACCTCATGACGGCCGACGGATCCGAGTTCTACACGCACATGTTCGTGGAGCCCGGCGAGGCGGAGGCGATCGAGGCGCTCGGCGGCGAGGACGGGTTCGTGTCGTTCGAGAGGCTCGCGCGTGCGGCGTACGAAGAGCGCGGCGTGCTGCTCACGGGGGTGTTCCTGGGGAAGGCGACGCCGCGGCGGACGCGCGGGCTCGTGCCCGTGGCGGACCTCGAGCAATGGCTGAATCCGCTGCGTGATCCGGAGGAGGGATCGGGCGCGTGGAAGCTCGGCGCGCGCGCAGGGAAGATCCCGACGAAGCTTCTGCGCGGGATCATCGGCGTGACCGCGACGTACGCGCCG
The DNA here is from genome assembly GCF_028435265.1 of Polyangium jinanense. GTDB lineage: Bacteria > Myxococcota_A > Polyangia > Polyangiales > Polyangiaceae > Polyangium > Polyangium jinanense. The sequence goes on along the minus strand of NZ_JAGTJK010000020.1, from coordinate 134,432 downwards.
CTGCGCAGGTACGGGCGGGATCTCGTGATGGGGCGTGGGATCACGCCCGTCAGTCAGCAAACCACGCCGCCGCGGGCCGAGATCTGCACGTGGGCCGAGGACACGCACATGGCGCGAGGGCTACTCTCGCGTGTGCTCGTCGTGGGGTACAGCCCGGCGCTGCCGTCGATGGTGCGTGAGCTCGCGCGGTTCATGCCGGGCGTGGACGCGACGCTCGTGCTCGGCGAGCGTGGCGACGAGCGGATGCCACTCGCGATGCGTCTCGCGTCGCTCGGAATCGGCATCGAGCGGGATGTGCCGCCGCCAGGGCGCGAGGGCGTGACGATGTCGCTCGAGCACGGGGGGCGGGTGACGGTGTACACGCAACGCGGGCATGATCTCGCGTCCTTCGCGGTGGAGTGCGCGAAGAAGGGCGGGCCGATCGGCGCGGTGATCTTCCTGAGCGAGCCCGACGCGGTGGATCGGGACGCGCGCACGACGATGCGGCTACTCCGGTTCGTGGGCGCGCTCGAGCGCGGCGAGCTCGCGCGGGGCGAACGGCTGCACGTGCTCGCGGAGTTCGCGTCGGTGCAGAAGGGCGAGCACGCGCGGAGGCTCGTGGACGCGGAGCGATGCGGGTTCGCCTCGGGCAGGCTCCGGCTTTCGCTCGTGAGCACCGACCGGATCAAGAACTACTTCATGGTGCACAGCGCGTTCGTGCCGGGCGTGACCGCGCTCTACGACGAGATTCTCGGCGAGTACGGGCAGGAGATCGTGCGGCTCGAGCCGGGGGAGCACGCCGCGGGCGCGAAGGGCACAGTGCGGTTCGACGAGCTCAGGGAGGCGCTCGCGTCGCGGCAGGTGATTCCGATCGCGATCGAGCGGCGGGCGGTGGACGAACACGCGCGGGAGCGGCTCGAGGTGCTGCTCAATCCGCCGCGGGATCGGGTGTTCGCTCTGTCGGAGATCGTGGCGCTTTATGCACTCGCGGAGAGCCGCGATCTCGAGGAGCCGGCGGCGCGGGTGGCGCGGGAGCGGGCGCCCGCGTCGCGGACGGTCGGGCCTTTTGGGGTCGACATGGGCGCCTGAGGATCAGGGCGCGGCGCGCGGGGTCTCGTCGAGGACGCAATAGAGCAGCGTGGGATCACATTTCACGCGGTAATCGGGGTTGATGCCGGAGGGCGTGCGGCCCTCGGCAGCATTGCCCGTCGGATCGCAGAGCGCGTCGTCCGGCTCGTTCGTGGGGTTGCCGTCGGCGTCCGATTTCGCGCACTGGACCGCCGGGAAGAGCGCGACGAACGTGTACGTCGCCGAGCAGCCCTCCATGAGGTCCTCGTACTTCATCGTGCCGACCACCTGCGTGCCCGGCGCGGCGGCGGTGACGTAAATGGAGAGGTTTTCCCACGATTGTCGGAGCCTCTTCGCCGGGAGCGTGACGGGGTTTCCCATGGCGTCCATCGTCTCGGCCTCGGGGAGGTCGAGCTCGGCGGGCGCGAGCGCGGCGGTGCCGGATGCGCCGCCAGCATAACAGAGATCACGCTCGTCGGGGTTCGTCGTGTACGCGCCGAACGCATAGGGCACGTCCTCCTCCCCTGCCCCGAGCCCCTCGCGCTCGCGGATGAGGCCGCCGAACGTGTCGGACTGAACGGCAATGCTGCGTTTGTCGTAATCGGCGAGGGTCCGATCGTCGTTCGGCGCGAGGAACGTGGCGAGGCCGATCTCCTCGCCGACGAGGTCGGCGCAGGAGCCGGTGCCCTCCACGAGCGAATATTTCGCGATGAACGACCCGTGCCCGACGACGCACTGGATCGGGGGCTGCGAGCACGACGCGCCGCCGAACGAGGCCAGGCCGAGGCCGAGGGCCGCGGCAACGAGGAAGGAATGACGTTTCTTCATGGTTTGTCTCCTCGTCCGCACGTTCAGAAGGTCACCCGCGCATTGAAGCGGAACTGCCGCGGAAGCTGGAATCCGTTGGGGTTCCCGAAATTGGGGTTCTTGTCGACGTCGCTGAAGGGCTGGCCGTCCCAGTACACGAGCTTGCCCTTCGCGGCCGGGAGGTCGTCCATGGAGCCCCCCTCGATGGGGCGGACGTCGGCGAACGTGTAATTGGAATCGACGCCGGTCACGGCCTGGAAGTTGAAGATGTTGAAGATGTCGACGCCGAAGGTGATGGTCTGGTCCTTGCCGAGCTGGAAGCCGGCCGTGACGTTCGTGTCGATCGAATGGACCCAGGGCGTTCTGCCGCCCTCGCCGCGCGGCAAGATGAAGACCTCGCCCGTGAGGTATTGCGGGTGCGCGCCGAGGACGTTGATGGGCGTGCCCGAGCGGGCGGTGTAGCTGCCGCCGACGCTGATCGAGATGTTGCCGGGCAAAATGAACTCCTTGGCGCCGAAGACCTTGATGGAATGGGTGCGGTCGCCGGGGAGCGGGCCCTCGCGGTTCGGCAGGAGCGAGATGAGGTCGAAGTCCGAGTTGATGTTCGGATCGAGCTGCTGGGTCTCGGGCCGGAAGAGGCCGGCGAGGTTGCCGCGAAGGTAGGACGCGGTGTAGCTCGCCTGCGCGAGCCAGCGGTTCGCGAACGCCTTCTCGAAGAAGATCATGAACGAGTCGTAATCGCGGACGGCCTCGGGGAAGTCCTTGGCGATGCCGTGGCCGGGATTGCCGATGAAGTACGTGTTCGCCTCGTCCCGGCTCATGTCCTCGACGGCATAGTTGAGCGATTGGTGCGTGTACGCGCCGCCGATCTTCGCGTTATCGAAGAGCTCATATTCGCCGCCGACGACGAGCTGGTCGGAGGATTGAGGCTTGATGTCCGGATCCACCGGGACACGGTCGGAGCCGGTGGCGCCGAATTTCCGGGTCGGATCGCTGTTTCCGGTGATCGTGATGAGATTGTTCGGGTCGTCGCAAGCCCCGTGGACCTGCGCGGGATCCCGCGGATTGCAGGCGTTGGAGCCGCGGAGGGAGTAGATGTTGAGCTCGCCCGGGAAGGAGCGGTCGACGAGGTTCAGGGTGATGGCCTGGTAAAACCGCGCGAAGTTGCCAAAGATCTTGGCGCGGCCCTGCTTGGTCGGATCCCAGATGACGCCGACGCGGGGCGACCACTGGTTCGGGAGCGTCATGCCAATGCGACCGTCATTGCCCGTGACGACCTGCGCGTCATAACGGACGCCGAGGTTCAGGGTGACGCGCTCGAGGATGCTCCAGCTATCCTGGACGAACCCGCCGATGGTATAGGAGCGCGAGGTGGTGGAGAACGAGTTCAGGAAGACGGCGCGGTCGGGGCCCTCGAGGAAGCCGAAGCGACGCGCGTCGAGGAACGTTGCGCCGTCCGAGCTCTCGCGGAACGCATTGCCGCCGCTGACGCCGCGGGCGCTCGTGTAATCGAGGGCCTCGAAATCGATGCCGGCCTTGACGATGTGCTGGCCGAGGAGGCTGCCGATGGCCGTGAAGATGGCGCGGCCCTGGATGCGGTTCTGCGTGGCCTGACGCATGATGCCGGGGCCGCCGGTGAAGTAGTTGACGACGGGGCAATAAAGCGCCGCGATCTCCTGGCTGCCGCCCGGCGCGCATGCTTCGCGCGCGGCCGCCGGGAGGGTTTCGAATTCGGTGATCGGATACCGCCCACCCGTGGACCTGCGCCACGCGACGTTCGGGATCCCGGCCATCGTACCCGGCGAGCCGATGTCGGAGACACCGCTGCCGTCGGCGGCGGCCTGGGTGAGCGAGCCGTAGACCCAGCCAATCGTGGTGTCGAGCAGATACTTCTTCTCGGCGAAGGACGAGGAGGTCTTCAGGACGACGTTGTTCGAGAAAGACTCGTTGATCCCGCCGAACGCCGCGTAAGGCCCCTGCAGGTTCGGCGCAGATCCGCCGGTCTGGAGGTTGAACGGATAATCGCCGTTGCCGCCCGAGGTCTGCGGGGCGCCGAAGACCGAGAGCGAGACGTTGTGGTCCTGATGGGCCTTCCACGTGAGCTTTCCGATGTACTGGTACGTCCGGCTCGTGGCATAGTAGGTTTTCTCCGTCCCGGGCAGGACCGAGGTCTGCTGGAACCCGGTTTCGGGATCACGGATCGGAATGGGGTTTCCCATGGAATCCTCGGCCGGCGTGCCGTCGGGATTCTCGACGTAGAGGAGCTTGTTCAGCGTGCGATCGAGGCGCGTCTTCTGGATCGCGAGGCTCGCGCCCGTGAAGAACCAGAGTTTGTCGCGCAGAATGGGGCCGCCGAACTCGAAGCCGATGTCCTGGATGGTCGCGAGGCTCGGGCTCGTCTGGATGGTGCTGCCCTCGCGAGGAATGCGGGTGCGCCGGCCCTCGAGGGCGCCGGGCGTGATGGCGCTGAAGAAGGAGCCGTGGAATTCGTTCGAGCCGCTCTTCGTGACGACATCCATGACGCCGCCGATCGAACGGCCATATTCGGGCAAATAGCCGGCCGTGATGACGTTGACCTCGCGGACGAACTCGCTGGAGAGAGGGGTGCCGAGGATGCCGAAGGCGGCGTCGTTGGCGGAGACGCCGTCGATCACGAAGGCGTTTTCCGGGGAGGTCGTGCCATTGACGGAGACGCCGTAGGTGTCGGTGAAGGTGCCGGGGGCGATGGTGGCGAGGCCCTCGAAGGAGCGGGTCGCGCCGCCCTTGCCGGTCGGAGGGTTCGTCGGGACGCGCCGGGTGAACTCGGGGCCGACGCTGGTCTTGACGCCGGTCGTGTAATCGATGACGGGCACGGTGGCTTCCACGCGGATGTCGATGCCTGTTTCGAGGACCTCGGGGAGGATCTGGATCTGGACGAGGGCCGTGCCGCCCGCGCGGAGCGTGAAGGGCTTGGAGGCATAAGGCCGGAAGTTCGTCCCGCCATCGGCGCGAATGACGTATCCGTCGCCGGGCGGCAGGCTCGGGAGGCGGTAATTGCCCGCCTTGTCGGTCACGGCGACCTCGTCGCCCTGGAGCGCGGGCGAGGTGGCCGTGACGAGGACGTCCGGCACCGGCTTGTTCGTCTCGGCGTTGATGACCTTGCCCTGAATGGTGGCACCGCCCTGCGCGAGCGCCTCGCTGCCGAAGCAGACGATCGCCGTGGCGAGGGCCGGCGCGCAGAGGAGATAAACTCGATTCGGCCGTCTCACGTGGACCTCCCTCGAGCCCGCCCCGCGGGCTCGAGGGTCCGAAGAGCAGCGACCGTGCCACGAGGGCGCGGGGGCGATCCTCGCGAGGTATATAAGGAGGTCCGGAGCGGGGCCGGTTTCACGGCGCGCGATCTGCGCAAGGGGCGCTTGCACAAATCGCGCAAGCCAATTCGATCAGGTTGCGCAAGCAGCCCCGCAGGGCTTGCCGTCGTCAGGGGCAGGACGACTCGTGCGGGATGGCCTTGCAGGCGTCGGTCGTGGCGTCGCAGATGTCCTCGGTGCAGTCGATGCCGTCGTTGCAGATGACCGGCGAGCCTGCCGTGCAGCCCTGGAATGGGTCGCAGATCTCGGCGCCGTTGCAAAACACGTCGTCGTCGCAGACGTAGTCCTGCGCGTAATGGACGCAGACGCCGCCCGGGTCGTAGCAGAGGTCGTAGGTGCAGGCGATGCCGTCGTCGCAATCGGCATTCGCGGCGCAAGGCAGGGCCGCGGTGCAGCCGCCGACCGCGGCGATGCAGAGCTCACCGGAGGCACACGCGGCATCGATGGGGGTGAAGATGCAGGCATCGAACGACTCGGAACAGGCGTCGTTCGTGCAGGAGATCCCGTCGTTGCAGTCGATCGGGGCGGAGGACAGGCAGCCGAGGATGGCGTTGCAAGTCTCCACGCCGTCGCAGTGGATCTTGTTGTCGCAGAGGGAGTCGACGGGCGTGTGGCCGCAAGCGTCGGTCGCTTCGTCGCAGGTATCCAGGGTGCAATCGACACCGTCGTCGCAGGGTTTGGAGTTGCCGACGCAGCCAGCCGAGGGGTTGCAGACCTCGGCGCCGTCGCAATATTTGCCGTTGTCGCACTTCCCGCTGTCCGGCGTATGCTTGCATTGGCCGACGTCGCATTCGTCGGTCGTGCAGTCGATGTCGTCGTCGCAGTCGAGATCGATCATGCAGCCGGCTGCGGCGCTGCCGAAGCCGCCGCCCCCCGTGGGATCGATTCCGCCGGCGCCGCCGCTTCCGCCTCCGCCGCTGCTTCCGCTGCCGCCTCCGCCGGCGTTTACGCTGCCGCCTTCGCCGCCGCTTCCGCTTCCACCTTCCCCGCCGGTGCTGTCTGCGCCGCTCCCGATCGTCGCGCCTCCGGCGCCGCCCATTCCACCTGGGCCGCCGGCCCCCACGGTCGCGGCGCCGATGCTCCCTTGGGGACTCGTGGCGCCCTCCGAGCCGATCCGTTGCTCGATCGTATCCGAGCTACTACACGCGGCGAGCGCTCCCCATGCCACGAGCACGGCACCCGCCACGAATGCTCGATTCGTGTTCATTTAAGGCCCCCCCCGGAAAACAAGCCAGGTGTTCCGGGGATGAGTCTGACCCGTAAAAAATGGAAACTCCACGCAGGATCCGGGCGATTTCTCGGATTTTCCGGCGTTTTGTACGTCCCCGAAAAACGTATCTTCGTCCGGACCACGTCTCCGTGCGTCGCGGCCGGAGGCGGGATCAGCCGGGAACGGAAACAGGGGCGCGGGGGCGCCGGACCCAGTGCACGACGAGGGGCAAGGTCGCGAGAAGAAGGCCGACGAAAATGTCCTGGAGCCAGGGCGAACGGAGGCCGAGCGCCTTCGGGCCAAGCTTGCCGGCGAGGGCGCCGAGGAGGCCAAACGTGAGGGAGACGAGGGCGACACGCGGAGGAATGGGCGCGTCGACGAAGAGGCCCACGCAAAGGATCGGCAAGAGCGAGGCGCCAAGGAGGGCGCCCGCGAGGGTCGAGAGCGAGACGATGTCGCCGAGAGGGCGGAAGGAGAGCGCGAAGACGAGGGTCGCAACGAGAAAGAGAATCACGCGGGTGCGGCGCTCGCTCGGCTCCCGTCGGGCGAGCGGGGCGACGACGTGCTTTTCGAGGCACGAGGCGACGATGAGCAAGGCGGAGTCGAGCGACGACATCGAGGCCGCGAGGAGCGCGACGAGAAAGACGGGGCCAAAGGCGGCGCCGAGGAGGCCACGCTCGAAGACGAGCCGCGGGACGACCTCGTCGACGTCACGGACAAGAGGCACGAGCGAGCGCGCGAGGTAACCGACGGGGAAAAGGCAGGCGAGTACGAGGGCGAGCAGGAGCGGCGCGAAATGCCGGAAGCGGCGGGCCTGCGCGGCGTCGCCGAAGGCATAAAAGACCATGACCTGCTTGGGGTCGGCGACGAGTTTGACCGCGCCCGACAAACCCACCGCGACGAGCTGCGCGATCGAAAGGGGGCGGAGCGGCGGAGGCGCGGGCGCGGCAGGATCGGGCGTGGCGGAGACGACCGCGACGAAGAGCAGGACCGCGCCGGCGAGGAGGACGACCGATTGCACGACGTCCGTGAGCACGTCCGCCCAGAGGCCGCCGAGCAGGCAATAGACGATCGTGACGAGATACACGACGAGCAGCGCCGCGGAATACGAGAGGCCAAGGCCCGATGCGACGACGAGGGCCGTGCCTCGCAAGACGGCGAGGACGTAGAGGAGCGTCGTGACGACGACGATCCACTGGACGAAGACCGCGAGGGGGCGAGATCCGAAGCGGCGTTCGAAGAAATCGGGCAGGGTGAGGGCGCCGTTCGTCCGGGCAAACTCGGCGAAACGAGGGGCGAAGAGGTGGAAGGAGAGCGCGCAGGCGACGACGAGGAAGCCGGCGACGACACACCAGCCGAGCCCGACCTCGTGGCTCTTGCCCGCATGCCCGACGAAGGAGTTCGAGCTGACGAAGTTCGCCATGAAGGAGAGGGCGAGCATCCACGCGGGGATCTTGCCGCCGCCCGTGACGTAGTCGGAAAAGCCCTTGGATCGCCGGGTGACGTAGGCGCCGGCGAGGATGAGCGCGAGGAGGTAGCCAGCGACGACAAAGAGGGTGACGAGGCGATCGGGGCTCAACGAAGAAGATCCTAGTGGCGGCCGGAGAGCGGATCCTTGCGGGGAAAGGTGCCGCGAGGAAGGACGCTGGGCGCAGCCGAAGCCGAGGGGGCCGGCGCGACCGAGGAGGCCGGAAGGAGGGACGATCCAGATGGCGAAGGCCGCGGGGGGAGGCTCGCGCGGGCAGAGGACGGGAGGGCGGACGCCGCAGGAGAGGCGCTCGTCGTGGCGAGAGGCGCGTCGGGGCCGCTCGACTGGATGAAGACGACGCCGAGCGCGAGGCCCACCGCGAGCGCAGCAGCGACGGCGAGGCCGACGTACACGGAGCCACGCGAGGCGCGAGGTGCAGGCGGGATGTCGAGTGCAGGCCGAACCACGGCGTCGGCCGAGCTCGTGACCGTGCTCGACGGAGGCGGAGGCGGAGGCGTGTGCACGTGCGCGGGGAGATGCGGATCCGAGAGCGTGGCCGGGAGCCGAGGGACGGGCGGAGGCTTGATCGCGGGGAACGCCGGGGCGCTCGGAGGGAGCGCCGGGGTGCTCGCGGGCAAGGCCGACGCAGGCGGCGGAGCCTTCGATTCGAGGGCGTCGAGGAGGATGTCGATGGAGTCACGCCCCGACGAGGGCGGCGCGCGCATCGTCTCGCTGTAGGCCATGCCGCCGAGCGCGCGCCGCGAGGAGATGACGGCGTCGATGAGCGCGTCACCCTCCTCGATCCCGAGCGCCGCCGCGAGCGCGGTGACGGCCTCGCCCGCAGAGCGGAAGCGCTTGCCGATCTCGCGATGGCAGCAGCGGAGGAACCAGGCGTCGTAGGCAGGACCGAGCGAGGTGCCGAGCGCGCTCGGCGGGCGGATCGGGTCGTACGCGATCTTGCCGATGAGCTCGGCAACCGTGTCGGACTCGAAGTGATCACGGCCCGTGAGGAGGCGGTTCGTGACGAGGCCGAGGGCCCACACGTCCGTCGCGGCCCCGACGAGCGAGACGCGTCCCGTGGCCTGCTCGGGCGACATGAAGAGCGGCGTGCCGAAGATGCGGCCCGTCTGCGTGCGCGAGACGATCTGCGCGATCGTGGCCGCGTCGCCCGTGAGCTTGGCGATGCCGAAGTCGACGAGCTTGATGCAAGGGACGCCGTCCTCGCGCTCGATCAGGAAGAGGTTTTCCGGCTTGAGGTCGCGATGGACGATGCCGAGGGCGTGCGCCTTGTCGAGCGCGCGAGCGGCCTGTCGCATGTAGAGCACGACCTCGGGGGCGGGCAGCGCGCCGCGCAGGTCGAGCTCGGCGCCGAGGTCGCGGCCGCGGAGGTACTCCATCACGAAGAAGGGCGCGCCGTTGAGCTCGGGCGCGACGTCGGCGTCCGTGATGCGCACGACGTGATCGCTGTCGATCCGCGCCGGCGCGCGCGCCTCCACACGGAAGCGGGCGATCTTCTCGGGGCTCGCCGCGGCCGGATCGTGCAGCAGTTTGAGCGCAAACTGTTCGTCCGTGTGGACGTGCTGCACGAGGTGCACGGAGCCGACCGCGCCGCGCCCGAGTTCCCGGATCACGCGATACCGACCGGCGATGACCAGGCCGGGGGTGATCTTCTTCGTCTCCGGCATGCGCTAGGCGTCCTCGGGTGACTCACCATCCTAGTCAATTCCGAGGCCAAACGAAAGCGGGGCGCGGCCGCTTGGCGGTCGCCTTCGGCCGAGGTAGGTTCGACCCATGAGCACCGAGGGGATCTCGGAACGGGACTTCGAACGCGCCGCGGACGACACGCTGCGCAAGCTCGAGCGGGCGCTCGGCGACCTGGACGGGATCGAGGTGGATCTGCAGATGGGGGTCCTCACGGTCGAGTTCCAGGACGGAACCCGGTACGTCATCAACAGCCACCGCGCGGCGCGGCAAATCTGGATGGCCGCCGAACGCAACGCCTGGCACTTCGACCCGCGCACGGGCGGCGCGAGCTGGAACGCCTCGAAGGACGGCGCAGAGCTCTGGGCGACCGTACAAGCCGTGCTCTCGCGCAAGCTCGGCAGGACGATCGAGCTCACCCCCTGAGCGCGGAGGCCCTGGCATGCGCTCGACGCCTCGCCTCGCCCTCGCACTCGGGCTCGCGCTCGTGACGAGCGCGGCGTCCGAGGCCCACGCCTACTGTCGCGCCTCGACGTGCGCCGAGGGCCAGCTCTGCGGGCCCCCGCCCTGGGACGATCCGGCCTGCAAGCCGCTGCTCTGGAAGCGGCCTTGCGTGGGCGTGAGCGTGCAGGTGGAAGGCTCGGAGGAGGTGCCGTACCCGCTGGCCCTGGCGGTCGTCGAGGAGTCGTTCCGGGCGTGGGAGGAGCCGGTCTGCGAGACGGCGCTGCCGGGGCCGCCGAACATCCACGTGCAGAACCTCGGGGCCGTCGCGTGTGATCGGGTCGAGTACAACTCGAAGGCGGGGAACGCGAACGTGGTCGTGTTCCGCGACGCGACGTGGACGCACCCGGATGGGCCGCACAACATCGCGCTGACGACGGTGACGTTCGACACGAAGACGGGCGAGATCTACGACGCGGACATGGAAGTCAACACGCACGGCTTCCCCTTCACGACGTCGGACAACCCCGAAGAGGTGCAGACCGATCTGCTCTCCGTGATGACGCACGAAGCCGGGCACTTCCTCGGGCTCGCGCACGCGGAGGACGCGAACGCGACGATGTGGCCGAACTACACGTCGGGGAGCCTGTTGCCGCGCACGCTCGCGGCGGACGACATCGCGGCGATCTGCGAGGCGTATCCGCCCACGGGGGAGCCCGTCGACACGGCGCGCTGCAATCCCCTTCCCCGCCACGGCTTCTCGCCGGAATGCGCGGCGAAGCAGACGGAGGGCGATTGCAGCGTGCGCGGTGGAACCGGCGGCGGCGAGGCGGGGCACGCCGCATCGGCGCTCGCGCTCGTGGCACTCGGGTTCGTTGGAGCTCGAAGGATCAGAGCCCGAAGCGCACGCCGAGGCCGGTGAGGATGCCCGAGAGGGTCGGCGCGACGTCGAGATCGATCGCGACGCGTGGCGTGGGCCGGAACGAGACGCCGAGCCTCGGCAGGACGACCCACGGGTAGACGAGCGGCCGCACGCCCCCGGAGAACCAGCTCGGCTCTTCGTAGGCCCCGTAATGGTCGACGTCCTTGTCGAGCTGGTTGCAGTAGCGGAAGCTGCCCGGTGGATCGTTCGGCGCGGTGCAAGGCCGGTACGTGTACGGATCCGCAGGCGCAAAGCCGGGCGGATAAGCCTGCGTGCGATAGAGGCCGCCGAGGAAGGTGTAGCCGACACCGAGGCCGCCGCCGATGCGGAAGCGGAAGCGCTGCGCGCGATCGAGCGGGATGTTCCATACGAGCTCGAACGATGCCTGCAGGGAGGAGAGATCGGCCCAGACGATCTCGTACTCCGTGTCGGGCGTGCCGCGCGGCTTGAAGGGCGTGGGCTGGAGGAAGAAGGCCGCGTATCCGAGCGTGAACGTGATGTCGAGGTTGCCCGAGGGGCGCACGAGCGAGAGCGCTCCGCCCGGCGCGATCACGGTCCGCCCGCCGTCGCCGAAGATGTTCATGGCGAACTGCGGGATGACGTAGCCGCGGTACGCAGCGCCGAGCCAGAGGCGCGGCTCCTTCGATGGGACCGCGGGCGCGGGCGCGGCCGAAGATCCGAGCGACGCGAGATCGAGCTTGACGACACGGCGCTCGCGCTCGTCGAGGGTGATCGTTTCCTTGCGCTCCTTGCGGCCCTTGGCCTTCATCACGACGGCGAGCTCGTCGCCGGGATCGACCTTCTGCGGCTCGTTCGGCTGCTCGACGGGCTCGCCGTCGATCGTGATGACGACGTCCTCGTAGCCCTTCGGGATCACGAAGGAGAGCGTGGGAATGCGGGCCTCGACGTCGCGCAGCTTGCGTTTGGCGGTCTGGATGGCCGCGCGATCGCCGCGGGTGTGGCTCCGATCCGGCGGCTCCTCGGCGACAACACCGTAGAGGGCGCTCGCCTGGAGGAGCTCGGCCGCCATCTCGTAACAGCCCGCGAGCGCGACCGCGGTCTCGGGCCGATGCCGGATGCCCTCGGCCTCTTCGAGCAGCGGGACGGCGTCGCCGCATTCGCCCTTCCGGGCAAGCGCGATCCCCTTCTGGGCCTGCGCATCCCCGGGCGCGGCGCGCGCGGATGCGGAGGAAAACCCGGCAGCGGCGGCGAGACCGACACCGAGCAGGCGGCGGATCCACGTCGGCCCGGGACGATCCGGGCCTGTTCGTCGGTCGCGACCTGCGGCGCTGGGACGCCTCTTCGGCATGGCTCGGTCGATCGCGCGGGCTGCCATCGCCCTCGCCGGTCCGCATCCTACGCGGCCCCGAGCAGCCGTGCCGACAAAGTTACCACCGGCCTCATCCGGCGGCCTCCGAGGGTGACCCCGGGTCCGGCCCCGACCGTCCGGTGGTGAGATTCCCCGCCCGAGTAAGAAAACGATGGGCCGCGAGTTTTCCTGCTTCGACGTCCCCGAGTGACGCTTGTAATCTACCGCTGATGGACCCAGGCGCAGGGAAAAACGGGCCGAACGGTCCCGATAACACCCCCGGGGCCGCAGGTACCGGGCGGGGTATTCTTTCGAATCCCACGCGTCGGACCCTGCGAGCCGGCGAAATCCCGTCGACGATGATCGAGTGCGTGCACGCCGAGCAATGCGGCGGCTGCCCGCTCATCGGGATGGACTACGCCCAGCAGCTCACGACGAAGCGCGCACGTGTGGTGAGCGCGATCGTGCACTACCCGGCGCTCGAGCTTCTGTATACGCGCCAGGTCGTGCCCGGCGATCAGATCGTGGGCTACCGCGGCCGCGCGAAGCTCATCGTGTCGTCGACGGGCGGGATCGGCCTCTACGGCCGCTCCGGCAACCACGACGTGATCGACATCCCGAACTGTCGCGTGCTCGCGCCCGCGCTCGCGGAGGTGACGACGATGCTGCGTGGGCTCATCGCGTCGCCGCCGCCGGAGGCCCGCGGGCTGCTCTTGCCGTACGATCCGCACGGCGGCGGCGTGCTCCGCGCGATCGATCTGCGCGAGGTGCACATGCCGAGCACGACGGCGCTGCCGGAGACGACGACGACCGCACAAGGCAACCGCGTCGGTGTGCTGCTCACGTTCGTGCTGCAGCGAGATCGTGTGCCCTCGCGCGACGAGCTCAAGGAGGCGGGGCGCGCGCTCCGGTCGCTCTTGCCGCGCGTCGTGGGCATCGCGGCGAACCTGCACGAGGCGGACGCGCCGCAGATCCTCGGGCCGGAGACGATGGTGCTCGACGGCGTGCCGCACGCCGAGGATCGCATCGGGCCGACGTACCACGTGGCCTCGTTCGGCTCGTTCGTGCAGGTGCACCGCGGCCAGGCGTCGCGCGTGCACGCGCTCATCACGCGCGAGATCGCCTCGCTCGACATGCAGCTCCTGATCGACGAGACGGGCACGAACCGCAGGCAGCCGCGCGTCCTCGATCTCTACGGCGGCTCGGGCGCGATCTCGATCGCGCTGTCGCACGCGAAGAACATCGTGACGATGGTGGAGTCGTTCGCGCCCGCGGTGCAAAACGCGCGCGCGGCGGCCGAAGCGCAGGGGCTCGGCAAGCTCGACGCGCGCGTCGGCGACGCGGCCGACGTGGTGAACTCGCTGCTCGCGAACAACGAGAAGTTCGACGCCGTGGTGATGAACCCGCCGCGTCGCGGGGTCTCACCCGCGGCGCGCGAGGCCATCGCCCGCCTCGGCGCGCCGCTCTGCATCTACGTCTCGTGCGACCCCGACACGCTCGCACGCGACCTCGATCACTTCAGCCGCCTCGGCTACACGTCGAGCGAACTCATTCCGATCGACATGATCCCTCTGACGGAAGAGGTCGAGACGGTCGCCGTGCTCAAGCGCGCCCCGCCCGCGCAGCCGCGCGTGATCTACGAGGACGACGACGTCATCGTCGTCGAGAAGGGCCCGCATGAGCCGGTCGAGAACCAACCGGAGTACCTTGGCTCGCTCATGCAGCGCTGTCTGCGGCTGCCCGGCGTGTCGAACCTCAAGGTGGTGAACAAGCTCGACACGGGCACGAGCGGCCTCTGCATCTTCGCGCGCAACGAGGTGGCGCGGCAGCTCTGGACGACGGCGCTCGCCACGAGCGGCCGGCTCATCTACCTCGTCGCCGCGAAGGGCGTCACGCCGACGAAGGGCGCCATCGCGCGTGATCTTCGCGAGGGCGGCCGCAGCTACATGGCGAGGACGCGGTACCGCCGCCTCGCCGTCGCTTCGGGCCACTCGATCCTGCGCGTGATCCCCGACGGGCACAGGCCGCATCAGATCCGCCGCCACCTCGCGGCGATCGGGCATCCCGTGCTCGGCGACGAGCGCTACGGCCACGTGCCCACGAACCGCTACTTCGAGGAGAAGCACGGCCTCGATCGCTCGTTCGTGCACCTCATCCGCATCGAGATCGTGCATCCGCGCACGGGCGCGAAGCTACTCATCGAGTCGACGCTGCCGGGCGATCTGCGCGCGTCGCTCGAGCGCGCGACGGGTTCGTCCGTGATCAAGTTCCTCGAGCAGAAGCACGCGCTCGGCGAGAACCGGGCTTCGTCGATGCTGCCCGGAGAGCCGTCGACCGCGCCCATGCCGCCGCCGCGTCCGCTCGATCGGAACTCGCAGCCCGCGATCGGTCCGATGCCGAACGATCTCGCCCCGCCGCCGCCCTCGTACCCGCCGGACTCGCTCGCCGAGCCGATGTCGTACGCGTCGCCCGACTCATTCGCGGCGCCGCCGTCGTACGCCACGCAGACCGCCTACGCGCAGCCGCCGTCGTACGCCCCGCCGGGCGGCCTCCCCTCGCCGACCATCACGGAGGCGCCGACCGAGCACGTACCCGAGCTCGACGAGTCTCCCCGCACGATCCGTCACGCCATCGTCTCCGACGACGACTGAGCGGACCTGACCAAACTACATACCGCCCGCAAAAGTCCACGATCTGGTAGGCTCGCGCCGTGCCGTCCCAACTCACGGAAGAGCGCCCGCGTATCCTCGTCGTCGACGACGAGAAGGTCATCCGCGACATGCTGGCGGATTTCCTGGGCATGGAGGGCTACATCGTCCGCACCGCCGAGGACGGCTCCGCCGCGCTCGGGGAGCTCACGAAGTCGCACTACGACCTCATCATCAGCGACCTCAAGATGCCGAAGATGGGCGGCATCGCGCTGCTCGACGAGATCGGCAAGACCGCGCCCGACGCGCTGACCGTGATCATGACGGGGTTCGGCACGGTCGAGACCGCGATCGACGCGATGAAGCGCGGCGCATACGACTACGTGCTCAAGCCCTTCAAGCTCGACGAGGTGATCCACGTCGTGCAGCGCGGCCTCGAGAAGCAACGCATGGCCGCGGAGAACCTGCGGCTGCGCGAGGCGCTCGGGCTGTACAAGGTCAGCGAGGCCATCCAGGCGAGCCTCTCGCTCGATCAGGTGCTCGAGACCGTGGCCGACAGTTGCCTCTCGGAGGTGCGCAGCGATCTCGTCTCGACGTGGCTCGACAACGGCGAGGGCGGGCTCTTCGAAAGGCAGCACATCCGCGGACCTCTGCTGCCCGAGGACGCGGCGATCGGCGTGCTCGATCACGACAAGATCGCCGAGCACCTGCGCACCGAGGCGACGCTCCTCGAGCAAGGGCCGCGCGGGCTCAAGTTCTTCTCGGCGCCGCCCGAGGTGCCGCTCTACTCGATCGTCGCGGTGCCGCTGCGCATCGGCCAGCGGTTCATGGGGTTCATCGCGCTCGGCTCGTTCTCGAAGGGACGGCGCTTCGACGAGGGGCAACGCAAGCTCCTCAGCATCATCGCCTCGCGCGCTGCCGCTGCGATCGAGAACGCGCGCCTCTACCAGGATCTGCAGGCGACGTTCCAGCAGACGATCCAGGGCCTCGCGAAGGCCATCGACAAGATGGATCGGTACACCTCGGGCCACTCGGATCGCGTCGCGCTCTACGCCGTCTTCCTCGCCAGGCAGCTCGGCCTCTCCGCCTACGAGGTGGAGATCGTCCGGCAGAGCGCGCTCATGCACGACATCGGCAAGATCGGCTGCGTGCTCAACCTCAACAAGCCCGGCAAGCTCACGCAGGACGAGTACGAGGTCTTCAAGAAGCACCCGGTCTTCGGCCGCGACATCCTCGATCCCATCAAGTTCTTGCACCCGCTCATCCCGGGCGTACACCTGCATCACGAGCGCTGGGACGGGCGCGGATATCCGCTCAAGTTGAAGGGCAACGAGATCCCCATCATCGCGCGCATCATCGCCGTGGCCGACACGTACGACGCCATGACGAGTGACAGATCCTATCGCCGCGCGCTGCCGCACGAGGTCGCCGTGGCCGAGATCGAGCGCTGCTCCGGCTCGCAGTTCGATCCCGAGGTCGCCGCGAACTTCACCGAGAACATCGAGGGCTACCGCGACGAGCGGCGGAGCGCCGGAGACAAGGTGCCGGAGTAGTGAGCGAGAGACAGGCGAAGGCGTATTTCCTCGGTCGACGGCGCTACGAGCCCATCCACGCGCTGCAGCAGCACCTCGTCTCGCTCCGCGCGGACGGGCACATCGAAGACCTCATCCTGCTCGTCGAGCACGAGCCCGTCGTGACGCTCGGCCGCTCCGCCGACGGGGGCAACGTGCTGCTCGGCGAGGAGCGACTCACCGAGCGTGGCGTCGATCTCGTGCAGACCGGCCGCGGCGGCGACGTGACGTATCACGGGCCCGGACAGCTCGTGTGTTATCCGATCCTCGATCTCAAGCCGGATCGATGCGACGTCCGCCGCTACGTCCGATCCCTCGCGGAGGTGATGATCCTCCTCGCGCGCGAGCTCGGCGTGGAGTCGGGCGTCGTCGATGGGCTCATCGGCGTGTGGGTCGATCGCGAAAAGCCCGGCGAGTGGGCCGGCGCGCCCTGGGCCAGCGAGATCGCGAAGCTCGGCGCGATCGGCGTGCGCCTCTCGCGATGGGTCACGATGCACGGCTTCGCGCTCAACCTGTCCGTGGATCTCAACGGCTTCGGCATGATCGTCCCGTGCGGAATCCGCGACCACGGCGTCACGTCGATCGAGGAGCTCGTCGGCCGCGCGCCTGCCGTGCGTGACGTCGCGCTCGGGTGCCACGCGCTCCTTTCGCGCGGGCTCGAACTTTCCGTCGCGCGGGTAGAGGACATCTCGGACGTATCCGATCTCGAGGCCGCGCTCTCGGGGCAGGCCCGAGCATCTTTTGGCCCCGCAGAGCAAGAAAAACCCGCCGCCGGCTGATTCCGCACGAGGTCGCTTCGTGCGATCCTCGTAGCCCGTGGGGTCTGCTTCTTCGCCTCCGCCTCCCCAGGTCTCCGTCTCTCCGACGTCGGCCGATCCCTCATCGGATCGCTGCCCGCGGTGCGGCGGCCGGGCGACGCCGCTGCGGCGACGGAAAAACCCCTTCCTCGACGGGCTCGACATCGCCGTCGTCTGCGAGGACTGCGGCCTCTCGTTCCCGGCCAAGCCACCCCCGCCCCCGCCCTCGGGTCGGCCTCCCTGGTGAAGCGCCCCAAAATCGGGTCTACGCTTGGGGCTTCGGGTCGCCTCACGGCGCCCTTCGCCCCAAATCGGGTCTACGCTTGGGGCTTCGGGTCGCCTCACGGCGCCCTTCGCCCCAAATCGGGTCTACGCTTGGGGCTTCGGGTCGCCTCACGGCGCCCTTCGCCCCAAAATCGGGTCTACGCTTGGGGCTTCGGGTCGCCTCACGGCGCCCTTCGCCCCAAATCGGGTCTACGCTTGGGGCTTCGGGTCGCCTCACGGCGCCCTTCGCCCCAAATCGGGTCTACGCTTGGGGCTTCGGGTCGCCTCACGGCGCCCTTCGCCCCAAAATCGGGTCTACGCTTGGGGCTTCGGGTCGCCTCACGGCGCCCTTCGCCCCAAATCGGGTCTACGCTTGGGGCTTCGGGTCGCCTCACGGCGCCCTTCGCCCCAAATCGGGTCTACGCTTGGGGCTTCGGGTCGCCTCACGGCGCCCTTCGCCCCAAACCCCACGTAACACAGATGGATCACGCTGTGCTACGGTGCGCGCCATGTCCGTCGTGGCAGCGAGCGTCCTCGGCCTTGGTCTCGGGCTCAAGCATGCGTTCGAGGCAGATCATGTCGCAGCCGTGTGCACCTTCGTGGCGCGCGGCGGGACGGTCGCGCGTGCGGCCTGGTCCGGGGCGCTCTGGGGGCTCGGGCACGGGGCCGTGATGGTCCTCGTCGGCGGCGCGCTCGTGGCCTCGGGCGCGACCGTGCCCCCCTCGATCGCCCTCGCCCTCGACATCGCCGTGGCCGTGATGCTGGTCGGGCTCGGGATCGGCGCACTCGTGTCGCGCCGGCAAAAGGTCGCGGAGGACAGCGCGCCTCCGAAGACGGTCAAGCGGCCGCTTCTGGTCGGGCTCGTGCACGGCGCCTCCGGGACGGCGGCGCTCACGCTGCTCGTCGCGAGCACGATGCAGGCGCGCACGGCGGCGCTGGTCTTCGTGGGTGTCTTCGGGCTCGCGTCGGTGATCGGCATGGCGCTCATCGCGGCGCTCGTGGCCTGGCCGATGCGCTCGCTCACCCGCGTCGCCCCGTCGCTCGGCCCGCGTCTGCAGGCCCTCGCCGGCCTCGGCTCGATCGCGGCCGGGATCGCCGTGGCGTCGACGGTGATTTGACGGGCGAACGGCGCAAAAGAAGCCTCGGATCGATCGCTCGCCCGTGCAGCGCCGACCGAAAATCAGCTAAGAAGGGCGCCACATGGGCGCGACGCGGCAAAAGCAGCTGAGCAAGGCGCAGACGATCGCGCTCGCCAGCGTCGCCGTCCTCGGCACGGGCGCAGCTGCGTTCGTGACCGTGCCGGAGATCATGCTCGCGCACGGGACGCGCGAGGCGAAGGCGTGCCTCGCGTCGTACGAGGCGCCGCGCGGGCCCGAGCTGCCGGCGTGCCGGAAGTCGATCGAATGGATGCTGCTCCCGGCGCGGTTGCCGCTGACGGCAAACCGCGCGCGTTACCGGGCCGAGGAGCTCAACGCGCGGATCGCGCTGGCCAATTACGTGGACGCGGCCGTCGGGTCGCCGTCGGCCGAGGGCCTCGCGAAGGCCGCGGAGGCGCTCGATCTCGAAGCGGCGGTCGTGAAGGACGGCTCGCAGCGCGTCGCGTTCGACGAGCTCGGCCGCTCGGCCGGCGCGCCGGATGTCGGGCGGGAAGCGGACGCCGTGGGCGATCGCCGCACGCTGCTCGGGCGCGGCGAGATGTGGCTCGACTTCCGCGTGCGGATCGCGGCGATGCGCGCGGCGCTGCTCGAAGCCGATCCGAAGCGCGCCGAGGCGCTCGCGAGGAGATACGCCGACTACGATCCGCGCGATCACGATCACCGCACGGCGATCGCCACGGTGCTCTGCATGGGCCTCGGCGACGATCCGAAGCGCGGGTTCGAGATGCTGCCGTTCGTGCAGGATGATCGTGCATCGCGACGGTACGAGGGAATGACGCGGGATTTCGGCGAGGTCCGCGCGCTCCTCGTCGCGTGCGCCGCGCGCGCCGGAGCGTCGCCGCCGCCGATGCCGGACAAGCCGCAGGCGGGCGGCGCGGACGCGGTGGAGCAACGCGCGCTCCTGCGGCTCCGCCTCGCGACGTCGCACGCGAACGGCGAGGCGACCGAGCCCGTGCAATCGGCCATCGCGGCCGCGAGGTCGCTCCTTTCAAGTGGTCCACGCGGGCCGGGCGCGCGGATCGCGCTGCTCGCGGCGGTGATCGCGGCGGGCGCGGATCTCAACGCGGACGAGATCGCTCGGCTCTCGCGGGCGCGTGACGACGAGGATCCGCTCGCAGCGCCGATCGCGTGGACCGCGACCGAGTGGCTCGCCGAGCGGCGTCCCGAGTTCGGCGACGCGGAGCCGCCGCCGGTGGTCCCGGGGGCGGCGTTTGTCGCGGCGGCGCGCGGCGTGCTCGGCCTCGAAGCGAAGCTCCGCGCGCCCAAGGAAGGCTCGCGCGGCGCGACCGCGGAGGCGCTCGTCGCGACGCGGGGCGCGCTCTGGCTCGAAGCGGCGATGGCCCTCGCGCGGGAAGGTGACGCCGTGGGTGGAGCGAACGCCGCCGACGAGGCCGCGACCGCGCTCGGCCTCGGGTCGCACGGGCGCGCGCTCGTGCGGTCGAACGTGTTCCGGCTGGCCGGTGATCGCGAGAAGGCATTCGCGGAGCTCGCCGTGGACGACGCACCGGCGAAGGACGAGCTCAAGGGGAAAATCGCCTCGGATCCGAGGATCCCCGCCGCGGTCGCGCTCCAGCGGGCCGAGCTTGCGATGGCGCTCGGCAAGCGCGAGGAGGCACGGACGTCGGCCGAACGCGCGGAGGCGCGGGCCGAGGCTTGCCGCGACGTGCTCCTCGCGGCGCGGGCGCGCTGGCAGCTCGCGGCGCTCGGCGCGAGGACCGCGCCGCCGCCATCGTGGGCGGACGTCGAGGCGGGTGCGGCGCTCACGTGGATCGGCTTCGGCAACCCGCTCGAACCGTATCGGGCCGGCAACGCGGTCGCGCAATCGGCGCGGGTCGCGCGCGCGCTCGACGGCTGGGTCGGCCTCGCGGCCGCGGATCCCCTGCTCCGCCGCGCGGGACGCTGGGCGGCGCTCCGGGATCGCGGCGACGCCCCGCCCTGGCTCGGCGTGCACCTCGCGCTCGCAGGACGCTTGCTCCAGCCTTCCGAGGGGGACATCGAGGTCTGGCTCGACGCGGTCTCCGCCTTCGACACGCGCCGCTTCTCGCTCCGCTCTTATGCCTTCGCCCGGGCCGACGCCGCGCGCATGCGTGGCGACGCCGAGGCCGCGGCGCGCTGGGAGGCGCGTTATCGATTCCTGCGCGGCGTCGCCTCGGATCCGACACGGATCGAGCTCGCGCGGCACCTCGACCTGTAAAAGGTGCTATCGCTCTGTCCGATGCGACGGACCCGCGCGCCCTTGCTCCTTGCTTCGATCCTCTCGATTGTGGCCTTCGCGCCCGCGGCCGAGGCCTACGAGCGGCAGTGGCACGTCGGCGGCGGGCTCGGGTATTCCCTCGTCCTGCCCGGCGGGAGCATTCCCACCACGGCGACCTCGCTCCACGGCGTCGGCGTCGCCCTGCACGGCACGTACGGCCTCACGGACGCCTTCAACCTCATGGTCCAGGTCGACGGCAGCTTCGCCCCCGGCTCTCCGCCCGTCCTCCTCGCCGGCGGCGGCGTTGGCGTTGGATACGTCGTCGATGTCCTGCGCTGGGTCCCGTGGGTGGGCGTCATGGTCGGCGGGTATGCCGTCTCGGCCTTCGACCCTTGCGGCGCGGCCGGCGAGACGGGCTGCACGAGCGGCCGCCTCGGCCTCTCCCTTCCGTTTGGCCTCGACTACCAGGTCAACCGCAGTTTTACGATTGGCGCGTCGGGCCGTTACGGTGTGCTCCTCCTCGGCCCGAAGGGCGGCGTCGACCAGATGATCGGCGCCTTCCTCCGCGCCGAATACGTCTGGGGTTATTGAGGCGATTCTTTCGACCGGCGCGATCGCGGCGCCTTTCGTGGCGCTTCGGGCACCCGCGCGGTCGGCACCACGGTCCCGCCCGGCGTCGTGCTCGCGCGCGCGACCTTCGGCGGCAGCTTCTGCGTCGTGATCTGCGACGAGTCGCGTGGTCTCGGCGACGAAACGATGGTCACGCGCGGCGTCGTCCTCGACCCGTGCGACGTCACCGCCGCCGGGACCTTCGGCGTCTGCGCCGCCTGCGTTCCGGAAGGCGTCCGCGGCACCCGTTGCGTGGGCGCGCACACGTCCGTATCCGCGGCGACCATGAGCGCGTTTCCGACCGGGAGCGGCGCGCGGACGGGCCTCCGGGACGTCCTTTGCTCGACGGCCTTGGGGGCAGACGTCCAGCCGTCGCGGGCCGTGGAGGGGTTGTCCGGGGGCGACGAAGGCATCAAGGGTTTCCGTCGCGAGGGCGGCGGCGGGTGGTCCCGCGTCACCGAGACGCCCGCCGGCGCGGCCGGCAGCACGACCTTGACGAGCGCGCCGCCGAGATCCGACCGATCGAGCTCCACCGTCCCGCCGTGCGCTACTGCGACCTGCCGCGCCAGCGTCAGCCCGAGCCCGATCGACTCCTTTTTCGTCGAGAAGAGTGGATCAAAAATCTGGGCCCGCACATCGGGCGGGATGCCCGGCCCCGAGTCCTCGACGCGCATCACGACCAGCTCCTTGTCGCGCGTGATGGTCACGCACACGAGCGGCTTTTGCCGCTCCTCGCCGGCCTTCGTGTTCGCATCGGCGGCGACCGCGCAGGCCTCCACGCCGTTCGTCAGGAGCGCGAGCAGGAGCTGACCGAGATCACTCCGCTTCCCCACCACGACCGGCGACGACCCGTGCACGGCCGTCACCAGCAAATCCACGTGGCGCCCGCGCGCCGTGGGCTCGACGAGCGCCGCCGCTTCGTGCGCCAGATCCTCGAGGTCCACGGGCTCCGCGTTCGACTCCTCCAGCGCCGAGAGCAGCCGTGTCCCCGCCGTCCGCGCGAACTTGAGCGCCGTCGTCGCTTCGTCTTGAATCCGCGCCAGATCGTCGAGCGCCGAGGCCACGCCGGGGAACCTCACGCGCAGGTGGCCGATGAGCTTTTCTTGCTCCTCGAGCTGCGTGCCCAGCGACGACAGCGGCCAGCGCATCTCGTCGGCGAACCCTGCCGCGAGCGAGCCCAGGATCGCCAGCCGCGCGAGCTTCGCGTCCGCGCCGCGCCGCTCGTGCGTGCCCGCGCGGGGCTTCGCCTCCTCGGCGAGGATCGCCGCGCGATCGCGCGCCTTCTCGTGCGCCAAAGACAACGCGAGCATGTTGGCCGCCGTCTCCAGCACGAACGTCGCCTCGGGCGAGAGCATCTCCGGCGACGGCGCGGCGACGACCAGCGCGCCGAGCACGTCCCGGCCAATCATGATCGGCGCGGCGAGGATCGTCCCCCAGCCGGAGACGTTCACGAGCTCGGGATCGATCCGCCCGGCGAGCGCCGGGGCGGCGTCCGTCTCCGTGGCCACGCGCCTTTTCTTGACGGCCGTCTGTGCTGGAAACCAGGCCACCTCGGAGCTCGGGAATGTGCTGATGTAGGCGCGCAGCGTCGCGGGCAGCCCGACGTCGGCCACGAGCTCGAGACCGTCCTCGGTGGCCTCGTACGCGGCGCCGCGCTGGGCGCCCACGCCTTCGAGGACGAGCGCGAGCGCCTCGGAGAGCAGCCCGCCGGCCTTCCCGCGCGCGAGCAGTCCGGACAGGCCGAGGAGCGCCTGGAGCGAGGGGCTCGGCCTTGTCGCGGCGATCGTACGGCGGGCGGCCATGATGCCCCGAGCGTACTCGGAATCGGGTCACAGGCGGAAGAGATCCGCGCCGCTCCTCGGCGGCGATGCGCGCGCCGAGGGCGGCTCGGACCACGTCGGGCTACTGGCAGGTCAAGCTACCGCAGTCCTCGCTCTTCGGATCGAAATCGGTGCATTTGGCGTTCGGCTGCAGGCCCCAGGTGCAATAGCTGAGGTAGCTGAAGCCATCGATCGCATTGAACGTCATATTGACGTCCGCGAACACCGGCGCCGCGTAGCAATCGTTTTGCTCGTAGCCGCGGTAATAGATCTTGTCGCCGACCTCGACGTTCGAGTCCTGCAGCTTGATCACGCCGAAGTCGCCGACCACGACCTCGCCCATCCCCATCGGCGCCGGGTTTGGCTGGGGTACCGGTTTCACGTTCGAAACCCGCACCTTCACGCCACCCCACCTGACGTGGAAGTCCGCGTCCGTCGGCGAGCCAAGCTTCGCCACCTCCGCCGCATCCGTGAACGCATGCGGCGCCGGCACGGGCGCCGTCCCCGTCCGCTCCACCGCGCACGTGAAGGCGATCTGCGTCTGCGGCACCTTGCTCCCGTTCATCTCGTTCGCGCAGGCCGCCAGGAGGAACGAATCGGCCACGCCTGTGATGTCGAGCACGTCGCCCGGCTTCACGTCGTCCGGGATCGCGTCACCCGGCAGCGGCTCTCCTTCGAAATAGTTCGAGAGCTTCGGGCAGTACGCCTTGTTTCCGCCGGGCGGGATCGACGCGGGCACGCCGTAGCTCAGCACCATCACCCCGGAGTACTCCTTCGTCTCCGCGAGGCCCGGCGCCGACACGAACACGCCCCAGAGGCAGTTTCCGGCGTTGCTCTGCGAGACGAGGAACTTGTGGCTCATGGCGACGGCGCCCTTCACCTTCACGGGCGTCCCCTTCCCGACCGCGCCGCTCGCCTTGGAGTTCGTGATCTGCTCGATCGTGACCTCCTTGCCGTCGCAGGTCGCGCCGCCGCCGGAGCCACCCGCGCCGCCTGCGCCGCCCGCGCCGCCGGTGCCGCCCGCGCCGCCGGGCCCCGGCCCCGCCGGGCCCTGCGCGCCGCTGCCGCCGTCGCCGCCCGAGGGGTTGTTGTTCTCCTCCGCGCGACACGCCGCGGAGAGGACGACACAAAGCCCGAGCGCGCACGCCGCGCTCGTACCCAGAAAAGACCACTGCTTTCGAAGGGACATGAAGGAACCTCCTGCTCGCCGCTCCCTGCGCCGAAGAAAGATGTCCCGACCCTACCACCGCCCCCTTCCCCTCGCCCGTGCGTCCCGCCGTCCCGGCTCCCTCCGCCCTCCTCGCCGCTTCCGCGCCGCCCGCGTCTTCCAGCCCCGCCGCCCCTTTCCCTCACCTCGTCCCTTCCGCGTCCGCTGCCCGGATCAAGTATGCAGAACTACATACATCTGGACATGCGACCGGGAATAAAGCCGTTCGATGGGGGTTTGGGCCGCGCGATCGACGTCACCATGGCGTTGACACGGATCCGCCCACCGCTAGGATGCGCGCCGTTCGCTCGGGCTAGATCGAAAGATCGCGTGTTCCCGAGCCGAGGGGCGCCGCCGTGCGGCTCTGGCGGACCCTCACCTGGTTTTACCGTGCAGCGACAAAGGGCGCTTAGGTGCGCGCTCTACCGAAGGAGGTCGGATTGTCTACCGACGTGATGATCGAGGCCAATGGGCTCACCAAGCGATACGGGGCGTTTCGCGCGCTCGACAAGGTGAGCTTCGAGGTCCACCGCGGGGAGGTGGTGGGCTTTCTCGGCCCGAACGGCGCCGGCAAGTCCACGACGATGCGCATCCTCACCTGCTTCATTTCCGCCACCGGCGGGACGGCGCGGGTGCATGGCTACGACGTATTCGACGATCCCCTCGAGGTCCGGAAGAAGATCGGCTACCTGCCCCAGCGCGCGCCCCTCTACGGGGAAATGAACGTCTGGGAGTACCTGAGCTTCGTCGCGGACATGCGTGGGCTCGAGACGTCCACGTTCAAGAAGCGCATGAAGAACATCGTCGAGGTCTGCGGCCTCGCGACGAGCCTCGGCAAGGACATCCGCGACCTGTCGCACGGCTATCGGCAGCGCGTCGGCCTCGCCCAGGCGCTCGTGCACGACCCGCCGATTCTCATCCTCGACGAGCCGACGAGCGACCTCGACCCGAACGAGAAGGCCGAGGTCATCAAGTACATCCAGGAGATCGGTAAGGAGCGCACGATCCTCCTGTCGACCCACAACCTCTCCGAGGTCGAGCAGGCCTGTGCCCGCGCGATCATCGTCTCGAAGGGGCGCATCGTCGCCGACGGCCCGCTCGAGGAGATCCGCGCGAAGAGCGGCCGCGTTCGTTACGTGGTCCAGGTGCACGAGAAGCGCATCTTCGAGGGAAGCCCCGCGAAGAAGGCGCCGAGCGCCGAGGAAGTGCAGGCGGCTCTCGAGAAGCTGCCCGGCGTGACGAGCGTGGTGGAGCTGCCGACGGACGATCGCGCGCACAGCTTCCAGCTCGCGGGCGCGCAGGACGGCGACATCCGCGCGGAGATCTTCCAGCTCATGGTCTCGAAGGGCTGGCTGCTCCTCGAGATGCGTCGTGAGGCGCAGAAGCTCGAGGACGTGTTCAAGGCGCTCACGAAGAACGACGAGCGTCGCGATCGCGGCCGTCCCATCGTCGAGGACGACGAGGACGAGGCCGAAGCGGCTGGCGCCGAAGAGGACGAGGACGAGGACGAGGACGAGTCCGCCGAAGACGAGTCCGACGAGGACGCGTCCGACGAGGACGAGGACGAAGACGAGTCCGACGAGGACGACAAGAAGAAGAAGGGCTGAACGCCGATGGGCACCACATTCATCATCGCGAAGCGCGAGTTCCGCTCGAACTTCGACTCGACGCTGGCCTACGTCGTGATCTGCCTCGGGCTGATCCTTCTGGGCTTCGTGTTCTTCGAGTTCGGGGGCGGCTTCTGGCAGCAGGACCGGGCCTCGCTCGTGCAGATCTTCGCGCAGGCGCCGCGGGGTTTGTCGTTCCTGATCATCCCCGTCGTGACGATGCGCCTCCTCGCGGAGGAGAAGCGCTCGGGTACGCTCGAGATGCTGATCACCCTGCCCGTGAAGGATCACGAGGTGATCCTGGGCAAGTTCCTCGGGGCGTGGGGGCTCGTGCTCCTGCTCGTCGCCTCGACGCTGCTCTACCCGCTGCTCATGTTCTGGAAGCCCTGGGATCTCGGCCCGCTCGACATGGGCCCGGTCTACTCGGGTTACCTCGGCCTTCTGCTCTACAGCGCGGCGGCCGTCTCGATCGGCCTTCTGATCTCGGCGCTCGCGGAGAGCCAGACGGTCGCGTTCTTCATCACCTTCGTGGTGCTCTTCGCGCTTCACATGGTCGGCAGCGTGGCGGACAAGATGCCGACGCCCTGGCTGCGCGAAGCCATCTCGTTCATCAGCTTCGACACCCGCCTCGTGCCCTTCGCGAAGGGCATGATCAACACCCGTGACATCGTCTATTTCGCCTCGATCGCGGTCGGCTGCCTGATGGCGGCGTTCCGCGCGCTCGAGCGCCGGAAGTGGGCATAGGAGGAAGGCCATGGAACGCAAGACCAAGGCCAGAGCGGCTACCGGCGTTTATCTCGTCCTCGTCGCGGCGATCCTCGTCGTCGTGAACGTCATCGCGTTCATCCAGAACAAGCGCGTCGACGTGACGAAGAACGAGCGGTTCACCCTGTCGAAGGGCTCGGCGCGCCTCGTCTCCGAGGGCCTCAAGCAAGACCTGCAGGTCGACGTCTACGTGACGCGCGGCGGCCCCAAGCAGGAGGCCTTCATCCAGGATCTCGTCGACCTGATGAACGAGTACGAGCGCGGCTCGAACGGCAAGTTCAAGTACACGCTCATCGAGCCGAAGACCGAGGAGCAGCGCACGGCCGCGAAGGAAGCGGGCCTGCAGGAAGCGGCCTTCGGTGAGGGCAGCGAGACGGGCCAGGATCAGGCCACGATCACGCGCGGCTTCATGGGCATCGCCTTCAAGTACGGCAGCGAAAAAGAGGCGATCCCGATACTGTCCGCGGATCAGTCGCAGGGCCTCGAATTCTGGATCACCAACAAGATCCGGGAGCTCCGCGACCGCGCCGACAACGTCTACCAGAAGTACGGCGTCATCACGGGCAAGGACGAGATCAAGCTGACCGACACGAACCTCGTGGCGGCGCAGCCCGGCCGCGGCGGCGGCCCCTCGATGAAGGGGATCCTCGACCAGGCGCTGCCCTTCTACAAGATCGAGGAAGTCGACCTGCAGAACGGCGACGCCGAGATCAACAAGGAGCTCGCGGGCATCATCATCACGCAGCCCGCCAAGGACTACACGGAGAAGGAGCTCCGCCGCATCGATCAGTTCCTCATGGAGGGGAACAAGTCGGTCGTGGTGATCGCGGGCGCCGTGAACCTCAAGGCTTCCGACGCGGCGATGAAGGCCGAGCTGAACCTCCATGGCCTGGACAAACTGCTCGACGGCTACGGCGTCGAGATGAAGAAGGAAGCGATCATGGACTGGGGTCGTCCCGTCCGTATCGCGGTCCCGACGCAGACCGGCCAGGTCATCGGCATCATTGGCTACGGCATGGCGCACGCGCAGCACGTCGACGGCCTCAGCGAGGCCGAGCAGACGCTCGACTCGTCGTTCGCCGGCTTCTTCCGCATCGAGGAGCTCGCGTTCCCCTTCCCCTCGACGCTCGTCCCGCACCCGGAGAAGCAGCCGGGCGCGCAGATGAAGGTGGTCGCTCGCTCCACGCCGCGCACCACGATCGACACCTCCGACGCGATCGACCTCAAGTTCTCCGCGCAGGCCAAGCCCAAGGGCGAGTACGGCCAGCGCGCGATGGCCGTCGCGCTCGAGGGCAAGATCAAGAGCGCGTTCGGCGGCGCGGGTGAGGGCATCGAGACGCCGGCCGAGTCGAAAGACAAGAGCCGCCTGCTCGTGATCAGCGCCTCGCAGTTCCTCGCGAACCCCTACGCGCGCTCGGGCAACGCGCCCCCGATGCCTCCGCAGATGATGATGATGGGCGGCATGGGCGGCGACGAGGATCTGCAGATGCTCTCGATGCCGTACGCCCAGAACTACCTGACGGCGACGATCCTCGCGTTCAAGAACGTCCTCGACTGGATGAGCGGCGACTCCGATCTCATCGCGACGAGCGCGAAGCTCCTCCAGGAGCCGAAGCTCACGTACGCGAACATCGAGGCGCCGAAGATCGACGCGACGGACGACGAGGCGACGGCGACGAAGAAGGCCGAGGACTATCGCCTCGAGCGCAAGAAGACGCAGACGCGGGTGCAGTGGTCGCTCACGCTCTTCGGACCCTTGCTCTTCGCGGCGTTCGGCCTCTTCCGCTGGTGGCGGCGTGAGAACGCGCGGGGTTCCATCCGACTCGACTGACGACGAAGACGAAGGAGACCCATGAAGACCGAGCACAAGATCTACGTGGCGATCGGCGTCCTCGCGGCCCTCGGCGGCGGCCTCTACGCCACGAGGCAGACGAAGCAGAAGGAGATGTCGGCCCACTCCGCGACCGCGGCGACGGCCGACTTCCCGACGCTTGCCCCCTCGAAGGACGACGTCGAAGCGATCACCAAGATCGAGATCAAGAACGCCGACAAATCCAGCGTCACGCTGGAGAAGAAGGGCGACGCATGGGAGCTCGTGGCCCCCGTGTCCGCCAAGGCGAACGCATCGAACGTGCGGTCGCTCCTCGACAACTTGAAGGAGATCAAGGTCAAGGAGAGCATCGACCGCGGCACGGGCACCTACAAGCAGTACGAGCTCGACGACGAGAAGGGCGTCCACGTCCTCGCCTACAAGGGCGACGGCAAGATCTTCGACGCCTACTTCGGCAAGAGCGGCTCTCGCGGCCAGCTCGCGCGCGTCGGCGGCAAGGACGGCGTGTGGGTGGTCGGCGGCTACTCGAACTTCCTCTACACGCGTGAGGTCAAGAACTGGCGCGAGACGTCGATCCTCAAGTTCGAGGACGCGAACGTGATCCAGGTGTCCGTGACCAACGCGAACGGCCAGTTCAGCTTCTCGAAGAACGACGAGAAGTGGTCCGGGTCCTTCGCGCCACGCGACAAAGACAAGAAGCTCGAGAAGCCCATCAAGAAATGGGAAAAATTCGACGAGGCCAAGGTCAAGGACATGCTGCGCGCATACAAGTCCCTGACGGCCGAGGATTTCGGTGACGAGAAATCGGACGCCGGCCTCGACGCGGCCGAGACGAACGGCGGCGTGGTCCAGATCAAGCTCAAGGACAACGCCGGCGACATCACGGTCAAGGTCGGCAAGACGAGCAAGGGATCGAGCCGCTTCGCCCAGAAAGAGGGCGGGGACGGCACGGTCTATGTGATCTCGTCGTGGTCCGGTGACTGGGCCGCGGCGGATCGCGCCAAGTTCGAGAAGTCCGACAAGAAGGACGAAAAGAAGGACGAGCACGCGGGGGACGACGGCCACGGCCACGACGCGCCCCCCGAGCTCGAGTGACCCGGCGCCTGTAGGCCCAGGACACACGAAACGCACGAAGGCCCCCTCCCCCAAGGGGGCCTTCGGCTTTTGTCGACCGAGAACGCTTGAATCTTGGGGGCATGCGTTTTAGGCCGCAGGGGTCATGAAAGCCTCTTACCGCTGGATTCGCGAGCTCATCCCCGGTCTCGATGCTTCGCCCGAGGAGATCGGGCGGCGTCTGACGCACGCCGGGATCGAGGTCGAGGCGATCACCGAGTTCGGCGAGGGCACGAAGACGCTCGTCGTGGCCGAGGTGCTCGCCGCCGAGCCGCACCCGTCGCGGGCGAAGCTCAAGCTCGTCACGATCAACCGCGGCGGCGCCGAGCAGCGCATCGTCTGCGGCGCGCCGAACGTGCCCGAGCCGGGCGGCCTCGTGGCCTTCGCGCCCCTCGGCGCGCACCTGCCGGCCGTGAACATGACGCTCACGCCGCGCGAGATCGGCGGCATCGTGAGCGAGGGCATGCTCTGCTCCGAGCGCGAGCTCGGGCTCTCGGCGGTCGCGAGCAAGGAAGAGGACGCGGGGATCCTGATCCTGCCGAAAGGCCTCGCCGCACCCGGCACGCCGCTGCGCGAGGCGATGCCCGAGGTGCACGATTACATCCTCCACCTTGGTTTGACCCCCAACCGTCCGGACGCGCTCGGCCACATCGGCATCGCCCGCGAGGTCGCGGCGCTGTTCAACCTGCCGTGGAAGCGGCCGACACCGAAGGCGCCCGCGCGGTTCGCCGAAGGCGAGACGGTGTCGCGCCACGTGTCCGTGCGGATCGACGACACCGAGCGTTGCCCGCGGTACGGCGCGGGCCTCGTGCTCGGCGTGACGATCGGTCCCTCGCCCACGTGGCTGCGCTACCGGCTGGAGAGCCTGGGCGTTCGTTCGATCTCGAACGTCGTCGACGTGACGAACCTCGTGCTGCTCGAGTACGGGCAGCCGATGCACGCGTTCGATCTGAACGACGTGCGCGGCGGCCAGATCATCGTGCGCCGAGCCACGCCGGGCGAGCCGCTCAAGACGCTCGATGGTGAGGCGCGCAAGCTCGACGTGGACGACCTCGTCATCGCGGACGCCGAGGGGCCGACCGCGCTCGCGGGCATCATGGGCGGCGCGAACAGCGAGATCCACGCGAACACCACGCGTGTGCTCCTCGAATGCGCCTACTTCGCGCCACGCGGCGTGCGGCGCACCGCGCGCCGACACGGCATGCACACCGAGTCGAGCCATCGCTTCGAGCGCGGCGTCGATCACGGATCGCTCGAAGACGCCCTCGCCTACGCGACGACGCTGCTCACAGAGCTCGCGGGCGGCGCGGCGGCACGCGAGCCGATCCTCGCAGGCGCGAAGATCCCGGCGCGCGAGCCCGTGCGCCTGCGCGCCGCGCGCATGAACGCGCTGCTCGGCACGGACGTCCCGCTCCCCGAGGCGACGGACATCCTCACGCGTCTCGGCTTCGAGGTCCGCGGCACGCACGGCGAAGGCGAACAAGCGTACGCCGACGTCATCCCGCCCTCGCACCGGCCCGACATCGCCGGCGAGGCGGATCTCGTCGAGGAGGTCGTGCGCGTGCGTGGCCTCGGCACCGTGCCGACGGTGCTCCCGGCCCTGCGCCCGCAGCCTCCGCGCCACGCCTTCGACCTCTCGCTCCGCGTGCGCGGCGCGGCCGTCTCCGTCGGTTTGTCGGAGGCGATCACGTACGGCTTCGTTTCTCCCGAGGAGATCGAGGCGCTCGGCCTGCCGCCCGCGCCGTTCCGCCTCTTGAACCCGCTCACGCAGGACCGCGCCGTGATGCGCACGTCGCTGCTCCCGGGCCTGCTCGAAGCGGTGCGACGCGCCCGCAGGCACGGCGTGCCCGACGCCCGGCTCTTCACGGTCGGCGCGCGGTTCCTCGCCGATCCCGCGCGCGCGCCGCTCGCCGACGAGGCTCCCTCGTTCGCCGCAGTGCTCGCCGGGTACCGTCGCTCGCCGCTGCAAAAGCCGGTCGAGGTCGACGTGTACGACGCAAAGGGCGTGGCCCTCGAGATCGTCGAGCGCGTCACCCACGAGAAGGCCGAGGTCGCGCACCAGCCCGAGGCGACCCGCGCGCCGTACCTGCACCCGCGCGCCGCGGGGCACGTCCTCGTGAAGGGCCGCGTCGTGGGCGCGTTCGGTGTCCTGCACCCCGACGTCGTCGACAAGCTCGACCTCGGCGGCTCCGCGGTCGTCGTCGAGCTCGATCTCCGCGCCCTCGCCGAGGTCGGCGCTGCGCGCCCGCAGTACCGCCCGATCCCGACCCTGCCCGCGGCGACGCGCGACATCGCGCTCGTCGTCTCCGACGAGGTCGAGGCCGGCGCGGTCGGCGCGGCCATCCGCGAGGCCGGCGGCGACCTTTGCGAGTCGGTGGAGGTCTTCGACCTCTTCCGCGGCGGCAGCATCCCCGCGGGCCATCGCTCCCTCGCCTTCCACGTCATCTACCGCGACCCGCGCGCCGCCACCGACCCCGAGAAGGCCCGCACGCTCACCGACGAGGAAGTCGACCGGCGGCACAAGTCCGTCGTCGAGACCGTCCACGCCCGCTTCGGCGCCACGCTCCGCGCCTGAGCTCCGTCCCTTCGCCGTGCAGAATGTCCACAAAATTCCTCCCCCGCTGCGGAGACGGACACCCGTTCGCGTGCGGTCGTAGCGTGCGCGCCCTCTCCACGAGGGTTCGCGGCGCGAACGATTGACGGGCTCGGTCCAGCCGGAAAAGACTGAAATTTCCTATCGGGGCCCGCGAGCGCTCGCGTCGAACCCGGCCCTTCCATCCTCGCGAGCGCTCTCCGGTCCCTGTTCGACCCCTCTAGGACGGCACGGAGCGGACCATGGCTGAGACCCGCATCACCGGTAAACACCTTCGGGCAGGGCTCGTATGGCTCGGCGTCGCGAGCGCCTTCGCGCCGGCGGTGGCGCACGCGCAGCCTTACGTGTTCGACACAAACGAGACCACGTTCGACACGACGTACGAGCAGACCCTCATCAGCCTGAGCGGCACGATCAAAAACCGCTCGGGCCAGGCCATCTCGGGCGCCACCGTAACCGTCCTCGCCTGGGGCGACGGCGTGGCGAACGCGAACAAGACGGCGACCACGAACGCGTCCGGCGGCTTCACGATCACGGGCCTCAAGCGCCGGAACGTTCTGCTCAAGATCACCGCCTCCGGCCATTACAGCGAGATCGTCCCCGTCGACCTGCACCGGCCGACGAGCGAGACGATCACGAGCACCGGCACGATCTCCATGAACCCGACGAAGACGGGCCGTGTGCGCCTGATCTTCGGCGGCGACACCATGATGGGCCGCCGCTTCACGGACCTCGACGCCGACGGCGTCGAAGGCGAGGCAGGTGACCTCATCCGGCCCGCGAGCCGCGCCGCCGACGCGCAGGCCCTCTACACGTACGTGCGCGACGCCCTCGCCTCCGCGGACTACACGGTCGTCAACCTCGAGTCCCCGGTCACCTCGGACACCACCACCCCGCATCCGTACAAGGACTACACGTTCTTCTCGTACCCCGAGACGCTCGCGGGCCTCACGTACGCGGGCATCGACGGCGTCAGCCTCGCGAACAACCACATCTTCGACTACCTCACGACCGGCGTGACCGACTCAATGCTCCACGTCTCGAACGCGGGGCTCGACTGGTGCGGCGTGGGCTCGAACGAGACGAACGCCGAGGGCACCACGATCTTCCGCACGTTCAACAGCGTGCCGCTCTCGCTGCTCGGCTTCAGCGAGCTCGTCTCCGACGGATCGGCGGAGCTCGACTACCTGCTCGTCGCGCGCGATCCGGAAAAGGCCGGCGCGCTCGAAGCGTCGTCCACGAACATGAACACGTTCATCGACGACGAGACGCCGGAGCGCTTCGCGATCCCCATGATCCACGGCGGCGTGGAGTACAGCGAGTTCCCGTCGAACTCGATGCGCTCGAAGTTCATCTCGCTCGCGAACCGGGGCGCAGGGATCGTCGTCGCCCACCACACGCACACGGCGCAGGGCATCGGCCTCGTGAACGTGGGCGGGACGCCGAAGTTCGTGCTGATGTCCCTCGGCAACTTCGTCTTCGATCAGGACGTCCACGAGACGTTCCAGTCCTTGCTCGCAGTCGCGGACGTCGACGTGCTCGCGGGCGGCGGCTTCGACGTCGCGCGGCTGGATCTCATCCCGATCAGCATCGAGGGCTACGTGCCGAAGCTCGTCGCGGGCGATGGGCTCGCGCGGATGGGTCGGCATTTCGGGCACCTGTCGACGTACCTGCCGAAGAGTCCGGCCGGCCAGAACATCGCGGACGGGCTCTCGGGCGCGGTCGTGTTCCCCGCAGGGCACCGCATCGTCGCGCTTCGATCGGCCTCGCAGTACACGACGACGACGACGAACCAGGCGCTGAACGCGGCCGTGACGAGCCAGGCGACCGGGCCCATCGCGTTCACGCGAAGTGCGCCTTCAGACTCGCTCTCGTACGTGAAGTCGAGTGCAAGCGCGACGGTCGAATGGGGCCGCGAGCTGCTCATCAACGGGGATTTCGAGGACCTCGACGTGGACGGCGATTTCAGCGAGGGGCAAGCGTGGGACCAGAGCACGGTCCGCTACGTGGAAAACAGCGTCGTGCGCAGCGGGATGGGCGCGCTCGTGATGCTCCGGAACTCATCGAACTCGTCGGAGATCACGGTCTACAACAACAACCGCGTCTCCTTTCCCGGCGGCTCGAAGCTGACGATCACGGGCTTCATCCGCGGCGATAACGCAGGCCCCTTCACGCTCACGACGCGCATGTACAGCGACAGCGGCGCGATCGTGAGCACGACCGATTCGTACACGAAGGCCGCAAGCACATACGGCTGGACGCAGTTCGTCGTGAACGTCACGGCCGCCTCGAACGCGACGAGCGCGCGCTTCTACTTCCGGACGTCGCCGCCGGCGATGGGCGAGGCGCGCATCTTCATCGACGACTTCAGCCTCATCCGCTGGGAGAAGAGCTCGATCTACGCCTTGAACGGCTTCGAGATCCCCGCGCCGAACAACTGGAGCCACGTGCGCTTCACGAACGTCGCCTCAGGCGTCTCCTCGCTCGGCATCACGCTCGGGCACCGCACCTTCAGCGCGCTCTAATCGAAAGCCGCCGCGCCGGGGCGCTGCCCCGGACCCCGGCAGGGGGTTGTCCGCCCCCTGCACCCCGGACCAGGCACGGCCTGGACCGAAGGCCGAGAAACCGCGCGATGCGCGGTTTCTCGGACGGGCCCGTGGCAAGACCACGAACCACGTTGCCAACCAAGACGGCAGCGCTGTCCCCCTCGTCGAGCAGACACGTCAATGCTGCGGTTTTGACTGGCAGGCCCGTCGCCGGTCTTGCCTCGGCCTGTTCGATGAACTGCGCGTTGCGCAGTTCATCGACCCCGGGTCCAGCCCCTGGCTGGTCCGGGTCCAGGGGCGGACAGCCCCTGGTGGGGCCTGGGGCAACGCCCCAGCGCAGCGGCTCCCCGATGAGCCGGACCTCAGTGGCCAGCCGCGTCGTCTTCCGCGAGCAGCCTCGACCAGAAAGCTTTCACCTCGTCGATGCGCTCGGTGCGCGCGGCTGGCGGCAGCCCGTCGAGCAGGAGCGCGCCATAGCCGCGCGTCCGCACCCGTCGATCGAGGATCGCCACGATCCCGCGATCCTGCCGCGTCCGGATCAGCCGGCCGAACCCTTGCTTCAGCGTGATCGCCGCTTGCGGCACGGTGTACGTCGCGAACGGCGAGTGCCCCGCCTGTTCGATCGCCTGTGATCGCGCGACCACCACGGGATCCGTCGGCACGGCGAACGGGATCTTGTCGATCACCACGAGCCGGAGCGCGTCGCCCGGCACGTCCACGCCTTCCCAGAAGCTCATCGTGGCCACGAGCACCGCGTGATGCGCGGCGCGGAACTTCGAGAGCAACATCCGCTTCGGCGCCTGCCCCTGCACCATGAGCGGCCCTGGCACCCTTCCCGCGAGCGTGCGACCGAGCGCGACCATGGAACGGTTTGAGGTGCAAAGAACGAAGGCGCCGCCCCCCACGATGTTCACGAGCTCCACGATCCGATCCGCCGACGCCGTGAGGAACGCCGGATCCGAGACCTCCGGCAGATCCCGCGGCGTGTAGAGCAGTGCGCGCGACGCGTAGTCGAACGGCGAAGGCACGACGAGCTCGTCGACCGGCACCGTGACGCGCTCGTCGAGGCCGAGGCGCGTGCGCAGGAAGCGAAAATCTCCCGCTTTTGCGGTCATCGTCGCGCTCGTCAGCACCACGCCGCCGATGCGCTCGAAAACGCCTTCGCGGAAGAGCCAGCCGACGTCCACGGCCGACACGCCCACGGACACGGATCGCGCGCGCACCTCGACCCACGTCACCTGGCCCGATTTGCCGTCCACGATCTTCGCTGCGTCCGCGCGGAGCGTCTCCGCGCGCGTGCCCACGAGCCCGACCGCCTCCGTGATCGCGTGCGCCGACGCGTAGCCTCCGAGCGCTTCGAGCGCCTCGTCGAAGTGGTGATACGCATCGACGAGCTCGCCTGCCCACACCTCGCGCTTGAGCTCCACGCGCCCCTCGCGCGCGGCTTCGCCCCCGACCTTCGCGACCGCCGCGAAGAACCGATCCGCCGCCTCGCGCACGAGCGCCACGATCGCGGTCCCCTCCCCTCGCCCGAGGATTCGATCGGCGAGCCCGCTCGCGATGAAGGCGCGATCGGCGTCGCGCAGCATCGAGTCGACGCGCGACCCGGAAATGCGGGTGCCGAAAAACTCGGTCGCGATGTCCTCGAGCTCGTGCGCTTCGTCGAAGATCACCGCGTCGTAAGGCGGCAGCGCGCCCGCACCGGGGACATTGCCGCGGCCGAGCTTGAGCGAGAGATCCGCGAAGAAGAGGTGGTGATTCACCACGAGCACGCGCGCCTCCTCGGCCTCGCGTTTCATGCGCGTGACGAAGCATTTTTCGAAGAACGGACACGCCGAGCCGATGCGCGTCTCGCTCGACGAGCACACCTCGCGCCGGATCGGATCCGACTCCGCGAGCGTGACGAGCTCCGCGAGATCGCCGACCTCGGTCTCCCGCGCCCACGCCTCCACGACGGGCAGCGAGCGCGAGACGCCCGCGTCGTGGTGCGACTCGGGGCTCGTTCGCAGCTCGTCGAAGCGCCGCAAGCAGAGGTAATTGCCGAGCCCCTTCACGAGCGCCGCCGACACGCGAAGCCCGAGGTACTCGGCAACGAGTGGCAGATCCTTGGCAAAAATCTGCTCTTCGAGCGCCTTCGTCGCCGTGGAGATCACGACCTTGCGGCCGCTCAGGATCGCCGGGACCAGGTACGCGAGCGTCTTGCCCGTGCCCGTGCCCGCCTCGCAGAGCAGCACGCGATCTTCTTCGAGCGATCGCTCGACCGCGTCGGCCATCGCGAGCTGCCCTTCGCGATCCTCGTAGCCCTCGAACGCCCGCGCGAGCGGCCCGTCCGGTCCGAGCAGTTTCCGCGCGCGCCCACGCCTCCCTGAGCGCTCGGGCTGGGCCTCGAGCTCGACGTCGTCGTCCTCGTCGTCGCTCACGCCGTCGTCGTAGCGCACTACGACCGCGACGCCGCCTTCTCGAGCGAGAGCGCGAAGCCGACCTCGGCCATCGCCTCGTCGAGCCCCGCGACGCGCTTCTCGAAGGAGACCTCGAACCAGCTATCGAGCGTGCGCTCCTCGTCGCTCGGATCCGGCAGGCGCGTGATCTGCGTCCCGACCTCGCTGAATCCGCGCTCCCGCGCAGCGACGCCGAGCCCACGCGCGCGCTCGAACATCGCGTCGTCCGGGTCGTGTGGGAAATCGCTGCGTTGCGCGCGCAGCACGAGGCCCACCGCGACCTCGCTGGAATGCACGCGTACGCCCGAGTCCATGATGAGGTTCTCCCGCGCGCGCTCGGCGACGTGCACGACGTCACCGCGCGTGCGGTACACCTCGAACCCTGCGGCAATCAAAGCTTTTTTGACTTCGGCCGGCGTCGGCATCGTCCGATCGTTCCGGGCCCCCCAGATTATTTGGACCGGGCCCAAGGCTCGCAACTTCGTGAAGAAACGTCAAGAGGCGCCTCGGCCTCGCGCGTCGCCGCCTTCGCGTCGAGGAACGCGAGGCCGACGATCGCGCCGCCGAGCTCCTCCTGGATCCAGACGACCCGGCCGGATCGCGACCCCTCGTCGCCGAGGCCCACCTCGAAGCACTCGCCGAGCCCCACGGATTCGTCGAGGATCGCGCGCAACCCGCCCAGGCTGATGTTGAGCGCGAAGCCGTGCACCTCCCTCTCCCCGCGGCGGAACACCACCCGCTCAGAGAACGGCCTCCGCGCCGAGGCACGCCGGTAAAACCCGGCCATGGAGGGAGGAGCGCACGAGGTCGGCGTCAAAGAGCGGCGTTTCACGAGGCTCGGAAGCGTAGCAGCGAGCCTCGTGTTGTCAGCCTACGTACGGTACTTACGTTTCGGTTCGCCCAGGGCTCAATGCGTGGCGTTCGGGGCGTGGCCGCTCGAGCCGTCGTCGGGCTCCTGGTAGACCGGGGCGGGCTCGAGGACGTTGAGCTGATCGCGCTTCAGCTTGAGGCCCTTGTCCGAGAAGAAGAGGTCGTTCTCGTCGAGGCGGGAGCGGACGCGGCCGATGAACAGGATCGGGTCGCCCTCGCGGGTGTAGCCGAGCTGGACGATCGCGCCCTTCGGCCAGGATCCGCCGTCGAAGGTGAGCTCGCGGCGCAGCGTGTAAAAGCCTTCGGGCGTGAGCTTCTTCAACGTGCCCGCCCAGTTGAGGCCGCGGAACTCGATGCCGGGGCCGTGGAAATGCCAGCGGTTGTGGATGTTGTGGTCGGGCGTGATGATCTGAGGAAGGCCGCTGTCCGAGTGATTGTGGAAATACACGATCGTGTTGGCAGGGACCTTCTGCTCGTTGCCCGGAAGCGGCTGCGACGTCAGGTAGAGCCCGCAATCCGGCAGCATGTTTTTCGGTGTGGCCATGGGACCGGGAGCTTACTCATCACGCGCCGGGCGGTCGAGCCGTTCGACGTGGCCAAAGGAGCCCTTTCCCGCAGCGCCTCTCTCGTGAAGTCGTGCTATGCCGGGGCCTCGGTTGATCCCTGCGAGGCTTCTGACCTCGCCACGCCGGATGCGGAGCTCGAGCACGTGAACAAGTTGACAAGCATCCTGGGCGGCTTCGCCGTCATCGCCATCGCCCTCGTCTTCATCGTCCAGTTCCGGCCGAATGCAGGGCAACAGATGGTCGAGTCTGCGAGGTGCGCCGTGGAGATCCGCGGGGCCTGCGTCTCGTCGGGCCATTACTGGGCCTCGTACCGCATGCTCGCCCCGCGTGCCGACGCCGAGGTGTTGCGCCAGTTGAACTTCCGCAAGATCACGGCCGAGGGCCTGGTCGAGCGGCAGCTCTTGAACGAGGACGCGAAGCGGCTCGGGATCACCGTCTCGGACGACGAGCTCAACGAGGCGCTCACCTCGGGTCGGATGCACGTCTCGATGCCGCTCGCGCCCATCACCATGCCCGACGGCCGCGTCATCGATCCCCGCGGCCCCTCGTACAGGGGCCTCGGCATGACGCGCTACCTGAACGTCAAAAATAGGCAGACCGGAAAGTTCGACCTCAAAGCATACGAGCGTGAGGTCCGCATGGTCGCCAAGATGAGCCCGCAGGACTTCCGCGAGTACCAGAAGGAAGAGATCATCGCGGCGCGCATGCGCGATCTCGTCCGTTCGCGCGCGGTCGTGGGCGAGGCCGAGGCGTTCGCGCGGTACAACCAGGACAAGTCGACGGCCACCGTCTCCTACGTCCGCCTCGACAAACGCTTCTTCGCGGATCTCGTGGCCGACAAGTCGCAGAAGGCGATCGACGCGTGGGTCGCGCTGAACAAGGAGGAGGAGGAGCGCCAGTGGAACTCGCGCAAGTCCTCGTACCTGCCCGAGTGTCGCGTGACGCGCCACATCCTCGCCAAGATCGATCAGGACAACGCCGATCCCGCTGACGCGAAGGCGAAGGCCAAGACGAAGATCGACGAGGCGAAGGCGCGGCTCGACAAGGGCGAGAGTTTTGCCGATGTGGCGCGCGCGATGAGCGAGGATGGCAGCGCGGAGCGCGGCGGCCTGCTCGGCTGTGTGACGAAGGGCAAAATGGTGAAACCCTTCGAGGACGCGATGCTCAAGGCCGAGCCGGGCAAGGTGACGGACGTCGTCGAGAGCGAGTTCGGGTATCACCTCGTGCTCGTCGACAAGGTTGCGAAGGACCTCGAAGCCGAGGCCGTGGGCCGCGCCGAGGTCGATGAGGACCTCTATCTCAAGTTCGAGACCGAGCGCCTGACGGCCGAGGCCGCGAAGGCGATCCTCGCCGCGGTGAAGGGCGGCAAGACGCTCGACCAGGCCGTCGATACCTACGTCTCTGAGCTCGAAGCGAAGCTCGCCAAGAAGGACGACAAGGCCAAGAAGGACGACAAGAAGAAGGACGACAAGAAGGACGAGGCGAAGAAGGATGAGGCCGCGGACGATTCGCCCGTGCGCAAGCATCCGCAGCGCCCCGTCGTCGAGTCGAGCCTCCCGTTCAACTCTTCGGGTAGCCCCATCCCGGGCATGATGCCGGGCTCCACCGCCGCGACGACGGCCTTCAAGCTGGAGAAGCCGGGCGACGCCGCGGACGAGATCGTCCAGCTCTTCAACGGCTACGCCGTGATGGTCCTGAAGGAGAAGAAGCCCGCCGCGAAGGAAGACTGGGAGAAGGATCGCCCGATGTTCATGGCCCGGCTCCTCGAGGAGAAGCAGGAGGACGCGCTCGTCGCTTACATCTCGCGCCTTCGCAACACGCTCGGGACGGAGATCAAGTTCGGCGGCGCGGAGTTCACGACGGAAGCGAAGCCCTCCAAGGAAGCCACTGAGGACCTCGGAGAGTAGCGGAACCGGTCCGGATGCATCATTCGTGAGGGCGGATGCTGATCCACCAAGACCTCGTCCTCCCGAACGGGCTGCCTCTCGTCATCGTGCCGCAACCGAGCGTGCACCGGGCGGTCGCAGCTCTCTTCCTGCGCACGGGATCCCGCTTCGAGACTTCCAAGACGAACGGGATCTCGCACTTCCTAGAGCACATGGTTTTCCGGGGGACGAAGGACCTTCCTTCGGCCCACGCGCAGGCCCTCGCGTTCGAGCGGCTCGGCGGCACGCTCTACGCCGCGACCTACGTGGATCACGGCGTGATGAGCATCTCCGTGCCGCCGCGGAACTTCGAGCAGGTGATCTCGCTGCTCGGTGAGGTGACGACGGATCCGCGCTTCTCGGACCTCGAGATCGAGCGTGGGATCGTGCGGGAGGAGATCCTCGAGGATCTCGACGACGACGGCCGGATCATCGACGCGGACAACCTCGCGCGGGCCCTGATGTACCAGGATCACCCGCTCGGCTACACGATCACGGGCGGGCTCGACACGCTCGCGCTCTTCGACGCGTCGATGCTGCGCGCCCACCACGTGCGGCATTACACGGCGTCGAACGCGGTCCTCTGCCTCGCGGGCAACCTCGATCCGGATCGCGTGCTCAAGGCCGCGGAGCGCGCCTTCACGGCGATGCCCAAGGGCAGCCGCATCCAAGCGGCGCCTCCGCCGAACGGCCAGAAGAAGCCGCGCTTTTCGTTCATCGAGAACCAGTCGAGCCAGACGGAGCTGCGCGTCGCGTTCCGCGCGGTGAGCGAGAAGGACAAACTCGAGCCGAGCGTGGAGATGCTCCTGCGCGTGCTCGACGACGGCATGTCGACGCGCCTCTACGAGCGCATCTGCGATCGGCTCGGCCTCTGTTACGACGTCTCGGGCATGTTCGAGGCGTACGAGGACGACGGCGTCGTCGACATCGCCGCGGGCGCGGCGCACGAGCGCGCGACCGTGGTGCTGAAGGAGATTTTTGCCCTCGTCCACGAGCTCGCGTCGCACGGGCCCACGCCCGAGGAGCTCGACAAAGCGAAGAACCGTCACCTCTGGTCCGTCGAGGCGATGCTCGACGACGCCGAGGCCGTGGCGAGCTTCTACGGCCTCGCCGCGTTCGCGGGCATCGCGCGGACGCCGATGGCGAGGCACGAGGAGCTCGCGAGCGTCACGGTCACCGATGTACGAGATGCCGCCCAGCGGATATTCCGTCCCGAGCGAATGAGCACGGTCGCGGTGGGCCTGCTCAGCCGCGCGGAAGAGGGGCGGATGGAGCGGGCGGTCAAGGGATTCGGGGGATAACGCACCAAAACGGAGGCGTGACAGGGTCGGAAGCGGGCGTCGTTATTGAAGTGATTATTGAAGCGGGAGGTCGGGACGGATCATTCTTGCATGCATGCGCATGAACGCATATAGCAAGAAACGTGATGCACGACCCGACGGGCCCGAGCGGGCGTCTGCCCTCGGACGCCGCGAGTCGGTGGGAGCTCTACCGGCTCCTCGCCGATCCGGTGCGCCCGCGGTTGCTCGCGCTGGCCGCAGCCGAGGAGCTCGGCGTCGGGGAGCTGTCGGAGCTGCTCCGGGAAGGTCAGCCGAAGATTTCGCGGCACGCGGCGGCGCTCAGGGACGCGGGCCTGCTCCTCGCGCGCAAGCAAGGCACGTGGACGCTGCTTCGGCTCTCGCCGGGAGCCGCGACGGATCCGGTCGTGGCCGACGCGGTGCGGGCCGGGACCGCGGCCTGCGAGGCCGACGGGACGTTGGAACGGATCGGCGAGGTGATCGCCGGCCGCGACGCCGCGACCCGCGAGTTTTTCGCGCGCGGCGGTAGACCCGTGCGATCCGGGCCGCCGCTCGAATTGGGCGCGTATCTCGCCGCGATCGCGCCGCTCCTCCCGCATCGAGCCCTCGCGGTTGACGTGGGCACAGGCGACGGCGCGCTGCTCGAAGTGCTCTCGCCGCTCTTCGAACGTGTCATCGCGGTGGACCGCGCCGAGGCGCAGCTCGCGCTCGCAGAGGAGCGCATCCGGCGGCGCGAGCTCGCGAACGTGGATCTCGTACAGGGCGAATACGACGCGCCCGAGCTGCGCAACCGCGTCATGTCGAAGGCCGGCGACACCGGCGGCGCGGACGTGGTCTTCGCAGCGCGCGTCTTGCATCACGCGCCGAAGCCCGCGCGCGCGATGGCCGCGCTCAAGAACCTCGCGCGCCCGAGCGGCGGCGCGGTGTGCGTCCTCGACTACGAGGCGCACGACGATCAGGCCCTCTGCGAGCAGGAGGCCGATCTCTGGCAAGGCTTCGATCCCGAGACCCTACGGCGGATGGCCGTGGACGCGGGTCTCGCGGACGTGACGATTCGCCGTCTCCCGCGCGCTTGGCAGGGAGACGGCCCGGACAGGCACCTCGTCTGGCAGCTACTGGTCGGTCGGCACAGCGAGGAAATGCAAGGGACCGCCGAGAACAGCAAGAGGACACGATGAGCGAAAAACCCCGCTTCAAGGTCGCCGATCTCAGCCTCGCCGACTGGGGCCGCAAGGAGATCCGCATCGCCGAGAAGGAGATGCCCGGCCTCATGGCGCTGCGCGCCGAGTACGGCAAGCAGAAGCCCCTCGCCGGCGCCCGCATCGCAGGCTGCCTGCACATGACCATCCAGACCGCGGTCCTGATCGAGACGCTGCGCGAGCTCGGCGCCGAGGTGACCTGGACGAGCTGCAACATCTACTCGACGCAGGATCACGCGGCCGCCGCGATCGCGGCGACGGGCGTGCCCGTCTTCGCCTGGAAGGGCGAGACGCTCGAAGAGTACGACTG
This sequence comes from Polyangium jinanense, assembly GCF_028435265.1. Classification (GTDB taxonomy): domain Bacteria; phylum Myxococcota_A; class Polyangia; order Polyangiales; family Polyangiaceae; genus Polyangium; species Polyangium jinanense. Next base: position 90,849 of record NZ_JAGTJK010000020.1, on the reverse strand, counting down.
GTGCATCGAGCAGCAGCTCTACGCGTTCGAGGGCGGCAAAGGCCCGAACATGATCCTCGACGACGGCGGGGACCTGACCACGATGGTCCACGAGAAGTACCCGCAGCTCTTCGAAGGCCCCGATCCGGTCCGCGGCATCAGCGAGGAGACCACGACGGGCGTGAACCGGCTCTACGACATGCACCGCAAGGGCCTGCTCCGCGTGCCGTCGTTCAACGTGAACAACTCGGTCACGAAGTCGAAGTTCGACAACCTCTACGGCTGCCGCGAGTCGCTCGGCGACGGCATCAAGCGCGCGACGGACGTGATGTTCGCGGGCAAGGTCGCGGTCGTCTGCGGCTACGGCGACGTCGGCAAGGGCTGCGCGCAGTCGCTGCGTGGGCTCGGCGCGCGCGTCATCGTGACGGAGATCGACCCGATCTGCGCGCTCCAGGCCGCGATGGAGGGCTACGAGGTGCGCACGCTCGAGGCGGTCGCGCACGTCGGTGACATCTTCGTCACGGCGACGGGCTGCAAGGACGTCGTCCGCGGCGAGCACATGCTGCGGATGAAGGACGAGGCGATCCTCTGCAACATCGGCCACTTCGACTCCGAGATCCAGATCGCGTGGCTCGAGTCGAACCCCGAGATCAAAGAGGAGAACATCAAGCCGCAGGTCGACCACTTCATCTTCCCCGACGGCAAGCGGCTCATCGTGCTCGCGCGCGGCCGGCTGGTGAACCTCGGCTGCGCCACGGGCCACCCGTCGTTCGTGATGTCGACCTCGTTCTCGAACCAGGTCCTCGCCCAGATCGCGCTCTGGACCGAGAAGTATCCGCTCGGCGTGCACCTGCTCCCGAAGAAGCTCGACGAGAAGGTCGCCGCGCTGCACCTCGCCAAGCTCGGCGTCGAGCTCACGCGGCTCACGAAGGATCAAGCCGACTACATCGGCGTGCCCGTCGAGGGCCCCTTCAAGCCCGAGAACTACCGGTACTGACGGCAGACGGCCGCGGCGTTTCCTCCACGGCGCGCCGCGGTTTGTCCTTTCGATCGGGCCCGGCGCCGCCTGCCTCCCGTGGTATGAACGCGGCGTGGAATCACGGTACCGCGCCGCAGAAGCCGCCCAGTTCGTCGAGACGTACGGCCCTCGCTGGGGCGAGGATCTGGCCCTGCGCGTCTACACGTCGCGCCTGCTCGGCCAGGACCCCGATCTCGTCCTGCACGGCGGCGGCAACACCTCCGTCAAGACGCGGGTGACCGAGCTCGTCGGCGACACGACCGAGGTGCTCTACGTGAAAGGCAGCGGCTGGGATCTCGGCGCGATCGAGCCCGACGGCTTCCCCGCCTGCCGGCTCGCGCAGCTCCGGCGGCTCTGCGAGCTGCCGAGCATGACCGACGAGCAGATGGTCTCGCTCCTCCGCTCGCACATGCTCGAGCCGAGCGCGCCGACGCCCTCCGTCGAGGCCCTCCTCCACGCCTACCTGCCCTTCAAGTACATCGATCACACGCACGCCGACGCCGTGCTCGACATCGTCGATCAGCCGGGATCGAACCAGCTCGTGCGCGAGGTCTTCGGCGATCGCGTGCTCTTCATCCCGTACGTGATGCCCGGCTTCGCGCTCGCGAAGAAGGTCGCGGATCTGTGGCGCGCGCTCACCCGCGCGGGCCGCGAGCCGAACGTGATGATCCTCGACAAGCACGGGATCTTCACCTGGGGCGAGACCGCGATGGAGAGCTACGAGCGCATGATCGCGAACGTGACGCGCGCCGAGCACTGGATCGAAGAGGCTACGGCCCTCTCGCGGCGCACGATCTCGAGCCCCTCGCCCGACGCCTGCGCGCGCCTCGCGCCGATGATTCGCGGCGCCCTCGCTCGCGCCTCCGGTGAGCGCTGGATCTGCTCGTTCCGCATGACGCCGCAGATGGTCTCGTTCTGCGACCGCAACGACCTCGACGAGATCACGCAGCTCGGCCCAGCCACGCCCGATCACGTGCTGCGCACGAAGCCGAAGCCGCTGCTCTTGCCGCCGCTCTCGCCCGACGATCGGCACAAGACGAAGGCCACACTCGACGCGGCGATCTCCGAGTACGCCGAGCAGTACAGGGCCTACTTCCGCCGCTGCTCGGCTGCGCGCCCCGGCGAGAGGCGCGAGCTCGACCCATGGCCACGCGTGCTGCTCATCGAGGGCCTCGGCGCGTTCACCGCGGGCAAGACGCGCAAGGACGCCGAGATCACGGCCGACATCTACGAGCACACGACGGGCGTGATCGAGCAGGCCACGGCGAACGCCGGCTACGAGCCCGCGAGCGAGCTCGACATCTTCGACGTGGAGTACTGGAGCCTCGAACAGGCGAAGCTGAAGAAGAGCGCGGGCGCGGGCAAACCCCTCGATCGGCACGTCGCGTTCGTGACAGGCGCGGCCTCGGGCATCGGCTTCGCCACAGCACGCGCGCTGCTCGCCGCGGGCGCGCACGTGGCGCTCACGGATCGAGACGAGGAGGCCCTCGAGCGCGCCGCGCAGTCACTCGTCGAAGCGCACAGCGATCGGGTGTTCCTGCTCCCCTGCGACGTGACCTCGAAGGACGACGTGCGCGTGGCGATCCGCAAGGCGACGCTGCGCTTCGGCGGGCTCGACGTGGTCGTGTCGAACGCAGGCGCAGCGTTCGAGGGGCCGATCCACGGGGAACAGGGCGACAGCGCGCTACGCGCCTCGCTGGAGGTGAACTTACTCGGGCACCAGAACGTCGCGCGGTTCGCCTCTGACGTCCTGATCCAGCAAGGCTCGGGCGGCGTGCTCCTCTTCAACGCATCGAAGAGCGCATTCAACCAGGGCCCCGATTTCGGCCCATACGCGATCCCCAAGGCCGCACTCGTCGCGCTCACGCGGCAGTACGCCGTGGATCTCGCGCCCTACGGGATCCGCTCGAACGCGGTGAACGCCGATCGCATCCGCACAGGCATCTTTGGCGGCGGCATGCTCGAAGCCCGCGCCCGCGCCCGCGGTGTCGGCGTGGATGAATATTTCCGGGCAAACCTGCTCCGCCGCGAAACCACCGCAGCCGACGTGGCGCAGGCCTTCGTTTATCTCGCCACGGCCGAGGCAACGACAGGCTGCGTCATCACGGTCGACGGAGGAAACGCAGCGGCGTTCCCGCGGTAGGTCGATTGAATTGCGTCGGGAACACGACGTACCATCCGCGTCGTGCGTCCCCTCCAAACCCTCTCCGTCCTCGCGCTCTCCGCCCTCTCGCTCACCAGCACGGGGTGCATCAAGAAGATGTTCCTCGAAGGCCAGATCGAAGCCACAGCCACAGCCTCGGCCGCGATCGATACGTTGACCGACTACGAGGTCGCAAAGGTCGTCGCGTTCAACGGCATCGGCCAGTTCGAGGGCATGCACTATCTCGCCCCCGACAACGAGGACGCACTCTTCGCACTCGTCAAGACCTATACGAGCGCCACATTCGCCTTCATCGAGGACGAGCTCGAGCAAGCCGAGGACGAGGAGGGGCTCGAAGGTCCGCGCTATCTGCACCTGAGAAACCGCGCGTCTGCGGCCTACGATCGCGGCCTACGGTACGGCCTCGAGCTCCTCGAGATGTATCACCCGGGCTTCGAGGGTGCGCGCAAGAACGACGACACGATGCGCGCCTACACCGCGCAGTTCACGGATCCCGAGCGCGACGCCCCTGCCCTCTTCTGGGCCGGCTACGCGTGGATCAGCAAGACGAACATCCTGAAGGACGACCCCGCGGCCGTCGGAGATCTGTTCATCGGCGTCGCACTCATGGAGCGATCCGTGGCGCTGGATCCGAAGTACATGGCCGGCAGCGGTCACACGATCCTCGGCGCCTATCACGCCCGCACCGCGATGGCCGAGCTCGACGAGGCAAAGAAGCACTTCGATCAGTCACTCGCGATCCACGGCGGCAAGATGCTCCTGACGCAGGTGCAGTACGCCGCGAAATACCATTGCTTCAAAGGCGACAAGGAGAGCTACGTGAAAGCCCTGACCGAGGTCGTCGAAGCCGGCGACGTCTTCCCCGAGCAGCGCCTGGCAAACGTGGTCGCGAAGCGCCGCGCCGTGCGTTACCTCGGCAAGGTGCGCATGCGCGAGTGCGGGTTCTAAGAGGGCGCTCGGCAGCGTAGCGCCGGGGTTTCACCCCGGACCCGACCAGGGGTTGTCCACCCCGGACCCGGACCAGCGCAAGCGCTGGACCCGGGGTCGATGAACTGCGCGATGCGCAGTTCATCGAACAGGCCAGGTCAAGACCAACGACGACCCTGCTGGCCGCACCGGGCCCGTTGGAAGAACTGCGCGATGCGCAGTTCTTCCACCCTCGGTCCAGGCCGTGCCTGGTCCGGGTCGAGGGGCGGACAGCCCCCGCGGGGTCCGGGGCAGCGCCCCGGCGCAACGGCTTGCGATGAGACGCTAGCCTCCGTCCTTCCCCGCTTCGAGCATCTCCTTCAGCAGATCGTCCATCTCGTCCGCGGCTTTCGGCGCCTCCGCGTCGGGCGCTCCTGCGTCTGCGCCGCCGCCGAGCATCTCCTTCAGCAGCGCATCCATCTCGTCCGCGCCTGCGTCTGCGCCTGCGTCCGCGCCGCTGTCCACTGCGGGAATGACGTCGCCCTTGGGCTTCGGCGTCTCGGGTTGCTTCGCTGCTGCGATCCCCTGCCCGTCCGCGCCCCACTTCGCGATGTCTTCCTTGCTGCACGGCTTGAGGTTGTTCGTGTCCTCCTGCACGCATTCGAGCAGCCATGCCTCGCGCGGCGCGACTCCGTCTTTCGCGGCCTGCGCCCGCGCATGCGCGACGTCGCCCGCGATCGTGAAGCTCGACATGGATGGCATGACGATCACGACGCCGAGGCCGATCGTCAGCACTGCGACGAAGGGTAGGACGACGCGGTAGACATCGACGATCGGACGCGAGAAGCGGAAGCTCGCGATGAAGAGGTTCAACCCCATCGGCGGCGTCACGTACGCGATCTCGAGGTTGAGCAGGAACATGACCGCGAGGTGGAATGGGTTGATGTGGAACGTCGCGGCGAGCGGGATGAGCAGCGGTATCGCCACGAGCAGCGCGCCAAACGGCTCCATCAGCATGGCGAGCACGAAGACGAAGAGGTTCAAGACCAGGATGAACTGCCAGGCCTCGGTCATGCCGCGCGCGGTGAACCATTCGAGGATCGCCTGCGGGATGCGCTCCTGGATGATGTAGTTCGTCATGGCCGTGGCCATCGCGAGGATGAGGATGATCGCGCCGGAGAGCGTCATCGCGTCGCGCGCGACCTTCACGACCTTGCGCAGGGTCAGATCCTTGTAGACGAAGACCTCGACGATCAGCGTGTAGATCACGGCCGCGCCGGCGCTCTCGTCGAGCTCCATGAGCCCCGTCGCCAGGCCGAGGCCGACGAGCAGCGGGGTCGCGAGCTCCCACTTCACGGCCCATACCGCGGAGCCGGCTTCTTTGAGGTCAAACTTCGATCGCGGGATGCCCGACCGCTTGCCCTCGTAGAACGCGTAGCCGCAGAGCAGCACCATCAAGAGGAGGCCCGGAGGCAGCGTCGCCTTGTAGGCGCGCGTGACGTCCACGCCCGCGACGAAGGCGTAGATCATGACGAGCGGGCTCGGGAAGAACAGCAGGCCCATCGCCCCTGCCGTCGTGACGAGGCCGAGCGTGAACTTCTCCGAATAACCCTGCCGGCGAAGCGCCGGATAGAGCAGGCCGCCGATCGCGACGATGGTGACGCCGCTGCCGCCCGTGAGCGTCGCGAAGAACGCGCTCGCCACGGTGCACACGATCGCGAGCCCCCCAGGCATCCAACCGAGCACCGCCGAGGCGGCGCGGACGATGCGATCGGGCGTCTTCGACTCGGCCATCAAGTAGCCGACGAACGTGAAGAGCGGGATCGTGGCGAGGATGGGCGTGTTCGAGAACCTGTCTTCGAGCACGTTCGCCGCGATGAACCGGACGAAGCGTTGATCGGGCAGATCCGAGCCGAGCCACGACAGGATGGAGATGCCGCCCATCACGGCGAAGAGCGGCATCCCCACGAGCGTGAGGAGGAAGATGACGATCGCCCAGAGTTTCATCGCGCCCCCTCCCCTGCCGCCGCGGATGCATCTGGCGCGTCGTCCTCGTCCCGCTCGTCGGCGTCGGACTCGACGGAGGCGTGGCCGGACGCGACGAACAGCGCGCGGAGCAGCACGCGCAGGCCGATCATCCAGAGCCCCACGACCCACATGAGGTTCATGTCGTGCACGAGCACGCCACGCGCGCTCTCGCCGGGCAGGTTCACGATGGCCACACGCGGCTCTTCTTCGGCGCCCGGCGGAGCCTTCATGCTCGCGAGCTCCTCCGCGGTGAAGCGATCGGCGAAGCCCGCCTCGTCGAGCCAGGTGTTCCACGCGCGACCGTTCATGCGCGAAGGATCGTCCCAGCGGGCGCCCTTGAAGACGACGGCGGGCATGGCCCGCAGATCGAGCGCGAGCTGCTTGCGCAGGACGAAGACGTGCAGCGACGAGGTGCGCGCGATGCCCGAGACCTTCTCCGCGATCGGCGCGTCCTTGGGCTGGCCGAAGCCCTCGATCGAGATGTAGTCGAGAAAGCCGAAGCCCGCGGTGAAGCAGACGGCGGCCGTCGCGAGAGCGCCCGCGATGTGCACGAAGGGGCGGAGCTTCGGCTGCATGAAGCGCAGCACGACGTCGATGTTGATGTGCTTCGAGCGCGCCGCCGCGAGCGACCCGCCGATGAGCGCGACGAGCAGCGTGAGGCGCGTGGCCACGCCGCGCAGGCCGCCGACGAGCGTGAGCGCCGAGCCCTCCTGGAGCCAGTTCAGGATCGCGTCGAAGTGATCCACGCCGATCTTGCGCCACGCCGGCGCGATGCCCGCGCCGATCGCCATCGCCGCGATCGTCACGATCGCGCGCTTCCTCTCGCTATCGACCTTCGCGCGCGCCGTCCCGAACCGCGCCAGCGCGCCGAGGATCGCTGCGCCGAGCAGCCCGCGAAACACGGTCCCGGCGGCGTTGTCCGCTTGCACCGGCGCGGCCAGGCCGCGCAGCGAGATCCACGCGACCAGCGAGAACACGAGCGCGAGCAGCACCACGAAGAGCAGGCGCGATTCGAACCACGTGAGCGCTCGCTCGATTCGCACGAACGGCAGGCCCCACGCGGCGCCTGCAGGTTTCGGCTCCGCGTGCGTTTGCGCGTCCTCCTCACGCGAAGGCACGTCCTCCGCTTCGCCCTTCTCCGTGCTCGTGGAAGCGTCGGATTCGCTGGGCGCTTCGGCCTCGGCCGGGTCTTTCGTTTCGTCGTCGCCCTGGCCTTCGTCGTCGCGTTCGCCTGCCATGGCGCGACATTAACGGTTTCAGGAAGCCCCGGTAAACGGCGGCGAACGCTTCGACGCTGTGCGTAACGGGGGTTTGGGGGCGTAGCTCGGCTTGTCCGAGCGTGGCCCCATCGTCAGAAAGGTTTTCCCTGGCTGGATCCAGGGCTCCGCGCCCCGTGATGCGTGGACAAACGGGAGCACGCGGGCTAACGAAACCCGCATGGAACAGCGCGCCGACGTCGTGATCGTGGGGGCCGGGCACAACGGACTCGCGGCGGCCATCCTGCTCGCTCGGAAGAAGCTCCGGGTTCTGGTCCTGGAAGAAAAACCCACCCTCGGCGGCGCCACGAAAACCGAATTCCCGTTTTCCCGCGCTCCGAAGCTCGGCGTTTCGACCGGCGCGTATCTGCTCGGCCTGATCCCGCCGGAGCTGCTCGCGAAGCTCGGCGTTGATCTGCCCATGAAGCGGCGCGATCCGCATTACTTCCTTCCCACGCGGGGCAACCGATACCTGCTCTTCGGATCCGACACGGCGTCGATGCGCCGGCAAATCTCGGAGTTTTTCTCGGAGGCGGACTGGAACGCGAACGTCGCGCTGAACGAGGAGCTCGCGGCGATCCGTGACGACATCGCAAAGACGTGGCTCGAAGAGCCGCTCTCGCTGGAGGAGACGGCCGAGCGGTACGTGCGGCCCGCGCTGCGCAAGGCGTTCGTCGATCTCTGTCGCGGGCCCGTGAGCGACTACCTCGATCGGTTCGGGTTCCAGAGCGATCTCATCAAGGCGATGTACGCCGTGACCGACGGCTTTTCCGGGCTCTCGGGCGGCTACGACTCGCCCGGTACGGGCATGAACTTCCTCGTCCACAACATGTGCCGCCTGCCCGGCGCCGATGGGACGTGGATGGTCGTCGAAGGGGGCATGGGCACGGTGTCGCAGACACTCGCGGCGAAGGCGCGCGACGAGGGCGCGGTGATTCGCGAAGGCGCGAAGGTCGCGTCGATCGAGGTGACGGACGGCGCGGTGAGCGGCGTGATCCTGGAGGACGGTTCGCGGATCGCGACGAAGGTCGTGGTGTCGAACGCGGATCCCTACCGGACGCGCGGGCTCGTGGGGAAAGAGCATCTGTCGGCGGCGCTGTCGCAGCGCCTCGACGAAGTGCAGCGGCCGGGCACGACCATGAAGGTGAACATGGCGCTGCGAGAGCTGCCGACGTTCACGTGTTTGCCCGAGGATCGTGGGCAGTACGGCTCGACGATCCATCTCCTGCCCGACGAGGACGAGGTGCTCGCGTCGCTCCGAAAAACCCACGCCGACGCGATGGCCGGGCGTCTGCCGGAGTTCCCGTCGATGGAGTGGTACATCCACACGGCCGTCGACGGCTCGCTGCGCGACGCGGAGGGACGACACAACGCCGCGCTCTTCGTGCAATGGGTGCCTTACGAGCTCGAAGGCGGCCGCGCCTGGGACGACGCGCTGCCGGGCTACGTGAAGCATCTGCTCTCGATCTGCGATCGCTTCGCGCCCGGCACGAGTGATCTCGTGGAGGACACGTTCGCGCTGTCGCCGAAGGGAATCGAGCGACATTTCGGCATCACGTACGGACACATCCACCACGTGGACAACAGCTACGGTTTTTCCGAGCGCATGCCGTATCGCTTCGGCGTCCCCGGCCTCTACCTCGCGAGCGCCGGCGCGCACCCGGCCGGCGCGGTGATCGGCGCCGCGGGCCACAACGCAGCAGAGGCCGTGATCAAGGACCTCGGGTAAGCTCTCGCCCGTGTTCTCGCCCGTCGGCATCTCCCTCGCAGCAGGGATCTCGGCGCTCGCGGGTCTCGTCGAGATCGTGCGCGCCGCTCGGCTCGTGCGCGTGGGCAAGATCGCGACGGCGCGCGTCGTCGTAAACACATCCGCCGAGCCAGACGACGACGATCCACCGCCGCGGCTTCGTTTCCGAACGGAGGACGGGCTCGACGTCGAGGTGATCGAGCGGACGCGCAAGGCCGGTGACGAGGCGCGGATCGGCGCGGAGGTGCCCGTGCTCTACGATCCGCGGGATCCCGAACGCGCGCGGCGAAACGCGTCGGCGCAGATCTGGGGCCCGGGGCTCGTGTGGATCGCGTTCGCCGCGCTGCTCGGTGTCGCCGCGGCCGTCCAGGCGCTCGTGACCTAGCCGTCCGTGTCACAAAACGAGCACGGACTCTCCCCACCCGCTCGGGCCAGAACGAAGTAGTATCGCCGGAGACCGTGACTTCGGCCCACAACCCCATCGGCCCGTCGGATCCTCCGGCCGCTCCCCAGGGCTACAAACCCACGCTGCTCGACGGAACGCCGTACCGCTTCATCGCGCCGCTCGGCCGCGGAGGCATGGGCGACGTGGTGGAGGCCGAGCACGTGGCGCTCGGCAAACGCGTGGTCGTGAAGCTCCTGCAAGAGCGGCACGCGAACCGTCCCGACTACGTCGACCGGATGCGGATCGAGGCGCAAGCGCTGGCGAAGCTCACGCACCCGAACCTGGTGCAGGTGACCGACTTCGGGCAGACGGCCGAAGGACGGACGTTCCTCGTGATGGAGCGTCTCCACGGGCGGAACCTGCGCGAGGAGCTCGAGCAGCGGACGTTCTTCCCGGTGGCCGAGGCGATCGACGTCGTGCGTCAGGCGCTCGCAGGCCTCGCCGCCGCGCACGACGCGGGCGTCGTGCATCGCGACGTGAAGCTCGACAACCTGTTCCTGTGCGACGCGCCGAACGGTGAACGCCGCCTGGTGAAGGTGCTCGATTTCGGCGTCGCCAAGGTGATCGGCGTGGCGGGGGACAGCACGCCCCTGCCACTCGCGTTCCCCACGGCCGAAGGCGTGGCGATGGGCACGCCGCGCTTCTTCTCGCCGGAACAAGCGCGCGGTCGTCCCGTCGACGGTCGCGCGGATCTCTACGCCGTGGGCATGGTGCTCTACACGCTGCTCGCAGGGCGCGGGCCGTTCGATCACATCACGACGCTGCTGGAGCTGACGCGCGCGCACGCGTTCCAGGTGCCGGAGTCACCCTCGCGGTACGCGACGCAAGCGCTGCCGGCCGGGCTCGATGCGATCGTGCTGAAGGCACTCGCGAAGGAGCCCGCGGATCGCTTCGCCACGGCGCGAACGTTCGCCGCGGAACTCGAGCGTGTCGCGGACGGTCTCTCCTCGAGCAACATCCGCCCGCGCTGGGACACGACGGACGTGATGCCGACGGTGCCGGTCGTGAAGAAGGAGCCGGAGCCGGTCGTGGACGACGAGCCGGCGACGATGCGCGTGGACACGCTGCCGAAAGACGCGCTGCCCAAGGCGATGCCGGACGACGATGACGACGCGCCCGACACGCCGACACGTCGCCTGGTGCGGCCGATGCCGTTCATGCGCGGGCAGCGGAAGAGCGCGGTGCCGCCGCTGCCGCTGCCCGAGGCTGCACCTGCGCCCGCGTGGGAAGCCAAGCCGTCTGCGACCATCAGCGAGCCGCCGAAGACGCTGGAGAACATCCCGCATCGGTCCTCCGAACCGCCGACGCTCGCACGGCCGGAGGCGGTCACCTCGCAGCCCGCGACGTCCCAAGAGGTTTCCTCGTTCCCGCCGGATCCCGTCCTCGACGCGACGCTCACCTCGGCGATGCGCGCGCCGAAGCCGCCGAGCGACACGTCCGCGCTGCCGCCGGATCCCATCCTCGACGCGACGTTCCCCTCGGGCCCGCGCGCCGAGGAGCCCACGCAAGCCCGCAGCCCGTCCGAGCACCCCGCCGCGAACCGCGTCCCCTCGGAGCACCCCGCAGCCCCCACGCGCACGGGCTCCGAGCGGCCCACCTCGTCCGGCGGAACGGGCCGCGCGGATCGGATCTCCGCCCTGCCCGGCCGGAACCCCGATCGACCTTCGATCGTCCCGGGCCGCGAGGGTCGCGTCTCCGTCCTGCCCGGTCGCACGGATCGCACCTCGGCCCTGCCTACGCGCCCCGATCGCATCTCCGCCCTGCCCGCTCGCCCGGAGCGCACGTCGAACATCCCGCCGCGCGCGGCCGAGCCCGCCGCCGTGCCCGAGCGACGCGGTAACCTCCCCGCCGCCGCGCCGCTGCACCCGCCCGCGCCGCTGCCCGAGGAGCGCATCTCGGTTCCTCCGCCGGGCCCCGGCGCCGTCCCTGGCGGCGTCCCCGGCGGCGTGCGCCCGCTGCGCGCGCCCGTGCCCTGGCGAAGGCGCCCCGCGGCAGCATCGACGAGCGGCGCGATGCGTGGCGCAGCTGCCGCGACGCAGACCAAGCCCGTCGAGATCGAGCAGGGCAAGCAGCAGATGGCGATCCTCGTGATCGTCGCGGCCCTCGCTCTCGTCGCGGCCGGCGTGCTGCTCGCGCTTCGTTTCCTGCGCTGAAGGCGACGCTCAGAAGCGGCCGACGAGTCCGATCCCAGTCGGCCCGATGTTCAGCCGGATCGAGGTCGTTTCGGGGCTCTTCTTGGGCTCGCCGCCCGAAAGGAAGATCCCCGCGACGCCGACGCCGATGCCGACGACCGCGAGTGCGAACGCGACGTTGGAGACGTTGGCGAGCGTCTTCGCGGAGTCGTTCACCGGCGTAGCTTCGTCGAGCGCAGCCTGCGTCGGGCACGTCCCCGCGGGGCAGAGCTCTCCCACGGTGCCCGCGCGCGAGAGCGAGAGAGCCCCGGTCACCGCGCCCGCGATGAGCCCTGCGCCGCCCACGCCAAAGCCCACGTAGACGAGCGGCGAGACACGCCGGCCGGGCTCGTGGACGTCATCCGACGCCGCCGCGTCGCCGAGCGCGAGCGTGACCTTTTGCCGCTGCGCCTCCGCGATCTCGATCTCCTTCGACACGGGCGGGAGCCCCGTCGCCGCCGCCGAGACCTCATGCTTGCCCGGGTTCACCGGCTGCGCCGCGCGCGCGGCCTCGCTCGGCACGAGCACGCCGTCGATCTTCACCTCGACCGGCGCGCTCTCGGGCACGCCTCGCACGACGACCGTGAGCATCGGGATGCGCGGCTCGATCTCCGCCGCGAGTTTCTTCGCGGCCTCGCGCGCCTCGGTGAACGGCTTCGGCTCGCCGGGCTTCTCGGGCAAACGCGTGACCTCGAGCGCGGCCTTGTGCGCCTCGACGAGGTGCCCGAGCTTCTCCTCGGTGCGCGCGACCTCGATGCCCGTCGACGGCACGCCCATGATCGCGTGCGCCGCGCGATAAGCGCGCAGCGCGCCGGCGAAATCCTTCTTCTCGACCTTCGCGTCGCCCTCGTCCATGAGCGCGCGCGCCATGTCGCGCTCCGTCTTCGATTGCGCGAGCGCGACGGCGTTTGCCGCCACGATCGTCGTGAAGCCGAGGAGCCACGCGACGAGCGTCCTCCGCGCTCGCCCGCGTGCCCTTTCAGAACCCACGATCACGTTTCGTTTTCCCCGTGGAGGTGGAGGTCGAAGTCGAGGTCGGCTTGACGGGCGCCACGGACGCCTTCGCCGAGGTCGCCGGCGGCGCCTCCGCGGTCTCGGTCGGCGTCGCGGCCGGGGTCGCGGCCGGCGTCGCAGCAGGTGTCGCGACGGGCTCCGGCGTGGGTGCCGGAGGCGCGGCTTGCGCAGCCGCCTTCGTCGTCGTCACGTCGGTCGGGAGCGCGGCCGCCGCGTTTTCACCTTCGGTCCCATCGCCCTTCGTGAGCACGACGATCACGATCAGGATGAGCACGACGACCCCGAGCGCGCCCGACACGACCGTGACCAGCGCGCGTCGTCGCGAAGAGCTCTTCCACTCGGCATGCGTGACCGACGAGCCATGAAACGTCTGCAGCGGCGGCGGCGCTGCGGCCGCGCCGCTCGCGGCCCACGGCGGCTCGCCGGACGACGCATACCGCCCCGAGCCCGTCGGCAGCGCCGTCTCCGGCAGCCCCGGCGGAGGCGTGGCGACCGAAGGTCCGGTGTTCATCATCGGCGGCGGCGTCGCGCCCGAGACCCACGCTGCGCCCGAGGTCGACGCGCCGCTCCCCGGCAGCGGTGTCAAGCTGCCCGGCGGCTGCGCCGTCGGGGCCGCTCGCGAAGCCGCGCTCGTGTCCAGCCGGAACGGCGACGCCGGCGCGGCATACCCGCCCGCGACGAGCGCCGCGAGGAACGCATCCGCGAGCTCCTTGGCCGACTGGAACCGCTGCGCCGGATCCCGCGCGAGCGCCCGCAGGAACCACGCGTCGAGCGTGGGCAGGAGCCCGGGTCGCCTCTGGCTCGGCGGCACGAAGCTCCCGCGCTCGATCGCGATACACACCGCGCCGAGCGTCTCGCCCTGGAACGGCACGTGCCCCGTGAGCGCGCGATACAGGACGACGCCGACCGACCACAGATCCGCCCGATGATCCACGCGCCGCGCGCTCAGGATCTGCTCGGGGCTCATGTAGTGCGGTGTGCCCACCATCGCGCCCGTGCCCGTCATGCCGTCGAGCCCTTCGCCCTCGGGCGTCGCGTGCTTCGCGATCCCGAAGTCGAGCAGTTTCACGAAGAGCTCGCCGTCCTGATCACACAGGAAGACGTTGTCGGGCTTCATGTCCCGATGAACGATGCCGAGCGCGTGCGCCTTCGAGAGAGCGCGCGCCACGTGCACGACGATCGTCGCCGCCTCGTCGAGGCCGATCGTGCCGATCTTCGAGAGCCGCATGCGCAGGTCTTCGCCTTCGAGCAGCTCCATCACGATGTACGGCGTGCCGTCGGGCGTGATGCCGTGATCGAAGACCTGAACGACGTTCGGGCTCTTGATCTGCGCGCTCGCCATGGCCTCGCGCGTGAAGCGAGCCACGTACTCCGGGTCCTGCGCGAGGCGCTCGGACATGAACTTCACGGCGACCTGCGTGCGCAGCGTCAGGTGCTCTGCGAGCCACACGCTGCCCATTCCGCCGCGCTTGAGCGGACGAAGCAGACGCACGTTGGTACCGACGATCGCGCCGGCCGAAAGGCTCACGGCGCGGAGAATACCACGGCATCCGCTGCGGTGAGATTCATTCGACGCGCGAAAACGCCTCGTTAGCCCTTGTCACGCTTCGCGTCGTCCATCCGGATCTCGTGCAAGATCTCCTCGACGCGATACGCGCTGTCCTGGCCCGTGTCGTAGATGAACTTGAGGTCCGGGGCCCGGCGAAGCTGGACCGCCTTGCCGACATCGCGCCGGAGCCGTCCCCCGGCCGCCTCGAGCCCCTTCAGCATCGACCGGCGCTCCGCTTCGCCCTGCGCCGTGCCGAGCTCGTTCCGCACGAAGACCCGCGCCGTCTGCAGGTCGTCGGTCATCTCCACGCGCGAGATGAGCACCCCGAAGAGGCGCGGATCCGCCATGTCCCGCAAGAGCGCCGCGAGCTCCTCACGAACCCGCGCCGCCACCCGAGCCGACCGCAATCCTTGTCCACTCACGCGGATTCCCCTTCGTCGTCGTCGTGGTCGTCGTCGCCGAGATCCCCGAGCATCTGCTCGATCCCGCCCACGACGCCCCGACCACCTTCGCCGAAGCTCACGATCTCGCTCGCCCGATCGGCGAGGAGCGCGTCGGGCAGCGTGGAGGCCATGCTCACCACGCTCGAGATCATCTGATCACAGACCGTGTGCGAGTTCGACACGACCGCGACCCCGAGGGTGGCGTGCCGCGGATCGTCGAGAACCCCGACCTCCGCGACCGCCACCTTCAGCCGTGCTTGCACCCGCTCCTTGAACGAGCGGACGACGCTCCGCTTGTCCTTGAGCGACCGCGCCCCGGGCACATCCAACCTCAGCCTCAACACACCAACAAACATCGTCGTTCGCCGGCGCTACCCGGGTCCGCGGTCACCCCGAAGCTCAGGTGAGCTTCGTCTTGACCTCTTCGATCTCGAAGCACTCGATGACGTCGTTTTCCTTGAGGTCCTGGTAGTTCTCGAGCGAGATGCCGCACTCGAACCCCTCGGTCACCTCTTTCGCGTCGTCCTTGAAGCGGCGCAGGCCCGAGAGCTTGCCCGTCCAGACGACGACGCTGTCGCGGATGAGCCGCGCCTCCGCCGTCCGCTTCACGAGCCCGCTCGTCACCATGCAGCCGGCGACGGTGCCAATCTTCGCGACGCGGAAGACCTGACGAACCTCCGCCCGGCCGAGCTGCTTCTCGACCTTGGTGGCAGGCAAGAGGCCTTCCATCGCGGACCGGATGTCGTCGACCGCGTTGTAGATGATGTTGTAGAGCCGGATCTCGACGCCCTCGGTCTCGGCATGGCTCGCGGCCTTGCCCGCAGGCCGGACGTTGAACCCGACGATGATCGCCTTCGAGGCGACCGCCAGGTTCACGTCGCCCTCGGTGATGCCACCGACGCCCGCGTGCACGATCGTGACCTTGACCTTCTGCGTCGAGAGCTTCGAGAGCGCGTGGGTGATGGCCTCGACCGAGCCCTGCACGTCGCCCTTCACGATGAGCTTCAGCTCGAGCTGATCGCTCTCCGCGAGGCGCGAGGTGAGGGTCTCGAGCGACACCGCCGAGCTCTGCGGGATGAGCGACTTCGACGCCTTCTTGCGACGCGTCTCCGCGATCTCCTCCGCCGTCTTGGCGTCCTTGACCGCATGCACCGGATCACCCGCGCTCGGCACCTCGTTCAAACCGAGCACCTCGACTGGCGTCGCCGGACCCGCGCTCCCGACCGATCGGCCGAGCTCGTCCGTCATCGCCCGGACCTTCCCCCACACGCTGCCGGCGATGATGATGTCGCCCGTGCGCAGGGTGCCGTCCTGGATCATGACGCGCGCGACCGGACCGCGGCCGCGATCGAGCAGCGCCTCGATGACCGTCGCGCTCGCGCGACGCTTCGCGTAGGCCTTGAGCTCGAGGATCTCGGCCTGCAGGATGATCGACTCGAGGAGCTGATCGATGTTCTGCCCGGTCTTCGCCGACACGTGCATGAACATCGTCTGGCCGCCCCACTCCTCCGGCTGAAGCCCGAGATTCGCGAGGTCGCGCTTGATCTTGTCGGGATCCGCGCCCGGCTTGTCGATCTTGTTCACCGCGACGATGATCGGCACCTTCGCGGCCTGCGCGTGCGAGATCGCCTCCTTGGTCTGCGGCATGACGCCGTCGTCCGCTGCGACCACGAGCACGACGATGTCCGTCAGCGAGGCGCCGCGGGCGCGCATCGCCGTGAACGCCTCGTGACCCGGCGTGTCGAGGAACGCGATCGTCCCACGCGGCGTCTCGACGCGGTACGCGCCGATGTGCTGCGTGATGCCGCCCGCCTCGCCCTCGGCCACGCTGGCCTTGCGGATCCGGTCGAGCAACGACGTCTTGCCGTGGTCGACGTGACCCATGACCGTGACGATCGGCGGACGCAGCTCGAAGTCGAGGTCGGCCTCGGACTCGACGCGCGTCGCGTCCTCGAGCGTCTGCGTCTCGCTGACCGCGACGTCCTCGACGCTCCAGCCGAACTCGCTCGCGATGATCTTCGCGGTGTCGGCGTCAAGCGTCGAGTTGATGTTCACGCCCGTCATCCCCATGCTGAGGAGCTTCAGGAGAACATCGGTCGACTTCACGCTCATCTTCCCGGCGAGCGCCTGCAGGCTGACCTGCTCCTCGATTTTGACGACCTTCTTGTGGGAGGCCATCTCCTGCGTGGAGACCTGCGCCGGGCCGCGCCGCTGCTGGATCGGAGGCCCGCCCGGACGACGGAAGCCGCCCATGCCAGGACGCTGCGGGCCGCTGCGCGGTCCGCCCGGCTGACCCGGACGACCCGCCTGCGGGCCGAAGCCCGTGCCGGGACGGCCCGGCTGCGGCGCCTGGGCGCGCGGATCGTAGGTCGTGCGGCGCGGCGTGCTCGTGCGCTGCGCGGCCGGCATCGGGACGCCGGGGCGGCCCTGCCACACGTCGATGCCCGTCTTCGGCGGGGACGACGGACGCGGCGGGACCGAGGACGGCGTGTCCGACGGCTTGCGCGGCGGCGGCACGGACGACGCAGGCGCCGTGCGAGCCGGAGGCGGCGCGCTCGGCGGCGGCGTGCGACCCGGGCCCTGCTGCGGCGCGGGCGAGCGCGTCGTGGCCGGAGGCGGCGTCGTGGGCTTCGACGGGCCCTGCTGCGACGACCCACCGGCCCGCTGCGGCTGCTGCGCCTGCGGAGCCGCCGCCGGTTTGGGCGCCTCGGGCGCGGGCTTTGCCGGCTCCTCGGCCTTCTTGGGCGGCTCGGCAGCCGCCTTCGGCGCAGGCTCCGCGGCCTTCGGCGCAGGCGTCGTTGCCGGAGCGGCCGGCGGCGCGGGCGGCGCCTTCGGCGTCTCGGCAGGCGCGGCGACCTGCTTGGCAGGCTCCTCGGCCTTCTTGGGCGGCTCCGCTGCGACCTTCGGCGCCGGCTCGGGCTCGGCCGCCTTCGGGGCGGGCGCGGGCTCGGCCGGGGCTGCCGCGGCCTTCGGGGCCTCGGCCGCGACCGCGGGCGCGGGCTTCGGAGCCTCGACCGGCGGCGGGGGTGCCGCCTCCACGGGCTTCGGCGCGGGCGCCTCCGGGGCCTTCTCCACGGCGACGGGCTTCGGGGGCTCCGCTGCCGCGACCGGGGCCGGAGCAGGGGGCGGCGCAGGCGGAGCAACCTCGCGCGCCTCCTTCGCTTCACGTTCCACCGGCTGGGCGGGCGCCATCTGCGTCGCTGCGGGCTTCTCGGGAGCGGGCGCGGGAGCAGGCTTCGCCGCCTCGACGACCGGCGCCGGAGCTTGCGCGGTCCTCGGCGCGGGCGCGGCCGCTGTCGATGTCGGGCTCGTCGGGGCGGGAGCGGCGGATGGAGCGGAGGCGCGCGCGGGCGGGACGTTGGGAGCGGCGGCACGTGCGGGGGTCGTCGTCGGCTCGGGGCCGGAGGTCTCACCTTCGGCGCCCCGCGCACGGCGCTTCACGACCGTCGGACGGATCCGTTCCTCGACCACCTCGGGCGCCTTTTGCCGCTCCAGATGGCGCTTCACGCGCTCCACCACATCGCTCTCAACCGCGCTCATGTGGTTGCGCACGTCGCCGATACCCATGGACTGGAAGAGCGCGACCAGCGTCTTCTGATCCATGTTGAGCTGTTTAGCGACCTCGTACACCCGAACTTTGCTCATGCACCTCGCTCCAGTAACGACAAACCCGACTCACCCGTCCGCACGACGATCCTGACCGGACCGCGCCCCATCTTCATCGATCCCGCCGCCCGCATTCTTCGGCGTGGACCTTCCCGAGGACTGCTGCCCGGTACCACCGGGGCGCCTCGCATCATGGCGCTTGCGGCCCGCCGCCGCACCCTCGAGCGGCGCCGCGACGAGCGCGGAGGCCGCTTGCACGGCCTCCCGGAGCGCCGCCGCGATCCGATCATCCTTGATCGCCATGACGGCGAGCCCTTCCGCGCGCTTCGACGAAGCAGCGGCAGAGCACAACGTAGCCAAGACCTTCTTCGTCCCCCAGGCGACCGCGCGCCCCTCGGAGACCGCCCGGCGCACGGCCGAGAGCTCCGAGCCCGCCGCCGCGTCCGTCGCGACCACGAGGAGATCCGCTTCCCCCCGTTCCTCGGCGCCCGTCACCGCGTCGGCCCCGAGCGCGACCTTCCGCGCCCGGGCCGCCGCAACCACGAGCCCCTGCACCCGCCGATCCAGCGCGCGCACGATCGCCCGCGAGAGCGAGCTCGCGTCGAGCGGGACGAGCTTGCCCGACGACGTCGCCTCCGACGCCGCCGTCTCCTCGCCCTGCTGCTCGGGCCCCTCGTCCCAGAGCAGGCTCACCTTGCCCTTCGCCGCGCGCGAGAGGCCCCGCTGCGCGGCCTTCTCCACGCAGGACGGCCTCGGGTGCACGTGCGCGCCGCGGCCGAAGCCACCGCCCGCCGCGTCCACCGCGACCTCGCCGCCCGGACCAAGCACGAGACGGACGAGCACGGACGGAGCCGACCCGGAGCGCGGGATTTCGACCCGCTCTCCACAGCCGACACACGTGCGCACCCGCGACGAACCTTCTCGGTCCGCCTGCGGCGTCGCTCGCTCTGCGTCTGTCCGTGCTTCCACCATCGTCCGTTTCGTTCTCTGGGTGCGGCTCGTCCACGAAGGGACGGCCGCGCCCCTCTTACGCCTGCTTTGTCGAAGCCGCCACTGCGGCGCGCCTTGCGTCTGCGCGGCCTGCCTCGAGCACCTTCTGCTCGCTCTCCACGAAGTCCCGCGCCCCCTGCCGGATGGCCCGGGCCTTCTTGATGCCGAGGCCGGTCCGGATCGCCAGCCGGTCCTCGTCCTCGCGGAGAATGTCCTCCACCGTCTTGTAGCCCGCCTCTTCGAGGAGGCCCACGGTCCGATCGCCGACGCCGCGGATGAACATCAAACGCTCGCGATCCGTAAGCGGCTCCGTCCGCTGGCTCGCAGCCCGGATACGCTCCTGACGCAGCCGCTCCATCGTCGTGTCGGCCTGCGCCTTGATCCGCTCGGCCACCTCGGCGCCGCCGAGCCCGGGGATCGCCGCGAGCTCCTCCGCGGCCGCCTCGCTGACCTCCTCGAGCGCTCGGAAGCCGAGCCGGTACATCGACTTCGCGATCGACTCGGACACGCCGTCGATCTGCTGGAGCGCGTGGATCGCCTCCTCCTCCATCTGCTTGAACTTGGACTCGCTGATGATGTCGAGCTTCCAGTTCGTGAGCTGCGCGGCGAGCCGGACGTTCTGGCCCTTCCTGCCGATCGCGAGCGAGAGCTTCTCGTCCGGCACGACGAGCTCCATGCGCCCGTCCGCCTCGTCGACGATGACCTTGTGCACCTCGGCCGGCTGGATCGCGGCGATGACGTACCGCGCCGGATCCCGATCGAACGGCACGATGTCGATCTTTTCGCCACGCAGCTCCTGCACGACCGCCTGTACGCGCGAGCCCTTCATGCCGACACACGCGCCCACCGGATCGACGTCCGCGTCGCGCGAGGTCACCGCGATCTTCGATCGCGCGCCCGGCTCGCGGGCGACCGAGACGATGCGCACGATGCCCTCGTAGATCTCGGGCACTTCGGCCTCGAAGAGTTTTTCCACGAGGCGCGGATCGGACCGAGACAAGATCACCTGCGGCCCGCGCGCCTCGCGATCGATGTCCTTCACGTAGGCGACGATGCGATCACCCGGCCGGTACGTCTCGCGCGGCGTCTGCTCGCGGAACGGCAAGATCCCTTCGGTCTTGCCGATGTCGACGATGATGTTGTTGCCCTTCTCGAAGCGGCGAACGATGCCCCGGATGAGCTCGCCCTTCCGGTCCTTGTACTCGTTGAAGATGAGGTCGCGCTCAGCGTCGCGGACGCGCTGCAAGAGCACCTGCTTCGCCGTCTGCGCGGCGATGCGACCGAACGTCGTGCGCCCGGCCTTGAGCTTCAGGATGTCCCCGAACTCCTTGTCCTGCTCGCGCGCCTTCTCCGCGTCCTCGGGACGCCAGAAGACCTGAAAACCGAGCTCCTCGCCGAGCGTCGCGTCGAGCTTGTGCTTCTCCACGTCGGCGAGCGAAATCTCGCGTTCGGGCTCGGCCACGTCCTCGACGACGGTCATGTACTGGAAGAGATCGACCTGGCCGTTGTCCTCGTTGAACCGCGCCTCGAGCTCACGGGTCGGTCCGAAGACGCTCTGGGCCGCCTTCAAGATCGCCGCCTCGATCGTCTCGACGAGGATCTTCCGGTCGATGCCCTTCTCCTTCGCGACCTGCTCGAGGATCGCCCCGAGGCTCGTATCCACGGTGGGCGTCGCTCCCATCGTTGCCATGGCTGCTCGCTCTCCTGATCTCAACTACCGGTTACCGCTTTGCTTCGACTTGCCCGCACGCGTGCTCTTCTTCTGCTTCTTCGGCTGCGTCACGAGCTCGAACACGAGACGCGCCTCCACGACATCCGCGAAAGGCGCTTCGATCCGCTTGCCGTCGACGATGACGGCGATCTTGTCGTCCGGCGCCTCCGCGAGCTCGCCGCGCAGGAGGCTCTGGCCGTCGGGCGCCGGCCGGGCGAGCTTCACACGCACCAATTTGCTGCGGAATCGCCGGAAATCCGAAAGGCTCTTCAAGCGCCGCTCGAGCCCTGGGGAGGACACCTCGAGGCTGTAGTGATGCGGGATCACGTCGTCCTCCGCGTCGAGCGCCGTCGAGGCGTCCCGCGAAACGTCGGCGCAGTCGTCGAGTGATACGCCGCCGGCCGGATCCGACGAGTCCTGCAGGCCCTCGCGCTCGATCGTCAGGCGCAAGGTCCACGTCCCCTGGTCGGTGAACCACTCGACATCCACGAGCACCACGCCGTGGCTCGAAAGCACGGGGCCAACGGCCGCACGGATGCGTTCGAAATCGATGGTCTTGTTGCTGGTTTGCTCGTTCGACGCTTGCTGCATGCCTGAGAGGACGGGCGCGAGGCCCCGCGCGGCGGAGGACCGTCTTCGCCCCGCGCGATCGCCGTGCGAAGGCCCACGCGAAAAAAAAAGAGCCGATTCCCAAACTTGGGAATCCGGCTCCGCGGATCCGCCTAGTTTTGTCGGGGTGACTCTAAACGAACCTGGGCGGATACGCAAGGGGGCATGGACGCCCACCGCGCAGGAGCAAAAAGCCCAGGAAAATCCGCTGGAAAGCGGCCTTCCGGTCGGGCAGGCGTGACCTCGCTAGGCGAGGTTCGGCAACGATACCACGTCCACGTGCAGGACCTCGTCGAACGCGGCGATTTCTTTCATGCAGGCATCACTCGGCCGTCCAGAGACGCGCATCTTCGTACACGTCGCGAGCGCGCCGTCGAAGACGGTGTTCGAGATCTCCTCGATGTTGATGCCGTGACGCTTGAGCACGCTCAGCGTGTTCGCCAAGACGCCCACTTTGTCGAGCATGCGAATCACGACCACGTAACGAGCGGGCGAGGTGGCGCAGATGTTCACCACGTTCGGCACGGTCTCCTCGGTCATGAAGGCGCGAATGATGCGCGCGGTCTCCATGGCGATCGCCCGCTGCGCCTGCTCGGTCGACGCGCCGATGTGCGGCGTCCCGTACACGAGGCCCCGGCCGAAGATGCGAGGCTCGATCGTGCCCGTGCCGCGATCGGGCTCGTTCGGGAACACGTCGAGGCCAACGCGCAATCCCTTCTTCGCGATCACGTCTTCGAGCGCCTCGTAGTCCATCACCTCGCTGCGCGCGGTGTTCACCACGATGGCCCCGTCCGGCAGCGCCTCGAGCACGTTGCGACCAACGATGCCGCGCGTCCGGCTGTCGAGCGGCAGGTGAATCGTGAGCACGTGCGAGCGCGCCGCGAGCTCTTCGAGGCTGCGGGCGAACCCGACATCGAGTCGCTGCGCCTTGTTCTGCGAGAGCGAGCGCGACCAGGCATGCGGCTCGAGGCCAAAGCCACGCGCGCGATGCAGGACCTCGCGACCGACCGCGCCGAGCCCCGCGACGCCGATGCGTCGACCGTAGAGCCCTTCCGCTTGCGCGTAGCGGGTCTTCTCCCATTTGCCCGCGCGCAGATCCGTCGTGGCGTCGACGATGCGTCGATCGAGCGCAACCACGAGGCCCATCGTCAGCTCGGCGACGGCGATCGCGTTCTTGCCGGGACAGTTTGCGACGTACACGCCACGCGCGCTCGCTGCGGCGACGTCGATCGTGTTCACACCGGCGCCCGCGCGTACGATGAGGTTGAGCTGGCGACCCGCCTCGATGGCGCGCGCCGTCACCTCGGTCGAACGAACGACGAGGATCCCGATGCCCTCGAGGGCCGCGGGTAACGTCTCCTTGGTAAGCTCCGGGCGGGAAATGATCTCGACACCCAGGATGCGGAGCTCCTCGAGCGCTTGGGTGTCCATCTTGTCGGCGATCAAGAGGCGCATGCGAGGGCGAACGGTAGCAGAAAAGGCAGCGCGGTTGTTCGTCCTCGTGGCGTCGATCGGTTTCGCTGGGTGCACCTCGGACCACCGGGTCTCACCCTGGGGAGGCGGAGAAATGCCCCCCCTCACGGCGTTCGCTGCGCCGCCCGACATCGAGGTCAAACTCTCCGCGATCGACGAGGAGACGAGGGCCCTCGGCCTGCAGAAAACGTCGGAGATCCGCGCCAAGCTGCCGCGCGGGGGCGGCGACGTGGTCGTCCGGGGCTACGAAAGCGTGGACATCCTCGGAAGAAAGATCTTCGCCGTGCGCGCTGCCACGGTGCACGGCGTGGTGCTCGCCGTGGGCCCGCGCGATGCAGCCGATCACGCGACGGAGCTCGTTGCCGCACTCGTCCCCGGCGCGAGCGGCGGCTACGAGGACGGCGCGTTTCGCGCGCTCACGGATCTCAACGGGGATGGAACGCTCGACGTGGTGCTGCGAGGCAGCGGCGGCACGCTCGAGGTGCACCGGATCTTCCCGACAGGATCGGCGCAATACGACGTCGAGATGACGCTCGCGCCGACGGAGGTCGCCGACGTCGACGAGGACGGACACCTCGATCTCGTGGGACGCGTGTCCATGCCGCAAGACGATCCGATCCGGCCCGCGTTCGTCGAGGTCGCGACGTTCGAGGCCGGGCGATATCGCGCGCGCTCGGAGGCCGCGATCGCCTTTCACACGCGACGCGCCGACGCGCCGCTGCGGACGCCGAAGGAGAAGGACGCGCCGGTCGATGACGTGACGCGCGTCCGCCGCGCGCTGGAGCAAGCGTGGCACGCGATCCACGCAGGTCGCGCGCGCGGGGCCATCATGGAGGCGCTCGAGAAGGAGCCGGTCCCGGCATCCCTTCGGGCGTCGTTCGACGCGCACGTCGCGCGGATCCGATCGGCCCTTTCCGCGCAGCGCTAGAAGTCGAAGTCGGTCGTGCGCAGCGGGATCTGCGGCATCTGGAACGCCTGCTGGAACGTGACGACGAACTGACCCGGCCACGGGCCCTCGGGGGCGAACGCGCGCGTCAGGGGAAACCCCCAGTCGACACGCATGACGGAGCGATCGAGCTGCGGGAAGACGGCGCGCACGCCCACGCCGACCGAGTGCTTGATGCGCATCTCGTCAAACCCGTCGAACGCGTCGCCGGCATCGAAGAACGCGACGGGGCCGAGCTGGAACGAGAAGAGCTGGAAGGGGCGCGCGCGGTACTCGAGGTTGTACGTGAGCACGTCCGAGCCGATGTACGCGAGCGTCGTGTAGCCACGCAGCCGCGTGTCGCCGCCGAGCACGGAGCGCCGGTTCATGTAGTTGCGGAAGCGACGAAGGATACGCGCGTCGAGGACGAGCCGGCCGATGCCCGTGCGCGGAGTCTGGATGCGCGCGCCGGCTTCGAGCGAGGCGTCGGCGATGCGGTCGGGCTGCGCCTCGACGATGCCCTCGGCGAAGATACGCGCGATGCCGTCCCCCATCGGCGCCGTGTAGCTCGCCGATGCCGTGGCGCCGAAGAAATCGCGGCTCGATCCGATCCCGGCAAAGACGGGATAGACGCGCAGGAGGAGGTCGTGGCCGAGCCGGATGTCCTCCTGCAAGCCGAGCGTGTTGAAGTCGAGCACGCGCATGAAGCGCGTGGAGTAGGCGCGGATCTGAGCGAAGGGGCCGATGCGCGTGTCGCTGCGCGGCACGGCGAAGTCGACGAACTCGCGCGCGGCGTCGGGCGCATACCGAGCGAGATCGTCCTGCCGGTAGACGCGGCGGGTCGCCTCGACGCCCACGCTGATGTCGTGCTTCGTGCGACGACCGAAGGATCGCGTGAGTGTGTACGAGCCCGCGAGCACGTCGGCGCGGTAGCGGAACGGGATCGCGTCGTCCTGCTCGGTGGACTTCGCGTCGAAGGTGGCGAGGCGGCCGCCGACGTAACGGCGATCGATCTCGTAGCGCCACTTGATCTGCGCGATGTACGACCACTCGGCGTGGGTGGAGTAGAGAGGCTGGCCGTACTGAAACGCGCCGAAGGAGCCCTCGGGTTTGCCGCTCTCGCGGTTCCACACGACGTTGCCCTCGGCCTTGAGAAGAATGCGGCTGCCGCCGACACGCGGGATCGAGTAGCGCGCGCCGAGGGCGTACGTCTCGGGCTGGATGTACGCCTGCACGAGCGCGGAGTGGTGCGTGCCGAAGAGGTTCTCTTCGCTCGGCTGGACGAGCAGGTACTCGAAGCCACCCCGGGCGATACGAAAGCCCATGCCGACGCGCAGGCTCCAGACGTCCTTCGTGACGACGACGAGCCGCACGCGGTCGGGCTTGCTGCCGCGCACCGCGAACACGAGCACGAGCGAGAACTGCGGGATGTTGCGGAGGTTGCGCCCCGTCTCGTCGGCGAGCTCCTGCCTGTACGGCTGGCCCGGTTCGAGGAGGACCTCGCGGCGCACGACGTACTTGCGCGTCGTGGCGTGGAAGATGTTGACGAAGTTCGGGACCGGATCGCGCTGCTCGATGACGTCGAGCGTGACGATGTCGACGGCCTCGATGGTCTTGCCTTCGGGCGACTCGTCGAGCGTCTTGCCCTGCGCCGCGACGACCGCCTTGATCGTCTCGCGCTCGTACGGCGAATACGAAGGCGGCGGCAGCGCTTCGTCGCTCTCCTCGGCCGCCCCCGCGAGGGGCGAGGAGAGCGACGAAACGAGGAGCGCCGCGAGGGCTAGAGCCCGAGCTTGTCCGCGGGCGGGTACGTCGCGACGACGTTCACCTTGTAGCGGACGTACTGGTGCGGGATCGTGGGCCAGTCGGGCTTCGGCATGGCGCGCTTGACGCAGCGAAGCAGCTCCTTCGCTTTGTCGCGCTTGATGCTCGACGACTTGCCGACGAAGAGGTTCGTCTTCTTCGTGCGGAAGTCCATCTCCAGCACGAAGCTCACGGTGGTCTGCGACTTTCCGGTGGGCGCGCACGCTGTGTTCTCGCGGATGGCGCGGGCGAGGCCGTCCTCGAAGAAGGTAACGTGATCGCACCGCTCCGGTGGGGTCTTCCCGGGCCCCGGGTTCTCGCAACGAATCGTGGTGAACGGGGAAAGGGTGACTGGCGGCGGGCCCGCGTCGACGACGAACACCGGGGCGCTCGCGTCGACCGGCGTGCCTGCGTCCGCAACGGCGGCATCCGCCGAGGGGATCGAGTCGGGCCGCGGCCCGCGCCAGAGGTACAGGGGCACGGCGACGAGGATCATCCCCGCGACGAGCGCGAAAATGATCTGCATGCGCACGGGTCGCTCGCCCCCGCCGCGACCGAGGTAGCGGTAGGGGGACGGCTGCGACGGCGGGCTCGACGACAGCGGGGGCCTGATCATCGTCGGCCGATGCTCTTCACCGGGAGAACACGGGGTTAGTCGAGGAGGGTCCGGGCCGGTCGACCCGGCTCGCCCTTGACGATGGTGGCGGTGAGCTCGAGCGAATCCGGCAGCGTGCCCTGCACCTGGGAGAGGACTTGCTCGACGACGTGGCGGGCCTCTTCGAGGGAGTGGCCGACCATCGACACCACGAACTTGAGCGGCCCGGTGCGGCCGGCGACGACGGGCGTGAGGCTCAACATGAGCATCTCCGTCAGGTCGACGACGCGCTGGGCAGCCTTGCGCAGCGCGAGCATCTCGAGGATCGTCGGCCTCTCGCTCACCTGCCGGTTCGGGCCGCGCAGCTCGTAACGCGCGACCTGCACGTTCACCTCGGCCCACTCGGCGAAGAGCCCGTCCTCGTCGATGGCCTTCATGAGGTGCTCGCGCACGAGCAGACCCGTGAGGCCGTCGCGCTTCGCGAGGTACTGGCGCGCGCGCTTGTGCGAGGGCGACTCGGGGCCGAAGCTCACGAGCTTCAGGCGGCACTCGCCGACCTGGACCTCGCCGTTGTGCATGAAGGTGATCTGGCTCTTGCGCTCGAAGCCGAACTCCGCGTAGCTGCCGTTCGTGCTGCCGAGGTCCTCGATCGTCCACGAGCCCGACTGGCAGCGGAGCAACGCGTGCTGGCCGCTCACCGTCGCCTCGGGGATCACGAGATCCTGATCAGCGCGACGCCCGAGGGTCATGATCGGTTTGTCGAGGGGCAGGATCTGCCCGACGATCTCCGGCGCGTTCGTCGCGTACGTGATGAGCAGCGACTGCGCGCCGGGCGTGAACGCGGCGGTCTGGGCGCGGCCCGGCGGCGGCCCTGGCTCGAGGCGCTCGCGCGGGAGCTGGATCGGGCTCGTCGTGAGCTGCGTCGGGTTGAAGAACCGAAGGTGACGCGCCTGGGGGCGCATCGTCGGGTCTTCGTTCATGCCGCGGAAGATCTGCTTGACCTCGTCGGTCGCGAGACCCGCGGGCACGTCGAACATGATCTGCTGGCGCATCGGCCGCGCGCGCGGCTTGTAGCCCGGCTCGGGGACGCGACAGGTCCACATCTCCCAGAGCGTGAGCACCATGGCGTAGACGTCGTCGTCGACGCTGGCGCCGCCGTTGCGCAGGCGCTCGGGCGACATGTAGTTCGGCGTGCCGCCGTCCGGAGGCGCCCCGGGCCTGCGCGCCGAGGCGCGGGCGCGCTCCTGCGCGAAGCCGAAGTCGAGGATGACGGTGCGGCCTTCGCTCACCATCACGTTGCCCGGCTTGAGATCGCCGTGCACGAGCCCCTGCGCGTGGATCGCCGCGAGGCCGCTGCACACCTCCGACGCGATCTTCCGGAACTCGTCGGCGGTGTAGCCGCCTTGCGCTTTCTTCTTCCGGATGTGCGTGTGGAGGGTTTGTCCGGCGATCTTCTCCATCACGAGGATGGGTCCCCAGAGGCTCGGGGCGAGATCGAAGACCTTGCAAACGTTGGGATGGGCGACCGATCGCGCGAGCAAAAGCTCTTGCCGCAGCGCCTCGTCGTCGCCAGGCATGCGCGATTCCTCGCGCACGACCTTCAGCGCGACCTCTTGCTGCGTCGATCGGTCGAATGCGAGGAAGACCTCGCCCATGCCACCCTTGCCGAGGCTTTGTCGGATTTCGTATCGGTCGTTGATGACCGTTCCGGGAGTGATCGGGGGGGGAGGAGTTCTGTTGGTCACGACGAGAAGAGGGTCAGCCGCCTCGTTGCCCAGTGGGTCGGGACGGTGCTGGTTTCCCACAAGCGTCGTCCATCTCGGGCAAGAGCGCAACGAGTCCTTTTCAAGAACGAGTACCTTCCCGCGCGGACAAGCGTTTTCCGGGGTTTCGGGGTCGGTCCGGGCCCACCGCGCGGCCCGGGCGGCCCGTGGCCCCTCCCCTACATCCCCCCTCCCGCCGCCGTTTGTGGCCCCCCCGTGGTCGCCTCCCCACGCCCGAAAGGCCCGCGAGTGAGCGAGCGCTCCGGTCGATGAACCTCTTCTTGACTGCACGCTCGTTCATCGCCTACGCCGCCCCGTGCTGGCCCCGGGATGGAAATTCTGGGGCCCGTCGATCTCGAGCAGTGGGCGCGTTCGTGCGGCGAGTCGAGGCTCGCCGGGCGCACGCGCCGGACAACAGGGAAGCCGGTCCAACGCCGGCGCGGCCCCCGCCACTGTAGCCGGGGACGAAGGCGGAAGATCCACTGCGCGGAGAGCTCTTCCCTGGTGCGAGCCGGGGAGGCGCGAACGCGCGGGAAGGTCCGCCCGAGGACGATCCGGGAGCCAGGAAACCTGCTGCGTCGAGGCCCGACCGCGGCCTCCGGGGTGAAGCATGCGGCGCGGGGGCCCTCGCGTCCGCGTCTCTCCGTCCATGCCCACACCGGCGCCGCTCTTCGGCGGGATCGCTCGATCCCGCCCACGAGACCCGAGGGCGCGGGTGTGTCGCCCATGCGGAGACGAACATGAACGACGAATCAAAACGCTGGAAGAGCGCGCGGCTCGCGCTCGCCCTCGCGATCGGCGCGAGCTTGATGATGGTCGCGTGCAGCGACGACTCGAACGGGAGCGGCGGCAACGGCGGCACCGGTGGAAGCGGTGGCAGCGGCGGCAGCGGCGGCAGCGGCGGCGCGGGCGGTGGCGGCAGCAGCGCGTGCCTCGACCCTGCGACGTACGCGGATCTTTTCACCGTGAAGGACACGGGGTTCTGCGTCGTCGGGCTGTACGAATCCGACGTGGTCATTGGCTCGCCCTCGACGTGGGGCAGGCACGGCGGCCCGGTCGCGGTGAGCGCCGCGCCCGCGCCCGGCTCCGTGACGATCGAGCGCCTCACGCCGCCCGAGGGCGCCACGGGCAAGCTCACGATCACGAAGGCCGACGTCGACACGAAGATCCCGGCGATGACGTTCCTTGGGGCTCAAGCGATCGACCTGCCCTTCTTCGGCTGGACGGTCGTCTCGTACACGGCCTCCGATCTCACGGGCGAGATCATCCTGCTCGACGACACGACCGTCGCGACGCGTTACCCGGTGAACGGGTTCTACGCGGGCGTCGGCGTGGGCGACGGGACGCTCGGGCGGCTGATCTACACGGGGATCTCGCCCGTGAACGACGCCGCGACGAAGACGAACGCGCTCTACGCGGCGGACGCCTGCGGCACCGTAGCGTCGATGCCGAGGCTCGTGCCCGATGGCGACGCGACGTGCGGCGCGCCGATCGCAGTCGATACATTCGGCGTCGCGTCCGGACCGCTCGCCGCGGATCACGCGGGCAACGTGTTCGTGGTGATGTCGGAGGCGAGCGGTGATCAAGAAGCGCGCGGCTACGCGGCAGAGAAGGTCGCGCGGGGCACGGGGCCGACCGCTGGCGCGTCGCTCTTCAAGCTGCCGGGTTATGCGGGCAGCCTCGCCGCGATCAGCCCCGGGGCCGACGACGCCGGCGTGCTCGCGTTCCAGCCCGTCGATGGAACGACGTTCGACTCGCTCGACGTCGTCGCGCAGCGCTACCGCGTGGAAAACGGGGCCGTCGTGGCCGAGGGCACGCCCGGCGTGTTCCTCTCGGCGGCCACGGCCGGCACGTCGCTCCCCTTCTTCACGGACGACGAGGATCGGATCTGGGTGGTCGGTCAACGCGGAAGCGACACCACGGTCCTCGCGGTCGTGGCCCGCGTCCCCTGATCCCCTGCGGATCCCGTTCCAGGTGGTAGCCCGGGAGACCATGCGACCGAACGCGGCCGGCGTGGTCTCTCGGCATCTGCACGTCGGGGGGATGTATCTCCGCGACAGGGCGTGATAATCGAGGCATGACGGGGTTCCCCCATGGGAGGCGCCATGAACTTCCTCGAGCCCGACACCGATCGCGTCGTCCGCGTGAGCATCGACGCCTTCCTCGAGGGAAGGCTGCGCCCCGACGTGTCCGGCGATCGGGTCTTCGAGACGAAGAACAGCCGGTATCGCCTGAAGGCCGGCAAGCTCGTGGCCGCGACGTCGTCGCAACTCGTGGGCTCGGAGCTCGTCGGGTGGCTCGTCGACGAGGAGTCCGACAAGGCGCGTGTCTTGCCGCGCTGGTCGCCCGGCGCGCGCGCGGTCCTGCTCGTCAAGCGGCTCGGCCGGCACATCGTGGTCACCTCGGCGACGCTCATGATGGAGGTCGACGGTGTGCTCGTGGAGGGCTCCGACACGCGCCCGCTGTCCCCGGGCAAGGTGAGCACGCCTGCGATGCTCGCCGTGACTCCGCCTTCCGCGCAGGTCCCGATGATCCCCAAGGCCGCGGCCATGCCGAGCGGCGTCGGGATGGCGATCCCGCTCCCGGATCTCACCGCGGCCGACGCGCCGGCTTCCGCGCCGCGCGCGCCCATCAACCCTTCGACGCCGCCGCCGGGCCCGGGTCCTGCATCGGGGCAGGTCGTTCCGTCGACGCCGACGCCCCCTGGACGAACCTCCCTCGGCTGATCACCTGGGCCCCCTCACCGGGGCGAGTGGTCAGCACAATTGACACAAGAGCGCGCGACCGGCAGACTTTTCGCGCAACCGGAGCGTGCCTTAGGGGGCCGCCGCTCGCCGAGGATCCAAAACCCGATGGCCCAGGTTCCACATATGGGCGCGTCCCGACAAGACCAGCAGGCGGAGGGCGTCGATGACCCGAGGGGGGCCGCGCCGGATCCCCTCATCGGGATGACCATCGACGGTCGCTTCAAGATCGTCGGCGTCATCGCCCGCGGTGGCATGGGCAAGGTGTACCGGGCCGAGCAAGCGCCGCTCGGACGCATCTGCGCCCTCAAGGTCCTCTCCCCGAAGTACGAGGGCGACCGCGATCCGGAGTTCCACAAGCGCTTCTTCCTCGAAGCGTCGATCGCCGCGAAGCTCACGCACCCGAACACCGTCACCGTGTTCGATTACGGGCAGAGCGACGACATCTATTACATCGCGATGGAGTTCGTCGACGGCAAGACGCTCCACCGCGTGCTGCGCGAGGAAGGCCCGTTCCCCGAGGGCCGCACCTGCCACATCGCCCGGCAGATCTGTCGCTCGCTGCGCGAGGCGCACCAGATCGGCGTCGTGCACCGCGATCTCAAGCCGGGCAACGTGCTCCTGACGCAACACGGCGACGAACGGGACAACGTCAAGGTCCTCGACTTCGGCCTCGTCAAGGACGTGACCGGCGAGGCGGAGGACCTCACGCAGCAAGGCCTGTTCATGGGTTCGCCGAAGTACATGGCGCCCGAGCAGATCGTGGGCGCGGAGGTCTCGGGACGCACCGACATCTACTCGCTCGGCGTGATGCTCTACGAGATGCTCTGCGGCAAGGTGCCCTTCGACAAGGGCCCCGGCGTCGGCACGCTCATGGCGCACGTGAACGACCTGCCGCCGCCGATGATCCACTACAACCCGAACCTCGCGATCTCCGAGGAGATGGAGGCGATTGTCCTCCGCTGTCTCGAGAAGGATCCGCAGCGTCGCTTCGGGACCATGGACGAGCTGCTCAGCGCGCTGAAGCGTTGCGGCGGCGGCGTCGAGGAGATGATGACGGGGCCGTACCAGGCCTACGGGCAGTCCGGCGCGTTCCACCGGCCGCGAAGCCTCGACAGCTTCCCGCCCGGCGACACGACCGGCCTCTCGGGCCCGCTGCGCAGGCTTTCAAGTCCGCCCGGCGACAGCGGCCCTTCGACGTCGCTCTCGCTCTCCGGCGCGCGTCCCGCGGCGCTCGGGTTCAGCGGCCCGAACACGCTCAGCGATCCGCTCACGGCCTCGCAGCCGATGTCCCTGCCCGACCCCGACGCGCTCTCCGGCCAGAGCGGCAAGCGTCGGTTCATGTTGATCACGGGCGTCCTCGTGCTCGGCTTCGTGGGCATCATCATCACGCTCACGCAGACGCGCGGCTCCGGCGACACGACGGCGAGCAGCGCCTCGCCCGCGACGACGCCGCCGCCCACGCCCACGCAGACCACGCCGCAGGCGCCCGCGCGTCCGGGCGATCGCGTCGTGCACATCGAGAGTGATCCTTCCGGCGCGAGCGTCATGGAGGGCAGCGAGACGCTCTGCGGCGGCACGCCCTGCGACGTGACGTTCCGCGGCGCCGGCGCTGCGGCCGACGTCGTGCACAGTCTCACGCTGTCGAAGAAGGGCTACCAGTCGAAGACCATCAAGGTCACGGTCGTCGAGGAGAAGGTGAAGGTCACGCTCGACGCCACCGCGGGCGCCGTGCGCACCGCGCCCGTCACGACGACGAAGACCGGCGGGAACAAGGATCCGAACTACAAGCCGGATCCCTACAAAAGTGATCCCTACTGACGCGCGCGCTTCGCTGAAATGGCGGTGAGGCGTGGTGCCGGCTCGTGTAGAGTGCGGTTTGCCCCCGAGAAACCGCCATGTCGTCCGAGCCCTCATCCGCCCACCGTGACGCGCCCTCTTCCTCCACGGAGCCACGACGCTCGCGCCCGACGCGCGTGCTCGTCGCGCTCGCCCTCGCCTTCGCCACCGCCCTCTCCGCGGGCCCCGCGATGGCCGACGCGCGCACCGAGGCGAGGCGGCACTTCCGCGCCGGCATGGAGCTCATCAGCAAGGGCAACTATCCCGAGGGCATCAAGGAGCTCGAGCGCGCGCAGGAGATCCTTCCGCACCCGAACGTCCTCTTCAACATCGCCCGCGCGCACGCCGAGGCCGGCAACCTCGAACAGGCCATCAACGCGTACAAGCAGTACGTCGCGTCCGATCCGTCCGACCGCGCCGAGGCTGCGCAGGTCCTGAAGCAGCTCGAAGAGAAGCTCGCGCTGCAGCGCGCCGAGCAAACGAAGCCCACCGAGCCGCCGAAGACGAACGAGGGCGATACCAAGCCCGGCGACACCAAGCCCGGCGATACGAAGCCTGGCGACACCAAGCCGAGCGACGCGAAGCCCGGCGACACCACGCCCGGCGACACCAAACCCGGCGACACCAAACCCGGCGATACGAAGCCTGGCGACGCGGCGGCGCAGGACGACGTCAACAAGCTCGTCGGCAAGGCGCGCGACGAAGACGTCTACCGCGAGACGGTCATCACGGCCTCGCGTGGCGCCCAGAGCCCGCTCGACTCGCCGAACTCGACCACGATCATCACGCGGCAGGACATCCGCCTCTCGGGCATCACGCGTATCCCCGAGCTTTTGCGTCGCGTGCCCGGCATGGACGTCATGCAAATCACGGGCGGCGATACAAACGCCTCGATACGCGGCTTCAACAGCCGCCTCGCGAACAAGCTGCTCGTGCTCATCAACGGCCAGCGGCCCGCATACCTCGACATCCTCGGCGCGACGTTCTGGGAGACGCTCTCGATCGACGTCGATCAGATCGAGCGCATCGAGGTCGTGCGTGGCCCGGGCTCCGCGCTTTACGGCGCGAACGCGTTCGCCGGTGTCGTCAACATCATCACGATCGCGCCGGGCGAGGGACGCACGGGCTTCCGCGTGGGCTACGGCGACAGCGGCCAGGGCTACGGTTCGGCGTGGGCCACCGGGCGCGACGGCGACCTCGGGTATCGCGCGTCGGTCGGGTACACGCGTTATTCGCGGTGGACCCGCGAGGTGCAGGACGGCCGAAAGGACATCGTTGTCTTCGATCCGAACCAGAACCTCGGCGCGGAGAACCTGCGTGTCGACATCCGCCTGGCGCAGCGTTTCAAGAACAACCGCGAGCTCCAGATCGGCGGTGGCTTCGCGCGCAGCGACATCGACGTCTACGGCATCGGCCCGTTCAACGACTACCGCGCCCGCTTCGACAACTCCGACATCACTGCGCTCTTCAAGACCGAAAACTTTTCCGCGCGCGTCTTTTACGCTCGGGTCGCTGCGCAGACCTCGTCGAACCACGACTACTACGGCCACACGCTCTTCCCGAGCCAGGCGAACCAGAACGTCGTCGACGCCGAGCTCAACTTCTTCAAGGACGTCACGTGGCCGAAGTCGGTCGAGCACAGCCTCCGCGCCGGCGCCGCGTACCGCTTGAAGTCGATCACCTGGACGTACCTGCAGGACGACACGCCGATCGAGAACTGGGGCTCGCTCTTCCTCCAGGACACGCTGCGCTTCGGCAAGCGCGTGCAGCTCGTCGTCTCGGGCCGCGCCGACTACGTGCCCTATCTCGAGACCGTGAAGGTCTCGCCGCGCGGCTCGCTCATCTTCAAGCCGACCGACCTCCAGTCGATCCGCGTGAGCGCCTCGACCGCGTTCCGCAACACGACCTTCCTCGAGTCGTACCTCGACCTGCCGATCCAGCTTCAGCTCCCGGGCGTCGAGCTGATCTCGGCGTCACAGCGCTACGAGGACAAGGCCTTCCGGCTCCGGCCCGAGAGCATCATCACGGCCGAGGCGAGCTACCTGAACCAGATGAGCGATCGCTTCGAGTTCGAAGCAACCGCCTATTACAACCGCATCACGGATCTGATCGCGCTCGCCGGCGAACGGCCGCTCACGCTGGCGAACCGCGCCGATGGGCTCGGCGGGCTCAACCCGGAGACGGGCCGCTACACGGTGGGCTTCGGCGGGTGGCTGAACCGCTGCGACATCCAGAACGTGTTCGGCGGCGAGATCGGCACACGCGTCTACCCGATCGAGGGCCTCGACATCTTCGCGAACTACGCGCTGAACATGTCCTCGCAGGAGCTACCGGACGGCTGCTCGGCGCCGACGGACCAGCGCACGAGCCGGCACAAGATCAACGCCGGCGTCCAGCTCCGCACGAAGCCCGGCATCGACGGCGAGATCACCTTCCACTACCAGTCGGCGCAGAGCTGGGCCGAGCAGGTCGCCACGCTCTCCGGCATCCAGGTGCAGACCTTCGACGTCCCCGGTTATGCCCTCCTGAACGGGCGCATCGGGTGGCGCTTCCCGATCGCGAGCACGACCGGCGAGGTCTCGCTCGTCGTGTACAACGCGCTCGCGGGCCTCGCCGACGAAGCGCCGCAGATGCATCCCTTCGGCAACCGCGTCGGTCGCCGCATCATGGGCTTCTTCCAGCACACGCTGTAGAGGTTTCGCGTGGACATCCAGTTCGTCGGCGCGGCGCAGACCGTCACCGGCTCGATGCACGTCGTCCGCACGGAGCACGCCACCGTGCTGCTCGATTGCGGCTTGTTCCAGGGGCGGCGGCGCGAGTCGTTCGAGTACAACCGCCGCCTGCGCGTGCCCGCGCGCGAGATCTCGGCGGTGGTGCTCTCCCACGCGCACATCGATCATTCGGGCGCGCTGCCGATGCTCGCGAAAAACGGCTTCGACGGGCTCGTGTATGCGACGCCGGCGACGCGGGATCTCGCGGCGCTCATGCTCCGCGACGCGGCGGCGATCCAGCAGGCCGATGCGCGCTACCTGAACAAGCAATCCGTGCGGGAGGGCCGCGAGGACGAGCTCGTCGAACCCATCTACGGCGAGGAGGACGTGCTCGACGCGATCTCGCGGTTCGTCTCCGTCCCCTACCACCGCTCGATATCGATCGCGGACGGCGTGCGCCTGACCTTCTTCGACGCCGGGCACGTGCTCGGCAGCGCGATCACGGTGCTCGACCTCGAAGAGCGCGGGAAGAAGCGGCGTCTCGTGTTCACTGGGGATCTCGGCCGCGCCGGGCGGCCCATCCTGCGGGATCCCGAGGTCCCCGAGGGCACCGACGTCCTCGTCACCGAGAGCACGTACGGCGATCGGCTGCACGACGGCGTCGACAAGATGGAGGACGATCTCGCACGCGTGGTCACGCGAACGGTCGCGCGGGGCGGCCAGGTTTTCATCCCCTCGTTCGCGCTCGAGCGCGCGCAGGAGGTGATCTTCGCGCTGAAGAAGCTGCGCAAGGCCGGGCAGATCCCGCGCGTGCCGGTCTACGTCGACTCGCCGCTCACGGTCCGCATCACGGACGTCTTCAAGCTCCACCCCGAGTGTTACGACGCCGAAGCGCGGGAGCTCCTCCGCGGCACGGACACGCCCTTCGACTTCGAGGACCTCGAGTACATCGAGGACAAGGAGCGCAGCAAGGAACTTGGCGGCGAAGGCAGCGCGATCGTCATCTCGGCGAGCGGCATGTGCGAGGCCGGCCGGATCCTCCATCACCTGAAGAACGGCGTGGAGGATCCGCGGAACACCGTGCTGATCGTGGGCTACCAGGCGCAACACACGCTCGGCCGGAGGCTCGTGGAGAGACGCGCGCGCGTCCGGATCTTCGGCGTCGAGCGCGAGCGGCGCGCGGACGTCGTGGTCCTGAACGGCTTCAGCGCGCACGCCGATCAGCGGGATCTCGTGGCCTACGCGGACGCGTGCCGCGCGCGGGGGCCGGCCGGGACGATCGCGCTCGTGCACGGCGAGCCGCAGCCGCAACGCGTGCTCGCCGACAAGATGCGCGACCGGGGACACGGCTCGATCGTGATCCCGGCGCCGAACGACAGGCTCGAGATCGTTTGAGGGTCAACCTTTCACGGCGTGCACGATCGCCGCGGTGAGTGGCGCGTCCTCGCCGTCGAGCAAGGTGCGCACGTCGAAGAGGATCCGGCCTTCCTGCACGCGCGGCAGGACCGGCGGATCTCCCGCGCGCAGGCGCTCCGCGATCGCTGCGAGCGCGCCGCCCGTCGCTTCGAGCGCCACGCCAAACGAAGGCAGCGGCTCCTCGGCGCACGCGCCTCCCCCCACGGCGCCCCCGAGCTCCACGACGGACGACGTCACGCCCTTTTGCGCGAGCTCGACCTGAATCCGCTCGGCCCGCGCGCGCACGGCGGAGAGCGGCGCGCGCAACGCGGCCAGGGTCGGGATCGCGTCGAGGTCATCTTCGAGGTACGCGGCGAGCGTCGCTTCGAGCGCGACCAGCGGCAGCCGGCCGAGGCGCAATGCGCGCGCCAGCGGATCTTTCCGGCATGCCGCGACGAGATCGGCGCGCCCTACGATCGCCCCCCCCTGCGGCCCGCCGAGCACTTTGTCGGTGCTGAAACAAACCACGTCGGATCCCGCCTCGACCGAGCTCCGTACGCTTGGCTCACCCGAAAGCCCGATCGGCTCGAGATCCACGATCGCGCCGCCGCCGAGATCCTCCAGCAAGAGCACCTTCCGCTCGCGCGCGAGCGCTGCGAGCGCCCGATGCTCCGGCCGCTCGACGAAGCCCACCTGCCGGAAATTTCCTTGATGCACGCGCAGGATCGCCGCCGCGTCGGGCGCCGCATCCAGCGCGCGCGCATAGTCCGCGATGCGCGTTTTGTTCGTCGTCCCCACCTCGACGAGCCGCGCGCCCGATCGCGCCATCACCTCGGGCACACGGAACCCTCCGCCGATCTCCACGAGCTCGCCGCGCGACACCACGACGGGCCGACCCGCCGCGAGCGCGCCCAGCATCAAGAGCACGGCCGCGGCGTTGTTGTTCACGACGAGCGCCGCCTCCGCGCCCGAGAGCTCAGAGAGCGCGTCCTCGGCGAACGCGCCGCGACGCCCGCGCCGGCCCGTCGCGAGATCGATCTCGATCGACGTGTACCCCGCGGCCGAGTTCGCGAGCGCCTCGGCCACGCGCCCGCCGAGCGGGGCGCGTCCGAGGTTCGTGTGCAACACGACGCCCGTCGCGTTGATCACCCGCCGCGCGCGCGTCCGGAGCGTTCGTTCGGCGTGCGCCGCAACGCAGAGCGCCACGTCCTCCACGGAGGGACACGGCGCGCCGCCGCGCACGGCTTCACGTGCTTCGTCGAGAAATCGCCGCACGAGACGCGTCAACGTGGCGGTGCCGAGCTTGCGCTTGGCCTCTGCGAGGGACGGATTCGCGAGGACACGGTCCACCCGTGGGATGCCCCGCAGATCCACGCTCCCTGTCCCTCGCGTTTCCTCCTCGCCCATCGGCTGCTACATCTACCTGCTCTCCGCTCCTTCTCCCGTACTTTTTGCGCACACACACTTACGCGGCCTCGCCAGAAACCGCGCCGCGCGGGGCCGATGAGGAGACGATGCGAACGTACCGCCCCTCGTGGCGCGGCGGCTTGCTCGCCGCCCTGGCCCTCGCGAGCGCCCTGTCGCCCCACCCCGCGTCCGCCAGTTGGCCCCCGTCGCCCGACGCGGACATGGCCGATCCCGCGAACTGGCCGAACGATCCGGGCTACGCCTTCACGGACGATCACGACGGCCAGTGGAACTACTACTCGTTCCTGCCGCCCGCCGCGCCGGGCGTCGTCCGCCGCGCCGACGAGGTCGCCTCGGGTATGAGCATCGACCGCGCGTGGCGCGTCTCGATCGGCGATCCGCGCGTCGTCATCGCCGTGACCGACAGCGGCATCTTCTGGGAGAAGCCCGATCTCCTCGACAAGGCTTACCTGAACCGCCGCGAGCTCCTCACGCACAAGCCTTTCCAGACGGGCGGCAGCCCCTGCGGCGGCGACGGGGATCTCGCCGGCTTCGACTGCAACGGCGACGGCGTCTTCTCGGTCTCGGACTACGCGACCTCGATGCCGCTGCCCGCGTCCGATCGCAACGCGAACGGCGTGCTCGACGCCGGCGATCTGATCCTCGCTTTCTCCGATGGCATCGATGACGACGGCAACGGGTACATCGACGACATCTCGGGCTGGGACTTCATGAAGAACGACAACGACCCGTACGACGACACGCGGTACGGGCACGGCACGGGCGAGGCCGAAGACTCGTCGTCCCAGGCCCACAACGGCATCGGCCTCGCGGGCGCCTGCCCGCGGTGCATGTTCCTCCCGCTGCGCGTCGGCGACAGCTTCATCGGCGACGTGCAGGCCTTCGGCGAGGCCGTCGTGTACGCGACCGACAGTGGCGCGAAGGTCGTGCAGTGCGCGCTCGGCACCCTGAACATGACGCGCTTCGCGCAGGCCGCGCTCGACTACGCGTACGAGAACAAGGTCCTCGTCATCACCTCGATGGCCGACGAGAACTCGCGTCACCACAACATGCCGGCCGCGAACAACCACACGCTGCCGGTGCACGCGATCCAGTACGACGGCGCGAGCGCCCGCACCTCACGCAGCTTCGTCGACTTCCACCCCTGCTCGAACTACGGCGGCCAGAACCTGCTCTCGGCCTCGGGCACCTCGTGCTCCAGCGAGGCCACGGGCCAGCTCAGCGGCATCGCGGGCCTGCTTTATTCGGCGGCGCTCCAGTACAACACCGTGCCGCAGCTCTCGCCGGGCGAGGCGCAGTCGATCTTCTTCTTCACGACCGACGACATCGACGTCCCCGAGTCGCGCGAGCCCGGCTCGATCTACCGCTTCTCGCAGGCCGGCTTCGATCAACGCTTCGGCTACGGCCGCGTCAACGCGAGCCGCGCGCTCGAGGCGATCCGCGACGGCCGCATCCCGCCCTCGGTCGACATCGTCTCGCCGCGCTGGTTCGAGGTCCTCTACAAGGATCGTGCCTCTGGCCCGATCCAGATCCGCGGCACCATCTCCGCGCCGCGGGCAAACGCCTACGACTACGTCGTCGAGTGGGCGAGCGGCGTGCAGCCGCTCGAAGAAGACTTC
Organism: Polyangium jinanense; assembly: GCF_028435265.1. Lineage (GTDB taxonomy): Bacteria > Myxococcota_A > Polyangia > Polyangiales > Polyangiaceae > Polyangium > Polyangium jinanense. The sequence continues at coordinate 50,918 of NZ_JAGTJK010000020.1, read as the reverse complement.
CAGAAGCACGTCCTCGATCATCGCGAGAACCTCGATCCCACCTTCATCGCCGGCAGTGCCGAGCCCCTCGCGCTCCTCGACGTGCGTAACGTCACGGTGAGCCATCCGCGCGACGTCGACAGCCCCTTCGGGGAAAACGATCACACGATCACCGTGCGTGTCCGCGCGACCGCGCACTACGGTGGCGCCGTCGGCGACGTGCAAGGCGAGATGCGCCGCACCTACTACGTGCACAGCGATCCCGACCTCGCGCGGGGTTTTCCCGTCTGGCTCGGCGACAGCCTCGAAGCGAGCCCCAAGATGGCCGATCTCGACGGCGACGGCGTACGCGAGCTCGTGGTCCCGACGGGCGGCGGCGCGATCCACGTCCTCACGCTCACGAAGGCCGGCCCCGTCCCCTTCCCCGGCTTCCCCTTCCAGACGACCCCCATCGACGGCCTCACCGCTCCGCCCGCCAGCGAGACGCCGAGCCACATCACCGCGCCCGGTTACGCGTCGGGCAAGGTCGATCCGAACCTCGCGCGTGAGGGGTTCATGAACGCGCCCGCCATCGCCGACCTCGACGACGATGGCAGGATCGAGATCGTCGCCACCACGTTCGCCGGCACGATCTACGTCCTCGAAGCCGACGGCTCCGTTCGCCAAGGTTTTCCGCGCCGCTTGCCGCATATCCCCTCGTGCCCGCGTGGCGTCGACCTTCCTCCGCCCACGGGCCCTTGCATGGACGAGGACCAGCGCATCACGCGCGGCGCCTTCGCCTCGCCCGTGCTCGTCGATCTCGATCGCGACGGCCGGCTCGACATCGTGCAGGCCGCGTTCGACGGCAAGGTCCACGTCTTCGACGCCGATGCCGCACCCCTGCCCGGCTTCCCCGTCGAGATCCGCATCGACCCCGAGAACAACCCCACGAAGCGCAGCCGCATCCTCACGACGCCCGCGGTCGCGGACTTCAACGGCGACGGCGTGATGGACCTCGTCCTCGGCTCGAACGAGCGACTCGGCACGAGTGGTCAGTTCGGCGGGATCACGGTCGTCGACGGCCGCGGCACGAAGGCCCCCGAGGGCCCGATCCTCGCCGGCTGGCCCGTCTCGCTCAGCTCCTTCGAGCTCTTCCCGCTCGTCGCCGAGGGCATCCCGAACTCCCCGGCGATCGCGCGCTTCGAGGGCAAGCTCGCCGCCGTCGCGCACGGCAACGTGAGCTTACCGTTCGTCGTGCCCACCGAGCCCGGCGGACAAACCTCGCTCGGCGCGCCGCCCGCGAACGCGCTTCCCGCTCGTCCCGACCCGAGCGATCCGGACAAAACGATCCGCGGCCTCGAGCCCTCCAGCATCTTCGGCCCGCTCACGCGCGCCTCTCAGCCGAACACGATGCTCCCGCTCTTTTCGAGCCCCTCCGTCGGCGACCTCGATCAGGACGGCGTGCCCGACGTCGTCGCCTCGGGCGGCTCGCTCTCGCTCACGCAGGCGCTCCAGGGCGGTGGCACGGGCGCGGGCGAACACCTGCTCGCGGTCTGGAGCGGCAAGACCGGCGCGATGCTCCCCGGCTCGCCCTTCCTGCTCGAAGACTTCACGTTCTTCAACAACCACGCGATCGCCGATCTCGACGGCGACGACTACCCCGAGGTCATCACCGGCTCGGGCGGCTACTTCCTCCACGCCTACGACGCCTGCGGCCGCGAGCCCGCGGGTTTTCCCAAGTTCACGGGCCAGTGGATCGCCTCCACGGCCGCCGTCGGCGACCTCGACGGCGACGGCACGCTCGAGGTCGCGGCCGGCACGCGCAGCGGCTTCTTGCACGTCTGGCACACGCGCGGCCGCACCGACGGCGTCATCGCCTGGGAGAGCTACCACCACGACAACCGCAACACAGGCAACCTCGAGACCCGCCTCGCGCAGGGCACGCTCCTCAAGGCCAAGGCCCCGCTCACGGCCCTGGCCTGCGAGGAAGCCCGCCTCCCCCGACCGCTCGAGGCCTCCGGCGGCTGCGATTGTCGGGCTGCCGGCCATGGCCGCGAAGGCGGGCGCGCGGCGGGACTCTTCTTCGCGGGCCTCGCACTCGTGCTGGCGAGGCGGCGACCTGCGCGTAGCTAAGCTACCCTCTCCTTCGTGTCGCCTCCCGTTCGTATCTACCTCTCTCCCGGCATGTTCGGCTTCGCGCGGCTCGCCTCGTTCGAGTACTTCGAGCACCTCGTCGTCGCGCTCGAAGAGCGTTTCCGCCAGCGCGGCCGCATCGCCAAGGTCCTCGTCTGCGACGTCCACCCCACGGCCAGCGTCTGCCGCCGCGCGGCCAAGCTCGCGCACATGATCGCCGCCACGGCCGGCGACGACGACGGCCCCATCCACGTGATCGGCCACTCGACGGGCGGCCTCGACGCGCGCCTCGTCGCCTCCCCGACCGCGCGCCTGCCCGGCGTCGCCCGCAAGGACCTCGCGTGGCTGCCGCGGCTCTCGTCGATCACCACGATGAACACGCCGCACTACGGCACGCCGCTCGCGGCCTTTTTCGCGACCGTCAGCGGCCAGCGCATGCTCTACGCGATCTCCGCGCTCACCGTGACCGCGCTCAAGCTCGGCGCGCCCCCGCTCGCCGCGACCTCCGCGCTCGTCGCCGCGTTTGGCCGCCTCTCGATCGGCAACTTCGAGCTCGAGATCATCAACCGCGCCGTCGACGCGGTGGCCAAGGTCCTCGACGAGGCGTCGAGCCGCGAGCTGCGCACCTGGCTCGATCTGCTCCGCGGCGATCAGGGCGCGGTCGTGCAGCTCATGCCCGAGGCGATGGACCTCTTCCAGGCCGGCGTCGAAGATCGCCCCGGCGTGCGGTACCAGTGCGTCGCGACGTATGCGCCCTCGAACGCGGTGCGCGACTGGATCACGGCGCTGCGCTCGCCGTGGAGCGCGATGAGCGCGACGATCTTCACGGCGCTCTACAACCTGACGAGCCGCCTCGACGAGCGCTACCCGTGCGCGGCGGCGGACGGATCGGCGCAAGCGAAGCTCAAGGCGATGCTCGGCGAGGCCTTGCCGCCGACGGCAAACGACGGCGTCGTTCCTTTGACCTCCCAGATCTGGGGCGACCTCGTCTGGGTGGGCAAAGCGGACCACCTCGACATCGTCGGCCACTTCCCCGGCGCGGGAGGTCACACGGACTGGCTCGCGAGTGGCGCGCGGTTCCAGCGCGTGCGATTCGACGTGGTGATGGATCGAATCGTCGCCGGCATGATCGTGGGCGAGGAGCTACGCGACGCGCGCACGCCCCTGTCCGAGCGCGCGCCGAAGAGCGCCCCGGCGAGCGTGCGTGGGGTGTCATGACGAGCAAGCGGCGGTCGCTCGAGCTCTTGCACGAAGCGCTCGTCGAGTGCCGCCGTTGTGATCGTCTGGTCGCATGGCGTGAAGAGGTCGCGCGCGTAAAACGCCGCGCCTACCGGGACGAGACCTACTGGGGCCGTCCGATCCCCGGCTTCGGCGACCCTGACGCCACGCTGATCATCATGGGCCTCGCGCCGGCCGCGCACGGCGGCAACCGCACGGGCCGCATGTTCACGGGGGATCGCTCGGGCGATTTCCTCTACGCCGCGCTCCACCGGGCCGGCGTCGCCTCACAGCCGACGAGCGTGCGCCGCGGCGACGGCCTGACGCTCACGGGCGCCTTCATCGTGGCCCCGTGCCGCTGCGCGCCGCCCGAGAACAAGCCCACGCCGGCCGAGCTCGCCTCCTGCCGCCCCTGGCTCGAAGCGGAGCTCGCGCTGCTCGACCGGGCACACACCTACCTCGCGCTCGGAAAAACCGGCTACGACGCGGTCCTCACGCTCGCCAAGAAGCACGGCAATGTCTCGGCTGCGCCTCCCTTCGCCCACGGAGCACGCGCGGAGATCCCGGATCCACGCGGCGGCGGGGGCCTCGCGTGGCTGTTCGGGAGCTACCACGTGAGCCAGCAGAACACGCAGACAGGCCGGCTCACCGCGGCGATGTTCGACGAGGTGCTGGAGGCAGCGCTGAAGCGAGCGCGCGTTTAGGGTCTGTTCTTGGGGCCGTCTCGCCGGGGCGCTGCCCCGGGCCCCGCGGGGGCTGTTCGCCCCTCGACCCGAACCAGGGCAAGCCCTGGACCTTTGGTGGAAGAACTGCGCGGTGCGCAGTTCTTCCAACGGGCCGGTGGCAAGACCACGGACAACGTTGCCGGTCGCGGCGGTCTCGGTTGGCAGGGCCTTCGCTGGTCTTGACTCGACCTGTTCGATGAACTGCGCATCGCGCAGTTCATCGACCCCGAGTCCAGCGCTTGCGCTGGTCCGGGTCCAGGGGCGGACAGCCCCTGGTGGGGCCTGGGGCAACGCCCCAGCGCGGCGGCCCCGAGAAGTCAGTTCTTCGGCGTGAGGAGCTGCGCGAGCTCGCCCGACGCCTGCATCTCGAGAAGGATGTCGCTCCCGCCGACGAACTTCCCGTCGATGTAGACCTGCGGGATGGTCGGCCAGTTCGAGAACTCCTTGATGCCCTGGCGGATGTCGGGGTCCTTCAGGACGTTCACGTCCGCGAACTCGGCCCCCGCTGCTTTGAGGATCTGCACGGCGCGCTGGGAAAAGCCGCACTGCGGAAAGCTCTTCGTCCCCTTCATGAAGAGGACCACGCGGTTCTGATCGATGATCTCCTGGATCCGTTGACGCACGTCGCTCATGGCGGCGACAACGTAGCGTAAGGGAAGCGGCGGGGCGAGGCGTGGAGGTGGGGGCTTCCGTCTTGACAGCACGCGTGATCTTCGTGAGCAAGGGCGGATGGATGCTGCCTCCCTCTATCTCGTCGGCCGAAGGCTGGCCATGCTTGCCGAGCGCGCGATGGCCGCTCCGGAGGGGGTGCCCGACGAGCCCTCGGTCGAGCACCTCGTGCTGCGCGCTGTGGCCGAGCGGCTCGTGCTGCGGGCCGTGATCGAGCGCCCGGGGCTCACCGCGAGCGACCTCGTCACGCAGCTCTCGATCGCGCAAAGCCGCATTTCCCAGGTCCTGGCCGAGCTCGAACGCAACGGGTTCGTGCGCCGCTACCCCGATGCGGACGACCGGCGCAAGCAACGCATCGAGGCCACCGTGCATTACAAGGAAGCCGTCGAACAGCGCATGACGCGCAACGTCGAAGAGGCGCTCGAGCCCCTCCTCATCCACGCCACCGCGCGCGAAAAGGCCCGCGTGCTCGCGGCGCTGGAGTTGATCCACGACCTCGTCCTGCGCGCAGGCGAGCGCGAGGATGGCTCCGAGGCGCCCGAAAAGAAAACGCCACGACGTGGATAGATGAATCTGCCAAGATACATCCATCCGCGGATGTATCTTGACAGATACATCTCTACAGATACTCTCCATGCGTGCGTGCGAGCGGGCGGGCCGCTCTTCTTTGCTTGTCGCCCTCTGCGCATGGAGGAACCATGAGACGTCCCATCGCCGTGTCCTCGCTCCTGGCTCTTGGCTGCGTCGCCGGCTGCGGCGGCGCCGAGAACCCCGGCGGCTCGACCGGTCCCACGTATTACAAGGACATCGCGCCGCTCGTGAACGAGGCGTGCGCGAGCTGCCACGAGGCCGGCGGTATCGCGCCGTTCTCCCTGACCGACGCCCAGACCGCGGCGAACATGGCCGGGGCCATGGCGGCCGCGACCGAGGCCCGCACGATGCCGCCGATGCCGGTCAACAACGACGGATCGTGCCAGACCTACAAGAATGCCCGGTGGCTGAGCGACGAGCAGATCGCGCTCTTCCAGCGCTGGTCCGAGGCCGGCGCGCCGCTCGGGGATCCGAAGGACGCGCCCCCGCCGCCGGCCTTCGATACCCCGAAGCTCGCGGGCGAGCTCGCGACCTTCGACATCGGCCTCGATTACACGCCCGAGCCTCCTCCGGGCGAGCTCGACGAATACCGTTGCTTCGTCGTCGATCCCGGCATCACCGAGGACACGTTCATCACGGGGTACGACATCCAGCCCGGGGATGCGCGCGTCGTGCACCATGTATCGCTCTTTTACCTGGCCGACGACCAGGCCGACGCCGACGCGGAGGCCCTGGACGCCGCGGATCCCGGGCCTGGGTATCGGTGCTTCGGCGCCGCCGGTGTGCAAAACTCCGTCCTTTACGGTGTCTGGGTCCCGGGCAGCGGAGCGACGATCCTGCCCGCGGGCACGGGGATCTTCCACGGCGCGGGCCGCAAGATCGCCCTCCAGGTGCATTACAACGTACCGCTCACGGGAGGACCTTTCACGGACCGCTCCAAGGTCACGTACCAGCTCGAAAAGGACACCTCGTTGACGCGAGCGTACTTGCTGCCGGTCGGGAGCTTTCAGTTCTCGCTGCCCCCCAAGGATGCGCAAGCCAATGTCAGCGTCGACCTGTCGCTTTCGCTGCTGGGGTCCTACGGCGGCGTCGATGCGTCCGGCGGCATCCGCGTCTACGGCGCAATGCCGCACATGCACGTGATCGGCCGGACGCAGCGCACCATCCTGAAACGAGAGGACGGGCAGGAATGCCTCACCGACGTCGACCGATGGAATTTCCACTGGCAAGACCTGTGGTGGTACGAGACGCCCCTCGACGTGGCCCCCGGGAGCACCTTTGGTATCTCGTGTGACTTCGACACGCGGGGGCGCACGACGCCCACGACGTGGGGCGAAGGGACGAACGACGAGATGTGCACGAACATCCTGTATGCGACGCTGATCGGTAAGTAGCGCCCGCGCCCGGGGCAACCGTCGCGCCGGGGCGCTGCCCCGGGCCCCGCGGGGGCTGTTCGCCCCTCGACCCGAACCAGGGCAAGCCCTGGACCTTTCGTGGAAGAACTGCGCATCGCGCAGTTCTTCCAACAGGCCGGTGGCAAGACCAAGGACGACCTTGCCGGTTGAAATGGCAGCGCGGCGGTCTTGATTGGCAGGATCGCTCCTGGTCTTGACCTGGCCTGTTCGATGAACTGCGCATCGCGCAGTTCATCGACCCCGGGTCCAGCGCTTGCGCTGGTCCGGGTCCAGGGGTGGACAACCCCTGGTCGGGCCCGGGGTGAAACCCCGGCGCGGCGGTTCCTCATGAGACCCATCGACTTGCTCCCGACGAACGCGGGGTCACGACCTCGCCGACGCCGATCGTGAAGTCGAGCTCCATGTAAAAGCTGGCGAGGGCCCGCAGGCGCACCCGCTCGTCGCCGCCTTCGCCGACGAGCCCGAGCGTGCTTGCGAGGCCGACGCGCCGCGAGACGGAAAGCTCGATCGGGCGAGGGAGCCTCGCGCTCGTTCGGGGGGCGCCGATGCGTCGGCACGGGGCCTCGACGATGGCCTGATAGCAGGCGATCTCGCGCCGGGCGGCGTCGCGGAATTGCTTGAGGAAGACCATGGTGAATGCGCCGGTCCGCAGGCTATCGGCCGCGAGGCCGAGGAGCCGGACCTGCGCGCGCGTGTCGAGGCCCGCGGCGCCGAGCCAGGCCGCGTCGTGGCTCGCGCGCAAGGCGTCGAGGAGCGAGGTCTCGCGGGCGCCCTCGCCGGCGTCGCGTGCCTCGACGATCCGCTCGTGGCGCCACGGGGTGGCAGCGCCGCCGCCCTCGGGCGGTAACCATGCGTCGACGTGGAGGGCGAGATGCCCGGAGGCCGTGGCCTCGAAGCCGAGATCGGCGTGTCCTTTGGGAAAACCGAGGACCTCGCGGCCGCCGACGAGCGCCGCACCGAGATCGACCCAGAGGTAAGGGGTATACGCGCCGACGGCGAGTGGTTCGAGTCGTCCGCCGCGGCGCTCGCAGATTGCCACCGGGACGAGAAAGCCGAAATCACGCTCCGCGACCACGCCCGGCGCGTCGATGGCCGAAAGGAGACGATTGTCCTGCGCATAGAACACCACCGAGGGGCCGAGCGGGATGTAGACGCGGTCCTCGTGGAGGCCGAGGTGACGGGCGCAGAGGTCACGCAGGCGGCGCGGCTCGGCGCGGAGAAGGGCGGCGACCATCACGCTCGACCGCGCGTCGTAGGGCGGCGAGGTCGACTCGTTGACGCCTCGCTCGATGTAAAGCGGCCCGGGGGAGCTCGCCGGCGCACGCGGGCGGCCGCGGAGCCAATCGTCGTGCATCGGGATCGGCAGGCCCGTGAGCACCTGGGCCGCGCGAATGCCGGACATCGTCGCGGCCTCGACGCAGCCGAGATTCATGGGCGTGAGGGTCCAATCCCCGGCGAGGACGAGGTTTTCGTAGCCGGACTCGTCCGCGGCGAGGCGGTGGCGCGTGGTCCCCCGCGGCGAGAGGACGTACCGATCCGACGGGTGCTGGACCGGGCTGAAATGCTGAAAAGCGAGAGGATCGCCCTTCGACGCCGGCGCGTGGAGGCGGCTGCGATCGAGGGCGCCGTCGGGCCGCACAATGGCAGGCCAGAGGTGGGCCGCGGACGCGTCGAGGTGGGCTGCCGTGAATGCACGCACGTGTTCGAGCTGCCTTGCGGCGTAACCGACGTAGGCGGAACGCTCGATCGGCGGCGGTTCGTCGTCGTCCATGGCCGCGGTGAGGTACGCAATGCTTTGGGGGCCCCCGGGCTCGGGAAAACTCTCACGCGAAAGGAGGTGGCTCATGTCCGCCCAGGTATCGAGGGGCGCGGCGTAGGGGATCATGACCGGCGGCGGCAGGTGCCAGCCGGTCGCGCGGAGATCGTCGCGGATCCAGAGCTGCGACGACACGGTCGGCGTGGTCGTGATCTCCCGGATCATTGCGGCGAAGCGCGGATTGTTTGCGTCGGCGACGATCTCCTCGCAGAGGGCAGGCAAAACGCCGAGCCCCACGCCGAGGACGACCCGATCGAAATCGCGGCCGTCCTCGAGAACGAGAGGCGGCTCCTGATCAGGATAACGCGATCCCCAGTCCTCCAGGCTCTCCCCGCTCGCGCGGAGGGCCTCGCCGCCGATGAGCTGATCGTAGAGGGGCTCGCTCGGCCAGCAGGGCAGGCCCTTCACGTCGAAGAGCGGCTCGTAATCGGCGCCGCCCTTCACCGCGATCTGCCGGCCCATCTCGATCGCAGCAATGCGCCGGCGATCGGCCGAGAGGCGGAGCCTGTCGATACGATGAAAGAAACGGAAGTGCACGCCGCGCCGGCGGAGGACCTGATAGAGCGGGGCGAAGATCACGTCGCCCATCCCCGCCTGCATCTTGTAGAAAATTGCGCCGCGGTAGGTATAGAGCATCCGCAACGTCCAGTGCAGGGCCGTCCCCGCGCCCATCTCGCGACCGGCGCTGTAGGCCCCAGCATAGACGCCCGAAACCGTCGATGCCCTCACGGAGGCCTCGGAGGCGCCGTGCCGCCGCAGCCACGCCCGGAAGTCTTCGTGGTCGAGGCGCAACCAATCGACGTCGTCCTGATCGGTCAGGCCATCGGCGATCATCCCGCGGATCATTGCCAGCGTGATGTCCACGGCCGCCCAGGCGCTCCGGATCTCCGGCTGCTGCGCGAGGAGCGGCTCGCAGCGGCGAAACACGGCGGCGGACCAGGCGAGCAGCCGGCGGAGCAGCTCCTCGCGGCGCACGGCGACGAGGTTTTCCGCGGGCGCAGCAAGAAGCTCGCGCAGGGACGCGAGCAGGCGCGCGACGCCGCGGCGGAGGACACGGATTCCGACGCCGAGCGACCGTGATCTCGCGTCCGAGCCGTTGCGCAGCGCGGGCTGCTCGTCGAAGAGGTCGAGGAGGAATTGCAGCATGATCGGGATCAGCTCGGCCGGGGTGGGGACCTTTCGGCCGAGGCCCGGAGGATCGCTGTTCCGGGGAAAAAGCAAGGGCTGGTGCTGCCAGACGCCCTCGGATTGCTCCTCGAAGACGATGAGCGAGTGCGGCTCGAACGCCTCCTCGAGGGTCGCGAGGGGCGCGCCCGCGGGGCGCCCGAGCTCCTCGTAGCAGCGGCGCATCACGGAAAATGCGTTGTCGTAGAAGCCGTAGAAGAGGTGGAGGCCATGCTCCTCGATGCGATCGAATCGCTCGTGGTTCCGGCCACTCGCGCCCTTCCCGCCGAGGCGGTGTCCCTGCTGATAGACGGTGACCTCGTAATGTTCCTCCCAGCCTGGCGTGCTGGTCAACTCGAATGCCGTGGTCAGGGCGGCCATTCCTCCGCCCAGGATGACGATTCTTTCGCGGTTCACGGGGCCGCGAAGATAGTGGGCCCGCGCAGGCTTGCAACGATTGCTTGCAAGACCTCGGCGGCGTACGTCAAGCTTCGGGATACTTCGCAAGGAGCCACCATGGGTTTGCTTCGATCGCTCTCGCTACTGATGGTCCCCTTCCTCGGCGGCTGCTTCTTCGGATCGGGGGATCGGGAGCTCCCGCCGGTCGAGTACAGTCCGGGTTTCTTCGCCGCGTTCGACCAGATGGTCGACGACACGATGTCCCGGGGCTCGCTCGACGAAAAGGCGCGCACGCTCGACGCCGAGTTTGCGCGTCGCGTGGACGAGGGACCCGGGCCGAACGAGGTCGTGGCTGTCGGACCGACCTGGGACAAGGTGGAGACATTTCTCTCGATCGGGCTGCTTTCGGCCGAGATCATGGCGCCGATCGACGGCTCCGAGCAGAGCCGGGTGGACATTCTGGGGCACGCCGCGGACCGGGTGCTCCGGAGCGACACCGAGGCCATCGCTACCTGGAACCGCACCGTCCGCGACATGGGTTTTGCCGACGCGCGGATCGAGCCCACGGGGGAGCTCGTCTGGGAGTCGCTCTACCTCGTGCTCACCGAATCGGAGCACGCTTATCAAGATGTCTGGGTCGAAAGCGGCACCTGGGTCGAGGGAGCCTGGGTCCGCACGGACGGGTACTACGAGCAGTTATGGGTCGACGGGTATTACGAATCCGTCTGGCAGGACGGCGCCTGCTACGACGAATACGTCAGCACGGAGTGCGACACGTATACGGTCGAGGAGACCTGCTACGACGTGTATGTCGAAGATGGATACTGGGAGAGCTACTGCTCCGGATACGACGACGAGGGCAACTGCGTCGAATGGACCGACGAGTGGGTGGACACGGGGTACTACGAGACCCAATGTGATCCCGCGTATTCGTACGAGGAGTGTACCGACCTCTACGAAACGGTCTGCGACCCGGGGCAATGGGTGGATATCTGGATCGAGGGGCACTGGGTCGAGGGGGCGTGGGTCCCCGGCGAGCTCGTCTGGGTGGAAGGGTACTGGAGCGACACCTCGGGGTATCGGACCGTGGCGCTCCCGGCGCAGGAGGCCGAGATCCTCGAGACGGGAATCGCATACGTGGCGTCCTTGGGTCCGGAGCGCGTGGGCGCTGATTGTTACGCGAGGCTCGACGAGGCCCTCGTGAAATCGGGAGAAAGCCCGCCCGAGAGCGCCGTGAAACTCTCGCGGGGCGCAATCCTTTCTTGCCTGTCGCAACACTGAGACGAAACGGTGGCCACGGCACGGTACCCCGCATGGCAGGGCGTTGATTTTCGTCCCTGCCGCGCGGGGTATCGGGCATGATGAGCCATGATTTCTTCCAGACTATTTCTCAGCTCTGCCGCGGCGCTCGCGGCTCTGTTCATGGCGGCCTGCTCGGACGCGCCCGAGGACACCGGCACCGGCGGGCAGGGCGGCGGCGGGACAACGTCGATGGGCGGATCCGGCGGTGCGGGAGGGGGCGGCGCCGCCGGCGGGGGCGGCCCCGTCATCCCCACGGAACACCCGCGAATCTACCTGAACGAGGCGAACCGCACGCGACTCTCCTCCGCGCTCGCAAACGCCGAACCGGCCGCCGTACGCTTCCGGGACATGGTCGACGGCCACCTGCAAAATGGCAATGTCTATGCATTCGAGGCGCACTTCGCGGCGCTCCTCGGCGTCCTTACCGGCGAGGCGGATTATTGCAAATACGCCGTCGACAGCGTCGAAGCGCGCGTCGCCGCGGAAGAGGCGTTGGCCGCCGCCGGAGAGCGCGCCGAAGTAGCCCACGACAGCTACCTCTACGTCGGCGAGACCATCGGCGACCTCGCGCTGGTCCACGATTGGTGCTTCGCCTCCACCACGCCCGAGCAGCGCGCCCGCTGGCTCGCGTATGCCAACCAGGCGGTCTGGAACGTGTGGCACCCGGAGGAGGCGAGCTGGGGAGGCGTCTCCTATCCGTGGAGCGGCTGGTCGATCGAGAACCCCTCGAACAACTACTATTACTCCTTTCTGCGCGCGACGATGCTCCTCGGCCTGACGTCTGTCGGAGAGCACGAAAACGCGCAGACGTGGATCGACATGTTCCGCGAGACGAAGATCCAGGACGAGCTCGTGCCCACGTTCACGAGTGATCTCCAGGGCGGCGGTTCGCGCGAGGGAACCGGTTATGGCGTGGCCATGAAGAACCTGTTCCGGCTCTACGACCTGTGGGAATCGAGCACCGGCGAGCGGATCTGGGATCTCACGAGCCACACGCGCGCGTCGCTGCCGAGCCTCATCCATTCCACCGTGCCCACCCTCGATCGCATCGCGCCGATCGGCGACCACGCGCGCGACAGCACGGCGGCCCTCTTCGATTACCATCGTTCCTACGTGCTGACCCTGTCCCACCTGCTCGGCCCGGACGATCCGCTCACGGACGTGGCGCAGACCTGGCTCGACGATTGCTCGGTGCCGCAGATGGATCAGCGGTTCATGTACATCGACGACTTTCTCTATTACACGAAGGCGCACGCCAAACGCCCGCTCTCGGATCTGCACCCGACATACCACGCGCCGGGCACGGGGAACGTCTACTTCCGGAACGGCTGGGACACGAAAGCTTCGTGGGGCGCATTCATCGCCGGCCCCTTCACGGAGAGCCACGCGCACCGCGACCAGGGCTCGCTTTTGATCTACCAGGGCGAATGGCTGGCCTACGATCAGAACATCCAGTCCCAATCGGGGATCTACCAGAACGAAGAGGCGCACAACCTCGTGCGTATCGAGCAGAACGGCGCCACGGTCACGATGCAAAATGGCGCGTCGAACCTGGTAGCGCTGCACGATACGCCGCAATTCCTCTACCTGCGCGCGGACATCACGCCCGTCTACGGCGGGAAAGCGGCCGTGGGCCGCGTGGATCGCGAGGTGCTCTTCTTGAAGGGACCAGGCGCCTTCGTGGTGATGGATCGCGTCGACACGAACGAGGGCGCACAGGCCGTGTGGCAATTCAATGCGCCCATCGCGCCCAAACCCCTCGGCGAGGGGTGGGAGGTGAGCGGCGCGCAAGGCTCGCTCGAGGTAAGGCCGCTCTTCCCCGCGCTCCCCAGCGCAGAGGTGCTCGCCTGGCCGTCGCTCGAAGCAGAAATGAATGGCGGCTACCGGCTCGACGTCCGCGACCCGGCCGCAGGCGGACAGGCGCGTTTCCTGACGCTGCTCGCGCCGGCGGGATCCCTTTCGAACGCCTATCTGTCGACGGCCCCAGGCATGATCGGCGCGATCGTGACATTCGACGGGACGAGCGTCGAGGTGCTCTTCGGCGAGGATCAGGCCGGCGGTACGCTGAGGCTCAAGCCCAGTGAGGGCACGGTGTTCGACGGCCCTCTCCCCGAGACCATCGGCACGCTGCCGCTCCTCGACGCAGGGAACTGAGGCGGTCGCTCCCCCTCTCCCGCTTCTGCTTCCGCTCCCTCCCTACGTCCGAATCCCCAGCAGATTCAGCGCATCTGCCCAGAGTTGCCCAAGATTCCGGTTGCACACATTGGGCGCCCTCGCGGAACACCGCCCCGCCCTTGCGGGACGCGTGCCCGCCCTTGCGGAACATCACCCCGCCGTCGTGGAACATCACCCCGCCGTCGTGGAACGCCACCCCGCCGTCGTGGAACGCCACCCCGCCGTCGTGGAACGCCACCCCGCCGTCGTGGAACATCGCCCCGCCCTCGCGGGACGCCGGCCCGCCCTTGCGGAACATCGCCCCGCCCTCGCGGGACGTCTCCCCGCCCTCGTGGGACATCGCCCCGGCCTTCCCGAAAACGATCCCGCCCTCGCGGGACATCGCCTCACCCGCCGGAGCAGGCACGCGCTCCCGAGGGTGCGCGCGATCTCGCGCACGTTGCCCGGCAGGTCCCCCAAAAAGAGCGCGGGCGCCGTCACGTCCCTCCCGTTCGTGGAGGAGCTCGGGGAGGTCCAGCGCATCCTGTCGCGCGTCGACGAGCCCGATTATAAGGCGCTCGTGATCGAGCTCGGCCTCACGCGGCACGTTTTGCGGCTCAGGGACCTCGAAGGGAAGTACCGCGCCGCCATCGAGGGGCTCGGCGGGCAGGTGACCTACGCCCAGGTGAAGGACGCGCGCGCCAAGGGGCAATCCCTCATGCTCCAGGCCGTGGCCATGATCCTCGGCGAGTATCCCTCCGACAGCGACGCCGATCGAAAGGCCCGCGGCGCGCTGCTCGGGCCGATCCTCGTGCAAAACGAGGCCATCCGTCGTTACTTGCGCGAACGCAAGCCCATTGAGGATGTGAACCCGGAGACCGGTGGAATCGAGCAGACACCGCCCGCGCACGGCGAGGCGCAAGCCTTGGCCTGACCCCGCAGATTTCCCGCGCCGATTCGTCTTGCCGACCCCACGCGCTGGCCTACCATCGCGGCGTGTTCGAATCGGGCCGCTCTGCACCCCCGCCTGCATCCTCCGCCCCCGCCCCGCGGACCCTCACGGAGTTCGACGGGTATCGCCTCCTCGAGCGGCTTGGCGAGGGTGCGATGGGCGAGGTTTGGCGCGCCCTCGATCTCACGCTCGAACGCCACGTCGCGATCAAAATGATCCGCGGCGCTTCTCCGGCCGAACGTGATCGCGAGCGCTTCCGCCTCGAAGCCCTCGCGCTCGGCCGGATCGAGCATCCGAACGTGGTCGCGGTCTACCGCAGCGGCGAGGCGCTCGGGCAGCCTTACATCGTGTACGAGCTCGTCGCCGGGCAGAGCCTCGATACACTCGCGGGCACGCTCGACTGGCAGGAGATCCTCGCGCTCGGCGTCGACGTCGCGCGTGGGCTCGCGGCGGCCCATCGCGCCTCCGTCCTGCATCGCGACCTCAAGCCGGCCAATGTCATGCGCACCCGCGCGGGCGCTGGCAAGCTCATCGATTTCGGCGTCGCCAAGGTCCCGGCGCGGCCCGCGCCCGAGGAGGCGGGCCCCGAGAGCATCGCGCGCTTCGTGGCGAATGCGGTCCTGCCCTCGGCCGATGTGACCCGGAAAGGGGATATCCTCGGCACGCCTCGCTACCTCGCGCCCGAGCTGTGGAAGGGCGCGCCCGCGACCATCGCGAGCGACATCTATTCCCTCGGCCTCATCCTCTGGGAGCTGCTCTCCGGCGTGCCACCGTACGGCCCCAAACGGCCTTTGATGCAGCTCGTCGAGGCAATCCTCAAAGAGCCCCTGCCGAGCATCGCCGCGCTCCGCCCCGACGTCCCCTTCGAGCTCGCCGCGACCGTCGATCGCGCGGTGCAAAAGGATCCCGCTAAGCGCTTCGCCTCGGCGGACGCGCTCGCGGATGCCCTCGAAGGCGTGGTCGCGACGAGCCGCGCGCTCGGCTTGCTCCCCGAGATCGCGGCCTCGCCGTCGGAACGACAGGCCGAGCTCGTGCGCATGATGTTCAAGCGGGCGCTCTCGCGCTCGAGCTTCCCCCAGCGATTTTATGATCGCTTGTTCGCGCGCCACCCCGAGATGCGGCATCTTTTCCCGGACGATCTCTCCGGCCAGGGACGCAAGCTCGTCACCGCGTTGACCGCGAGCGTCGCTTGCCTGCGGGATGCGCACGGGCTCCACGCGATGCTCGAAGAGCTCGGCGCGCGGCACGTGCTTTACGGCGTCCGCGAGGTGCACGTCGATTCCTTTGGCGAGGCGCTCCGCGCGGAGCTCGATCTCTCCGAGGGCGGCCAGATGGCCGACGAGCTCGCCGAGGCGTGGAGCCACGCCTGGGAGCAGCTCTCGGGCGCCGTCCTTCGCGGCATTCGGCGCGCCGCGGGTGCGGAGGCGGAGGCGAAAGCGGACTCCGGCGTCACCACGCGGACGACGAACGGCCCCGAGGCGATTGCCGCGTTGCTCCAGGCCACGGCGCTTTTCTCGGACCTCGACGGCGACGAGCTTCGCGAGATGGCCTCGTTGATGCGACCCTTCCGCGCCGAGGTCGGTGATGTCCTCTGCATGCAGGGCTCGCCGGCGGACAGGCTTTATCTCGTCGAGGACGGGCTCCTCGCGGTCTCGAGCCGGACGCCCGGGGACGACCGCATCTTCGTCGGCGAGAGTGGCCCGGGCGGCGTGCTCGGCGAGCTCGCCTTGAACCAGCCCATGCTGCGCGCGGCCACCGTCACCGCGGTCCGGCGCACCTCGGGTGTCGCGCTGGAGATCGCCGATTTCGAGCACCTGCGCCGCGCGCGCCACCCCGCCGCGCTGAAGGTCCTGCGCCGCCTCTCCCTTTTTCTTTGCAACGAGCTGCGTGCCGTCACCCGTGAAATGGCGGGCCCCGCGCCCTCCGCCGTCCTTGCGCCGGTCGAGGATCTCGGCGAGGGCCAGCCGATCTCGCCGCACATCGCGTCCTCTCTCCTCGCCCTTTCCTTCTTCGAATCCTTCAGCGTCGAACAGATCGCGCAGGTCGCGAGCGTCCTCGTCGAGCGCGTGGTGCCGCGCGGCCGCACGATCTTCGCCGAAGGCGCGAGCAGCGGCTCGGCCTTCGTCCTCGCGCGTGGCGCCGTCGAAATCACCGTCCGCTCGGGCCCGAGGCAAACGCACCTCGCCGTCTTCGGGCCTGGAAAGACCATGGGCCTGGACGCGCTGCTCGATCGCGGCCCGCAGCGGGTCACGTGCATTGCGCGGGAAAACGTGGTGCTCCTCGAGCTTTCGCCCGAGCCGCTCGCGCGCCTCTTCGCAGGGAGCCCCGCCATGGCCTTCACGCTCGCCGAGGCCATCAATCGTGACCTCATCGACGCCCTCCAGCTGGCGGACGCCGGCATTGCCCGGCGCGCGACACAGGCGCTCCTCGTGGGCACGCACAGCGATCGCACGATGGGCACGAAGACGCTGATGCGAATGACCCTGGCGAGCACGGCGCGGGCCGCCGCGGCTGGTACGGAAACACTCGTCGGGCAGAGCTTGAGCGGGTTCGTCGAGGGCCTCCGGACCTTGCTCGACGTCCCCCACGCCCCGCATGACGATGCGGACGCGACCCGCCCGCAAGCGTGGCCGCGCGATGCGCGTTCCGACAAGGAGGCGCTCCTCGCGAAGGTGCGCGCCTCGGTCATCGGGGACGATATGGTCGTTCCCGGGCCCTTCGGATCGCGGCGCCTGGTTCATGCGAATGAAGCTGCATCGGGCCGCTCGCTGAGCTTCCTCGAGGAGTTTCTCCGGAGCGAGGTGATGCCGCTCCACCCCAATTCGCTCCTCCGCGAGGACGCGCGTGAACTCATCCACCAGAGCGTGGGGGGTGGCAGCGACGACATCGTCATCTTCTGCGGATCGGGCGCGACGTCCGCGATCGACGAGGTTGTCCGGGCACTCGGGCTCGAGGTACCGCCCGCGCTCGACGAACGGTATCGCCTGCGGGATCGGATTCCGGAACACGAGCGCCCCGTCGTTTTCATCGGGCCCTACGAGCACCCTTCGAATGAGCTTCCTTGGCGCGAATCCATCGCCGACGTCGTGACGATCGACGTGGACGCCGAGGGCCGCATCGATCTCCATGCGCTCGAAGCGGAGCTCCTCCGACATGCGGACCGCCCGCTCAAGATCGGGAGTTTTTCGGCGGCGTCCCACGTGACGGGCATCCTCTCGGACGACGTCGCGATCGCGACCCTCCTGCACCGGCACGGCGCGCTATCCTTCTGGGATTGCACCGCCGCAGGGCCTTCCCTCGACATTCGGATGAACCCCGCGGGCCAAGGCGCCCTCGCGTCCAAGGACGCCGTCTTCCTCTCGCCGCACGAATTCATCGGTGGTCCCGGCGCTCCTTTCGTCCTCGTCGCCAAACGCTCGCTCGTCGCTCGACGCAAGGAGACGGGCACGGAGGCCGTCCTCGAATCCATTCGCGCGGGCCTTGCCTTTCAGCTCAAGGCGGCCATCGGCACGGACACGATTCGCGCCCGCGAGAACGATTTCGTCAAGCGCGCCATGGCCTCGTTCCGAACGAATGGAAAGATCTGGCTGCTCGGCGATCCGGACCTCGAACGATTGTCCTTCGTGTCGCTCCTGATCCGCCACGGCCGCGACCAGTTCCTCCACTGGAACTTCGTCGTCGCCCTGCTGAACGATCTTTTCGGCATCCAGGCGCACGGCCAATGCGCCTCCACGGGCCCGTATGGCCACCGCATCCTCGACATCGACCACGCGCATTCCGCGGCCTTCGCGGGCGCGCTCGAGGCCGGCGGCGGCGTGTTCCGGCCGGGCTGGGTCCGGATTCATTTCAATTCCTTCCTCACGGAGACGGTCTTCCTCTACATCGTCGCCGCGATCCACATGATCGCGAACGACGGCTGGAAGCTCCTCCCGATGTACCGGTGCGACGCCGAAACGGGCCTGTGGACGCACGTCGCCGGCCGTCCCCGGCCCGCGCTCCGCCTGAACGATCTGGCCTACCGCGGGGGCGAGCTCGAATATCGATCGATGCGCACGAGTGAGCCGGAAAGCGCGCTCGCCGCGTACCTCGACGAAGCGCGGTCGATATTCGCGAGCGCCCCCGTCGAGGGTCCGTCGGATCCGCACGGCGAGCTTGACATCCCGGAAGCTTTCCGCCATTTGCGCTGGTTCCCGACGCCGCTGGAGGCCTCCCACGCGCGCCGGGCGTACGATTTCTGAGGAGACACACCGGAATGACCACGAAAAAAGCCGCGCCGAAGAAGGCCGCGGACAAGGACGAGAGCCGCATCGTTTTCCCGGATCCCGGCCTGCACATTGCCGTGCTCGGCGCGTTGATGGAGGCCGAGGCCGTGAATCAGGAGCGGGTCGAGGCCAAGCTCGAAGGGATCGAGGGCGACGACGATACGGTTCGGCTCCAGGCGGCCATGGCCCGGCTGCAGTCGATCAAGCTCGATCGCAAGAAGGTCGCGCGGCTCGAGCGGCTCGATTTCGACGGCGGAAACGAGATCTACATGATGATGGAACACGGCGCCGGCATCTATACCGGCGGCGAGGACGACGCCTATTCGCTCCGCTCGCTTGCAGGAATCGGCGCGCTCGAGGCCCTCGAGACACTCGACCTCGACGGCCACGGCTTTTTCGACGAGCTCCGCGATCTCCGCCCCCTCGAAGGACTGGCCAAGCTCACGGATCTCACCCTGACCGGCGATTGGACGCACGCGGCGAGCCTGGAAACGCTCCCCAAGCTCGCGAATCTCGACGTTCGGCTCGGCTCCGTCGACGACCCCGCGGTCCTCGATCGCCTCGCGGCGCGTGGGGTCGAAGTCTTGCGCTGAACGCCCGCTCGCCCCAGAAAGCCGATATGGCAACTGGGCAGCATTCACGAAGGAAGTTCGGCGTACTCTTCGGCATGGGGGTCGTCGGCGTCCTCAGCCTGCTCCCCGTGTACATCCCACAGCTCCGGCAATTGGCGACGACGGGCGGTGCGCACGGCTGGTCGCTGCCCGCGCTCGTGGTCGCGTCGGTGTTCCAGTTCCTCTTCCTCATGGCATTGGGCGTCGCGCTCGGGATGGCCTTCGCGCCCCGATTGCACCTGCGATCCCACATCGCCGCATGGGCAGCGCGTGAACCGAAGCTTTCTCCGGGATTCTGGAAAGAAGCGCCGCTCGCCCTCGGCCTCGGGGCCCTCACCGCGCTCGTGCTCCTCGTCCTCGACCACTTCTTCGCCCCCTCCATGGGCGAAGCGACGGCGCAGAAACTCTACATCCTCCAGGACCTCCCCCTGAATCAGAAGGTCATGAACGTCCTTCACGGGGGAATCAACGAAGAGCTCATCTATCGTTGGGGCCTGGCGTCATTTCTCGCCTGGCTCATTGGAAGTGTCCGCGGGAAGGCCTCGGGCAGCCCTCCCGCGGGGACGATGTGGGCCGCGATCGTGCTCGCCGCCCTCGTTTTCGGGGCAGCCCACCTGCCCGTCTTCGTCGGGCAGAGCATCGTTGCGCTCACGACGCCCGTGGTCGTGCGGACCGTCGTATTGAATGCAATCGCCGGCATCGTCTTCGGCTGGCTCTATTTCCGCCGCAGCCTGGAAGCCGCAATGCTCGCCCATGCGATGCTCCACATCACCTGGGCCATCCTCTCGTACCTCGTCTGAATCCTGCCCGCGCCGTCCTCGCGCGAATCCCGACTGACGACAACACCTGGTCACTCGTGCAACCACCCACGCCGGCCGCCCGCGTTGAAATGCGGGCTTTCGGCGTTCTTCCATGCCTTGCCTGCCTGGCGCGTCTCGTGCATTCTGCTTTCGCTTCGTTCGTCCGTGGACGCGGCCCGGGGAATCCGAGCCCCCCCCGGAGCCAGAGCTTCAGGCAAGGAGACTTTACATGCCGTCCTTTTCCAAGAGCGTAATTGGCTTGCTCCTCGCGAGCCCCCTCGTCGCATCCCTCATTGCCGTAGGCTGTAGCGATGATCCCCAGACGCAGACTCCCAGCGGCTCGGGCGCCAGCGGTTCGGGCGCCAGCGGCGGCATGGGCGGCGCGGGCGGCAGCACGGGCGGCGCGGGCGGCGTAGGCGGCACGGGCGGCACGGGCGGCAATACGGGCGGGTCGGGTGGCACGGGCAACATCCCGGACGCCGGCCCGGATGGTTGGGGGGGCCTCGACGGCGGGTTCGTCATGGCCTCGTGCGTCAACCAGGTCTACCAGTGCGGCGACACGCTCGACAACGACGGCGACGGCCTCATCGACTGGCAGGACCCGTCGTGCCTCGGCCCCTGCGACAACAGCGAGGATGGCCTCGGCGTGAGCATCCCCGGCGGCTCCGGCGCGGCGTGCGTTTCGGACTGCTTCTGGGATTCGAACTCCGGCACGGGCAACGACGAGTGCTACTGGAACCACCAGTGCGACCCGCTCTCCGTCGCGCCCGACTACAACCCGGAGTGGTGGAACGGCAACAAGTGCCAGTACAACGCGAACGCGAACACGCCTGGCACGAACCTGAGCTGTGACGAGCTGCTCAACAACCAGCCCGAGACCTGCAAGCAGATCTGCCCGGCGCTCACCCCGAACGGCTGCGATTGCTTCGGCTGCTGCGTCCTTTACAAAGATGGACAGCCGCACGGTCCCGTTTGGCTCGGCACCGAGGATGGCCTCGGCAACTTCGCCTGCACGCTCGATAAGCTCGACGATCCGAAGAGCTGCGCCCCGTGCACCCAGGTGAAGGGCGCCTGCTACAACGAATGCGGGAAGTGCGAGCTCTGCATCGGCAAGGACACCCTGCCGCCCGAGTGCTTCCCGCCGCCCCCGGACGCGGGCGTCGACGGCGGCGGCGGCATGGGCGGCATGGGCGGCACGGACGCGGGCAACCCGCCCTCCGAGCAGTGCCCCGGTGGCGAGCAGCCCTGCGGCCTGGCCGGCCAGGAGCCCTGCGCCATCGGCTACTACTGCACCACGGGTTGCTGCATCAAGGTGCCCAAGTGAAACCGGCCGGGGCCGAGACCTCTCGGCCCCGAGCACAGTTCTGCGACGAACTCGGCCTCCAAACCCCTCCCCTCACAGCACGAATTCGGTGTAAGTAGCGGACGCCTGGGCCGTCTTAAAGCCCAAGCATCGGTGAGCCGCAGCGTCGGCCCCGAGCGTCTTCCGAGGTGCGGCGACGCCGCCGCGCTCCCGAACCACGGCAGCATAGATTTCCAAGGAGCCAACCCATGCGCCTCTCGATGATCCTCCCCGTGGCCCTGCTGGGCCTGTTCGCCGTCGGCTGCGGCGGCAGCGACACCCCGGACCCGAACGACCCCTCGCAGCAGAACCAGTACGCCCAGGGCCAGCAGCCCGGCGCGTACAATCCGAACCAGTACCAGCAGCCCGCCCCCGCCGTGACGACGCCCGCCCCCGCCGCGACGACCCCCGCCCCGACGGGGACGACGGGCGCCTCGGCTGGCGCTCCGGCCACGCCGATCGCCCCCGCGGCCGCGCAGGTCGCCACGCTCGCGCTCCAGGGCCTCGCCGCCTCGGAGGCCCCCGGCATGCAGGCCGACGGCCAGCCCTTCGCCGCCCAGTTCCAGGAGGGCCAGGTCCTCGAGCAGGCGATCAACATCGAGGCCGGCAAGTGCTACTCGGTCATCGCCTCCGGCGTCGGCATCCAGCAGCTCGACGTGCAGCTCGTCCTCCACGCCGCCCCCCTGCCCCCCCAGGTCCTCGCCCAGAGCAACGGCCAGGGCGCCACGGCCATCCTCGGCGGCAAGGCGAACGGTTGCTTCAAGAACCCGCTGCCGATCGGCGGCCCCGGCAAGGTCATCGTGAAGGCCACCCGCGGCGCCGGCCTCGCCGCCGCCCAGATCTACAAGAAGTAACGATCCGCCAGGGTCGGATCCCCCCGCCTCGCCGCCCATCGTCCCGGCGGCCCTCCACGTTCTCCCTTCCCGTCGCCATTTTCCGCAATTACGCGGTGTTACCGCCGTCGGCCCGTGCACGACTTGCCCGAGCCGGTCGGCCCGAAGTTCGCTAGCGCACCGGGCGACTCCGGTTCGCGGCGACGATGCATAAATCCTTCCCCACTGCGCTGGTCGATGGAGACGCTCGTCCCGGACGCGAGGGCGGCCGCGGGCGGCCCGCGTTCGAGCACGAAGCGACCTTCCACGTCGAAGGCCTCTCCTGCCGGAGTTGCGCCCGGCACGCCGAGCAAGCCTTGCGCGCGCTGCCCGGCGTCCGCGCGGCGTCCGTCGGCTTCTTCGGCGAGATCGCCCAGGCCATCTACGACGTGCGGGTCACGAGCGAGCGCGAGATCACCCAGGCCATGACCCAGCGCGGCTTCACGCTCACGGCCGCCACGGGCGCACCACCGAGCGAACGAGCGCGGCTCGACGCCGGACGGTTCGGCCTCGTCGTCGCGCTCCTCGCGAACCTCATCGCCCTCGCCTCGTGGCGGCCCACACGCGCCCCCGAGCGGGAAATCGCCTGGGTCGAGCTCGGCTTCACGTTGCTCCTGTTCGCCGTGGCCGGACCGCCCCTCTACCATCGCGCCCGCGCCCTCGTTCGCCGCGGCGTCCTCGGTACCGAGATCGTCACGCTGGCCTGCGCCACGCTCGCGCTCGCCCTGGGCGTCATCGCGATGTTGTTCGATCCGAACCGCGCCGCCTCCATCCTGGAGAAGCTCGCGCGGTTCGGGCTCGAGCTCGACGGCCTCTCGCTCGCGGCGTTCGAGGCGTCCGGCGCGATCCTCGGTTTTTCGATCCTCGGCCTCTACGCGCACACGGCGCTCCTCACGCGGGCCTTCCGGAGCCTTTCGCACGCGGCGTCGGCCCGCGAGGCCCGCGTGCGCCGCGTGGGCGCGAACGGCGTGGACGAGCGCGTCGCGTGCGCCCTGCTCGCGCCCGGGGACCGCGTGCGCCTTGGCGAAGGCGACATCGCGCCCGTGGAGATCGTCCTCGAGAGCGCGGCGCGCGTGGCCCTGCCGGAGGGCCGCGCCGAGGATCGGGCCGGCGGAGAGATCGTCGAGACCGGCGCGCGGCTCCTCTCGAGCGAGGTCACGGGCCGCGTGGCGCGCGCGCCCTCGTCGGAGGTCGCCGCCGCGGCCGACGCCGAGGTGCATCGCGCCGCCCTGCGGATCGAGCGCGACGCGCGGCAACGCAGCGGGAAATCGTTCGCGCACATCGCCTCGCTCGCGCTGTCGGTCGCGTCCGTCTCGTTCGCCGGCTTCGCGTTCGTCGTGCACGCGCTGCTCGGCCGCGGCCCGTTCCACCCCGACGGCTACCTCACGGCGATCGCGGTGCTCATCGGCGCCTCGCCTGCGGCCTTCCTGATCGCGCTGCCGGCCGCGCGGACCATCGCCGTCCTGCGGGCGCGCGCGGCTGGCGTGGTCGTCAAGGATCCGGCGGCGCTCGAAGGCCTCGCCACCGCCACGGTCGCCTGCTTCGACAAGACGGGCACCGTGACGCTGGGCACGCCGCGGGTCACGCGCCTCGCGTGGCGCGAGTTCCCGGAGATCTCGCTCCTCGAAGACGTGGCCGCGCTAGAAGCCTGCGCGTCGCACCGGGCAGGACGCGCCATCGCGCATCACCTCGCCGTGGCCGGCGTGCGTCCGGGCCCGCTCGACGAGACCCCGGACGTGCGCCCCGACGGCGTGGTCGGCCGGGCGCGTGGCGCGCTCGTGGAAGTCTCGGCCGCGCGCCCCGGCGATCCCCTGCCCCCGGACGCGCGCGAGGGTGCGAGCGTCGTGTGCGTCCGTCGAAACGGCACCGTCGAGGCCTGGTTCGAGCTCTGGGATCCGCCGCGGGTGGGGGCGGAGAAGGCGTTCCGCGCGCTCTTTCAGCGCGGCCTCGGCTGCCGGCTCGTGAGCGGCGACGGCCCCGACGCGACGCTCGCGCTCGCGCACCGGCTCGGCGTGCCCGCGCTCGGCGGCCTCGGCCCTACGGAGAAAGCCCTACACGTCCGTGACCTCCAGCAGGCCGGCGCGCGAGTCCTCCACATCAGCGACGGCCAGGAAGACCGCACGAAAAAGTGCCCGGCGGACGTCTCGCTCGCCGTCGCCCCGGGCGCCTTGCCCGTGGCGGTACCGGCGCCCCTCGTGCTCTCGGACGACCGCCTGGAGACCATCGCGTGGCTCGTCGACCTCGCGCGCGCGTTGCGTGCGACCCTGAGGCAGAGCCTCCTCGTCTCCGTCGTCTACAATGCGGCCGTCATCCCGCTCTGCGCGGCGGGCGTTTTGAGCCCGCTCGTCGCGGCGGGCCTCGCGTTCGGCGAGGCCTTGATCCTGTGCGGGAACGCGGCGCGCCTCCTGGTTTCGCCCGGGCTACCTGGGAAGACCTCGGCGCCTCCGGGTTTGCCCGCCGCGGGCGCTCTCGCGCACGTCCGGACAGACCGGGTGCCCCTCCCGCCCTGAAAAACCTGGCGATCGTACGAGAGAGAGGTCGCCGCCGGCATCGTTCCGGGGTAAACTCCCCCCCGATGCGCTTTCTTTCTCGACTTACCTGGTTTGTCCTCTTCGCCACGGCGGGGCCGGCCCTTTTCGGCTGCTCTGCGGAGGAAGCGAAGAGCGCGGAGACGCCCTGGTCGCCGCCCGTCGAGCCAGCCCCCAAGACGCAGCTCATCTTCACGAACGAGGGTCCTCTCACGCTCGGCATGCGTGAAATGGCCACGATCACGGTGCGCACGGAGCCGCCGTCGTCGGACGAGGTCAGGTTCGTCCTGCTCGGCGATTCGCTCGACGCGACGCTCGATCGCGTGGCCGCGCCGATGGACGCGGAGGGCGCCGCGACGGTGACGATGCGCGCGCCGAACAAGGCGACGGCGTACCGGCTTCGCGCGTGGATCAAGGACGGACCCGCGGCCGATCTCCCGGTCACGGTGAGCGGCGACGGCTTCGCGACGCTCGAGGTCTTGCCGCAGTACAAGGGCAAACGCGAGGTCACGGAGTGGACGGTCAGCGTGCTGCCGCGTTCGACGTGCGAGGCGGTCGCGCCGCTCCTGCCGGAAAACGCCCCGGCTGACTTCGTGGGCAGCGCGCCCGTCGACGCGCAGCTGCTCGTGGAGAAAGCGCCCGTCGGCCCGACGATCGCGGTCTCGGTGCGCGCCGGCCACTTCGCCTGGGGCTGCGCGACGGCGAGTGGCCTCCTCGCCGGCACGACGCAGACGATCAAGGTCAACGTCATCGACAAACCCATCGTCGTCGGCAAGACCGACCTCGACGTGACGCTCACCTTCGTGCCCGCACAGGCGCAGTTCCTCTCGATGATGACGGCGGCGGGCAAGAGCTTGCTGGACAGGTTCTCGCCCGCGGAGATCGAGATGGCCAGCGTGCTGCTCGACGACATGGCCGCGCGCGTGTCCGCGCAAGATGCCGTGCTCTTCGCCGACGCTCGCGCGGCGAGCGGCTGGGACACGATCACGAAGGATCACCTCGCCGCGCAGCCGATGTCGCTGCGCGCGGCGCTCGAAGGCTTCCTGCAGAAGGGCACCGCCGCGCCGCCGACCGAGCTCGCGGGGCGCCTCACCGCGATCACGGCCGTGCCCGGGTACGGGAGTTTTTCGCCGAGCCGCTTCGGCGTCGTTCCGGCCGACGAAGCCGGCATGCCGGGCACACACCTCGTGAAGATCGCGTCCGAGCCGGGCGACACCATCTCCACGAGCGGCGAGATCTTCTGGCTGCCCACGCGTTACGTGGGCGGCGCTTGCAAGAGCGCGGCGCTCGAAGGCGCGCCCGAAGGCAGCACGATGGGTGACGCGCTCGCGACGATCGCGGCCTGTGACGCGCTCGGCCAAGCCCTCGGCGGCTTCGGGACCTGCGACGCCACGTGCCTCGCGGGCCTCTGTCAGGAGGCGCTCACCGCGCGCTGGGACGCGGCCCAGGATGGTTCTGCCATCGAGGGAAAAATCGGCCTCATCCAGATCTTCGCGGCGGCGGGCGCGAAGGTCGACGACATCGCGGTGCCCGTCTCGCTCCAGGGCTCGTGGCTCGGCAGCGTGACCGACGGCGTGATCGTCGCGCCGATCGATAAGGCTCCGGTCACGGGCGTGCTTCCCGACCTCGGCGAAGAGATGCCTCCCGAGCCGGCGCCCGAGCCGGCGCCCGAGCCGGGAGCGCCCGAGCCCTGATTCACGGCCATCGCGAGCGGCGCGCGGCTTCGGTATCCTCCCGTCCCCATGACGACCGCTCGCCTACGGGGCTTTTCTTCCACGCGCACACGCGCGGCGTTTGTCCTCGCGCTGCTCGGCGCGATCGGCGCCGTCGCCGCGCCGAGCTGCACCACCGAAACCACGCCGGGCACGACCTCCGGCGGCACGGACCCGACGCTCCGGCCGGGTGATTTCTGCTCGGCGCCGTCGCCCGACGTGGTCAAGCTGCGCTTCGAGCCGAGCCGGGTGTTCCTCGCGAAGTGCGCGGACGGCGCGACGTGCGCGTCGCGGTCGGTCCGCGTCGTCGCCGAGCCCGATTTCTGCACGAAGACCGCCATCCGCTTCGAGACCTCGAGCGCGGACATCACGCCCGCGCCGAAGGACGACACGCTCGACCTGTACAAGGCCGGCGTCGACGTCGCGGTCGTCGCTGGCAAGGCGGGCGGCAGTGCCACGGTGAAGGCCTTCCTCCCCCGCGGCGACGGCACCGAGGCTGAGGCCACGCTCGAAGTCGAGGTCCTCGACACGTCTGGCACCGCGGATCTCACCTGCGCGGCCGGCGACGGCGCGGCGGGCTCCGTCGAGGGCGGCACGACGATCACCGCGAAGGGCAGCCTTGCCGCGGCGAGCCTTGGCCTGCCCGAGCGCGCGAGCAACCCGAACAGCGGCAGCTACCTCTGGAGCGTCCCCAAGTTCGACGCGACGATCGCCTGCGGCGACACGAAGCCGCCCGCGGGCTACACGGCCCTCGGCCCCGCGGTCACGTTCGGCCCCGTCACCTCCAAGTTCCAGCGTGACGTGCCGATGACCATCCCCGTGAACCCCGCGCGTTTGCCCGACAAAGCGCGCCTCCGGCACCTCGCCGTCTCGTACTCCGGCCCGGCCTTCAAGGAGCCGCGCGTCGTCCCCGTCACGGATGCTCGCATCGTGAAGATGGGCGACGGATGGGCGCTCTCGTTCAAGGCGCCGCGGCTCGGCACCTACCAGGCCGTCGTGACGGAGGACGCGGGCACGAACGCCTTCCCGCGCAGGCTCACGCACCGCGCGATCCTCGGCGTTTCCATGGGCGGCGGCGGCACGGCCATGTTCGGCATGCGCCACCACAACCTCTTCGACGCCCTCGCCCCGCTCGGCGGCCCGGTCGACTGGACGTGGATGCTCGACGCGGTCAAACGCCACTACGTCGGCGGATTCCGGCCGATCCAGAAGGGCACGGTCCTCGGCGACATCAACCTCGAGCCCACGCTCTGCCAGACGAACGCCGAGTGCGCACAGGACGAGACGTGCATCGGCGTGATCGACGGATCGCCCGGCAAGTGCGCGTGGATGCTGCCGCCGCGCGACCCGTACGAGCACACGCAGGTCTTCAACCAGTGGTGGTTCGAGTACCCGCGGAACGGCACGGGCGGCAGCTTCAGCCGCGAGGCCTACGTGCAGATCTTCCGCGACCTCGCCGCGATGTTCGGCAACCCGAACGGCGAGAACCTCACGCCCGGCGCGGAGAACCTGCCCGCGGGCGTTCGTCCGAACGACGCGAGCCAGACCGGTGGTCGGCCGACGGACGAGTGTGCGATGTGGGTCGATCCGCTCGACGGGCCGGACAAGGACAAGCAGGAAGAGCTCGCGCAGAACTGCCCGACGGAGCGCTGCGCGAACACGCTCACGCTCACGAACTACTTCGACGACGAGTTCAACCCCGACGGCACCTTCCCGGTGATCACGGTCTGCGACGGCTCGCCGCAGAAAGAGGAGCGCACGCCGTATTCGAACTGGTGGACCCCCGAGGGCAACAGCTACCCGCTCGAGCTCGCGCTCGCGGTCGACTACAACGGCAACGGCAAGCGCGACGAGCTCGAGCCGATCATCCGCGCCGGCCACGAGCCCTGGGACGACGTCGGCAAGGACGGGATCCCGAGCACCCAGGAGCCCGGCTACATGGCCGGCGTGAACGAGGATCCGGCCGGCGACGACTACGACGCGCAGTACAACCCGGGCGGCACCGAGCGCAACATGCGCTTCGACGACGGCGAGCCCTTCCAGGACGTGGGCCTCGACGGCGTGCCCAGCACGAAGCAGCAGCCGCCGGGCGGCTGGCAAAAGGAAGGCGACGGCTACGACGTCGGCGAGGGCGACGGGAAGTTCACGGTCGCGAGCGGGCTCGATCGCTTCTGGGAGCGCGACGCGCACTCGATCGTGCATCGCATCACGCGCGACGCGCCGCCCGGCGGCGAGCTCGACGACGCGGCCTTGCGTCGCATCGACGTGTGGACCGACGGCGGCACGCGTGACCTCTTCAACTTCGCGGTCAGCGCGCAGCACCTCGCGGGCGCGTTCGGCGCGCGCAGGCGCAACGTCACGTACTTCTCGGACTTCACGCAGCACCCCGAGCTCACGCCGGGCAACCTGAACAGCTACGCACCCTCGCGCGTGCCCTACGAGGATCTGCCGGGCATCGTGCTCCAGCGGTACGGCAAGCTCGATCCGACGGCCGAGGACGTCGAGAGCGGCAGCGGCCAGCACGTGGGCACGGCGAACGAGCTCGTCGCCCGCTTGCAGAGCGCGCTCTACTTCATCGGCGCGCGCTGGCCCGATCCGGAGCTGCGCACGCTCGTCCTCGAGAGCAACGACGACGCGGATCCGGAGGCCGAGCCGTGCGAGGTCCAGGGCGCCTGTTCGTTCGAGTTCAAATCGACGCTCGGCCGCGTCGGCCCGGTCAGCGTGGCGCTGCCGCCCGGGTATGCGCACAAGGATCAGAAGGATCGGCGCTACCCGGTCGTCTACGCGCTGCACGGCTACGGCCAG
Organism: Polyangium jinanense; assembly: GCF_028435265.1. Classification (GTDB taxonomy): domain Bacteria; phylum Myxococcota_A; class Polyangia; order Polyangiales; family Polyangiaceae; genus Polyangium; species Polyangium jinanense. The sequence continues at coordinate 21,490 of NZ_JAGTJK010000020.1, read as the reverse complement.
GAGCCGAAGGATCTCGTCGCGGCGGCGACCTTGATCAAGACGTTCATGAACGCGCCGACGAACAGCATGGAGAGCCGCTTGCCGAAGATGATCCTCGTCTTCGTCGACGGCCGCTGCCGCGTCGGTCCGGACGGCAAGGCCGAGTGCATCCGCGGCACGTTCTTCGGCGAGAGCCCGCTCCAGAGCGGCGCGAAGCTCGAGTCGTGGTGGCTCGAGCTCATGAACCACATCGACTCGAACTACCGCACGATGGGCGAGTCCGAGTCGATGTGGACCGAGTGAATTGACATCCGGCGCTCCGCATCCCAAATGCGGAGCGCTTGTCCCCCGACGATCCCCGCCTCCAGCCGCTCTCGTTCACGCCGATCGGGATCCTGCGCACGCCCTTCCCCGATCGTGTGAGCACGCCACGCCAGCCGCACGCCTCGGAGGGCGCGGAGGGCCGCATCGAGCTCGCCGCCGGCCGCGGGCTCGAGCACGCCGTGAGCGACCTCGAAGGCTGGGAGTACCTCTGGGTCATCTTCTGCTTCCATCTGAACAAAGGTTGGAGGCCCAAGGTTTTGCCCCCGCGGAGCGCTGGCCAGCGCCGCGGCGTGCTCGCCACACGATCGCCGCACCGGCCGAACCCCATCGGCCTCTCGCTCGTGCGGCTCGTCTCCGTCGAGGGCCTCGTGATCCACGTGCGCGACGTGGACATGATCGACGAGAGCCCCGTGCTCGACATCAAGCCGTACATCCCCTACGCGGAGGCGCGCCCCGGCGCGCGCACGGGCTGGCTCGAACCGCTCGCCGGGGAGAACGAGAGCACGGGCGAGGCACCGGCGGATCCCGAGCCGGGTTTTTCCGTCACGTGGAGTCCGCACGCCGCGGAGCAGGCCGCGTATCTGAAGGACGAACACGGCATTGATCTCGTCGCGCCTGTCACGCACACGCTCCGCCTCGGTCCGCAGCCGCACCCGTACCGCCGCATCCGCGCCTTGCCGGATGGAACTTTGCAACTCGCGCACAAGGACTTCCGCATCCGGTTCCGGGTCGAGCGCCGTGACGTCACGGTCCTCTCGATCGGGACTGGCTACCGCGAGCGGGATCTCGCGCTCTCCGACGATCCTGCGGTCGCCATCCATCGCGCCTTCAACGCCCGCTTTCCCCCAGGCGGGGAACCAGCGGCGTGCTAACGCATCGTCCGATGCGGCCCTACCTTTGTCTCCTCCTGCTTCCCGTCGTCGCCTGTGCGAGCGAACCTCCCCCGAAGCCTGTGTACAGCACGGCGGAGACGATGCCGCATGACGAGCTCGTCGCGAGGCATACCGCGCATGGCGGCGGCCATCATGGGCATGGCGGTCCGCTCGTGCATCGCTTCGAGAAGGCCGAGGACTGGGCCAAGGAGTTCGATGATCCGGCGCGCGACGCGTGGCAGAAGCCGGCCGAGGTCGTCGCCGCGATGCGCATCACGCCGGGCCTCGTCGTCGCGGACATCGGCGCGGGCACGGGGTACTTCGAGCCGCACCTCTCGCGTGCTGTCGGGCCGAGCGGCAAGGTGCTCGCCCTCGACGTCGAGGCCGACATGGTGCGTTACCTGCGCGAGCGCGTGGTGAAAGAGAAGCTCGACAACGTCGAGGCGCGTCAGGTCGGGCTTTCGGATCCGGGGCTTGGACAGGGCACGGTCGATCGCGTGCTCATCGTCGACACGTGGCACCACATCGACGGGCGGAAGGACTACGCCGCGAAGATCAAAGACGGCCTCAAGCCGGGCGGACTACTCGTCATCGTCGACTTCACGATGGAGGCCACGAAGGGCCCGCCGAAGGAGCACCGCATCACGCCGGCGGCGATGCTCGCCGAGCTCGAGGCCGCGGGCCTGAAGGGCGAGGTCATCCAGGAGACCCTGCCCGACCAGTACATCGTGATCGCGAAAAAGCCCTGAATCGCCTCTGCATCGACCGCATCGCGGTCGATGCACCCGAGGTCCAGGGCTGTGCCCTGGTCCGGGTCCAGGGGCGGACAGCCCCTGGTCGGGCCCGGGGTGAAACCCCGGCGCTACGCTCCCCTCAGCGCCGACTGCAGGCGAAGTTCCACCGCCGCCCCGTCGATCGCTCCGTCGCTGCGAGCGGCACTGTCCCGACCGGCGGCGCTTTGTCCGCGGGCGGCGCCTTCGTCTCCTTGTCTGGCACGAATGTCCCGTCGAGACGCGCCGCGATGCCCTCCACGCACACCGATCCCGGATCGACACGCAGCCGCATCTCGAGCGAGTCGAGCGAAGCTCGCCCGCCCGGGATTTCCACCGCGGGTGACGCGTCGAGCGACGTGTCCATGATCCAGCCGTCCTGACCTTCTGCGCAGCGCGGCGGCAGCATGCCGCCGAGATCCCGCTTGCCGAGCGCGATTGGCTCGCCCACTGCGCCTGTCTCTGGATCGAGCGGGTGCACGTACATCCCGCCGAAGCGATCTCCCGGATCCGGGATGCTCGTGACGAGGAGCCCGAGGCCCGTCCCCAGCGCGCGACGCACGAGCCGCGGCGGCTCCGGCAGCGCGTACCGCGAGGGGCTCGGCCGGTAGAACGACGTCACGAGACGCATGACGCCGAGATCCACGCGATGCAGCGTCACCGTGTCGTAGGACGTGCCCTGCACGAGGAGGAACCAGCTCTCGCCGAGCCGCACCGCGCCCTGCGGCAGCGGCCTCGCGAACCCCGTCGTGCGCCCCGCCGCGTCCCGCAACAGCAGCACCGGTTGCCCCTCGCTCGCCGCGAGCAGCGAGCAGCTCGTGCCTCGACAGACGTGCGCGAGCGCGTGCCGGCCGGTCGGATCGAGGAATGATCCCCACGACGCGAGCGGGTACGAGCCGACGCCCATGCCCTCGGCCGTCGACGTCTCGTCGGGCCACGGCGGCGCGCTCGTCGCCGTGGATCGAACACCGCCCGCGGGATCGAAGCGATCGTCGAACCGCACCAGGAAATGCCCCGTGCGCGACCAGTCCGAGCCCTTCTTGCCCCACGCGTACGCGCGCAGGCTCACGAGATCGTAAGGCGCGCCGTTGTCGATCCCGAGCTCGTCCTTCTCCAGTGCCGGCGCGGGCAGGTTGCGGAACGTGCTCCAGGGCGTCTTCTGCGGCTGCGGCGGCATGCGCCCGAAGCCGCCGAAGCCGCCCATGCCGAACGTACCCGGCGGCGGAGACGCGGCTGCAACTTCCTTCTTCGCGGGTTTGTCCGGGAGCGGCTCGGTGACGGGTTTGCCCGCGGGCGCGCACGAGACGCGCACCGTCGGCGTCGTCTTCACCGGCACGTAGAGCGACGGCGGCGCCTCGGCCGAGCCGAGATCCCCGGAGATCGCGGGTTTGCCCCAGCCCACGCGGATCCAGCCCGCGAGCACACATCCCACGGGCCCGCAGGCGCGCGTCGGCGCGTCGCCCGGCTCCACGTCGTGCTCGGGCAGGTCGAAGACCTTCCACGTCATGCCCCCGTCGATCGACTCCGCTGCGCGCCCGCCGTCGCCCGGCGACAGTGCGAACCGACCCGAGATCACCACGCCGTTCTCGTTGTCGCGCGCCTCGCCCGCGGTCACCGTGCCGTCGAGTTTTACGCGCACGCCAATGACGGGCCCGCCTGCCTCGACCCAGCCGCCGAGCACACCGGGCTCGCGCTCCTCGAACCCTTCGAGCCACATCCCGCGCCGGAGCTCGCGCGCCACGCTGCGTGGCTTCTGCGGCAACACGAGCGGCACGTTCGTCATCTCCGCGCCCTTCAGGATCGTGAGCTGCCCCGTGCTGCCTGCGCGCGGCGGCACCAGGATCGCGACCCGCTCGTCCGAGAGCGCCACGACCCGCTCGACCCCGAGATCCCCCTTCACCCGCACCTCGCGCGTCGCCCCGCTCGCCGCGCGCACGCAGTACACGCGCGTGCCCGCGTCGCTCGCCGCGCTTACAGCCTTCGCGCCCGGCGCGCGCGCCTCGTCCGCGCTGTCCCCGCACGTCCCGCGCACCACGAGCGCGCCTGCGCCGTTCGCCGAAACGAACCGCGGGCCCTTGAACGAAAGCACCTTCTGCATCGCGAGCGGCGGAACGAACGCGTACACGTTCGTCGGCCCTTCGCGCTCGCCGCAGACGAACCCGTACGAGGCGCCGAGGCGCACCGCGTGGCAGTTCGCCTCGCGCTCGGGGAACGCCGTGAGGTTCAGATCGACGATCGTGCCCTTGTCGAGCGACACGCGCGCGAGCGCCCCGGCCCGCGCGACGACGGCCGTGCGCGGCGTGTCGGGAAAACCGTCTTCCACGGCCGCGCGCAGCACCTTCTTCCCGAACGGACCTTTTGGCGCGGCCGGCGTGGTCACATCGCCTTCGTCGTCCGTCGCGATCTGGTTTGCGCGGTAGGTCAGGTTGCCGCGCGCATCGAGCACGTACTTCCCGCCTACCACGAACATCGTCGGCTCGCCGCCCACGACCGAGATCGCCGCGGGACGTTCGGGGAGATGCAGCGGCCTCCATGTCGCGCCCGCGTCGAAGGTGGCGAGCACGCCGCGCAGATCGGCGTCGACGACCCCCGTAAACCCGTCGGCAAACGCGAGCCCGCCATACGCCGCGGCCGGCGGAAGCGGCGCGAGCGAGCGCACCTCGCCGGACTCGGGATCGACCGCGACGAGCTTTCCGTTCGAGGTGAGCCGCAGATAGAGCCTGTCGAACCCCGGCACGACGTCGCTCGTGGTCGACGAGAACTGCACGAGCGGCCGCAGCTTTCCGAGCCAGGACGACGCCCGCCAGAGCTGCGTGCCGCCGCCCGAGGTCGCGTGGAAGACGAAGCCGCCGCCGAGCCGACTCGGCAGCGCCACGGAGTTCACGTGACCGAGCGGCAAGAGCTCGTTCGCCCGCTCCGTCGTTCCGTCCTCGTACACGATGAGCCGCATGCGATCGACGAGCACGCGCCGCGCGCCCGCGTCGTACGTGACGAACCCGCGATCGCCGCGCACGTCGGGCAAGAGCCGCGACGGCGAGACCATCGGGACGAGCTTTTCCGGGACGGCCGCCGTGTTCGTGGTGGGTGCAGGAGCCCCCTGCGCTGCGCGTCCCGAGGCGCCCGATTTGCAGCCTGTCGCGGTGAGCGACGTGAGCGGCGCGAGCGCGAGGAGCGCGAGGAGGCACGTCGAAACGCGGGAGGGGCCTCGCATCACGCAAGCATGCTAGCAGGCTGTCGAGAAACTTGCTGCGCGCCCTGGATCGTCGGTCGTCGTCCTCGGAATACTCTCGTATTCCTGCGTCCTCCTCCCTAGCTCCAGGGCGCTCGCGGCGTTTCTCGACAGCCTGCTAGCGCGCGGCCCGCCGAGGCGCAGCGTTCTTGCGCGGACCGCGCGCCGGGCGCTATAGCGGGCACATGTCGTGCGTCGTTGCTGTCGTGGGCGCCACGGGCGTCGTGGGGCGGGAGATGTTGCGGACCCTGGAGCTTCGGCGCTTTCCGGCGACCGAAGTGCGCGCCCTCGCCTCGGCGCGCTCCGCGGGTAGCCGCGTCCCCTTCCGCGGCGGCGAGCTCGAAGTGAAGCTCGCGTGCGCGGAAGCCTTCGACGGCGTGGACATCGCGCTCTTCAGCGCCGGCGCCGCCGCCGCGCGCGAGCTCGCGCCGCTCGCGGCCGCGCGCGGCGCGGTGGTCATCGACAACTCGAGCGCGTGGCGCGGCGATCCGGACTGCCCCCTCGTCGTGCCCGAGGTGAACATGGACGCCGCGAAGAACCGCCCGAAGGGCATCATCGCGAACCCGAACTGCAGCACGATCCAGATGGTCGTCGCGCTCGGGCCGCTCCACGCCGCGGCGCGGCTCAAGCACGTCGTGGTCTCGACGTATCAGGCCGCGAGCGGCAAGGGCCACGCGGCGATGGACGAGCTCATCTCGCAGACGCGCGAGCTCGCGGCCGGCGGCGAGCCAGTCGGAAACGTCTTTCCGGGCGCGCTCGCGGGCAACCTCCTCATGGACTGGAAGGCGGGGAGCCTGCCCGACTGGTCGGAGGAGGAGCTCAAGATGGTGAACGAGACGCGCAAGATCCTGGGCGATCCGGAGATCGGCGTGACGCCGACGACGGTGCGCGTCCCGGTCGTCACGGGCCACAGCGAGGCCGTGCACGCGCAGTTCCACCGCCCGATGACGGCGGCCGAGGCGCGCGAGCTGCTCCGCCGTGCCCCGGGCGTCCGCCTCTTCGACGAGCCCTACGCGCCCGGCAAGCACCCGCAGCCGCGCGAGGCGGCCGGCACGGACGACGTCTTCGTCGGCCGCGTGCGCGACGACCTCGCGGTGCCGGGGGCGCTGAACTTGTGGATCGTCGCGGACAATCTGCGGAAGGGCGCGGCGCTGAACGCGGTGCAGATCGCGGAGCGGCTCGTCGGCTGAGGCTGGCCGGCGGGGCAGGCTCCCGTGGTAGGGTCTCGCGCCGGAACGCCGATCCGGAGGGCAAGACATGCCGGTCCCGCAAATCCACCGCATCCGCATCGAGAAGTTCCGACGGATCCAGGAGCCCCTGGAGCTCGACCTCACCTCCCCCAAGGGGGCGCCGTCGCGGAACATCGTCCTCGCCGGACCGAATGGTTGCGGAAAGACGAGCGTGCTCGAGGCGGTGCTCCTCGGCCTCGGCCAGGAGCACCTGATCGTCCGGGACCTGGAGAAAGCTCGACGCGAGCAGCACTGGCGCACGGTGCTCCCCGAGGGCGCGCGGATCGAAATTGACGTCTCCTTCGACGATGGCCCCGTGAAAACATGGGTCCGCGCGGCGAATGCACTTTCGCAACGTGACGCCGCCGGGCAGGTGATGCAGCTGCTATTCGCCCGGGGTGCACACCTCGCGGTCGAGTACTTCTCTTCCTGGCGCACGCCGGATCTCGTCGGACCGATCAAGCCCCTCGTCGGCCCCGGTGCGCGTCCCGCGGACACGGAGACCAACCGCCTGTGGCGCCTCAAGCAGAGAATCAATGACGAGCGCGCGCGGGGTGGGTTCGCTGCCGCGTCGCCTGGCACGAGCAAGGCGGACGCCTGGCTGAAGCGTATCAACGAAGCCTGGGCACGCTTCCACGGCAACGACGGGACCAGCATCGACGCGCAAATCGTGGATCCCGACGCCGAGGAGCTGTTCGCCGATCTCTACGTGATTCGCGACGGTCAGCGCATCTGCTCCATCGACGAGGTGAGCTCCGGCGAGATCGAGCTCCTCTCCTTCGCTGGCTGGATCATCCTCAACGACTTCCGCGGTGGCCTGCTCATCATCGACGAGCCGGAGCTCCACCTCCACCCGCAATGGCAGGCCACGATCCTCCCCGCGCTGCGTGATCTCGCGCCCGAAGCCCAGTTCATCGTCGCCTCGCACTCCGATGCCGTGTGGGAGCAGGCCTATAGCTTCGAGCGCTTTCTCCTCGTCCCCGAGGGAGATCCGCGCTCCGCGGCGGCGACCGAGAGCGATGCATGACGATCGTCCCTTCGCATCTGTCGGGGCTCTACAAGAACAAGCTCGTCTACCTCTGGGTCGAAGACGAAGAGACGCGGACCTACCTGGATACCGCCTGGGCCGACGCGGAGATCGGCATCTACATCGCCGGGGGCTGCGAGAACCTCGGGGCCGTCGTGCAGGCGGCGCGGAAGGACAAGCTCCACCACGTCTTCGGGTATCGGGATCGGGACTTCGGCGCGTCGAACCGGACGCGCTGGAACGACCCGGGCGTCGAGGTGTTCGTGGGCGAGGCGTTCGAGGTGGAGAACCTGCTCCTCGATGCCCGCGCGATGGCCGACTGCGAGGTCAACACCTCCCCGAAGGACGCCGCCACGATCGAGAAAGAGATGCAGGCGCTCGCGGCGCAGCTCGACTGGTGGATGGCCTGCCGGGCGACGATCGTGGAGCTACGCGACGTCGTCGCGAAGGACTTCATCGAGCACCCAGGTCGCTCGAAGGTGCGCTCGAAGCAGGAGGCGCTCGACACGATCACGACGAGCGCGTGGTGGACGCGCGCGCCGAAGGCCCTCACGGCCGCAGCGACGAGCACCCACCTGGAAGCACGCCTGCTGAGCCATCAGAAGACGTACGTCGCGACGCTCGCCAGCAGCGCGTGGAAGACCCACGTCTCCGGGAAAGAGGTCCTCGCCGAGATGCTCACCCGCATCTGGACGAAAAAAAGGCCGGCAGATCCCCAGGGACGGTTGGATTTTGTGAAGGCCATCGCACAGGCCCAACGCAACGCTCGAACGGTGCCCCAGGAAGTCGTCGATCTCCGCCTCGCCCTCCGCGCTCGCCTCGGCCGGTGAAGCCGCCACGGAACCAGCCGCGCAACAAACCGACGAGCGAAGAGCTCCCACGGACGTGCCCCTCGTTCCCACACGATGGGGGGAGCCTCCGACACGCCCGAGTAAAGAAAGCTACATCACACGCCTCTCTTCCCACGGAAGTGCGGTTCGCTTCCACGGAAGTGCGTTTTGCTCCCACGGAAAAGCGTTTCGCTCGCCGAGCGTGTGCCGTTGCCTCATGCAGGCCCGCGCGACCTTCCCACGCGATTGCTTTTTTCTCCCACGTAGCCCGAAGAGCGACGTGCAGGCTTTCCGGGGCTTCGGGACCATCCCCTGCGCCCTGAAGAGCGGTCCACGCGCTGAGGAGGGCATTCCAACGTGCGCCCCCTTCCCTTCCCTTGACACGACGCCCCGTCCGGACCTCCGATCGTCCGAAAGGCACGCCCATGGCCAAGGACAAGAAGAAGCGAGGCGCCTCGCTCGACCCCGAAGACGTCATCGCCGGCCGGGTGCGCCCCGAGGCGCGGGAGCTCGTCGCCCTGATCCGCGACGTCAACCCCACCGGCCTCGGCCTCGATCGGCGTGAGACGGCGCGACGGTACGCCCTGAAGAGCCGCCTCCAGAGCGTGCTCGTCACGCACTTTCGCGATGGCATCGAGATCCGACCCGAGCCCGGCGAGCCCGGCGTCGTCCTCCTGCACCATCGTCCCTCGGGCCTCGACGCCTGCCACGCCGTCGTCGCGGAGCTCGACGACGATGCGCGCTCCTTCGTCCAGCGCGTGATCGATACGGCCGCCTCCCCCGCGATCCCGGCCCCCGAAGCGCCGCGAAAGCCCACGCCACGGCCGCACGAAGGCAGCCGCGCGGGCGAGGCCGTCCCGGATCTGCTCCGCGCGGCCGAAGATGCGCTCGCGGAGTACGACTACGAGCTCGCGCGGACCCACCTCGAAGAAGCGCTCGCCCGGAGCGGCGGTGACGTGGACGCCGCGCGCGCGCTCCTCGCGCTCCTCGTAGGCACGCTCGGCGCGGACAAGGAGGCGCTCGACATCGAGGAGACGCTCCCCGCGGAGACGCTCGCCGATGTCCACGTGCGTCTCCTCCTCGCGCTCGCCGCCGCGAGGCGCGAAGACCGCGCCCGCGCCCTTCACCTGCTTCCGGCCACGAGCGCAAAGGCCCCACCGGCGCGCATCGCCGAGATCTTCGTGGCGTTGGCGAAAAGCGCGCTCGCGACGGAAAACCTCGCCGTGGCCGCGGACGATCTCGCGCGGGCGCGAGCCATGGACGCCACACACCCAGAGCTCGCCGGCCTCGCCGCCACGCTCGCGAAGGCACGGGCCGCGACGCGAGGTCCCGCGGAAGCGGAAGCTTCACGGCTCTTCGCGGAGGGTGATCTCCCCGGCGCGGAAGAACGAGCCCGCGAGATCCTCGCGGCTCACCCGGAGAGCGACGTCGCCCGGAGGATTCTCCGTGGTGTCGAGGAGCAAAAGAAGCGGGACGAGGCGCGGCGAAAGCTCGACGACGCACACGAGGCGCTCGAGCGCGGCGAGACCGTGCAAGCCGTCGCGCTGCTCGAAGCGGCCAAAGGCCTCGGGCTGCCAGAGCACGAGGCGGCGCCCGCGGAACGACGGATCGCCGCGAAGCTCGCCGAGGCCCGCGCGCGGGAAGACGAAGCGCGCGTCGCGGCGATCGCCGAGCTGATCGCCGCAAGCGCGCTCGCCGAGGGGCTCGCCGCGTACGCCGCGCTGCCCGCCGCGGGGCGCATCCGGGTGAAGGAGCACGCGAGCGCGAAGGTCCTCGCGTGGATGGATGCCGTCGCGCCGCCCGGCGAAGGCGCGAAGGTAAAGCCAGCCGTGGCCGCGATCGTCGCGCTCCACCGCGCCGCGGAGCTCGCCGAGCGAGCCCCGGAGACGGCGATGGAGCTCGTCGACGCACACGGAAGAGTGCTGCAAGGGTTCGGTCCCGCGGAGGACGTACGAAAGCGCGCGCAGGCCGCGATCGCGGAGGAACGTCGGCGCGTCGCGACCGGGCGGGTCGAGGCCGCGCGGCGGGTGATGGAGGCAGGCGATGCGGCGCACGCGAGCAAGCTGCTCGGCGAGGTGCAACGCAAGGATCTGCCGGAGGAGGAGGTCGCGGCGTTCGATCGGTTTCACGCGGAGGTGCAGAGGATCGTCGAGCGTCACACGCTCGCGGCGTCGATCGAGCAGCTCCGGCGCGAGGGGGATGCCCTGCGCGCGCTCGCCGTGTGCGAGGAGCTCGCGGCGCGTGTGGAGGGCGAGGAAGCAGCGCGGATCGCAGCCCTGCGCGGGGAGATCCGCGCGGAGGTGCGGCGCGCGTTTTCCGTGCAGGTCGAGGTGTTCGAGGGAGAGGGCGTCACGGCGGGGCCTCTGGCGATCTTCCACGACGCGCGGGTATTCCCGCGGTGGAAGTGGGAAACGATGCTCGTGCGGACGCGCAACGAGCGCGAGGAGGCCGTGCTCATCGTCCCCTCGACGAGGGGCCCGTGGGTCTTCGTCCGCGTGATCGATGTCGCGACAGGCGCGCTCCGGACGCGCGTACTCCTGCGGACGCCGAGGTCCCTCGAGCTCTTGACATTCGCGCTCCGAGGCCATCGCTTGATCCTCGCCGGACGGTGCGGAGGCGTGCTCGAGATCGACACGGACGACTGGACCGTGCTCGCATGGTGGCCGAACATCCTCCGCAACGACGGCGCCGTCGTGCCGACGATCGAAGAGGGCATTTTCGAGGACACGCTGCCGGAGCTGCGCATCGAAGAGGGCACCGTCAGCCCGGATGGGCGGTACCTCTGGCTCCGGACACGCAGCTCGCGCGACATGTCGAACGTGATCCGCGTGTTCGACCTCCAGGATTCGCGGCTCGTCCGCGAGATCCGCGAGCACCGCTTCCCGCGCGTCAACATCCACAGCGTCGAGGGACTCTCGGCGCCGCGCGTCGTCGTCGTGGAAGCCGACAACGAGAAGGACACCGGGCGAACGACGTTCTACTCGCCCCGCGGCGCGCCATCCGGTGCGCCGATCCCCACCGCACTCCTATCCCTCACGGTGGTCCCTTGCCCCGACGGCGAGAGCGTCGTCGGCGTCGCCTGCGCCGAGTACGGGCCGAAGGACCCCCAAGGCGCGCTGTGGGGGTTCGTCCAGGGGGGCGCGGGAGGGGTGGGGCCCTTCCAGCTCTTCGATGGCGTGACGGGCATCTACGAAGGAACCGGGGTCGGGAGCGCCTCGGCAGGGATGTGGTTCGTGCTGTTCGACATGCAAGGGGATGGCCCCTTGCTCTTCGGCCTCCGCCACGGACAGGCAGGCCCTTCCATCGTGTACCGCGTCCGCGTGCCGCGGTCCTCGATCCTCCTCGCGACGCCTGGCAACCACCACGCGGCGCTCCTCGTGGTGCACGAGGGACGCCCGACGATCGTGCCGCTCGACGCCGAGCCCCCCAAGGTTCCCGAGGGCCACACCACCGGGGCGTTCTTCTTCCCGAGCCTGCCCGTGAGGTCTCTGTACGCGAGGCGCTTGCTCTGCCACCAGCCGACAGGAAGGCACCTCGCGGCGGCGATCGCAGAGGAGCGCGCTCTGCGGAAGGAGGGAAAGGAAGGGTTGAAGCGCCGCCTCGCGTGGGCAAAGAGCAAGGCCGGTCCCGACGAGCTTCTGGCGTTCGAGGGAGGGCTCTACGCGATCGGCGAGCACGCGACCGCAGGACACGTCGACGAGCTCGTATGCGCGAAGTTCCCCCATCACCCGCGGGTCCGCCTGTCGTTCGCGCGCTCGCTCGCCTGTGTGGCCGAGTGGCGAAATGCGCTCGAGCAGCTCGACGGCATCGATCCTTCGCAGCTCTCCGAGGAGGCAGACGTGAAGCACTTCCATCACTTGCGTGGGATCACGCTCCTGATGCTCGGCGAACCGGAGGCAGCACTCGTCGAGCTCGATCGCTCGGCCACGTACAAGGAAGGCACGTGCGAACCCGAGCAGCTCATTCCGCTCTGCGTGCCGCTCTCGGAGGAGAGGCCATGGGCGCCCAAGCAAGTCTTGGTGCGGGACTACGTGCGCACCCTCGCCGCCGCAGACGAGGCACTCGCGCGAGGAGACGCGCGAGCCGCGCAGCGCGTCCTCGACGTCCCACTCGTGTGGGAGGCGAACGAGGTCCAGGGCTTCGCTCGGCTCGCGGAGACGTACCTATGTGAGGCGGAGGAGCACGCGCTCGTGGATCGATTCCGCAAGGCCTTCGCGCTCCAATCCTTCTGCGATCTCTTCGACACGCGGAACACCGTCACGCGTCGCGAGATCCCGCTGCCGCGCGCGACGTGGGATGCCGAGCGCCTGTCCGCGCTCGCCGCGAAGGCGCGCGCGTGGGTGGAGGAAGCGCTGTCGCTCCCGGCCTGAGAGGGTGGATGCGCGGGGCGTTGCCCCGCACCCCAGCAGGGGGCTGTCCGCCCCCTGCACCCCGGACCAGGCACGGCCTGGACCGAGGGTGGAAGAACTGCGCTCCGCGCAGTTCTTCCAACGGGCCCGTTGGACCGCGTTGCCAGTCGAGAGGGCAGTGCGGCTGTCTTGGTTGGCAGGGCCTCGGCCTGTTCGATGAACTGCGCATCGCGCAGTTCATCGACCCTGGGTCCAGCGCTTGCGCTGGTCCGGGTCCAGGGGCGGATAGCCCCGGTGGGGCCTGGGGCAACGCCCCAGCGCAGCGGCTTCAGGGCCTGAGTATCACCAGGGGAACCACTCCCCTGGGATCGTCTGCCACGCTGTCGGCCTCCGCGGATCTCCCTCTGGCACCACGAGCGAGCCGACGAACTCGGCGTGCTCGTACACGCTCCCGATCGACTGCGCGATGGCGTCGAGGTCCGACTCGTTCACGACGCCGTTGCTCGTCGCCTTGTAGAACTGCACCGTCACTCGGATCGGGAACTTGGGATCGCGCACGAGCCGCAGGTTCCGCCCCTCGTTGTAGGGCCCGAGGTTCGGGCCGTGGCCGAGCACCGCTTGCTCCACGTCGCTCTCTTCGCTGGGCAGGAGATCGGCCGTCTTCGACGGCTTGGTCGTGGCCGTGGCCATGGGCATCGGCGCCCCGCCGCTTTTCGGCTCTATGGCCGGCATGGTCGGCACCGAACCGCCGAGTACCCCGCGCTGCGCGTGCACGAGCGGCACCTGCACCAGGAAGAGCACGTCTGCTCCCTTTGCGAGGGCGCTCTTCTCGGCCTCCGTCTTCGGCCCGCCTTGCGCTTCGATGCGCGCCTTCACGTCGCTCCGGCGCTCGGCCGTGAATGAGGCGCGCTGACCCTTGTTGTTGAAGTAGAGCTCCTGCCCGCCCCCGCGCATGCCCATGTCCTCGCGGCGATTCTCGATCACGCTGATGCTTGTCCCCTCGCGCGTCACCAAAAGCGTGAGCACGGCGGGTGATTTCGGGGCCGATTGGTAATTGAAAATGACCGGGTTGAACTCGGCCTTGCCCGTCTTCGGGATCGGCAGGAACACGGCCTGCGCGCTCACCAGGAAATGGGTGTCCCGTGGCGCGAGCAGGTTGCCATTGCCGAGGATCGAGCTCGGCACGCTGGCGAACGCGCGAATGTCCTTCAGCACGTCCTTGAGCGGCACCGATTCGATGGATTGGCTGCCCGCCTTCTGATTGCCGACGCGCACGAAAAACCGATCGGCCGGGATGTCGCCCGTGCGGTCCGTGAAATTCGGAAATCGGATCACCGGCATCAGCGCCGTCTTGAAATAACTCCCGCTCTCGTCGTGGAAGCGCACCTGCAGCGTCAGGTCCGAGATGTTCGGCCCGACCGAAGACCCCTGGGCGCGGCCCGTGTCCTCCCACATCACGTTCATGACCGACAAACCGCGCCGTTGCGCCCCCGCCATGACGTTGCGGTCGCGGATCATCGACTCGACCCTCGCGACGACGCTCGGGTAATCCACAGCCTTTGCCGGCTCCGGCCCCACGATCCCCCATTCGGTCGGCCCTGTCGCCACCTCGGGCGCCGTGCCGGTCGTGACGGGCGTTGCCGCGGGCTTCGCCGTGGGCTCGGTCTTCCCTTGCGAGGGGAGCGGCTCGGCGGCCTGATCACTGCTTTGCACGACCGCGGGCCCACCCCCGCACCCGATCGCGAGCCCGACACCCGCGGCGAAGAACGCCGCAAAACCCACCATGCTCCGCTTCATTCGCTCCACCTCAGTCTCGACAACGTTCGGGCCGGATTCGACCTTACACCTCTTCGCCGCCCGCGCTCTTCGACGTTCGTACCCCACAAAAGACTTCGGCCGCGGATCGCTCCGCGGCCGACGTCATCGAATGGGTGCCTCGGTCACACCTTGTTCACGAGCGCGGTGATGGCGTCTCCCTTGTAGAATTCCGTCACCTTCTTCATGTCGCCGTTCGCGATCGCGTAGAGGATCGCGGCGCTCGCGGCGTGCACGGACTTCGTCCCGTTGTAATCGGTGCTCAGGCCCGTCGTCGGGTCGATGCCGAATGCCGTGTTGTTGGTCTTCGGATGACCGTGCCAACCGGCCGGGAGGTACCCATTGCCCATCACGTAGATCCAGTTCGCGCCGCCCGGGGTCGAGTCTGGCCACGCGTTTCGCGTGAGCGGATCGTGCGGGTGATCGCCGTGGACCGTGGTGATGACGGTCTTGTCCAGGTTCTTCGCGGTGCAGGCCGGATCCGGCGAATTCGCGAGGTCCTGGTAGAACCGGTCGAGGAACATGCCGTAATACTTGATGACGTTCCGCGCGCCGGGGAGCTGCGCGAAGGTCTCGTGCGGATCGGTGAAGATGCCGCCGCCCGTCTCGGCAATGACGCCGATGATGACCTGGTTCGTCAAACCGAGCGTGAACGCCTTCTTCGTGATGATGAGGGCCTTGGCCAGGTTGAGGAGCCTGTCCTTGCCGTTCTGACCACCGAAGAACATGCTCGCATCCATGCCCTGGACCGCGGTGGCCCCGTAAAACGCGAGGTCCTCGGTCGACGGCATGAGCTGCGCGGCGAGGTTTCGGCCAATCAGGTTCGAGGCCTTCTTGGCGATGTCGAGCTCGCGGGCCCAGGTCGGGCGCCCCGCGGCCTCGCGCAGGCCGAGGATCGCCTTGTAATAGGTCTCGAACATCGACTTGTCCTCCTGCGCGAGCAGGATCGCCTTCGACGCGGCGCTGTTGAACAGATCGACCATCGAGTCCGCGCTCGGAACGACCGAGAGCGTGGGCGCGCCCGGGGCGGAGCCAATCGAGGCGGGCGCGACGCCAATCGAGGGCAGGATCGAGGTCGTCGTGCGTTGCAATGCGCCAATCGCGGCAAAAAGCGTGACGCTGTTCCCGACGACGCCGTCGCCGCTGTTGTTCGTGTTGCCCGGGAGCGCGCCGTCGATCGTGATCTGGCGGAGCGGCTTGCGGTGGTGCACGGCCGTGTCGGCGACGAGGTACGCGGTCATCGGGCGGATAACGGTCTGCGTCGCCTGATCGACGAACGGCGAATCCGGGCCGTAATACATCGGCCGGTCGGCGGCGCCCGACTTGAAATACGACGAATCGTCGACGTAGTTCGTCATGAAGCCCTGGCCGACCGCGTCGTACGCGAAGGCCGGGTTCATGGACGCGGCAACGTCGGGAAGCGGCCAGATGAGCTGCCAGAGGCAGAAATTGCCGCCGCCGGAGACGATACCGACGTGGCGGTTCGTCTCGCCGCACGCCTCGGCGGCGAGCGCGGTGCCGCCCTCGTCGGCGATGAAATTGAGAAGCCGCGAGCGCTCGAGCGCGAAGCCCGCGCCCGCCGCAGCCATCAGCCGGAGAAAGTTCCGGCGCTGGGGGCCGCGCAAATCCTTGAGTTTGTAGTTTGCCATGGCCCGTTCTCCTACTCGCAGGTATGCGCCGCGCTCAGGAACGCAGCGACGGTGAGCGCGCGCTTGTTCGCGAGATCCTTGGGATCCGCCTTGTTCGCCTGCTCGATCATCAGGTTGCAGAGGTCCATGTCGTCCTCGGTCGCCGGCCGGCCCATGATGCAGCTCAGCGAGTTGTAGACGCACCTGCCCGTGGCAGCGTCGAACATGGGATTGCCCGCGCCGTTGATCTTGCACTCCTCGGCGTTCTCGATGTTCTGGATGATCTCGGGCGCGGCCTGGATGAAGATGTCGAGCACCTTCGCGGCCGCCGAGATCGTATAGAAATACGACTCGCCCATGCGCGCGTCGAAGTTCGCCACGCCGAGCGAATCCTTCGTCGCCGCCGATTTGAAGAGCTGGCCCGCCGTCGGAGGCTGGCCCGCCGCGGCCACCTTGTTGAGATCCACGCCGCGCGTCGTGAGCAGATCGCCGAGCGCCGCATACGTGAGCTTGCTGCAGGAATGCAGCCGCGTGCGGATCTCCGGCGGTCCTTCGGCCGCGCGCTTCTTCAGGATCTCGAACGGATCGTCCTGGCCCGCCTGCGTCGGGTCCATCGGGTGGTGGAAGTTGTTGCTGCCATTCTCGCTCGTCTCGGGATCGCCGTTCGATTGCGCGCCCGCGCCGGCCGTGCCGCCGCCCGCGCCGCCCGCGCCGCCCGTGCCGCCATTGCCGCCCACGCCGGGGCCCGACGTCGTCGGCTCGCAGTCCTCGCCCATCGGATCCGAGCTGCCGAGGCACGCCGCGAATCCGAAGCCGATCGTGAAGAACAGGCCGGGCAGCGCCCAGCCGAGGAAGCTCCGCGCCATGATCAATACCTCACGAAGTCGTCGTGGACGAACGCGGCGCGGATGATCTCGCGCAGGTTGTAGTTTGTCTTGAATTGCGTGACGAGCGGGGCGATGACCGAATCGGGCACGTCCGCCAGATCGTAGACCGCGTCGCCCTTCGACAGGGCGTAGTTCCAGACGCGGACCACCGCGCAACGGGCAACCTCGTCGTCGGCCGCCATGCGCTGGCCGAACTCGAGGAGGTTCGCCGCGGGCTCGCCGAACTTGAAGGCCGTCGTCTCGCCGGGGGGCAGGTAATCGCTCTGCTTGACCTTCGGATTGCCGTCGATGGGCACCGTGGCCGAGAACTCGAGGATGCCGTCCATTCCGGCGACGGGCTCGACGTATTTGCCGGCGTCGTCGTAGGCCGCGAAAAGCGGGGCGCGATGGTTCATCGAACCGTGGCAGTTCGCGCAGATCGTCGACGAGTAATCCAGGAAGTCGACACGACCGCCGTTCGCCGCGCCGCCGATCGATTCGAACGGCCAGGGCGACGTATAGAAACCGCCGCCCTTCGGCTCCGGCGTGGCCCGGTATTCGGCCGGCATCTTGCGACAGGAGAACGTCTCCTGGATGAAGCGCACGCGCCGGAACGCGAGCGCGCTCGCGTACTGGGCCATGAGGCCCGCGTCCGTGAGCACGCCGGCCGCGGGCGCGGCGGCGGGGCCGTTCGCGCAATCGACGGGCGTGAACGTGCCGGCGGCCGGGTCGAACGTGGGGCAGGTGCCGCTCGTGGCCGTGAAGAGCTGGCGATAATCGCTGCCCTCGACGGTCACCTTCGCCGCGAAGAGCGGCGCGTTGTTGCGGTTCGGCGCCTCGTTCGCCGCCATTGCGCCCGAGCGGAACGTGTTCTTCCAGTAATCGATCATCACGGCGGCGAACCGCGGCGACGCCATGTACTGGTCGACGAACGTCTCGTAGACCTGCTTCGGATCCGCCGCGCTCCGGATGCCCTCGATTTCGTCGTTCTTCGGCAGCTTGCCGACGAGCTTCAGGCTCGCGGTGCGCAGCGCCTCGCTGTACGAGACGATGCGTTCGTCGAGCACGGTCTTCACCTCGCCGCCGCCCGTCGTCCCGCCGCTCGTCGTCGTCGGATCGCCGCCCGATCCGCCATTGCCGACGGTGGTCGACGCCGTGGATCCGCCCTCGCCGCCCAGAGAGGGCGGGCAGGGCTTGCCCCCATTGGCAGGCGGCCCGCCGAGGAGCTTGTTGGGATCGTCCGGGTTACACGCAGAAAGGACCAAAGAAAGTCCCATCAGCGCGGTCCCGGTCCACGCTCTCTTGCCCCATTTCATTGTCATTGCTGCTCCGCCATGATCCAAGGCTCCACCTTGGTCTTGAAAGCGTTGTATGCGTTCAGATCACCGTCGAATTTGTACATGTGCACGATCGGCTGCACCGGATCCGTCACCTGCAGGATCTGGCTCGCCGCCGGATCACCCGGCTTGATGCGCGCCCGCACCTCCTGGCATGCCGCCGAGGGCATCATCACATTGAGCTCCGACAGATCCATCGTGCCTTTCGCCTGCGGGTTTGCCCCGCCGTGGCATTTCATCATGCACGTCTGCATGGCCGGCACGACGTTCTGCTGGAAGTTCACGAGATCGTTACACCCCGTCCCCGGGCCCGCATTGCCGCCGTAAACCTCGATGAGCTCGAACGCGATCCCGAGATAGGCCCCCTTCTGCCAGTTCGTCAGGACGACCTCGCCGGTGCCGAGCGTGTTGTCTCCGCCGAGCGTGAACGTCTGGTCGAGGTTCGAGAAGCTGTCGACCGGATCCGGATCACCCGGTTGTCCGGGCACGTACACCGTGAAGACCGGGTGCACGATGTGGAGCGGTTTGTCCACCACGGGGTGCACCGTGATGTTCGTCAGCCGGAGCATCGTGGGCGCGTCGCTCGTGCCGCCGATCGCCTCCGCGAAGAACGCGATCGACATGTACTGGAAATCCTCGCCGAGCGCGTCGAGGTAGACCGTGTTCAGCGCGCCGCCGGGCAAAGGCCGGAACGGACGCACGCTCGGCCCGATATCGCCGTTGCCATCCGGCAGGCCGTCGGCCTCCGCCGTGAGCCACTCGAGGACGCCGGGCTTGACGTTCTCCGGAATCTTCGGCGCCTCGCCGCCGCCGTGGTTCGGCGACTCCGGGTGCGTGAGCAGAATGCTCTGCTCGGGCGCCTTGGTCACGATGCCCGGCCAGAACGTTATCGTCTGGTACCGCTCCTCGGGCGTCTCCCCCGCGAGGAACGGCGCCGGCGCCGAGCCGCCCTTCTTGTGGCAGATATTGCAATTCGCCACGAGGTCGGGCTCGATTTTCAGGAAAAGCTCGTACGGCGTCGGCCCCGCAGGCTCGCCCCCACCGGCCCCGCCCGCGCCCCCGCTCGCGCCGGTCCCCTCCGAGGAGCCCTCCGAGTTATTGCTCGAACAGGCGCTCATCCCCGCGATCGTGACCACAACGCCGAGCGACAGAAGCAGCCCCAGAATGGAGCGGCCCCGGGATCCGGTTTCACGAGAAGTTTTCACTGCCATAAAGGATCGAGGGTGATCCAGGTGGATCGATGCATGTCCACCCGGGGAGGCCCGGGAACCCGAGGGCGCGCGCCTTGTCCGGCATCGATCCGCGCGGTCCTCGTTTCGATTCGCCTCGTCTCGAGGATCGAGGACGAGGAGAGATCAGATCCGGATTATGCGCCCCTATTCCCGCCATGGGAAGGAGTTCTTGAAGCTCGACGACATCCTTGGTACCGAAAAGGGATGTCTCCCCGCCGCGCGTCGCTCGCCCTCGCGAGCGCGCT
The DNA here is from genome assembly GCF_028435265.1 of Polyangium jinanense. GTDB lineage: Bacteria > Myxococcota_A > Polyangia > Polyangiales > Polyangiaceae > Polyangium > Polyangium jinanense. The sequence goes on along the minus strand of NZ_JAGTJK010000020.1, from coordinate 1,758 downwards.
CCTCGCCGCGCTCGCCGCGTCGTCGGTCACGAGCTGCGTGCTCATCGCCGAGATTGATTACGATCTCATCCCCAAAGACACGGACGCCCCGGACGCAGGCGCGCCCGACAGCAGCGGCGACGCGGGCTGCACCTCGGACACGAGCTGCGACGACAAGAACCCCTGCACCGCAGACACGTGCACAGCGGGCGCGTGCGCGTCGACGCCCCTCGCGATAGGCACGTCGTGCGGCACCCCGGAGCCCTGCGTCGAAAGCTTCACCTGCGACGCGGCAGGCGCGTGCGTGCCCCAGCCGGTCGCCACGGACGACGGCGATCCGTGCACGACCGATTCCTGCGATCCGCAGACGGGGATGATCTCGCACGCAGCAGTCGGTGGTGCCTGCCTCTCGTGGGTCCCGCTGCCCGCGGAGAACGCGCCTTCGCCGCGCTTCAACCACACCGCGATCTGGACCGGCACGCACATGATCATCTGGGGCGGCGAGCGCGGCGGCTCGGATCCGCTGCTCGGCGACGGCGCGATCTACGATCCGATGGCGAAGACGTGGAAAGCCATGAGCACCGTCGACGCCCCCTCCCCGCGCTTCGGGCACACGGCCGTCTGGACGGGCCAGGTCATGATCGTGTGGGGCGGGTATTCGACGAACGGGCTGGTCGGCGCGGGCGCGAGCTACAACCCGAAGACCGATACCTGGACGCCGCTGCCGACGGCGAACGAGCCGACAGCGCGCATCCGGCACTCGGCCGTCGCGGCGGGCCTGTACATGATCGTCTGGGGAGGGACCGCGGGGACCGACCAGGCGCTGCTCTCCGGCGGCCGTTACTACATCCCAACGAAGACCTGGACCCCGACGAGCACGGTGGGCGCCCCGAGCCCACGCACGCAGCACTCCGCGACATGGACCGGCGAGCACATGATCGTGTGGGGCGGGATGGACTTCTTCGATTGGCTCGGCGACGGCGCGATGTACTCGCCGCTCGACGACCAGTGGACAGCAAAGACCTCGAACACGAACGCGGCGTCATTCCGCGAGTCCCACACGGCGGTGTGGACGGGCTCGGAAATCTTCATCTGGGGCGGCTGGAACGGCGGGCCCTACCTCGATACCGGCGGGATCTTCAACCCCAAGGACGGCGCGCAAGGCACGTGGGCGCCCATGAGCACGACAGGCGCGCCAAGCGCGCGGCGGTCGCACGTCGCGGTCTGGACCGGGTCGTCCATGGTCGTCTGGGGAGGCTGCGGCGATCTCGTCTGCACGGGGAGCCTCGGCGACGGCGGGAGGTACACGCCCGGGATGAACGGCGGGACGTGGGAGCCGATCCCCGAGGTGCCCACGCTGAGCTCACGCCGCGACGCGACGGCCGTATGGACAGGTTCGCGGATCCTCGTGTGGGGCGGCCGCGACGCCAATGGCGCGCTCGGCACCGGGGCCGAAGCGCAGCCCTGACAGATGCGCGGAGCGGAGCGGGGCGTTGCCCCGCACCCCAGCAGGGGGCTGTCCGCCCCCTGCACCCCGGACCAGGCACGGCCTGGACCGAGGGCCGAGAAACCGCGCAACGCGCGGTTTCTCGGACGGGCCCGGGGCAAGACCACGAGCGGCGTTGCCAGCTGAGACAGCAGCGCTCGAGCAGGCACGTCAACGCTGCGGGTTTGACTGGCAAGGTCGTCGCCAGTCTTGCCACGGCCCGTTCGATGAACTGCGCATCGCGCAGTTCATCGACCCCGAGTCCAGCGCTTGCGCTGGTCCGGGTCCAGGGG